>NZ_JBNAFJ010000008.1:0-129874 GCF_049707015.1 Microbacterium sp. CH-015 | reverse complement strand
CCCCATCTCCACTGGCGCGGATGACCCCACCTGCCTCACCGATCTGCCTCTCACGTAGAGGGCCCGAGGAAGCGACCCCGCCTCTCGGGCCGCCCGCTACGTGGTGGCGGCGCGGGAGACGTCACGCCGATCGTCGTCGCTGCGCGAATGAACGGCGCCTCCCCTCGCCCGCACGATCACGCCACGCCCGCAACACCCCCTGACTGCGCATCGCCCGGATACGGATCGTGTACGAGCTATCAGTATCCGCGGGAAGGTGCCATCGGAGGCGATGGGTCAACATGAGACTTAGCGCGGGGTCTCGTAGAGATATCTCAAGCGGGTACACGCGTGGGTAAAGACGAACGCAGATGAAGGGAGGCGAGTGGAGCCGGGAACGAGGTCGAACCGCGGGATTGTGCGGTCACGGCATTGAAGCGATGGCGACTGCGCTCGCGATACATGGGTTCAAATCCCACCGTCACCGCCAGTGTCCTGAGCCGCGACATCGTTCTCGAACGAGTCGCGGCTCAGGCATTTTCATTTATAGGCGCCGCATAGCGGCCGCCGACGGCGCGCCTCAGGCGGCTCCGTACCGTCGGGGACATGACCGACGACACGCCCACTGGACACACGCCCTCTCCCCGCCGCCGGACTCGCACGACCGTCACCTTCGGCGCCGCGCTGCTGCTGACCGCGGGCCTGACTCTCGCCGGGTGCGCGAGCACCTCGGCATCCGTCTCTACGGCCACCGCGACGACCGCCGCCACGGCGACGACGACCGCGACCGCCGCCGCGGCGACCGACTCCACGGCGGGCACCATCGCCGACACGACAGCGGCCGCCGACGCGTTCCTCGCGACCCTGACCGACGAGCAGCGGGATGCCGTGCTCTACGCCTACGACGACGCGACCAAGACGACGTCGTGGTCGAACTTCCCGGTGACGTTCGTGCAGCGCGCCGGCCTGAACCGCGCCGACCTCACCGAGGAGCAGCAGACCGCTGCGCTCGCGGTGCTCCACGGCGCGTAATGGTCGGAGCACATGGCGCCGTCGAAGCCGGCGGCCTCCGCCCGCTGGACGCAGGTCAGCAGGGCGCTCGGTGGCACCTGCTCGTGCGACGCGTGGTAGCCGATGAACATCGTGTCAGGTGTTCCTCTCCTGCGGGTTCTCGTCCCGGTCGTGGTCCTCGTTCTGATCGGCAGCGCGCGCGGCGTGCGGTGCGATCTCGGTCAGCGCCGCGGGGAGTTCCCGCACGAGTTCGCGCGCGAGGAAGCCCAGGCCGAGGCGGGCGCTCAGCCGGTCGCCGGCGCGGCCGTGGCACCACGCGCCGAACACGGCGGCACGCTCCGGCGTCACGCCGCGGGCGGCGAAGCCGGCGATGGCGCCCGCCAGCACGTCGCCGGAGCCGGCGGTGCCGAGGCCCGCGCCGCCGACGTCCAGCCGCCACCGCTGCCCCGAGGGCGCCGCGACGGCGGAGTAGCAGTGCACCACGGCATCCCACGTCTGCGCGATCTCGACGGCGTCGCGCATTGGGTCGTCCACCTCTCGCCCGAGCAGCAGCGCGGCCTCGTCGAGGTTGGCGTTGATGATGAGCGTCTCGGGCAGGCGCCCGCGGTCCATCTCGGGCAGCGCCCCGACGGCGAAGGCGTCGACGACGAGGCAGCGCACCTCGCGAGCGGCGATCGCCTCCAGGCGCGCCCGCGCGTGCGCGGCGTCGTCGAGCCCGGGCCCGACGAGGACCGCGTCGGCGGCGTCGAGCTCAGCCTCCCACCCCCGGGGCGCCCGCTTGGTCCCGGCGGGCCACTCGTACACACCGGCCTCGATGAAGGTCGTGCGCACGACACCCGCGACGTCCGGCGTGGTGGCCACGCCGACCTTGCCCGCACCGACCCGAAGCGCCGCCTCGCCCGACAGGACGACGCCGCCGGGCGAGACCATCGACCCGCCGACGACGAAGCCCCGTCCGCGGGAGTTCTTCGACGCGCCCGGGTCGGGAAGTCCCCAGCCTCGCAGCAGGTCGGGGGTCACGGGCACCGGCTCACTCCGGTTCGACATCGGCGCTCCCGGGATGGACGGTGACCTCGGCGCCCTCGCGCTGCAGGTGTCGCACGTCGGAGAAATCGGCGAGCTCCCACTGGGCGCCGTGGCGCCGCAGCGTCGTCACCGACGCGTTCAGCACCGTGTGCCGCGACGCGAAGACGAGCAGAGCCTCCTCATCCCACCGCAGCAGCAGCGCGATCAGCAGCATGACGACGGCGTCGTGCGCCACGACGAGCCCGACCTCGGCGGGGGCGTCGGCGGCGTCGCGCAGGAACGAGCGCAGCCGCAGCGCGACATCGGCCCACGACTCGCCGCCCGGCGGCCGGTGGTAGTACTTGCCGAGGTGCGCGCGGCGCTCCGCCTCCTCAGGGTGGCGGGCGGCGACGCCGCGCCGCGTCAGCAGGTCGAGGATGCCGAGTTCGCGATCGCGCAGCCGCTCGTCGCTGACCACGGTGTCGATGACCGGGCCGTCCGCCGTGGCGATGGCGAACGTCTGCTGCGCGCGCAGGTAGGGCGACACCCACGCGATCTGCGGAACCGGATCGGCGTCCCGCAGCCGCGTCGCGAGCGCCTGCGCCTGCTCGACACCGGTGTCCGAGAGCGGCACATCGGCATCGCGGATGCCGAGAGCGATCGCCTCGGCGCCGGCGAGCTCGGCCGCGGTCGCCGCGACGTTGCCGACGCTCTCGCCGTGCCGTACCAGCAGCAACTCCTGCAACGCCATCGTCAACTCTTGTCGATGAGTTCCAGGAGCGCACGCAACGCGTCGCGGATCTCGTCGTGGCCGTACTGGCCGGCGCGACTCTCGCCGGAGATGACGCCCGAACGGTGCACCCGGCGGAAGTCGCCGAACGGGAACGAGTACGCGCCCTTGGTCTCGCGGTTCTCGCTCTTGTCGATCCCGAGGTGCCAGTGGGCGTACTGTGTCCACCCCTTGTCCTCGATGAACGCGTTCTCCTCGTCGGGCGTGGGAGCCGCCTCCGACCACGCGTCGCGCTCGTCGCGGACGACCTTGCCGTCGCGCACCAGGGCGCGCGCATGCTCGAGAGCGGGCTTGTTCAGTTCGATAGCCATGGCGCCACGGTAGGCCGGGCGTGAACCCGCGGACAGGGGGTTGACGCGTGCGGAGCCCGGCGTCTCAGCGTTCGATGCCGACGGCGTCGGAGCAGCGCGAGACCTCGTCGTCGGTGAGCACGAGGTCGGCGGCGGCCGCGGAGTCGGTGATGGATGCCGCGCGTCGCGCGCCGGGGATCGGCACGACGACGGGGCTCAGCGCCAGCTCCCACGCCAGCACGACCTGCTGCGGGCTCACGCCGTGCGCGTCGCCGATCTCGCGGAAGACGCCGAACCGCTCGCCGACGGTGCGTCCTCCGCCGCCAGTGCCGCCCAGCGGACTCCACGGCAGGAACGCGATGCCGTGCTCGTCGCAGTAGCGCAGTTCCCCGTAGCTTCCCGGATGCCGGGGGGAGAACTCGTTCTGCACGCTGACGAGGTTCCCCTCGCCCAGCACCTCGCGCGCGATGGCGATCTCCTCGACGCTGGCGTTGGAGATGCCGATCGTGCGGATGAGCCCCTCGTCCTGCAGCGTCTTGAGGTTCTGCATGATCTCGCCGTAGACCATCCAGCGGTCGGGTCGGTGGTACTGGTACAGGTCGATGACGTCGACGCCGAGGTTCTCCTGCGACCGCAGCACCGCGGACCGGAGGTAGGCCAGCGACCCGTCGCGCCCGAAGTCCTTCTCGGCGGTGCGCGTGATCCCGCCCTTCGTCCCGACGAGGATGCCGTCGGCATCCCCATCCCACGATGCCAGCGCATCGCGGACGATCCGCTCGTTGTGTCCCATCTCGTCCCACGACGGCGCGTAGATGTCGGCCGTGTCGATGAAGGTCACGCCGGCGTCGAGCGCCGCGTGGACCGTGGCGATGGCGTCGTCCCGCGAGGGGAGTTCGCGGTCGTTGTTCATCGACACCGGCATGGCGCCGAGCCCGATGGCCGAGACGGTGAACGGCCCGATCGTGCGCTGCTGCATGAGACTCCCTCGTAGACGCGGTCCATCCGAGTCTGCCCGAGCCGCCCGCGCCGGCCAAGGGGCGCCCCGGGCCCGCCCCACGCCGTCAGCGCCCGCGGAAGACCGGCGGCCGCTTCTGCTGGAAGGCTGACGCCGCGACGATGCGCTTGCTCGCCACGAAGGCGGCGGTGGGTCCGATGATGTTGACCACCGCGGTGGGCACCTGGCAGAGCGTCGCCGCGAGCTGGCCAGCGATACCAGGCTGGGCTCGACGGGTGCGCCGACGATCCCGTATTCGGCGATGGCCTCGACCCGCGCCTCGTCCTCGACCGTCCGCACGGCTCTCGTCCCCGATGGATGCCGCAACAGGATATCGGGGCGGGCGCCGTAGGCTCGAGGGATGGCCGCAGGCGCAGTGATCCACACCTTCGACGTGCAGCTCGCGGACCTCGACCGCGGCGTGTACGAGGATCTCTCGCTGCGCATGGCCCGGCATCCGTCCGAGACCGACGCATTCATGGTGACGCGCCTGCTCGCGTACTGCCTCGAGTACGCCGAGGGCATCGCGTTCACCGAGGGGATCTCGGCCACCGACGAGCCCGCGGTCCTGGTGCGCGACGCGACCGGTGCGATCACGGCGTGGATCGAGGTGGGCGCGCCGGATGCCGACCGGCTCCACCGCGGCAGCAAGCTCGCGGGTCGCACCGTCGTCTACAGCCACCGCGACCCCGCGAAGCTGCTGCCCTTGTGGGCGGGGAAGAAGATCCACCGTGCCGATGAGATCGTGCTGCGCACGTTCGACGCCGGATTCGTGGATGCCGCGTCCGCCGCTGTCGTGCGCCGCAACACCCTCACGCTCTCGGTGACCGAGGGCCAGCTGTACCTCGACGTGAACGGCGTGAGCCTCAGCTCGGCCGTGCACGACCACCCGCTGGCGTAGCGGAGGTCGGCGCGCGGGCGGTCAGGCGGGGAGGAAGTTCTCCCGCGCCAGCGGCGCGACCTCCAGCGTGTGGGCCTCGGCGCGAGACACCCACCGCAGCTCCGCGATCTCCGCCGCCGCGGCCGGCCGCTGCCCGCCGATGTCGACGGCGAACACATCGGCGACCACGACGAATCCCGGCTCGTTGGCCGCGGCCGCCTCGAACCGGCCGAGGGGCGCGAGCGAGGCGGCATCCACCACCAGACCCAACTCCTCGGCGAGCTCGCGGCTCAGGGTCTCGGCGGGCGTCTCGCCGGCCTCGGGCTTGCCGCCGGGCTGCATGAACGCGGTCGTGCCGGCCTTGCGCACAAGGAGCAGCCGGTCATCCGCGTCGACGATCACGGCGGCCGAGACATGGATGCGGCGGGCGGTGGTCACGCTGGCACGGTAGCAGGTGGGGCGTTTGCCAGCCGCGGCGAATAGAATCTCGTGTGCCCGAGACACCCCCGACCGCCCCCGCGACCCCCGTCGACCCCTCCGGCGGCGACCGCCTGCCGAGCGGCATCGATCCGGCGGAGCTCGAGGTGACGCTGCGCGTCCTCGCACAGTTGGATGCCGTCGACCAGACCCATCCCGATTTCATCGCCGTCCGCCAGGCGACCGCGAAGATGTTCAAGGCCGCGAAGATCGCCCGCCGCAAGCAGCTGCGCGAGGAGGAAGCGGCCGCCGACCGTGCCGTGGTCGCCGCGACGGCCACCGGAGCGCCGGACCGGATCGACGACGAAACCCGCGGCATTCCGATCAGCACGTCCACCACCGCCCCGACGGCGGGGACGCTGCGCCGTGCGCGCGCCTGCTACATCTGCAAGCAGCCCTACACGCTCGTCGACGCGTTCTACCACCAGCTCTGCCCCGCCTGCGCGGCGATGAGCCACGCCAAGCGCGACGCGCGCACCGACCTCACCGGCCGGCGCGCGCTCCTCACCGGCGGACGCGCCAAGATCGGCATGTACATCGCGTTGCGGCTGCTGCGCGACGGAGCGCACACGACCATCACGACGCGCTTCCCCCGCGACGCGGTGCGGCGGTTCTCGAGCCTGCCCGACGCGGCGGACTGGCTGCACCGGCTGAAGGTCGTGGGCATCGATCTGCGCGACCCGGCCCAGGTGCTCGGACTCGCCGACGACGTCGCCGCGGCCGGCCATCTCGACATCCTCATCAACAACGCGACGCAGACCGTGCGGCGCTCGCCGGGTGCGTACCAGCCGCTCGTGGACGCCGAACTGGCACCCCTCCCGGACGGACCGCTGCCCGAGCTCGTGACCTTCGGGCACACCAACGACCAGCACCCGCAGGCACTGGAGCGCTCGGTCACCGCCCACCCGATCCTCGCGGCGGCCGCTTCGCGCGCGGACGAGCTCACCGAGCAGGCGATGGCCGCAGGATCCAGTTCGCTGGAGCGGCTCGCCGCCGGCACCGCGATCGACGCGGGCGGGCTCATCCCCGACCTGCACCACACCAACTCGTGGGTGCAGAGCGTCGACGAGGTCGACCCGCTGGAGATGCTCGAGGTGCAGCTGGCGAACACGACGGCGCCGTTCCTGCTGATCTCGAAGCTCCGGGCATCGCTCGCGGCGAGCCCCGCCCGCCGCACCTACATCGTCAACGTCAGCGCGATGGAAGGCGTGTTCAACCGCGGGTACAAGGGGCCCGGGCACCCGCACACGAACATGGCCAAGGCCGCCGTCAACATGCTCACACGCACGAGCGCGCGCGAGATGTTCGAATCCGACGGCATCCTCATGACCAGTGTCGACACCGGCTGGATCACCGACGAGCGCCCCCACCCCACGAAGGTCCGCCTCGCCGAGGAGGGGTTCCACGCGCCGCTCGACCTCGTCGACGGTGCCGCGCGCGTCTATGACCCGATCGTCCGCGGCGAGGCGGGCGAGGACCTGTTCGGTGTGTTCCTGAAGGACTACAGACCCGGCGCGTGGTGAGCTGCGGGCGCTAGTCTTCCCTCACGGCGTCACTGGGGACGCCTCGGCACGCGTGATCACGCGAGGGCGGAGCGCACGATGAGCGATTTCGGCAGCACCACACCTATCCATCTCGAGCGCGGCGAAGGCAAGGGGCTCGCGACCGGCACTCTCGGCCTCTGGGGGTCGACCGTCATCGGGCTGGCATCGACGGCCCCGGTCTACTCGCTCGTCGCGACGCTGGGCTTCGTCGTCCTCGCCGTCGGTGCGCAGGCGCCCATCGCGTTCGTCATCGCGTTCGTGCCGATGCTGTTCATCGCGTTCGCGTATCGCGAGCTCAACAACGAGATCCCCGACTGCGGCACGACGTTCACGTGGGGGACGAAGGCGTTCGGCCCCTGGGTGGGCTGGATGGGCGGCTGGGGCGTCGCCGTGGCGGGCATGGTCGTGCTCGCGAACCTCGCGCAGATCGCGTCGGTGTACTTCTGGGACCTGTTCGGGCTCGACCTCGCCAACAACGACGGGCGCATCATCCTCGTCGCCGTCGCGTTCATCGCCGCGATGACCTGGGTGAGCTGGCGGGGCGTGGAGATCGGCGAGCGCATCCAGAACGTGCTGCTGGCGATCCAGTACGTGGCGCTGGCGATCTTCGTCGTCGCGGCGCTCTGGCAGTTCTTCGCGGGCACGGCGCCCGGGGCGACGGCGTTCGACTGGGAGTGGCTGAACCCGTTCGCGTTCACCGACTTCCACGGCTTCACCGAGGCGGTGCTGCTGGCGCTGTTCATCTACTGGGGCTGGGACACGTGTCTCGCCCTCAATGAGGAGACGAAGGACCCGAAGCGCATCCCGGGTCGCGCGGCGCTGCTGACCACGATCATCCTGCTGTTCACCTACGTCTCCGTCACGATCGCCGCGATGATGTACGCCGGGCTCGGCGAGGAGGGGACGGGCCTGGGGAATATCGACAACGCCGACGACTTCTTCCTCGCGATCAAGGACGGGCTGCTCGGCCCGTGGGGATGGCTGCTGGTCGTGGCCGTGCTGATCTCCGCGGTGTCCTCGACGCAGACGACGATCCTGCCGACCGCTCGCGGCACTCTCGCGATGGGCGTGTACCGGGCGCTGCCGGCGCGCTTCAAGACCGTGCACCCGGTGTACAAGACGCCGTCGTTCTCGACGATCGTGGGCGGTACCGTCGCGATCTGCTACTACGTCGGGATGACGCTCATCAGCGACAACATCCTGCAGGACTCGATCCTGTCGCTGGGACTGGCGATCGCGTTCTACTACGCCATCACCGGCTACGCCTGCGTCTGGTACTACCGGCGTGACCTCGGCAGGTCGGCGCGCGACCTCTGGTTCAAGGGCATCTTCCCGCTGCTGGGCGCGCTCATGCTGACGTACGCGTTCGTGCAGTCGGCGATCGACATGTGGGATGTGGATTACGGCTACACGGTGCTGTTCGGCATCGGCGGCACGTTCGTCGTCGGCATCGGCGCGCTGCTGGTCGGCGTCGTCCTGATGGTCATCTGGTACCTGTTCCCGCGGTCGAAGCCGTTCTTCCAGGGGCGCTCCCTCAACCGCGAGACCCCCGTCATGGTCCCCGACGAGCCGGGTGACGTCATCCGGTCCATCGACGGCGGGATCTAGGTCCTCGCCCCGCGGGCGCGCGGGCTCTCGGGGTCGGCGGGGTCGCCCACACCGCGCCGGGCGGGGCGGGGCGGGGCGATGCGAGGATGGGTGCCATGACGACGCACGTGATCACCGGCGCCGGCTCGGGTATCGGGCGGATCGTCGCCGAGCGGCTGCACGCCCGCGGCGACCAGCTCGTCGTCGTGGCCCGCGACGCCGCGCGCGCCACGGAGCTGACCGAAGTGTTCCCCGGCAGCATCCCCGTCGTCACGGACCTCGCCCGTCCGGAGACGATCGCCGAGGCAGTTCAGGATGCCGGGGTCCCGGCATCCGTCGACGCGCTCATCCACGCGGCGGGCATCGTGGAGCTCGGCGCCGTCGCCGACCTGCCGGTCACGGCCTGGACGAGCCAGCTCGCCGTCAACCTCGTCGCCCCCGCCGAGCTCACCCGCGTGCTGCTGCCGCGCGTGCGCGCCGCGCGCGGCCAGGTGCTGTTCGTCAACTCCGGCGCGGGGCTCACCGCCCACCCCGACTGGGCGGCGTACGCCGCGTCGAAGCACGGCCTGAAAGCGCTCGCCGACGCCCTGCGCGGCGAGGAGGCGCGCCACGGCGTGCGCGTGACGACCGTCTACCCCGGCCGCACCGCGACGCCCATGCAGGAGAAGGTCCACGCCCAGGAGGGCGCGGACTACGACGCCGACCGGTGGATCGACCCGGCATCCGTCGCCACGGCCATCATCACGGCACTGGATCTGCCGCGCGACGCCGTCATCAGCGACCTCTCGGTTCGGCCCGGGCCGCGCGCGTGAGGCGGGCGCTCGCGCGCGCCGCCCGACGACGAGAGCGCGACGCTATCGTGTGAGCCGTGGAGCATCTCGACACCGCGATCGTGCTGATCCCGCTGATCGCGGTGATCGCGCCGCTCGCCGCCCGGGCGATCGGGCCGTGGCTGCGGGTGCCGGTGGTCGTGTTCGAACTCGCTCTCGGCATCGTCGTCGGGCCGAGCGTGCTCGGCTGGGTGGGTCCGAGCGCGTTCGTGGATGTGCTCAGCGAGTTCGGCCTGGCGATGCTGTTCTTCGTCGCCGGGACCGAGATCGAGTTCGCGGCGCTCCGCGAGCGCTCCGGGCGCCGCGCCATCGGCGGATGGCTCATCTCGATCGCGCTGGGAGTCGCGGTGGGTCTGCTCGTGGCGCCCGGACTCGGTGCCGTCGTGATCGGCATCGCCCTGGCATCCACCGCTCTGGGAACGCTGCTGCCGATCCTGCGTGACGCCGGCGAACTGCGCACGCCGTTCGGGCGTGCGGTCGGCGCCCTCGGTGCGGTCGGGGAGTTCGGGCCGCTCGTCGCGATCTCCATCGGCATGGCTCTGCGCGGCGAGCTGGTGTCGTCGACGACTGTCCGCGTCGACGACGAGGTGTGAGGCGCGGATGGATGCGGAGACCGACGTGAAGGCGCTGTTCGATGACGCACGGCGCCGCCTGGCCGGGTCGCCGCGCGAGCGACTGGGCGACTGGGCGCACGCACGCCGGCTGCTCGGGTTCGGCCGGGCGCCGCGCATCGTTCCGGTCGGCGAGGCGTGGCATGTCGGGGTGCTCCTGATCGCGGATGCCGCGGTCTACGCCACCGGCGAGATCCTCCGCGCCCGGACTGAGGCCCCGCGCGGCTACACGGCACAGGCGCAGCGCGAGCGGTCCGAGCGCGCTGCGGCTGCCGCGCGCGGCGGCTTCGCCGACGGCGAGACGCTGCACCTGGGAGCCGTGGAGATCGACGTGGACGCGGTGGCGCGAGGCGGCGCCTCCGGCCCGCTCGCGATGGTCGATGGCATCCCGTCGGTGGTGTGGAACGCCGCCGGCGCGAGGCGTCCGCTGGCCGAGTACCTCGACGAGCAGCTGTCGCTCCGCTGAGCCGCGCGCGGTGCGCTCCGCTGAGCCCGCCGTCCGGCGTCGATCCGCGAAACCGGGGTGCCTCGCGGCGAGACGCGGTCCCTGCACCGAGACATCGCCCCTGCACCCGTGTCTCGGTGCAGGAACGGTGTCTCGCGGGAGCGGGCGAGCGGGTGGGCGAACTCACCGCCCGACCGCTCAGCACCGTGCGGCAGCCGATGATGCGCTTGGGCGCCGAAGCGGTCCGCATGGTCGTCACACTCCTCGAGGGCGGCACCCTCGAGACGTCGCAGCTCGTGCTGCCTACGCGCCTGATCCCGCGGGCGACGACGGCGCCCCCGCGACGCTGACGGGGTCGTCGAGCAGACGGGCGAACGCGATCTCGGCGGCGCCCACGAGCAGCCGATCCTCGCCGAGGGCGGCCGAGCGCAGCACGAGATCCTCGGCGTTCGCGGGCATCGTCTGCGCCGTCACCGCGGCCAGCAGGCCCTCGGCGTCGTGCGCGAGGAGCGTCGCGAGGAAGCCTCCCAGCACGACGACCGACGGATTGAGGACGTTGACGGCGTTCGCGAGCGTCGTCGCGAGGATGCGGCGCTGGCGCTCGACCTCGGCGACGATCTCGGCGTTCGGCGACATCGTGATCGCCGCTTCGAGCGTCGGCTCGTCGGCGCTGTGGAGTCCGATCGCCGCGAGCAGGCGCGCGCGGCTCACCTCGTCTTCGACCGTGCCCTGCGCCCCCGAGCGGCGGTCGGCGGGCAGGGCGATGCCGGGCCGGTTCTGGCCGATCTCTCCGGCATAACCGCCGGAGCCGCGGACGAGTCGCCCGGCGATGACGAGTCCGCCGCCGATGCCGCTCGCGCCGCCGTTCAGGTAGACCACGTCATCGACGCCCCGCGCCGCCCCGTACAGGTGCTCGGCGAGCGCGCCGAGGGTCGCGTCGTTGTCGATCGCGGTCTCGAGCCCGGTCGCGGCCGCCAGGCGGTCGCGCAGCGGCTCGTCGGTCCAGTCCAGGTGCGGCGCCCGCCGCACGAGGCCGTCGGCGCTGCGCACCAGGCCGGGGACGGCGACGCCGATGCCGACGACCCGGCATCCGGCCAGCTCGTCGGTGCGCCACCGCGCGACGCGCTCCGCCGTCATCGCCACGACCTGCTCGACGCCGGCCACGTCGGGCAGCTCGGTGCGTTCGCGCAGCACGACGCGGCGATCGAGCCCGATCGCGGCGACGGTGAGCGCGTCGACCTCGGGGTTCACGGCGATCGCGACGACCTCGGTCGCGGCGGCGACGTTCGGCGAGGGGCGCCCGGCGCGGTAGTGCACATCGGGCACGGTCTCGGTGACGAGGCCGGCGGCGGCGAGCTCTCCCACGAGGGCGCCGATCGTGGAGCGGTTGAGACCGGTCTCCTCGGTCAGGCTCGCCCGCGAGAGCGGCCCCTCCTCGTGCACGAGCCGCAGGACGCGCGACAGGTTGGCGCGCCTGACGCCCTCAACGGTCCCCTCCGCGCCTGCCACCCGTCCACCTTAAGAGATCCGTGGTCGCGGACCGGCGCGTGCAGCGCGGGTGCGTCGATGGCGGATGCCGACTGGACGCCGTGCCGAGGATGGTATAGGTTGCTGCCAACAACAAACGTCTCGCAAAGGAGCGCTATGTCCACCCCGACCCCCACCCCCGCCGACAAGTTCACGTTCGGGCTCTGGACCATCGGCTACAACGGCACCGACCCGTTCGGCGGTCCGACCCGTGAGCCCCTCGATGTGGCGCACTCCCAACCTCCCCGATGCGACGGCGGAGCTCACCGGCATGACCCTGGCATCCACGACGCGCGAGAACCTCGCCCGCGCCGCCGTCGAGGGGATGCTGGGGGGCTTGGCCGCGGGCCTCGACGCCATCCGCGCGCTCGGGGTGCCGATCGAGCGGGCGTTGCTGATCGGCGGCGGCGCGCAGTCCGAGGCCGTGCGGCGCATCTCGCCCGCCGTCCTCGGGGTCCCGGTCGAGGTCCCCGCGCCGCGCGAGTACGTCGCGCTCGGCGCCGCGCGCCAGGCCGCCCGCGCCCTCCGCCTCCCCCGCACCTGACCCCCGGCATCCCACACCCCGCCTCGCCCCGCCTCACGACGCCGAGTGCGCCTCGTCTCGCCGAGAGGGCCCGCTGCGTACCGCTGCGAACAGGCGCGGTCGGCGAGAACAGGCCCGCTCGGCGAAACGGCGCGTCGGCGCGGCGACGGATGCCGCATAGCAAGTGCGCGGGCGCGCGTCCAGGCCCCCGCGAAGACATCCCCGCGTAACCTCCGGGGTTCTAGGCTGAGGGTACTGAACAGGGGAGAGCACATGCAGGTGTGGCCGGGTTCCGCGTATCCGCTGGGGGCGACCTTCGATGGCAACGGCACGAACTTCGCGCTGTTCAGCGAAGGGGCCGAGAAGGTGGAGCTGTGCCTGTTCGACGATCGGGGCAAGGAGAGCCGCGTCGAACTCGTCGACGTCGACGCCCACGTGTGGCACGCGTACCTGCCGGCGGTCCAGCCGGGGCAGCGCTACGGCTACCGCGTGTACGGGCCCAATGACCCGGCGAACGGTCAGCGCTTCAACCCGAACAAGCTGCTGCTCGATCCGTACGCCAAGGCCGTCGAGGGCCAGGTGCAGTGGGACCAGTCGGTCTTCGGCTACAACTTCGGCGATCCCGACTCGCGCAACGACGACGACTCCGCGCAGGCGATGATGAAGGGAGTCGTGATCAACCCCTACTTCGACTGGGCGGGCGACCGTCAGCCGAAGACCCCGTACGCCGAGACCGTCATCTACGAGGCGCACGTGAAGGGCCTCACCAAGCGGCATCCCGACATTCCCGAAGAGATCCGCGGCACGTACAGCGCGATCGCGCATCCGGTCATCATCGAGCACCTCAAGCGCATCGGCGTGACGGCGATCGAACTCATGCCGGTGCACCAGTTCGTCAACGACTCGACGCTCCAGGAGAAGGGGCTGTCGAACTACTGGGGCTACAACACGATCGCCTTCCTCGCACCGCAGAACACCTACTCCTCGGCCGGCCAGCGCGGCCAGCAGGTGCAGGAGTTCAAGGGGATGGTGCGGGCCCTGCACGCGGCCGGCATCGAGGTCATCCTCGACGTCGTTTACAACCACACCGCCGAAGGCAACCACCTGGGGCCAACCCTGTCGATGCGCGGCATCGACAACGAGGCCTACTACCGCCTCGAAGAGACCGACAAGCGCTACTACACCGACTACACCGGCACGGGCAACAGCATGAACGTCGGCAACCCGCACACGCTGCAGCTCATCATGGACTCGCTGCGCTACTGGGTGCTCGAGATGCACGTCGACGGATTCCGGTTCGACCTCGCGGCGACCCTCGCGCGCGAGTTCTACGAGGTCGACCGCCTCGCGGCGTTCTTCGAGATCGTCCAGCAGGATCCGGTGATCAGTCAGGTCAAGCTCATCGCCGAGCCGTGGGACATCGGCCCCGGCGGCTACCAGGTCGGCAACTTCCCGCCGCAGTGGACGGAGTGGAACGGCAAGTACCGCGACACCGTGCGCGACTTCTGGCGCGGCGAGCCGTCGACGCTCGGCGAGTTCGCGTCGCGACTGACGGGATCGGCCGATCTCTACGAGCACGACGGCCGCCGCCCCGTGGCATCCATCAACTTCGTCACGGCGCACGACGGCTTCACGCTGCGCGATCTCGTGTCGTACAACGAGAAGCACAACGAGGCCAACGGCGAGGACAACAACGACGGCGAATCGCACAACCGCTCGTGGAACTGCGGCGTCGAAGGCCCGACCGACGACCCCGCCGTGTTGACGCTGCGCGCGCGGCAGCAGCGGAACTTCCTCGCGACGCTGCTGATCAGCCAGGGCGTCCCGATGATCAGCCACGGCGACGAGCTCGGCCGCACGCAGGGCGGCAACAACAACGGCTACGCGCAGGACAACGAGATCACATGGGTCGACTGGGAGCACATCGACCAGCCGCTCATCGAGTTCACCGCCGCCCTCACCCGCCTGCGCCGCGAGCATCCGACGTTCCGGCGCAGCCGGTTCTTCAACGGCCGCCCGATCCGCCGGGAGGAGGGCGCGCCGGTGCCCGACATCGCGTGGCTGCGGCCCGACGGCACCGAGATGCAGCCCGAGGACTGGGATTCCGGGTTCGGCCGCGCGATCGGGGTGTTCCTCAACGGCAACGGGATCCGCGAGCGCGATCGCCGCGGCGAGCCCATCACCGATCGGCACTTCTTCGTGCTGTTCAACGGGAGCGACGAGCCGATCGACTTCACGATCCCGGCGGCGCAGTACAGCCCGCGGTGGGACGTCGTGGTGGACACCGCCGGGCATCTCGCCGACTCCGGGCCGCGCTCGGGGGGCGATGTCATCGCGCTCGACGCGCGTTCGCTCGTCGTGCTCCGCGACCACGAGGACGACACGCCCGAGACCGATCACTCGGTCGCCGCGTCGCTGGCGGCGCTGACGACGCCGATCGACCTCGTGCCGGCCCAGGCGCCGACCGTCGAGCTGCCCCACTGAGGCGCTCGTGACCTCCGCGCCCCGACCCCGCTCGACATACCGCCTGCAGGTGCGGGCGGAGTTCGATCTGGATGCCGCGGCATCCGTCACCGACTACCTCGCTGCGCTCGGGGTCGACTGGGCGTACCTGTCGCCGATCCTGCAGTCGGCCACGGGCTCCGCGCACGGCTACGACGTCGTCGACCCGACGCGCGTCGACGAGGCGCGCGGGGGAGCGGCGGCGCTGACCCGGTTCGTCGACACGGCCCGGGCGGCGGGTCTCGGCATCCTCGTCGACATCGTGCCGAACCATCAGGGCGTGGCCGATCCGGCGGAGAACCCGTGGTGGTGGGACGTGCTGCTGCGCGGAGAGGCGTCGCCCCACGCCGCCGCGTTCGACATCGACTGGGAGTTCGGCGACGGGCGGGTCGTGCTGCCCGTGCTGGGCGGCGACCTCGATGAGGTTCTCGCGGCCGGGGAGATCACGGTGGCGCCGGCGGATGCCGGGGCGTCGGATGCCGGGGCGTCGGATGCCGGGGCGCCGGCCCCCTTCGGGACGGCGCGCTACTACGACCTCGTGCTGCCGTTGGCCGAGGGGACGGCGCCACAGCAGGAGACCACGGATGCCGCGGTCGTGCGCGACGTGCTCGCCCGCCAGCACTGGCGGTGGGAGAACTGGCGACGGGATGCGCAGGCTCTGAACTACCGGCGATTCTTCACGGTGACCTCGCTCGCGGGGGTGCGCGTGGAGCTGCCTGAAGTGTTCGACGCGTCGCACGTCGAGATCCTGCGGTGGCTGCGCGAGGGGCTCGTGGACGGTCTGCGCATCGACCACCCCGACGGTCTCGCTGACCCCGGCGGCTACCTCGACCGCCTCGCCGCCGCGGCAGCCACCGCCCGGTCGTTGGGCGAGCGAGGAACGAGCGAGACGAAACGCCCCGACCCTTCCGCCGATCACCGCCCCGAGTCACCCCTGTCCCACCCGCTCCCCGTCTACGTCGAGAAGATCCTCGAGCCCGGCGAGCAGCTGCCGGGCTGGTGGGCGACCGAGGGCACGACCGGGTACGACGCGCTCGGGGAGATCGACCGGGTGCTCACCGACCCCGGCGGCGCGCCGGTGCTCGCCCAGCACCCGCAGCCGCACGAACCGCCGCCGCACGACCTCCCGCGCATCGGGCCACGGACCCACGCGCCCGACTGGCACGAGCTGATCGCCCGGACCAAGCGCGAGGTCGCCGACACGTCACAGGCCGCGGAGGTGGGCCGGATCATCCGGGCGATCCCCGACGGTCAGGGCAGCGCGTTCGAGGACGACGACGAGGCGCGCGACGCGATTGCTGAGCTCCTCGCCGCGTTCGGCGTGTACCGCGCGTATCTGCCCGCGGGGGCGGAGTACCTCGCGGAGGCGGTGGCCGCGGCATCCGCCCGCCGGCCCGACCTCGCGGTGCCGATCCGCACCGTGGCGCGCCTCATCCGCCGCGATCCACGCGGCGAGTTCGCGACGCGGTTCATGCAGACGACCGGGCCGGTGATGGCCAAGGGCGTCGAGGACCGGGCGTTCTACCGCTACAGCCGGCTGACGTCGCTGAACGAGGTCGGCGGCGACCCGTCGCAGTTCTCGCTTGCGCCGCAGGCGTTCCACGACGCGTTCGCGCGGCGGCAGGCGTCGTGGCCGCACGCGCTGACGACGCTGACCACCCACGACACGAAGCGGTCGGAGGACACCCGCGCCCGCATCACCGTCATCGCCGAGGTGGCGGAGCGGTGGGTGGCGACCCTCGACGACCTGCGGGCGATCGCGTCGACCGGCGACAGGTCGCTCGACGACCTGCTGTGGCAGGCGGTCGTGGGAGCGTGGTCCGAGGACCCCGCCCTGCCGGAGCGGCTGCACGCCTACGCCGAGAAGGCGGCGCGCGAGGGCGGCGTCGGCACGAGCTGGGAAGACCCGGATGCCGACTTCGAGACGCGCGTCCACGCGTTGATCGACGCCGCGTTCGGCGCGGCGCGGCCGACGATCGAGACGATCGTCGCAGCGGTGGCCGGCCCCGGGCGCGTGAACGCGCTGTCGGCGAAGCTGCTCCAGGTGGCCGGTCCCGGCGTGCCGGATGTGTATCAGGGCACCGAGCTGTGGGACCACTCCCTCGTCGACCCCGACAACCGCCGCCCGGTCGATTTCGCGGCTCGCCGCGCGCTCCTGGCGCGCCTCGACGAGGGGTGGCTGCCGGGGGTCGATGACGAGGGGGCGGATGCCGGTGCCGCGAAGCTTCTCGTCACCTCGCGCACGCTGCGGCTGCGCCGCGACCGCCCGGACCTCTTCACGCGGTACACGCCGCTGGAGGCGGTGGGCGCGGCATCCGCCCACGCGATCGGCTTCGACCGCGGCGGGGCGATCGCCGTCGCGATGCGCCTCCCGGTCGGGCTCGCCGCCGCCGGCGGCTGGCGCGATACGGCCGTGCTCGTGCCCGCTGGACGCTGGCGGGACGCGTTCACCGGCGCCGAGTTCGACGGCGGTGGAGTGCCGTTGGCCGCGCTGCTGGACCGGTACCCCGTCGCGCTGCTCACCGCCGCCGACTGAGCCGACGGCGCGCCGCGCGACCCGACATCGTTACGGCGCATGACCCCTCGTTACGGCGCATGACCCCTCGTTACGGCGTGTGGCGGACGCTTACGCCGCGTGACCGGCGGTTGGCGGCATCGCCGCCGCCAGTGGTGGGCTGGACTCTCCCGACCACAGCACCCCGCCTCACTTGGAGTCACCATGTCCCGTACCACTCGCGCGGTCCTCGCGGCGGCATCCGCTGTCGCCGTCGCCGCCCTCGTCGTCGGATGCTCGTCCGGCGGCGGCACCCCGGCATCCACCGCCGCCGGCGAACCGAAGACCGGCGGCACCCTCACCTACCTCGAGCCGCAGGCGTGGGGCACGCTCTACCCGCCGTCCGCGGGCTTCTATCCCAACGGCGGCCTCGTCAACAACATCACCGACCGGCTGCTGTACCAGAACCCCGAGACGCTCGAGCTCGAGCCGTGGATCGCGACCGACTACACGGTCAACGACGACGCCACCGAGTACACGTTCGACCTGCGCACCGACGTCACCTACTCCGACGGCACGCCGCTGACGGCCGAGAACGTCGTCAAGAACATCGACCTCTACGGCAAGGGCGACACCGACCGCGCCCTCCCCGTCTCCGAAGCGATCAACAACTACGACCACGGTGAGGTGGTGGATGCCGACACCGTCGTGTTCCGCTTCACCGCACCCTCCCCGGGGTTCGCACAGGCCGTGTCGACCATCAACTCCGGTCTGCTCTCCGACGCGACCCTCGACCGCACCAGCGAGCAGTTCGGCCCGGGCAACGCGACCGAGATCATCGGCAGCGGCCCGTTCGTCATCTCCGCCGAGGAGATCGGCACCAAGACGAGCGTGAAGGCCCGCGAGGACTACGACTGGGCCCCCGCCTCGCTCGAGCACCAGGGCCGCGCCTACCTCGACGGCATCGACTACGTCGTCGCCGCCGAGGACAGCGTCCGCGTCGGCACCGTCGTCGCCGGCCAGGCCGACATCGCCCGCCAGATCGAGGCGCCCGACGAGGCGCAATTCACCGCCTCCGGCCTCTCGCTCGTCGCCGCATCGACCAACGGCGTCAACAACGGCCTCAGCTTCCGCTTCCGCGAGCCGCGCCTGAGCGACATCCGCGTGCGTCAGGCGATCATCGCGGGCATCGACCGGCAGCAGATCGTCGACACCCTCTTCACCGAGAACTACCCGCTCGCGACCGGTGCGCTCGCCAAGACCGCGCTCGGCTACGTCGACACGTCCTCGTACTACGCGTACGACCCCGACAAGGCGTCCGAGCTCCTCGACGAGGCCGGCTGGACCCTCGGCTCCGACGGCGTTCGTGAGAAGGACGGCCAGAAGCTGACGCTCACCTTCAACGAGGCGCTGCCGCAGCCCCGCTCCAAGGAGGTCGTCACCCTCATCCAGGAGCAGCTGGGCAGGATCGGCATCGACGTCGAGCTGTACGCCGGCGACCAGGCGGCGCAGACCGCGGCATCCGCCGACCAGAGCGTCGTGCAGGTCTACCACTCCATGGTCGGCCGCGCTGATTTCGACGTGCTGAAGTCGCAGTACTTCTCGAAGAACCGCAACACGCTGCTGAACTTCAGCAAGGCCGACGGCTCGGTCGGCGACCAGGAGCTCGACACGCTGCTGCAGGCGATCGCTTCCGAGCCCACCACCGACGAGCGCACGGCGGCCTCCGCCGCGGCGCAGCAGTACCTCGCCGAGAACGCCTACATCCTGCCGATCTTCGAGGAGCCGCAGGTGTTCGGCCTCACCGCGAAGGTGCAGGGCTTCGCCACCGAGTCGGTCGGCCGCCCGTCGTTCTACTCCACCTGGCTCGCGAACTGAGCCGCCGTCGCCCGGCGGGCGGGGCACGACGCCCCGCCCGCCGGGCGACCGAGAGGATCCCCATGTCGTACGTTCTGCACCGCGCCGGGCAGGCGGTGCTCGTGCTGGCGCTGGCCTACACCGGCGCCTACCTGCTGTTGGCCGCCCTCCCCGGCGACGCCATCATCGCGCGGTACGCCAACCCCGACCTCGGCCTCACCGACGCGCAGATCCAGGCGATCCGCGAGGCCCTCGGCGCCGACCAGCCGCTGATCGTCCAGTACGTGAAATCCATCGCCGGGTTCCTCACCGGCGACTTCGGCTACTCGGTCGCCAGCGGCGCCGCCGTCTCCGACCTCATCGCGACGGCGCTGCCCGCGACCCTCACCCTCGCCGTGCTGGGACTGGGACTCGCGATCTTCCTCGGCGTCGTCATCGCCTTCACCGCGACGTACGGCCGCGGCACGTGGCTGCGGCGCTTCTTCCGCGGCGTGCCGCCGTTCTTCGTGTCGCTGCCGGTGTTCTGGATCGGCATCATCCTCATCCAAATCTTCTCGTTCCGACTCGGCCTCGTGCCGGTCATCGGCGCCAACCCGGTGCAGGCGCTCATCCTGCCAGTGATCACCCTGTCGATCCCCATCGCCGCGCCCCTCGCGCAGGTGCTCATGCGCTCGATCGACGAGGTGCGCGAGCAGCCGTTCGTGACGGTCGTGCGCGCGCGCGGCGCCAGCACCTCGTGGCTGCTGTGGCGCAACGTCGCGCGCAACGCGCTCCTGCCGACCCTCACGATGGCGGGTCTGCTCTTCGGCGAGCTCGTCGGCGGCGCCGTTGTCACCGAGACGGTGTTCGCGCGCCCGGGCATCGGGCAGCTGACGGCGCAGGCCGTCGCGAACCGCGACACCCCCGTGCTGCTTGCGGTCGTGGTCATCTCGACCGTCGCCTTCGTCGCGATCAACCTCATCGTCGACCTGCTCTACCCCGTGCTCGATGCCCGCCTGCGCACGCCCCGCGCCGCGAAAGCCGTGCGCGCCGACCCGATCGGAGTCCCGGCATGACCGCCCTCGCCTCGCTCCGGCTCCCCACGCGTGCCCCCGGCGGCGCCCGCGCCGACGGCCGGCGTGCCCTGCTGCAGCCGGGTGTGCTCATCCCGCTCGTCGTGCTCGCCCTCGCGGTGCTCTGGGCCGTGGCGCCGGGCCTGTTCACGTCGCAGAGCCCCACCGAGACCGTCGCGCCGTCCCTCCTCGCCCCGAGCGCCGAGCACTGGTTCGGCACCGACGCCACGGGGCGCGACCTCTATGCCCGCGTCGTCTACGGCGCCTCGCAGTCGATCATCGGCGCAATCGTCGCCGTCGCCGTCGGCCTCGTCGTCGGCACCGCGCTGGGCGTGACGGCGGGCGCCGTCGGCGGCGCGCTCGACGAGGTGCTCATGCGCCTCGTCGACGTGCTGCTGGCGATTCCCGGGCTGCTGCTGTCGCTCAGCGTCGTCATCCTGCTCGGGTTCGGCACCACCAACGCCGCGATCGCCGTCGGCGTGACCTCGATCGCCGTCTTCGCGCGCCTCGCACGCTCCCGCGTCGTGAGCGTGCGCGTCAGCGATTTCGTCGAGGCCGCGTACGGCTCGGGCGGCACGTTCTTCGGCGTGCTGTGGCGCCACGTGCTCCCCAACTCGCTCACTCCCGTCATCGCGCTCGCCGCCCTGCAGCTGGGGTCGGCGATCCTGCAGATCTCGACCCTCGGCTTCCTCGGGTACGGTGCGCCGCCGCCCACCCCGGAGTGGGGACTGCTCATCGCCGAGGGCCGCAACTACGTCGCGACGGCGTGGTGGCTGACGGTGCTCCCGGGCGCCGTCGTGGTGCTCGTCGTCCTCGCCACGAACCGCCTCAGCCAGGCGATCGGCCGAAAGGATGCCGCATGACCGCGCCCCTGCTGTCGATCCGCGACCTCGCCGTGCAGTACCGCACCCGCCGCGGCACGGTCGACGCCGTCCGCGGTGTCTCGTTCGACGTCGAGGCCGGCAAGGTCACCGCCCTCGTCGGCGAGTCCGGCTCCGGCAAGTCCACCGTCGCCCAATCGGTCATCGGCCTGCTCGCCGCCAACGGCCACGTCGCCGCCGGCAGCATCGAGCTGAACGAGCGGACCGATGGGCTCACCCAGCTCGTCGGCCTGTCCGAGAAGCGCTGGCGTCACCTGCGCGGACGCTGCATCGCCCTCATCCCGCAAGATCCCGGCAACTCGCTGAACCCCGTCACGACGATCGGCTCGAGCGTCTCCGAAGCCCTCCGCATCCACGGCTGGCACGATGCCCGCAAGATCCAGGCGCGCGTGATCGACCTGCTCGACCGCGTGGGCATCGACGATCCCGAGCTGCGCGCCCGGCAGCATCCGCACGAGCTCTCCGGCGGCATGCGCCAGCGAGTGCTGATCGCCGCGGCGCTCGCCCTCGAGCCCGAGCTCATCATCGCCGACGAGCCGACCAGCGCGCTCGACGTCACGGTGCAGCGGACGGTCCTCGACCTGCTCGACACGCTGCGAGAGGAGAGCGGCACCGGCATCCTGTTCATCACGCACGACCTCGCCGTCGCCGCCGACCGCTCCCACGAGATCGTCGTCATGCGCGGCGGCCAGGTGCAGGAGAAGGGGGCCACGGCCGACGTGCTCGCCGCGCCCGCCGCCGACTACACGCGCACCCTGCTCGCCGACGCCCCGTCGCTCGCGAGCGTCGTGGAGCGCACCCCTCCCGTCGTGGATGCCGCCGCCCGCCCCCTCGTCGAGGTCACGGGGCTCCGGCAGGAGTTCCGTCGTGCCGGGCGCGATCCGCTCGTCGCCGTCGACGACGTCTCGTTCACGATCGCCCGCGGCACGACGCACGCCCTCGTCGGCGAGTCCGGTTCGGGCAAGACGACGACCGGGCGCAGCATCGCCGGGTTCAACCGGCCCACCGCCGGGTCGATCCGGGTGGCGGATGCCGAGGTCACCGCGCTCCGCGGCAGCCGAGCGCGCCGGGCGTTCCACCGCAGCACCCAGCTCGTCTACCAGAACCCGTACGCGTCGCTCGACCCCCGGCAGAGCATCGCCGCGATCCTCGCCGAACCGCTCCGCAACTACGGTCTGGGCGGTCGCGCCGAGCGTCAGGAGCGCGTCGCGCACCACCTCGAGCTGGTCTCGCTCGCCCCGGAGATCGCCGCGCGGCATCCGCGGGAGCTCTCCGGCGGGCAGCGGCAGCGCGTCGCGATCGCCCGCGCCCTGATCGTCGAGCCCGAGCTCGTCGTGCTCGACGAGGCCGTGTCGGCGCTGGATGTCACGGTGCAGGCGCAGATCCTGCGCCTGCTCGCGCGCCTGCAGTCAGAGCTCGGCCTCACGTACGTGTTCATCTCGCACGACCTCGCCGTGGTGCGGCAGATCGCCGACACCGTGTCGGTGCTGCAGCGCGGTCGCCAGGTCGAGCACGGCACCGCGCGCGCGGTGTTCGACGCGCCGCAGCATCCGTACACCCAGCAGCTGCTCGCCGCGATCCCCGGCGCCTCCCTGCGCGGCGGCGGGCCCGCCACCGGCACCGGCGCCACCGACCACACCGGGCAGAGCCCGGCTCAGAAGGAAGAGGTACCCGCATGAGTGGACCCAGGCTCGGGTTCTTCACCCGGCTGCTCGAGGACGCGTCCGCCGCCGACCGTTACCGCTTCGCGCTGGAGCAGATCGACCAGGCGGAGCAGAGCGGGTTCGCGTCGGCGTGGATCGCGCAGCACCACTTCGGCGAAGACGAGGGCGGCCTGCCGTCGCCGTTCGTACTGCTGGCCGCCGCCGCCGAGCGCACGAGCCGCATCGCGCTGGCGACCGGCGTCGTCACCCTCCCGATCGACGATCCGCTGCGCGTCGCCGAAGACGCCGCCGTCCTCGACCAGCTGAGCGGCGGGCGGGTGCAGCTGGGGCTGGCGACGGGGGGCACTCCGTCGTCGTTCGCGGCGTTCGGGCGCGAGTCCGACCGCCGACGCGAGATCTTCGCCGAGCACCTCGAGGTGCTGCTCGACGCGCTGGGGGGTCGCGGCATCCGCGGCACCGACTCGCGCATCTATCCCGCCGCCGGCGACCTCGACCAGCGCATCTGGCAGGCGACGTTCTCGGCCGACGGCGGCCGGCGCGCCGGCGAACGCGGCGATGGCCTGCTGCTCTCGCGCACGCAGCCCCGCCCCGCGGACGCGCCCGACGCGCCGCTGCACGACCTGCAGCTGCCCATCATCGAGGCCTACCGCGACGCGCTGCCGGAGGGCGCGCCGGTGCGCGTGCTCGCCTCGCGCACCGCGCTCGTCGTGGACCCGGAGAACCGCACGCGCGCGCTCGAGCTGGCGGACGGCGGACTGCGCCGGCTCGCGCAGTCGATGTTCGGCATCGACACCGACGGGCTCGGCATCGACGAGCTCGCCCGCATCACCGACACCCACGTCGGCACCGTCGATGAGGTCGCCGCCTCGCTCGCGGCGGATCTGACCCTCGCCGCCGTCAGCGACGTGTCGTTCCAGGTGCACTCGATCGCCGCGACCCACGAGCTGACGCTGCGCTCACTGCAGCTGCTCGCCGACGAGGTCGCCCCGCGCCTCGGGTTCGCGACCGGGCCCGACGCCGCCGCCGACCTCCACCACGCGCACCGCGCCCTCGTCACCGCCTCCTCGGAAGGACTGTCATGACCACCGACATCATCGATCTGCTCGCCGGGATCAGCCCCGGCGACGCCCTCGACGCGGTGCGCGACCAGCGCCCGCAGGCCCGCGAGAACGCCCAGCGCAGCTTCGAAGCGCTGCTCGAACCCGCCGAGCCCGGCACGTTCCCGCTCGCCGACCGGTACGCGGTCGCCGCGTTCACGGCCCGCCTGCACGCGTTCGCCGAGGCGACCGCCTTCTACGACGACCTGCTCGCCGACGAGGCGCCGGAGCTCGCCGCCGCCGTCGCGACCGCGGCATCCGCCGCCGCGACGGACGGCCCGTACGGCGAGTACCGCGAGCCGGGACTGGCCGCGGAGTCCCGTGCGGGCCTGCGCTGGGCGCCGGATGCCGGGACCATCGCCGCCGCAGGTCCCCGGCTGGCCGCGGCGCTCGCCCATACCCACCTGCTCGTCTTCCGGCCGCGCGAGGCACGCCCTGAGGCCCTGCAGGCGCTGACGGATGCCGGATGGAGCGCCGACGACATCGTGTCGCTGTCGCAGCTCGTCGCCTTCCTGACCTTCCAGCTGCGGCTCGCGTGGGGGCTGCGCGCGCTCGCCGCGGCATCCGTCCCCGTCCTCGCCACCTCGGCCACTTCGGCCGCCTCGGCCACCTCGGCCACCGAAGGAGCCTGACATGACCGTCGTCACCGACTACCCCGACCTCGCCCGTCCCGACGCGTTCACGCAGCAGGGTCTCGGCTGGGTGCCGTGGCTCGAGCCGGTCGCCGAGGACGCCCTCACCGACCAGCAGCGCGACGCCCTCATCGAGCAGGCGCGCGCCAAGATGCCCTACTTCCGGCTGCTCGCCCGCGATCCCGAGGCGCTGCGCGCACGGACCCTGACCGACCTCGACATCTTCTTCAACGTCGACGGTGGCATCGGGCGCGCCGAGCGCGAGCTCGCCGCCGCGGCCACCTCCCGACGCAACGGCTGCGTCTTCTGCGCGTCGGTGCACGCCGCCGCCGCGACCCGCGAGTCCGGACGCGAGGCCGATGTGCAGCGGCTGCTCGACGAGGGCGTCGACGCCGATCTCGGCGACGAGACGTGGAACGCGGTGGCCCGGGCATCCGTCGCCCTCGCGGACACCCCGCTCGACTTCGGCGCCGACGACATCGCGCGGCTGCGCGGCGTCGGCCTCGGCGACGCCGAGATCGTCGACGTCATCGGAGGGGCCGCGTTCTTCAACTGGGCGAACCGCCTCATGCTCTCGCTCGGCGAGCCCGAGGTCCCGGCGCGCCGCGCCGCCGAGGGGGCGAACGCATGAGCATCCCCACCCTCCTCGACCACATCGTCATCGCCGGCCCCGACCTGCAGGATCTTGTGGACTGGTTCGCCGAGCGCACCGGCGTCGTCGCCGCACCCGGCGGCGCGCACCCGACCGGGACCGCGAACGCGCTCGTCGCGCTGACGATCGACGGTGCCCGCGGGCCGCAGTACATCGAGCTCATCGGCCCGAACCCGCGCCGGTCCGAGCCCGAGCTGCCCGCGACGTTCGGGATCAGCGGGTTGCGGGAGCCGCGCGTGCAGGCCTACGCCGTCCACCCCGACGACATCGAGGCGACCGTCGCGGCCGCCCGCGCGCGCGGCTACGATCCGGGCGACGTCAGCGACCTGTCGCGACGCACCCCCGACGGAACGCTGCTGCAGTGGCGGCTCACGCGCGGGGAGAACCGGCGCCTGGACGTCCCCTTCCTCATCGACTGGGGCGCGACGGCGCAGCCCGGACTCGGCGACATCCCCACGATCGAGCTCGTCTCGTTCGTGCGGGTCGAGCCCGACCCGGAGCCGCTGCAGCGGGTGCTGGACGCGTATGGTCTGGGCGACGGCGCGGCCGAGGTCGTCGCCGCAGCTCCCGGGGAGGCAGCGGGGTTCCGCCTGACCCTCCGCACCGCCGACGGGGCGGTCGTCGAGCTGTGACGGCCGCGCGCGGTGCGGTGTCGCGGGCGGTGCGCTGTCGCGGGCGGACGCCCGTGGGTCGCGGGCGGACGCCCGTTGGCTGGGCAGTTGTGGCGGCTTCGCGGGGGAGGATGCCGCCACAACCGCCCAGGGAAGGGGTCACCGTGGCTGAGGACATCGAGCTGGGCCAGCGCGTCGACGCCCTCCGGCCCGACCTCACCGCGCTGGTGCGGGATCTCTACGCCCACCCGGAGATCGGGTTCGAGGAGCACGCCACCGTCGCCCGCATCGCGGCGCTGCTTGCGGCGCACGGGGTCCCCGCCGAGGTGGGAGCCTACGGACTGCCGACGGCGCTGCGCGCGACCGTCGGGCCCGACGGCGCGAGTGACCCCGGCGCGGCTGAGGGGGCGGGGGAGGATGCCGCGGCATCCGCCCCGCACTTCGCGATCATCGCGGAGTACGACGCGCTGCCGGGCGTCGGGCACGCGTGCGGCCACAACATCATCGCCGGGATCGCAGTCGGGGCCTTTCTCGCGGCGGCGCCCGTGGTCGCGCGCCTCGGTGGCCGACTGTCGCTGATCGGAACCCCGGCCGAGGAGAACGGCGGCGGCAAGGAGCTGATCATCCGCGCCGGCGGATTCGACGACGTCGACGCCGCGGGGATGGTGCATCCAGCCGGCGGATCGGGGACGAGTTCGGTGCTCGGCCAGCGCACGACGGGCGTGCGCCGGATCGGGGTGACCTACCACGGGCGTGCCGCGCACGCCGCGGGGGCGCCCTGGCTCGGCCGCAACGCGCTCGACGGCGTCGTGACGGCGTATCAGGGCGTCGCGCAGCTGCGCCAGCACATCCTGCCGACCGACCGCATCCACGGGATCATCACCGACGGCGGGGCCGCGCCGAACGTGGTCCCGGAGCGCGCCGCCGCACTGTTCTACGTGCGCTCAGCCGAGATCGACACCCTGCGCGAACTCACCCGGCGCGTCGTCGCGGTGCTCGAGGGCGCCGCCATCAGCACGGGCACGCGCGCCGAGATCGACGTCGACCCGGTGCCGCCCTACCTGCCGCTGCAGACGAACGTCGCGCTCACCGAGCGGTGGGCAGCGGCGCTCACCGCCCGCGGGCGCGAGGTGCCGGCGCCGCCGGCCGTCGTTCCGCAGGGCGGTCCGTCGACCGACATGGGCAATGTCAGCCGCGTGGTGCCGTCGATCCACCCCTCCATCGGGCTCGGCGGCCCCGACGACGTGTTCCCGCACAACGCCGACTTCGCCGACCTGACCGTGCTGCCGGCCGCCCTCGACGCTCTGGTGGATGCCGCGACCGCCCTCGCCGCGACGGCGGTGGCGTACGTGAGCGACCCGGCGCTGCGCGAGGCCGCGGCGGCGGAGTTCGCCGCCGCCGGCGGGCCGTACCGCTGGGAGGAGTGAGCCGCGGCATTCTCCCCCCGCCCGGGGGAGGCGCCGCGGGCACGACCTCGCCATCACGTTCTTCATCATCAGCCGCCAGCCGCGCGCCGGCGACACCCCCGGCGACGGCGACGACTCATAGCCGCAGCCGCCGACGCGCGCGGCGGCTCGGGGCGGTGCGGGGCGCCGGCGGGGCGTCACCCTGCGGCCGCGGGCGCCGGCGGGCAGGATGGGTCCATGACCATCGAGGTGTGGGCGCCGCGCGCGGCGCGGGTGCGGCTACGGCGACCGGGGCGGGACGACGTCGAGCTGACGGCGACGGATGCCGGGTGGTGGCGCGCTCCGCTGACGCTCGCACCGGGGGCGGAGTACGGGTTCGTCCTGGGCGATGCCGACGCCGCCCGGCCCGACCCGCGGTCGCGGCGCCAGCCGCGCGGGGTGCACGAACTGTCGGCGTGGGACGACCCGGCATCCTTCGCCTGGACCGACCAGAGCTGGACCGGTCGCGGGCTCGCCGGCGGCCTGATCTACGAGCTGCACGTGGGGACCTTCACTCCCGAGGGCACCCTCGACGCGGCGATCGGCAAGCTGCCGCACCTCGTCGAGTTGGGCGTCAGCCACGTCGAGCTGCTGCCGGTCAACGCCTTCAACGGCACCCACAACTGGGGGTACGACGGCGTGCTCTGGTACGCCGTGCAGGAGACCTACGGCGGCCCCGAGGCGTACCGCCGGTTCGTCGACGCCGCGCACGCGGCGGGGCTCGCCGTCATCCAGGACGTCGTCTACAACCACCTCGGCCCGTCCGGAAACTACCTGCCCGAGTACGGCCCCTATCTCCGTGACGGGCAGAGCAACACGTGGGGGGCGAGCGTCAACCTCGACGAGCCCGCCGTGCGCGCGTTCATCGTGGACAACGCCGTCATGTGGCTACGTGACTTCCACGTCGACGGGCTGCGGCTCGACGCCGTGCACGCGCTGCACGAATCGGCATCCCGACCCGTGCACATCCTGCAGGAACTGTCCGAGCGGGTCGATGCGCTCTCGGCGCACCTGGGCCGGCCGCTCACCCTCATCGCGGAAAGCGACCTCAACGACCCCGTCATGATCCTGCCCCGCGAGGCCGGCGGCTACGGGCTCGCGGCGCAGTGGGTCGACGACTGGCACCACGCCGTGCACGTCGCGCTCACCGGCGAGACGGCCGGCTACTACGCCGACTTCGCCGACCCCGGAGCGCTGCCGAAGACCTGGGCCGGCGGCTTCTTCCACGACGGCACGTTCTCGTCGTTCCGGGAGCGCGACTGGGGGCGGCCCGTACCGGCGGAGGTCGCCTCGTGGCGATTCGTGGAGTTCGCGCAGGACCACGACCAGATCGGCAATCGCGCCGCCGGCGACCGGCTCTCGCAGACGCTGAGCTTCGACCGCCTCGCCGTCGCGGCCGTGCTGACCCTCACCGCACCCGGCACGCCCATGCTGTTCATGGGCGAGGAGTGGGGCGCGTCCACCCCGTGGCAGTTCTTCACCTCGCACCCCGAGCCCGAACTCGCCGAGGCGACCCGCCGGGGCCGGCGCGCCGAGTTCGCCGCGATGGGCTGGGACGAATCCCTCGTGCCCGACCCCAACGACCCCGCGACGTTCGAGCGCTCGAAGCTCGACTGGAGCGAGACCGAACAGGGCGACCACCGGCGCCTGCTGCAGCTGTACCGCGCGCTCGCGCGGCTGCGCCGCGAGCAGCCCGAGCTCACCGATCCGAGCCGCGCCGGCCAGCAGGCCGAGTGCGCCGGGCCGGGCCGGTGGGCGCTGCACCGCGACGCGGCGACGATCTACGTCAACCTCTCCCCGCAGGAGTGGGCCGTCGATGACATCGGCAATGAGCGTGAGGTGTGGATCGCGACGACGACCGCGAACGGCGGGCAGCCGGTGGAGGAGGGACCGGTCGTGCTGAGCCCCGACTCGACCGCCGTCATCGGCGGTCGTCGAAAGCCGCGCCTGGAGCGCCGGTTCGCCGAGTACCGCCCCGTCGACTGACGGTGACCCGGCTCCGCGGCGGGTTGTCAAGGCCCTGACGAGGCCGGCGCCACGTCACATACCGTTCCGGGTATGAACCGCTCACCGTCCCGCGAGCCCACCCTGCACGGCGATGCCGCAGCGCGCTCCGAGGCGCGTTCCGAAGCGCCGACGGGGGCGGATCTCGCCCGGCAGATCGTCGTGCTCTCGGCGGTCGTCTTCATGATCATCGCCGCGATGGTCGGCACGGGATTCTTCGGCGGCACCAACGTCCGCGACCTGCAGGGCGGGGCGCTCGACGCCGACGCCACGGTGCTCGCGCCCGCGACGCCGGCGTTCTCGATCTGGAGCGTCGTGTACCTGCTGACGATCGGCTACGCCGTGTGGCAGGCGCTGCCCTCCCAGCGCGGCCGGGCACGGCAGCGCCGCGCCGGCTGGTGGATCGCCGCCACCGCCGTGCTCAACGGCGGGTGGCTGCTCGCCGCGCAGTTCCTGACGCTGCCACTGACGGTCGTCGCGATCGTGCTGCTGCTGGTGGTGCTCGGCGTGACGCTGCGCCGACTCGTGGCGCAGCGTCCCGAGAGTCCGGTCGACCTGCTCCTCATGGACGGCGCCGTCGGCATCCATCTGGGCTGGGTGTCTCTCGCGACGGTCGCGAACATCACCGCCTGGCTCGCCGCGGATGTCGTCGCGCCCATGGATGCCGATGCCCAGCAGCTGTGGGGCGTGCTCGTCCTCGTGGTGGTCGCCCTCGTCGGCGCCGCGATCGCATTCGGCACGGACGGGCGCATCGCGCCGGCCCTCGCAATGGCGTGGGGCCTGGTCTGGATCGGGATCGCGCGATCCACGGGCGAGCCGCACGCGCCGGCCGTGGCGACGACGGCCTTCATCGTCGCCGCCGTGGTGCTGGCGGCGGCCATCGGGTTGCGCGCCCGCGCGCTGACCCGCGCGCGCTCCGCCGGCGGACTCGCGCACCGCCCTCGCACGCTGCGCGTCTCTCGCTGACCCGGCGCGCGCCCTCGCTCTGTGCGCGAACCCTCGCCCCTGGACCGAACCCTCATGCCCCAGCGCGCCCGGGCGTAAGGGTTCGTCCCCGGGGCAAGGGTTCGGCGGCGGAACGGGCGGACCGCGCCGGGGTGAGGGTGCCGGGGGCGAGGGTTCGGCGGCGGGGCGGCCGGACCGCACCAGGGTGAGCGCCCCGGAGCGGGCGCCCGGGCGTGGGCATGGGCCCCACCCGGGATCAGAACGCGGTGGCGAAGGCGCGCAGGATCCGCGCGGGCTCGGTGAGCGACGCTGCGAGCACGAGCGCGGCGATGCGGTCGTAATCCCCGGCGGCGAAGTATCCGTCGTCACGGTAGACGGCCATCCGCTCGGTGAAGGCCTGCCCGGTCGGCTCGGGGTGGAACTGCATCGCATACAGGCGCTCGCCGACCCGGTACGCCTGCACGGGGCAGGCGTCGTTGGTCGCCAAGAGGGTCGCGCCCGCCGGCATCCGCCCCGTGCCCTCCTTGTGCGCCGTGAGCGCCGTGAAGGTGTCGGCCAGCCCGCCGAAGACGGGGTCGCGCCGGCCCTCATCGGTGAGCGTCACCCGCGTCGGGCCGGTGTCCTCGGGGTACGCGCGCGTCACCTCGCCGCCCAGGGCGCGCGTGGCGACGCCGATGCCGTAGCAGGTGAACAGGGCCGCCACGCCGCCGGATGCCGCGGTCTCGGCGAGCCGCGCGAGTCCCGCCTCGAGGCGACGCTGCACGTCCGTCTTCGCCGATTCGGGGTCGGCGACGTTGAAGGGGCTGCCGCCCACGACGGCGCCGCGCCAACGGCTCGCGAAGTCGGCGGGCAGCTCGTCCTGCACGAGGTCCCAGCGCTCCAGCTCATCGGCATCCAGGTGCATCGCCGTGCGGAAGGACTCGTACTCGGCCGCCGCGGCACCGGCCTGCGGACGAGCGCACAGATACACGAGCGGGGCCATGCCGAGAAGTCTAGGCGGCCACCGCGAGACCCGCTCCCCGCGCCGAGACCCCGCGAAAAAACGCGGGGTCTCGGCGCGCAGACGGGGTCTCGCGAGGACAGGTCGGATGCCGGCAGAAACCCGCCCGAGAATCCCATCCGATCGGATGTATCACCGGCCCCCTCGCCCGCCTCTTGTCGGTATGGCCAGAATGGGCGGTATGACCGATGCCGACCCCTCGACCTCCCCTGATCAGGCCCCGGATTCCGTCTCGGCGGCCGGCGCCGCGGGAACCGAGGGGGCCGGCGGCGTGCCCGCCACCATCTGGGACCACGCCGCCGACCTGTTCACCCAGTGGCGTGAGGGACGCCCCCGCGCGATGGACGACCTGGTGCGGCTGATGACGCCGGTGCTCTGGCACGTGGTCCGCGCGTACGGTCTCGACGCCCAGTTGAGTGAAGACGTCGTGCAGGTCACCTGGCTGACGCTCGTGCGACGGCACGACACGATCCACGACGCCCGCGCCGTCGCCGGCTGGCTGACCACCTGCGCGCGGCGCGAGGCCTGGCGGGCGGGCCGGGCGCAGCAGCGCGTGCGCGCGACCGACGACGCCGACCTCGAGCCGCTGATCCCCGCGGACGACTCCGCGGAGAGCCGCGCCCACATCGCCGACCGCGACCGCCGCCTCTGGTCGGCCGTCACCGGGCTCGACGCGCGCTGCGGGCGGCTGCTGCGCGTCATCGCGTTCGAGGAGCGCCCCGACTACGCGCATCTGGCGCGAGACCTGAACATGCCGATCGGCTCGATCGGACCGACCCGGGGCCGCTGCCTCGGGAAACTGCGCGCCGCTCTCGAAGCGGCGGGATGGAACGGGGACGACCGTGACCTCTGAATCGATGCTCGACGACACGGCGCTGTTCGCCGCGATCCGGCGCGCCTGGGGGGCGATCGACCCGGCGCCGGCCCATCTCGCCGACGCGATGATCGCGGCCGTCGCGACGGCCGACCTCGCCCGCGAGTACGCGCTGCTGAGCCTCATCGACAGCGACGCCACCACCGCCGTCCGCGGCGACGCCGACATGCTGACCCTGCAGTTCAGCGACGGCCGCACCAACATGCTGGTGCACGTCACCCCCGCCGAGCGCGACGCCTGCCGCCTGGACGGCTGGGTCGACGGGGACGTCGCCGAAGTGCGCCTGATCCAGGATGCCGGGGAGCACCTCGCCGACCTCGAAGGCGGCCGCTTCTCGTTCGACGGCGTGCCGCACGGCCTGTCACGGCTGCGGGTGCTGCTGGCCGCGGCATCCGAGCCCGACGGCGCCACCGACCTGCAGACGCCCCGCTTCGAGATCTGACCCGCGCCGCCGCGCCGCGCCCCGCACCTGCCGCCCCTGCCCGCCGCCTGACCTGAGGAGATCGCATGAGCCCTGAAGAGTACGACGCCGCCCCGCAGCCCAAAGGGTGGTCGTGGCGCGACCGCGCCCGCGGCTCCGTGATCTCCGCCACCGTGCTCGACCCCGGAGCCGAGCCCCTCGACGGCGTCGAGGCGTTCCAGACGGCGTACGTGCCCGATCGGCTGCTCGTCTCGGACGGCGCGGGGGCGGCCCGGATGGAGGGCAACCTCGATCGCGTCCGCGAGGCGGCCGCCGTCTTCGGCTGGGGCGTCGTGCGCGAGCGCCTGGACGGCAGCGAGCTCGGCGAGGGGGAGCGTCCCGAACCGCGACTGCCCGGCGCGCCGGTGGTGATCCGCGTGCGCCTCACGACGCCGGAGGCGAAGGATGCCGTCTCGCCCGCGCTCCCGGATGCCTGGCGAGTGCTGCAGCAGGTGCGCCGCCGCATCCTCGCCGGTCGTGACGTCGTGCGCGGCCGCGACGGCCGCATCGACGCGGCGGCGTCGCTGCGGGCGGCGGGACTCGATCGCATCGGCCTGGACCACGTGCTGACGGTCGACCCGATCGGGGTCAATCCATACACCAAATCGAACCCGTACACGAAGTCGAATCCGTACACCCGGTCGAACCCGTACACCCGGTCTAACCCCTACACCCGCTCCAACCCGGTCGGCGAGTACGGCGACTGCGGATCCGGCGGCCGCCAACCGGTCGCCTGGGTGGGTCCGCCGCCCGTGTGCACCGAGGTCGCGGACGGTCGGCGTCGCGCGGTCGTGGCGGTGCTCGACACCGGCATCGGCGCGCACACGTGGCTGCCCGACGACCTCGTCACCCGGGACGTGCGCCTCGACGGGCATCCGGTGGGGCTGGACGACGAGGCCAACCCGGAGGTGTACCCCGACCTGTTCGGCCCGCTCGACGGCGAACTCGACCCGGTCGCCGGGCACGGCACGTTCATCGCCGGCATCGTGCGTCAGATCGCGCCGGATGCCGAGATGCTCGGCATCCGTGTCGCCGACGCCCGCGGGATCGTGGAGGAGTCGAACCTGCTGCGCGTCGTGGAGGACCTCGGCGTGCTCGTGCAGCGCTACCGCGACGGCGTGCGCGGCGGGCGTCCGATCGACGTGCTGAACATGTCGCTCGGCTACTACCACGAGACCCCGGAGGACGGCCTCTACACCCGCGACCTCTACGACCTGCTCGCGGTGGTGCGCGGGCTCGGGGTGACCGTCGTGGTGTCGGCGGGCAACGACGCGACCGACCGACCGAGCTTCCCCGCGTCGCTGTGGCCGTGGCCGGGGTCGGACAACGGCCTCGTGCCGGACGACCTCGCCGCCCACGTCTCCGTCGGCGCCCTGAACCCGGACCGGGCGACGACGGCCCTGTTCTCCAACGTCGGCCCCTGGGTGCGCACCTTTGCGGTGGGCGCGGCGGTGCTGAGCACGCTTCCCGACTTCCGCGGTGGCCTGCAGGCGTCGGCCCGCGACGACCAGTACGCCCGGCGGCGGCTGACGATCGCCCCCGAGGATTACCGCGGCGGCTTCGCCGTGTGGAGCGGCACGTCGTTCGCGGCGCCGCTCGTGGCGGGGCTGATCGCCGCCGGCCTCGGCACCCCACCGGACGGGAAGGAGCACGTCGCCGACGCGATCGCCGCTGCCCGCGCGGCGGCCGAGAAGGCGCTCGCCGCGCTCGGGTGAGCGTGGTGGCTGACGCGCCGGGCGGCGCGTGTTCCCCTGGCCGCCCGGGAACCGGCATGCTGGGGGCGTGACCTCCGACCCGGCCGGGCTCTACACCGCCGCGCTCACGCTCACCAATGAGCGGCGGTACCGCGAGGCCGAGGCAGCGCTGGATGCCGCGGCATCCGGCGCTGACGACAACCTGCGCGCCCGCATCGCGGGCACGCGTGCCTTCGTCCTGGACCAGCTCGGCCGTCCCGACGAGGGTGAAGCGCTGTGCCGGCGCGTGCTCGCCGGCGATGCGCTCACGGCGCACACGCGCGGGGTGATCGAGGGGCAGCTCGGCAGCATCCTCATGCACCGCGGCCGCCTCGATGAGGGGCTGGAGTGGCTCGGCCGCGCGATCGACACCATCCCCGACGACCCGCTGGCGGTCGCCAACCTCCGGATGAACCGCAGCCTCGTCGCGATGCAGCGCGGCCAGCTCGCCGCGGCGACCGCGGACCTCGAAGCGGCGGTGGCCGCCTACGAGCGGCACGGCGATCCCGTCGAGGTCGCCGAAGCCCGCCACAACCTCGGTTACACGGCGCTGCTGGGCGGCGACCTCGTCCGCGCGATGCGCGAAATGGGCGCGGCGCGTCCCGTCATCGCGGCCGCCTCCGCCGCCAACGCCGCGATCGGCGACGTCGACATGGCCGAAGCGCTGCGGGAGGCGGGCCTGGTGACCGAGGCCGAGCGCCTGCTGCGCGAGGCCGCTCGCGCCTTCCACGCCAACGGCATGCCGCAGGCGCGCGCCGAGGCCGAACTCCACCTCGCGCGCTCCCTGCTGCGCCACGACCCCGCCGAAGCCGCCCGCGTCGCGGGGCGTGCGGCACGGCACTTCACGGCGCTGGGAGCGCGGTCGTGGGCGCATCGAGCACGGGGCGTCCAGCTGCGCGCCCAGCTGTCGGGAGGCACGATCGATCGCGCCGGCCGCGCCGTGGCGGACCTGCGTGTCGACGAGCGTGACGTGGCACCGGTGGCGGCGTCGCTCACGCGCGCCGGACTGCGCTCCGACGCGATCGCGTTGCGACTGACGCGGGAGCTCTGGCGCGCGCGCCATGGCCGCAGCGCGGGGCGGGTGCCGACGCCGGATGAGACGGCGCCGCTCGAGGTGCGGATGCTGGCACACGAGGTGCGCGCGGAGCGCGCCACCCGCGCGGGTCGTGACGCGCAGGCGCGCCGGTACGCGGCATCCGGGATCGACGAGCTCGCGACCTGGCGGGCGTCCTTCGGCAGCCTCGACCTGCAGACCTCTCTCGCGATGCACGGCAGCACGCTCATGCTGACCGGGCTGCGGGCGGCGGTGCGGTCGCGGCGGCCCGACGTCGTGTTCGAGTGGTCCGAGCGGGCGCGGCACCTCAGCGCGCAGGTCGTGCCGCTGCGCCCGCCGCCCGACCCTGAGCAGGCCGCCGATCTCAGCGAGCTGCGGCTGCTGCGCGCCGACGCCGCCGGCGACGACTGGACGAGCGACCCGCGCGCGATCGCGCTCGGCGAACGGCTGCGCCGCCGGCAGTGGACGACGACCGGAGCGGCGGACCTCGAGCGTCCCGTCGACCTGCCCGCGGCCGCCGGCGCGCTGGATGCGGAGACCGCCCTCCTGTCCTACGTCTTCACCGGGGACGGGGTCTCGTGCGTCGTCGTCACCGCCGCCGGCGCAGCGCTCGTCGACCTCGCCGGCTGGGCGGAGGCGCGCACCTCGCTCCCCGCGCTGCGCTCCGACCTGGACATGTCGGCCGCGGTGCGGTCGGGGCCCATGGCCGGCGTCGTCCGCGCGTCGCTGCAGAAACGGCTCGAGCGGCTGTCCGCCCTGATCGTGGACCGTCCGCTGGCGGTGGCCCCCGGTGCGCTGTCGCCGCGGCGCGTCGTGATCACGGCGCCGGGCGTGCTGGCGGGGTTGCCGTGGGCGATGCTCCCCGGGCTCGAGGGTCGCGCCGTCACCCTCGCGACGTCGATGTCGCACTGGGTGCGCGGCCGCGGAGAGGGAGGTTTTGCGGGGGTTGAGGGCTCCGCCGGCCCGGTGGTGCCCTCCGCCCCAGGGGCCGCGACCACGGTCGTCGCCGTGGGGCCGCGCGTTGCGCGCGGTCTGGAGGAGGCGACCCTCGCCGTCGCGGCGTGGGATGCCGGGATCGTCCTGTCCGGCGCGGAGGCGACCGTCGATGCCGTCGCCGGCGCCGCAACGACAGCGGACGTGCTGCACATCAGCGCGCACGGCCGCCACGCCCTCGACAACCCGCTGTTCTCCGGTCTGCAGCTGGCCGACGGGGCGCTGTTCGGCTACGACATCGATCGGATGCCGGCGGTCCCTCGGGCCGTCGTGCTGTCGGCGTGCGAGTCGGGCCGCTCGGCCGTGCGCTGGGGCGAGGAGGCCGTCGGCATGACGCGGGCGTGGCTGCACGCCGGTGCCGGCGCGGTCGTTGCCGCGCCCGTGGTGGTCGCCGACGACGACGCTTGTGAACTGCTCGGCGCGCTCCACACCGGCCTCGCCGCGGGGGAGCCCCCGGCCGTCGCCCTCGCCGCCGCGAGCGCGCGCACCGGCATCCGCTCGCCGTTCCTCGTGCACGGCAACGGATTCTGACCGGGCGTGTATCACCGCGCCCGTTCGGCGCTCTTCATCGGTGAAAGGGTCGAGCAGGTCCGACAGGGGCCGCTTCTGGGGAGCGGGGATCGGCGCTTTCGCAAGGACGGTTGTCCGGGGGGATTCTGTGTCCGTCCAGGGGCCGGTGGGTGGGGACTCGCCGGCCCCTCGCCGTGCCCTCGGGGGTGGCGCGGTATGGCGGGGTGGCCGCTGTCTGGCGGCCTCCGCCGGCGGGGGTGCGCGGGATTCAGCGGGACGAGTTCGCGGTGCGCCCGCGCACGATGCCGATGAACGCGTCGACGAGCGGCGAGGTATCGCCGGCCGGCCAGGCGAGGACGACGGGCGAGGTGGGACCGTCCACGAGCGGGCGGTGCGCGGCGTCCTTGCGATGATGCAATCGGGCCAATGACAGCGGGACGATGACCACCCCGACGCCGGTGGCGGCGGTGGCGATCGCGTCGCCGACGGTCTCCGGCGGGTCGAACCGCGGCGCGAGCGCTCCGGGGACGTGGAGCTGCAGCGGGGCGTCGTGCGGCGTGATCACGACCTCGCCGGCCAGGTCGGCAAGGGTCAGTTCGTCGGCGGCGGTGAGGTGGGAGTCCGCGCCGCAGACGACGACCGCGACCTCCTCGTAGAGGGGGATGACGTGCAAGCCCGCCTCATCGAGTGGCCGGCGGACGAGTGCCGCGTCGACGGATGCCGAGGTCAGCGCCGCGCGCTGGCCGGCGATCGTGAGGGGTGTGAGTTCGAGGGTGACGCCCGGCATCCGCTCCTGCCAGATGTCGATCCACTTGCCCGGCGTCGCACCCTCGATCGCGCCGAGGCGGAACGGGCCGCGCGGGGGCGGGGTCGCGGCGGGGCGGTTCGCCGATGCGCCGGTCTTGCCGCCGGGGGTCTTGCCGGTGGGCGTCTTGGCACCGGGGGTCCTGCCGCCCGTGCCCTTGCCGCCGCGCGGGCGGCGCGACGGGGTTCCGCCCCGCGGTGACGCTCGACCGGCCATCCGGCCAGCGTACCCGCGGTAGGGTGCGGACATGGTGCCGATCATCGCGACCGCTGTGGCGGCTCTCGCCGCTCTCCTGCACGTGTACATCTTCGTCATGGAATCCATCCAGTGGACCCAGCCCCGTGTCTGGCGTCGCTTCGGGGTGGCCGATCAGGCCGCCGCCGACGTGACGAAGCCGATGGCCTACGACCAGGGGTTCTACAACCTGTTCCTCGCAATCGGCGTGGTCATCGGGCTGGCGCTGTTCTGGGCGGGCGATGCCGGAACGACCGCCGAGGTGGCGGGGCGCGCGCTGGTCCTGTTCAGCCTCGGGTCGATGCTCGCGGCGGCACTCGTCCTCGTCACGAGCGGCGCGAAGTACCTGCGACCCGCGGCGATCCAGGGGACGCTGCCGCTGATCGGCTTCGTTCTCTTCCTGTTCGCCTGACGCCGCGGCCCCGGCGTCGCGAAAGCAGGCCGAATCGACCGTTTCGCGCCCGCGGGACCGGGGAATGTGCGATTCAGCCTGCTTTCGCGACAGTCAGCCGCCGAGACGCCGCGGCCCCGGCCTTAGCCCGCCCCGGCGTCAATGCGCGTCAGGGTCCGCGCGCGTCGGCCCTAGCTGTACTGACCTAGCGCGCCCCGGCGTCGCGAAAGCAGGCCGGATCGACCGTTTGGCGCCCGCGGGACCGGGGAATGTGCGATTCAGCCTGCTTTCGCGACAGTCAGCCGCCGAGACCCCGCGCCGTGACGGCCGGGCGGGCGCCCATCGCCGCAGCGCCGTCCGAGGGGGCGAGGCCGGTCAGGCCGCCAGACGCAGTCCGCGGCGGTCGGTCGCGACCTGTTCGCCGTCGCCGATCTGCTCGTCGTCGCCGATGAGCGAGCCGCCGGCGACGCGCGCGTGCGCGCCGACGACGGTGCGGACGCCGATCTTGGCGCCGCGGCCGATCGCCGCGCCGGAGCGGATGTGGGCGTGCGGTGCGATCTCCGCGTCAGGGCCGATGACGGCATCGGGTTCGATCCACACGCCGCGGCCGATGTGCGCGCCCGCGGCGATCTGGACTCCCGGTTCGATGTAGGCCCCCGCCTCCACGAGCGCGCTGGAGTGGACCTTGGCGCCGTTGGCGACGAGGCCGCGACCATTGACGTGCTTGCGGTAGCGCAGCGTCTGTCCCTGGTCGTCTTCGATGTCGATGTAGTTCTTTCCCACGAAAAACCCTCCGCTTTCTGCAACGACCGCGGGGCAAGGATCATTCCCGTCGTGGACGCATGGACGAGGATGGATGCCGTGACCACGCCCGACGCCGATGACCCCACGACCGGGCCGACGCTCGTGTTCGACGAGAAGGCGCATGCCCACTCCGTCGCCGAGGACGTCCTCGGCATCCTCACCGGGACGTTCCTCGCCTCGCTCGGACTGCACCTGCTGCACGCGGCGCACGCCGTCACCGGCGGGACCGCAGGGCTCTCGCTACTGCTCGGGTATGCGACGGCGTGGCCGTTCTGGCTGCTGTTCGCGGTGATCAACGTGCCGTTCGCGCTGCTCGCCGTCTGGCGGCGCGGGTGGGACTTCACCATCCGCACGATCATCTCGATCGCGCTCGTGTCGGTGTGGGCGCTCGTGCACAACGCGCTCTTCCCGATTACGCAGATCGAGCCCTGGTACGGCACCCTCGCGGGGAACCTGCTCGCCGGCGTGGGCGTGCTGATCCTGTTCCGCCACCGCTCGAGCGTCGGCGGCGTCAACATCATCGGCCTCGAGGTGCAGGACCGCACCGGCTTCCGCGCCGGCTGGACCATGATGATCTTCGACCTGCTGATCATCCTCGCCGCGGTGCTGGTCATGCCCTGGCCGAACGTCGTGATGAGCTCCGCCGGCGCCGTGCTGTTGAACCTCGTGCTCGCGTTGAACCACCGTCCTGGCCGCTACCTGGGCCACTGACCCCACTCCGACGAACGGCGCTGCGGGTGTGCTGCCCGCGGTCATGTACCACGCGTGCCGGGTCGGCGGCTTCGACCCGGGTGATGTGCAGATGTTCCTGCTGACGGGGCATGACGTGCGACCCCGTCGGCGGTCTCGTGCAGATCCCCTGCATCGAGCGCAACGCCGTCGCCGCGTCGACCGCGTTGACGGCGTCGCGGCTGGCGCTGCTCGGCGACGGCACGCACGTCGTGACCCTCGACACCGTCATCGAGACGATGCGCCAGACCGGCGCCGACATGTCCGCGCGGTACAAGGACACCAGCGAGGCCGGCCTCGCTGTCAACGTCGTGGAGTGCTGACCCGACGGGCGTCGAGGGAGCCGTCCCCCCTCGCCGCGGCGTCAGGCTGCGGTCACCTCTGGCAGCGCGGGCACCAGAACACGTTGCGTTCGCTCGTGTCGGTCGCACCCAGCTCCGCTCGCCGGATCAGCGTGCCGCAGCGTCGGCACGGCCGCCGATCGCGTCCGTACACCCACGTCTGCCGACCGCGTCGGGTATCACCGGTGAACGTGCGGCCCGAGCGGTCACGGTTCGCGAGGATCATGCGGGCGGCGGTGTCGACGAGACCGGCGACGTCGACCTCGGTCGCGGGCCGCGTGGGCAGGATGCCGCGGACGAACAGCAGCTCATTGACGTACTCGTTGCCGAGCCCGGCGAGGTTCCGCTGATCCAGCAGGGCGACGTGCACGGGGCGGGGGTCGGCGTGCAGCCGCCGCGCCGCCTCGACGGGGTCCCAGTCGGGGCCGAGCAGGTCGGGTCCCAGGTGCCCGACGAGCCGATCCTCCTCCTCGGTCGGCACGAGATCGACCATCGCGATCTCGAAACCCACGGCATCCACCCGCGACGTTCCGACGATCGCGCGCGCCTGATGCGCGGGCGTGCGCCACGGCTCGCCGTGCGCGAACACCAGCCAGCGCCCCTCCATCTTCAGGTGCGAGTGCAGCGTGAACGCGCCGATCCGCATCAGCAGATGCTTGCCGCGCGGCACGACCTCGTGGACGACCTCGCCGGTGAGGTCGGCCGTCGCATGCCGCGGCACGCGGATGTCGAAGCGCGTCACCTCCTCGCCCGCGAGCGCCTCGTGCAGCCGCCGCGCCGTGCGGAAGACGGTGTCGCCCTCAGGCATGTTCGCTCCGCTCAGGCACAGTCGCTCCGCTCAGGCACGGTCGCCCCGCTCAGGCACAGTCGCGCCGCTCAGCACGGTCGGCAGTCCCCGGGGTCATCGCGCCCGCCGCAGGGTCAATCCCCGGCTCGCCTCGACGAACCCGGCGGCCTGCAGCGCCCGGCCCGCCGGTGTGCCGTAGACGAACGCGCCGGAGACCTGCTCGATCGTCAGGGTGTCGAGCCGCCGCGCGCGGGCGGTCTCGACGAGACTGCGCGCCGCCGCCGCGAGCACCTCCTCGTCGTCCGTGAACGCGAGAGCGGACCGGCCGCCGCGCTCGAGATACAGCACCAGCGCGCCGTCGACGAGGGTCACGAGACCGCCCGCCTTGCGCCCGGGCCGGTGCGCCACGCCGTCCAGCGCCGGCCACGTCAGAGCGGCACCGTACGGGTTCGCCGGATCGGTCGCCGCGAGCGTGATCGCCTGCAGGGGCGCGGGGTCGGGCAGCCCGGCGAACTCGCGGATGCGGTCGACCGTCGCGGATGCCGCGAACTGCGCCGCCCCGAGCCGCTCGATGAAGTACCCGCGACGGCAGTGACCGGCATCCTCGAAGCCGGCGAGAATCCGGTACGCCTGCGCGAACCCCCCCGGCATCCCCTCGGCCTGCACCGATCCCCGCGTCACGATGCCGTACCGCTCCAGCAGCAGCCCGGCGCCCGCCGTCGCGCGCAGCGTCGCATCGGTGGAGGGCTCGGGCAGCAGCGACCAGCGACCGCCGATGAGCGGCGGGCGCTGCGGGGCGGGGCGGGGGACGGATGCCGCGAGCGGCGTTCCGCGGAACATCCGCGCCCGCGGTGTGCGTCGCGCCGTGCGGTGGGCCTGCGACCCGCCGGCGAGGAGCGCCCGCACCGGCGCGAACGTGTCGTTCGTGATCCGCCCGGTCCAGGCGAGGTTCCACAGGGCGTCGACGACCGACTGCTCGTTCTCCGCCTGCGTCATCGCCGTCAGCTGCGCGGCGAAGTACGCCCCGCCGGCGGCGAGCACGTCGAGGACGCGCTGCTCCAGCTCTGTGGGGGGTTCGGGGTCGTCCGGCGGGGTCAGCGTGAGCGGGACGGCGTCGGCCGGATGCAGGGCGATCCAGCCGTCGCGGCCGGGCAGCGACCCGTGCCCCGACCACACCACCTCGCCCGTCGCGGTCAGCTCGTCGAGCATCGCGGGGGAGTAGTCGCGCACCCGTGCGGGAAGGATCAGCGACTCCCACGCACTGGCCGGCAGGGGGACGCCGGCGAGCTGCTCGATCACGGCGAGCACGCCGTCGATCCCGTCGAGGGGTCGCGTCAGGTGCTGCCACGTCGGCAGGAACCGGGCGAACGCCTCGGGCGACACCGGCTCGACGGCACCGCGGATAGCGGCGAGCGACCGCAGTCGCAGCCGCCGCAGCACCTCGCTGTCGCACCATTCCAGATCATCCGCGCCGCTCCGGGCCTGAGCCCCAGGGCCCGAGCCGGCCGCCGGGTCGGGCAGGAAGAAGCCGCTCGCCAGGCGACCCTGCGATTCCAGCCGCTGCAGCGTCTGCCGGGCGACGGCCGCGCCGATCCCGAGCCGCGCTGCGACATCGGACGTGCGGAACGGCCCGTGCGTGCGGGCGTGCCGCGCGACGAGGTCGGCGAGCGGATCGACGACGGGCTCGAGGAACGCGGTGGGGATGCCGACGGGCAGCGCCGCTCCGAGCGCGTCGCGCAACCTCCCGGCATCCTCGATCGCCGCCACCCGCTCGGCACCGCCGACGCTCACCCGGATGGCGCGCCGCGCGCCGATCAGCTCGTCCAGCAGCGCCGCCGCCTCCTCGGGCGTGGCGTGCGGCGGCTCGGCTCGGTCCGCTCGCCCGGCGCCGTCCGCTTGCCCGCCGCCGGCCGCGCTGCCCGCGCTCGGCGCGTCCGCCCGCCCGGCTCCGCCCGCGTCCGCCCGCCCGGCGCTCGCCTCCTGCCCCGTGATCGAATCCGGCTGCAGCCGCGCGGCGACCTCCGTCGCGGTCAGGGGGCCCAGCAGCCGCAGCAGGTCTGCGACGCCTTCCACTCCGCGTGCGCGGCGGGCGGGGTCGAGCCGCTGGGCCTCGCGCTCGAACTGCGCGATGATCTCCGGGTCGAGCAGCTCGCGCATCTCGACCTTGCCGAGCAACTCGCTCAGCAGCGCCGGATCGACCGACAGCGCGGCGGCGCGGCGCTCGGCCAACGGCGAGTCGCCCTCGTACATGAACGCACCGACATATCCGAACAGCAGGTCGCGCGCGAAGGGCGATGGCTGACTCGTGGTGGTCTCCACGAGGCGGATGCGGCGGTCACCGATCGAGCGTGCAATCCGCAGCAGGGCGGGCAGGTCGTAGACGTCCTGCAGCACCTCGCGGAGGGTCTCCAGGATGATCGGGAACGTCGGGTGATTCTTCGCGACCTCGAGCAGCTGCGCCGATTTCTGCCGTTGCTGCCATAGCGGCGACCGCTTGTTCGGATTGAGCCGCGGCAGCAGCAGCGCCCGCGCCGCGCACTCCCGGAACCGCGAGGCGAACAGCGCCGAGCCGCCCACCTCGTCAGTCACGAGCTGCTCGAGCTCGTCGGGCTCGAAGACGAACAGTTCCGCGCCCGGGGGCTCGGTCTCGGCATCCGGCACTCGCGCGATGATGCCGTCGTCGCTCGCGACGGCCGATCCCTCGACCCCCAGCCGCTCCCGGATACGGGCGTTCACCGCCAGCGCCCACGGTGCGTGCACGTGCATGCCGTAGGGGGAATGCAAGATGACGCGCCAGTCACCGACCTCGTCCCGCGAGCGTTCCACGGTCAGGGTTCGGTCGGTCGGAAGGCTCCCGGTCGCGTCCTTCTGCTCCGCCAGATACGCCAGCAGATTCTCGATCGCGTTGTCGTCCAGCCCGGATTCGCGCAGACGCTCGGTCGCCGTCTCGGGGGCCGCCGCCGACACCTCCCGGGAGAAGCGGCCCAACGCCTCGCCGAGCTCGGCCGGCCGGCCGAGGCCGTCGCCGTGCCAGAACGGCAGCTTGCCCGGCTGCCCGAAGGCGGGGAGCACGTTCACCCGGTCGTGCGTGATCTCGACGATGCGCCAGCTCGTCGTGCCGAGCGTGAACACATCGTTCACGCGCGACTCGTAGACCATCTCCTCGTCGAGCTCGCCGACGCGGGCGTTGCGCGTCTCGCCGGCCACGAACACACCGAACAGTCCCCGGTCCGGGATCGTGCCGCCGCTCGTGACCGCGATGCGCTGCGCGCCGGGGCGTCCCGTCAGCGTCCCGTGATCGCGGTCCCACACGACCCGAGGGCGCAGCTCGGCGAACTCGTCGGACGGGTACTTGCCCGCCAGCAGATCGAGCGTGGCCTCGTACGCCGAGCGGGGAAGCGTCCGAAACGGCGCGGAACGCCGCACCGTCTCGAACCAGCCCTCGACATCGAGCGGCTCCAGCGCGCACGCGGCGATCGTCTGCTGCGCGAGGATGTCGAGCGGGTTCTGCGGAATGCGCACCGCCTCGATCTGGCCCGCCAGCATCCGCTCGGTGACGACCGCCGTGTGCAGGACGTCGCCGCGGTGCTTCGGGAACAGCGCGGCGCGGCTGACCTCGCCGACCTGGTGCCCCGCGCGGCCGACGCGCTGCAGACCCGACGCCGCCGAGGGCGGCGCCTCGACCTGGATGACGAGATCGACCTCGCCCATGTCGATGCCGAGCTCGAGCGAGCTGGTCGCGACGACGCAGCGCAGGATGCCGGATTTCAGCTCGTCCTCGACCTGCGCCCGCTGCTCCTTGGACACCGAGCCGTGGTGCGCCTTCGCCAGCTCGGGCGGCGCCCCGGCCGACGCGCCGGCCTGAGCCATCATCGCGGCCGGCGGCTTTCCTCCCGCGCCGCCGGCGCCGCCGCCGGGCGGCGCGCCGCCACCGGTGCCCGGGTCGAGCCGCTCCGCGTAGATCTCGTTCAGCCGCCCGGTGAGCCGCTCGGCGAGCCGGCGCGAGTTCGCGAACACGATCGTCGACCGGTGCGCGAGGATCCGATCGACGATCGCCTCTTCGACGTGCGGCCACACCGATCCGGTGATCTCGGACGGCTGTGACGGCGCGAACCAGTCGCCGTCGCCGTCCGCGTCGCCGGTCCCCTCGGCATCCGTCCCCTCGTCACCGGCGGCACCGGGAGGCGGCGGCGGATTGAGCATGTCGGCCATCGGCACGACGACCTTCAGGTCGAACGCCTTGGTCGCGCGCGGCGCGACGATCTCCACCGGGGCCGATCCGCCGAGGAAGCGCGCGACCTCGTCGATCGGCCGGACGGTCGCCGACAGCCCGATGCGCTGCGCCGGCGGCAGGTCTGGGTCTTCCGCGCGACGCAGCGCGTCGAGCCGCTCAAGGCTCACCGCCAGGTGCGCCCCCCGCTTGGTCGCGGCGACGGCGTGCACCTCGTCGACGATCACGGTGTGGACGCCCCGCAGCGTCTGCCCGGCCTGCGAGGTGAGCATGAGGTAGAGCGACTCGGGCGTGGTGATGAGGATGTCGGGCGGGTCGGTGACGAGCTTGCGCCGGTCGGCCGAGGGCGTGTCGCCCGAGCGCACCCCCACGGTGATCTCCGGCAGCGGGATGCCGAGGCGCCGCGCCGCCTGTCCGATCCCGACCAGCGGCGAGCGGAGGTTGCGCTCGACGTCGACGCCGAGCGCCTTCAGCGGGGAGATGTAGAGAATGCGGGTGCCACCGGCATCCTTCGTCGCACGCTTCTTCTGCGTCGTGCCCTTTTTCTGCCTCGTGCCCGTCGTGGCCGCGCCGGCGTCGGCTGCGGGCGCCGCCGCCTTCTCGTGGAAGACCCGGTCGATGGCCCACAAGAACGCCGACAGCGTCTTGCCCGACCCGGTGGGCGCCACCACCAGAGCGTGCCGGCCCGCCGAGATCGCCTCCCACGCGCCGGTCTGGGCGGTGGTGGGCTGCGCGAAGGCGCCACGGAACCAGTCCTGCGTCGCAGGACCGAACCGCTCGAGCACATTCGCCATCGACCCATCTTCCCGCGGGCCACCGACATCGGGGCGGGCGCTCGCGCCGGGCGAACAGCCCGCGTAGGATCACCCGACCTCCGTCAGCGCCCCCTCCCGCAGCTCGAGCACGAGATCGGGCACGATCCGACGCAGAAAGCCGTCGTCGTGACTGACGACGAGCACGGCACCGCGGTAGGCGGCGAGCGCCTCGACCACCTGGTCGACCGTGTCGAGGTCGAGGTTGTTCGTCGGCTCATCGAGCACCAGCAGCTGCGGGGGCGGGTCGGCCATGACGAGGCAGGCGAGGGCCAGCCGGAACCGTTCCCCGCCCGACAGCGCCCGCACGGGCCGCAGCACGGTGTCGCCGCGCAGGAGGAACCGCGCCAGCCGGTTGCGCAGCTCCACATCGCCGATGCCCGGCGCTGCGCGGCGCAGATTCTCCAGCGGCGAGGCGCCGTCGTCCAGCCCGTCCACCCGTTGCGAGAGATACCCGATCCGGTCGGTGTGCGCCTCCGCGCGTGCCGAAAGCAGGCTGAACCGGCCCGTGGGGGTGTCATCCGGGCCCGACGAGTCGATCCGGCCTGCTTTTGGAACACCGGATGCCGGAGACTCACCCTCCGCCCCCGCGGCCCCCGCCACGAGTCGCTCCAGCAGCGTCGTCTTGCCGGCGCCGTTCGGGCCGATGAGCGCCACGCGCTCCGGACCCTGGATCACCCAGGACCGCTCGTCGTCGCCGATCGTCGCGATCCGCCGCCCGGCGGCGACGCCCGGGTCAGGCAGGTCGATGTGCACCGACTCGTCGTCGCGCACCCGCCGCTCGGCGGCGTCGAGCGCCGCCCGCGCGCTGGCCTCCTTGCCGGAGGCCTCGACGCGCAGTCGCCCGGCGGACACCTGCGCCGCCCGCTTCTTGCCGCCCATGATGATCTTCGGCTCGCGCTTCTCGATGGCGGCCTTCCGGCCCATGGCGGCGCGGGTGGCGAGCACCTGCTCCTGATGGATCCGGTCGCGCTTCTCGCGGCGCACGAGCTGCCGGGCGGCCGACTCCGCCTGACGGGCGGCGGCCTGTTCGACATCCATCGCCTCGCGCCACGCGGAGTAGGGACCGCCGAACGTGGCGAGCGTGTTGGCGTACAGCTCCGCCGTCTCGTCCATCAGCTCGAGCAGCTGCGTGTCGTGACTGACGACGATGAGGGTGCCCCGCCACGCGCGCACGAGGTCATACACGCGGGCGCGGGCGTCGCGATCGAGGTTGTTGGTGGGCTCGTCGAGAAGGGCGATGGGGTGCGCCCGCAGGCGGACACCGACGATCGCCGCGAGCATGGCCTCGCCGCCGGAGAGGTCCCCGACGTGCCGGTCGAGCGCGTCGTGGGGGAGCCCGGCTTCGGCGAGCGCGGTCGTCGCGCGCGCCTCGACGTCCCAGTCGTCGCCGACCGCGTCGAAATGGCGCTGGTCGACGTTGCCCGCGGCGATCGCGCGCACGGCGTCGAGCGCCCCGGAGACGCCGAGCACGTCGGCGACGCGCTCGGTGGCGTCCAGGCGCTGCCGCAGCAGATCGACGGTGCCGGTGCGCACGAGGGTGCCGGATGCCGGGGTCTGCGTGCCGGCGATGAGCGCGAGCAGTGTGGATTTGCCCGACCCGTTGCGGCCGATGAGCCCGGTGCGGCCGGCGCCGAACGCGCCCGTGACATCGGTCAGGGCGGGCGTGCCGTCGGGCCAGGTGAAGGTGATGCGGTCGAGGGTGACCGCGGAAGTGGAGATCGGCATGACGTGCCTCCCGAAGGTTCGGGCGCAGGCGCGAACGGCACCGAGGTCCCGCGAGCGCACGACAGCGCGAGGCGGGAGGGCCCGACGAGCCGGCGCGGATGGGGTGCGCCGAACGTCGGAAACCCTGGCATCCGAAAGGAGCGGAGGGTCGACGGCTCAGCGCGGGATCACAGCGCGGCGTCGAAACCCTTCAACGGTCTTCCTCACACTCGGGACGGGGACCGGCACAGTCTACCGCAAAACTCCCGGGCGGATGCCGGCGCACACCCCGCGGCGCGCGAGTCGATCGCCCGGCATCCCTCGGCATTCACCCCTCTGCGTCAGGGCCGCTGCGCGGTCAGCTGCTTCTCCAGGAAGGCGCGCACGTCGTCGAGCTCCTCCTGCGACACGCTGTGGGTGAGCCCCGCATAGACCCGGCCGCTCAACTCGACATGATCGGGAAGCCACTGGATCGTGTGCTCGACCCGAGCCGCCGGGATCACCTCATCGCGCGCACCCCGGCCCCAGAACACCGGCGGGCGCACCTCGGCGAGGTGCTCGTCGGTGGGCAGGTCCCCGCCGTCGACGTACCCGGCGAGGTTGACCACGAACGCGAATTGGTCCGGCTGCAGACGCAGCGCCTGCAACGCCACGGCGCCCCCCTGCGAGAAGCCGAGCAGACCGACCGTCCCCTCAGCCGGTGTCGCCGCGTCGAGCCAGTCGATGAGGCTCCGCGCGGCGGTCGTCACCGCGTCACCGCCGTGCGCATCCAGGCCCTCGATCGGATACCACGACCAGCCGGGCGTCGGAAAAGGCGGCGACAGTGGAGCACGCACGGCGGCGACCACGAACTCCGCCGGGAGGGACGGCGCGAGCCCGAACAGGTCGCGCTCGTCCGAGCCGTAGCCGTGCAGCAGCACGAGCAGCGGGCGACCCGCGCGCTCGTCCGCGGGAGCGGACCAGAGCACGGCATCGGCATCCACGGGCACCATCTCACTCATCCGCCCATCTTCTCAGCAGCGCCCGACACTGCGCGGTGGCCGTCTCACCATCGGGAGGGTTCGCGTGCGCGTCGCCGCACCGGGGTATACATGGAGCATGGCCGTTCGCACCCCCGACCCCGACCCGAACGAGCAGGGCGACGACGGGACGCCCCGCGACCCGCTGGCGGGATTCGGGTCCTCGCTCGGCCAGGGCGGGCGCCCCGGGCATCCCGTCGGGGACGGCTCCTTCGGCTCGCCGGCACCCGGCAGCGCCGCCAATCCCGGCTGGCTGACCGAGATCGAACTGGCTGAGGCGCGGCGACGGCTGCCCATCCTCTACGTCGAGGCCGTGCCGGTGCGCACCGACGGGGTCGGCACGGTCACTCAGGTGGGTGTGCTGCTGCGCGCGACGCCGATGGGGGAGATCACGCGGTCGATCGTGTCGGGGCGGGTGCGCTACGGCGAGACCGTGCGTGATGCGCTCTTCCGCCACGTCGAGAACGACCTCGGGCCGATGGCCTTCCCCCAGCTGCCGCCGCAGCCGGTCCCGTTCACGGTCGCGGAGTACTTCCCGATCCCGGGCATCAGCGCGTTCCACGACGACCGGCAGCACGCCGTTTCGCTCGCGTTCGTCGTCCCCGTCACGGGCACCTGCGAGCCGCGCCAGGATGCTCTCGAGGTCACGTGGATGACTCCGGAGGAGGCGTCGTCGGCGTCACTGGCCGAGGAGATGGAGGGCGGCCGCTCGACGCTGCTGCGCCTCGCCCTGGCGAGCGTGGGTGCGCTGCGGTGACGCCGCAGAGCTCCGCCCTCGTCGAGTTCGCGATCGCCCTCCCGCTGACGCTCCTCGTCGCGTTCCTCATCGCGGTGGTGCTTCGCCGCCTTTTCGGCGCGCGACTGTCGCTGCCGGTCTCGATCATGACGATCGTGTCGCTCGTCGGCGTCAGCGTCGGGCTGCTGATCACCGGACTCTTCTTCTACGGACAGCGATTGTGGATGCCGACGACGCTCATGCTGGCGGTCGGATGCAGCCTGGGACTGTCGCTCCTGGTCGCCGCCGTCGCCGCCCTCGTGCGCAGCGACCCCGGCGGCGTCGACGTCGCCGCGCTCATCGCGGCTGGTGAGAGCGAAGGCGTGGAGTTCAAGGAGACCGCCCGCTGGAACGTCCGCGAGGACAAGAAGGACCCGCGGATGGAGCAGGTGGTGGCGAAGACCGTCGCCGCCTTCCTCAACAGCTCCGGCGGCACGCTCGTCATCGGCGTCGACGACGCCGGGCGAGCGCTCGGACTCGACCGCGACTACGCGACGCTGCGCACCCCCGATGCCGACCGATTCGAGCTCTGGCTGCGCGACATGCTGTCCACCAGCCTCGGCACGAACGCCGCAGCGCTGCCCCGCATCCGATTCGCGGACGTCGACGGCCACGAAGTCTGCGCCGTGCGCTGCCCGCGCTCGTCGGAGCCGGTGTTCGTCGCGCAGGGCGGCAGCACCGATCTGTGGGTGCGGGTCGGCAACTCCACGCGCGCGTTCGGCGTCGACGAGGCCGTCACCTATGTCGCCCGCCACTTCAAGCCGAGCCTCGGCGACCTGCTGCGCCCGCGCCGCTGAGCGCTCGCGCGCGCAGCTGACCGCTCGCGCCCCGCGACGCTGAGGGCTCGCGCCCCGCGAGACGGCACATCTGCGATGAGACGGGATGCCACGCGTTCCGTCTCGTCGCGGATTCCCCGTCTCGGCGATCGGGGCCCGCGTAGGCTCGAGCTCATGACCACGCCCGAGCCCCTCGCCTTCCCGACCGACCCGGCCGGCTGGACCGCCTTCGCGACCGAGCGGCCGACGGCGGCGGTTGCTGTCGTCGCCGACGTCGACGCCCGGCTGGTGGCCGGGACCGACCTCGACGCCGCCGCGCGGCTGGAGCTGTGGAACGACGCCGAGATCGCGCTCCTCGCAGCCACGAACGAGTCTTACCTGCTCAGCGAGGCCCACCCGGATGCCGCGGTGCGCGCGATCGCCGAGGAGCAGGTCCAGCGGCTCGAAGCCCTCTCGGCATCCCGCCTCCTCGACCGCGATCTCTTTCAGGCGATGGCCGCCGCACCCGCCGCACCCGCCGCAGCCGACGACGCTGCCGCAACCGCAACCGCAACCGCAACCGCAACCGCAACCGCCGCAGCCCTCGACGACCAGCAGCGGCGCCTGCTCGCGAAGGTGCTCCAGGATTTCCGCCGCGGCGGCGTCGATCTTCCCGGCGCCGAGCGCGAACGCGTGCGCGAGCTCACCGACCGCGACACGGAGCTGAGCCTGACCTTCTCCCGCAACATCCGCGACGGCCGCCGTGAGATCCGCGTGACGCCCGAGGCGCTCGCGGGGCTGCCGCAGGACTTCCTCGACGCGCATCCCGTCGGCGACGACGGCCTCGTCGTGCTCACCACCGACTACCCCGACCTCATGCCGGTGCGCGAGTACGCCCGCGACCGCGCCACCCGCACGGCGATCGTCGCCGCCTACAACGACCTCGCCTGGCCCGAGAACGACGCCGTTCTGGCCGAACTCCTCGCCGTCCGCGCGGAGCGGGCCGGTCTGCTCGGCTACGGCGACTGGGCCGACTACGAGACCGAGCCGCGCATGATCGGCGGCGGCAAGAACGGCGGGCGCGCCATCGCCGAGTTCCTCGACCGACTGGACGAGGCCTCCGCCGACGCCGCGCAGCGCGAGTACGGCATCCTGCTCGCGCGCCTGCAGCAGGACGACCCCGATGCCACCGAGGTCACCATCGCCGACCTCTTCTATCTGCTGAGCACGCTGCGCGGCGAGCGTCACGACGTCGACGCGCAGCTCGTGCGCTCCTACTTCCGCTTCGACCGCGTGCTGCCGGGACTGCTCGCCACGACCGGCCGCCTGCTCGATGTCGAGTACGTGCCGGTCGACGTCCCCACCTGGCACGCCGATGTCCACTCCTACGACGTCGTGCGCGCCGGGGCGCGACTCGGCCGGATCCACCTCGATCTGCATCCCCGCGACGGCAAGTACACGCACGCCGCCTGCTTCGGCCTGGCGCCGGGCGTGGTGGGGCGGGTGCTCCCCGAGGCCGTGCTGCTGTGCAATTTCGCGCGGGGGCTCATGACGCACGACGAGGTCGTGACCTTCTTCCACGAGTTCGGCCACCTCGTCCACGACATCCTCGGCGGCGCGCAGCGCTTCGCCCGCTTCACCGGCGTCGCGACGGAGTGGGACTTCGTTGAGGCGCCGAGCCAGCTGCTGGAGGAGTGGGCGTGGGATGCCGGTGTCCTCTCGAGCTTCACCGCCAACGCCGACGGCGAGCCGATCCCCGCCGACCTCGTCGAGAGGATGAAGGTAGCCGACGGCTTCGGTCGCGCCCTCGAAGTGCGCCGCCAGCTCGGTCACGCCCAGGTCTCGTACCACCTGCATGTGGACCGGCCCGCCGACCTGCAGGCGGCGACCGAGCACTGGTACGACGTGACGAGTCCGGTGAAGCCGCTGCGCGGGCGGCACCCCTACGCGGGGTTCGGTCACCTCACCGGCTACAGCGCCTGCTATTACACGTACCAGTGGTCGCTCGTCATCGCGCGCGACCTGCTCTCGGGCTTCGGCGGCGACCTCATGAACCCCGACGCGGCCGCCCGCTACCGCCGCGAGATCCTCGAGCCCGGCGGCAGCCGGGACGCCGCCGATCTGGTGCGAGCCTTCCTCGGCCGGGACTACGGATTCGACGCCTACCGGGAGTGGCTCGCCGGGCGCTGAGAACCCGTCCCGCTTCCGGTATCCTTCCCCCTGTCGGCTGCCCGAGCCGACGATCCCCCACCCGGCGTCGCCCCCGCGTCGCCCGCGCCGAAGCGGAGACCCCCGTGTCCCATGTGCCGTCCGAGTCCGACCAGCAGCCCACCCGCGACGACAGCGCCGACACGTCGCCGTTCGACGAGCTCATGGCGGGACCTCCCGCCGCATCCGGGTCGTTCACGACGACCTTCCGCGGCTACGACAAGGCCGAGGTCGACGCCGCGATCGCCGAGCTCACCGCGGCCCGCAGCGGTCACTCCGAAGAGCTCGCGCAGCTGAAGGACAAGTACCGCCGCGCCGTCGCGACGATCAAGACCCACCTCGCCACGATCGACGATCTCGAATCCCGCGTCGCCGCACTCGAGGCCGACCTCGCGGTGGAGGCCGCCAAGGCCAGCAACGCCGAGGAGAAGGTCGCGACCCTCAGCGATGAGCTGGTGAACGCGGCCGACGAGTCCACGAAGGGCCGAGAGCGGTTCGAGGAGGTCCTCCGCGTCGCCGAGGAGCAGGCGAGCGTCATCATCAAGAACGCCAGCGTGCAGGCCGACCGGCTGCTCGAGGCTGCGCGCGAGGAGATCGCGACCCGGCGTGCGCAGGCCCAGGCGGATGCCGACGTGCTGCTGTCGCAGGCGGAGTCCGACGCGCAGCAGGCCCGGCTGCGCATCGAGACCGAGCTGACCGCGCACCAGGCGCAGCTCGAGCGTGAGCGCGCCCACGCCGACGAAAAGGTGACGCAGGCCGAGCAGGAGGCCGCCGCGATCCGCACCGAGGCGGAGAAGGGTGCGGCGGCGCTGCGCTCCCTCGTCGCGCGCGAGACGGAGCAGGCGCGTGCCGAGGCGGAGGAGGCGGTGCGCGAGCAGCGGATGCGCGCGCTGGAGTTCGAGGAGTCGCTGACCCGCCGCCAGGACGACGCGCAGCAGGAGTTCCTCGTGCTGCACAACCAGGCCGTCGCCCACGCCGAGCGCATCACGCAGGACGCCAACGACCAGGTGGCCGCCTCGCTCGAGCACGCGCAGCGCATCACGGCGAAGGCCGACGACTTCGACAAGCTGATGCGCGCGCAGTCGCAGCAGCTCGAGGCGGATGCGAAGCTGCGCGCCCGCGAGATCCTCGACCGCGCCGGCACCAAGGCGCAGAAGATCATCGACACCGTGACGGCGCACTCGCAGTCCGTCCTGCGCGACGCGGAGGACCGGACGCGGCAGCTGCGCTGGCAGCAGCAGCAGCTGACGAGTTTCATGAGCGAGGTCAAGGAGCTGATCCGACCGGATGCCGCGGCCCCGGCATCCGCGGACGACGCCGCGGAGGCCCCCGCCGCGGACTGACCTCCTCGCGTGCTCCTCGCGTGCTCTGGCGCGTTGATCCAGAAGCGATGAAGACGATCGTCCTCGACGACGACCCGACGGGCACCCAGTCGGCATCCGGTGTCGTCGTGCTGCTGGAGTATGACGAGGAGCTCATCCGCTCCGCGCTCGAGCGGGCCGACGCCGTCTACGTGCAGACCAACTCCCGCGCGATCGACGAGGAGCAGGCGATCGCGCTCGTCCGCCGCGTCCGCGAGGCCGGCGAGCGGGCCGCGGCGGCGCTGGGGGAGGACGTGCAGTTCGTGCTGCGCGGCGATTCGACCCTGCGCGGGCACGTGTTCGCCGAGACGGAGCAGTTCCTCGGCCCCGACGCCGTGATCGTCTTCTGCCCCGCCTTCCCGGCGGGCGGCCGGACCACGATCGACGGCGTGCACCTCGTCCAGATCGGCGATGAGGTGCTGCCGGCGCACGAGACCGAGTACGCCGACGACCCGGTGTTCCCGTTCGCCTCCGGCGTGCTGACGGCTTACGTCGTGGAGAAGTCCGATCGCGTCGCGGTCACCGTCCCGCTCGCCGCCGTGCGCGCCGGCGGGGTCGCCACGGCGATCGCCGGCGCTCCGGCGGGCGCCGTCGTGCTGCCGGATGCCGAGACGGACGCCGACATCGTCCGCATCGCCGACGGCATCCGCATCGCCCGCCGTGCCGGCCGCGCCGTCGTGGTGCGCTCGGCGGCGCCCCTGGCCGCCGCGCTCGCGAACGTGCAGAGCGACGGGCTGCTCGAGGTACCCCTCGTGCCGGCCCCGGTGCCCACGCTCGTCGCGTGCGCTCGCACACGGCGGGAGCGACGGCGCAGCTCGACCGCGTCGAGGCCGCCCACGGCCCCGCCGTCGTGATCCCGACCGACGATGCCTTCGCCGACCCCGTGGCCGCCGGGCGCGCCGCGGCGAGCGCCGCACGGGAGCGTCTCGCGGCGACCGGCCTCGCCGTCGTCACCACCGAACGGCACCGCCGCGCCGACCACAACACGCTGCGCCACGGCGAGCTGGTCATGCAGGCGCTGACGACGGCCGTGCGCGAGCGGATGCCCGACGTCGAGGCGGTCGTCGCCAAGGGTGGGATCACCTCTGCCGAGCTCGCCCGTACGGGGGTCGGCGCCAGCCGCGCGCTCGTGCGCGGGCAGGTGCTGCCCGGCGTCTCGGTGTGGGACCTCGTCTCGGCCGAGGGCGAGGATCGGCTCTACGTCGTGGTCCCCGCCAACGTCGGCGGTCCGGACGCGCTCGTCGACGTGCTCGCGGCGCTCCGCCGCTGATCAGTCGCTCTGTCGCCCCCGGTCGCTCTATCACCCCCGCGGGAATGGCGCGCTCCGCCGCTGATCGCGGCGCGGCGGGATCAGCGTCAGGTGAGGCGCGCGAGCTCGGCGACGAAGGCGTCGACGTCGTCCGCGGTGGTGTCGAACGAGCACATCCAGCGGACCTCGTTCTTCGCCGCGTCCCAGTCGTAGAACCGGAACGCCTTCCGCAGCTCGTCGGCGACACCGTCGGGCAGCGTCGCGAACACCCCGTTGGACTGCGTCGGCTGGCTGAAGGCGACGCCCGAGATCGACCCGTCGGCGATGCCCGCCTCGACGCCGGCGCGCAGCCGCTGCGCCATCGCGTTGGAGTGCCGGGCGTTCCGGAGGTACAGGTCGCCGCCCTTATGGCTTGAGGGCTCGAGCAGGGCGATGAGCTGCGCCGAGACGAACCGCATCTTCGAACTCAGCTGCATGTTGAGCTTGCGCAGATACAGCAGGCCCTCGGATGCCGCGGGGTCGAGCACCACGACGGCTTCCGCGCCGAGCGCCCCGTTCTTGGTGCCGCCGAAGCTGAGCACGTCGACACCGGCATCCGTCGTGAACGCGCGCAACGGCACGTCGAGCGCGGCGGCGGCGTTGGAGATGCGCGCCCCGTCCAGGTGCAGCCGCATGCCGCGCGCGTGCGCATGGTCGGCGAGCGCGCGGAGCTCCTCCGGCGTGTACAGCGTGCCGAGCTCGGTGGACTGCGTGATCGACACGACGAGCGGCTGCGCGCGGTGTTCGTCGCCCCAGCCCCACGCCTCGCGGTCGACGAGGTCGGGCGTGAGCTTGCCGTCCTCGGTCGGCACGTTCAGAATCTTGATCCCCGCGACGCGCTCGGGCGCCCCGCCCTCGTCGACGTTGATGTGGGCGGTGGATGCCGCGATCACCGCGCCCCAGCGGGGAAGCATCGACTGCAGGCCGGTGACGTTGGCGCCGGTGCCGTTGAACACCGGGAACGCCTGCACGCCCTCGCCGAAGTGGTGGGCGAACACCTCCTGCAGGCGGGCGGTGTACGCATCCTCGCCGTAGGCGATCTGGTGGCCGTCGTTCGCGGCGGCGATGGCCGCGAGCACCTCGGGGTGGACGCCGGAGTAGTTGTCGCTCGCGAAGCCGCGGACGGCCGTGTCATGCAGGGTGGTCACGGCATCCAGCCTACGTTCCGCGTCGCGGGCGGGCACGGCATCTCGTCCTCGCTCCGCCCCGTATCGGATGTCGGCAGTCTCCCGTACCCTCGCCGTATGTCCGAGCCACCGGCATCCGCTCGCACCGTCCCGCCGCACGGCATGCGCACGTTCGTGCACGTGCTCGTCAACACGGCCGTGGCGAACATCACCACGAGCTACCTGTGGTTCGCGTTGACGTTCTGGGTGTACCTGCAGACGCGGTCGGTGCTCGCGACCGGCATCATCGGCGGCGCGTACCTGCTGCTGCTGGCCGTGTTCGGCATGGTCTTCGGCACCGTCGTGGACCGTCACCGCAAGCATCGGGTGATGGTGCTGTCGGCGCTCGTGACGCTCGCCGCCTTCATCATGGCCGCCGCGCTGTACCTCGTGCAGCCCGAGTCGGCGCTGCTCGATCTCGGCGGACCGTGGTTCTGGCTGTTCTCCGGCATCATCCTCGCCGGCGCGGTCATCGAGAATATGCGCAACATCGCGCTGTCGACGACGGTGACGCTGCTCGTGCCCACCGAGCGGCACGCGAACGCGAACGGGATGGTCGGCACCGTGCAGGGGCTGGCGTTCCTCGTGACGAGCGTCTTCTCCGGGCTGTCGATCGGACTGCTCGGCATGGGGTGGACGCTCGTGATCGCGGTCGCGCTGACGGCCGTCGCGCTCGTGCACCTCCTCATGCTGCGCGTGCCCGAGGACGAGCCCGAGCGCGATCCCGAGGCGAAGTTCATCGACGTGCGCGGTGCGGCGGCGGCGATCCGTGCAGTGCCGGGGCTGTTCGCGCTGATCATCTTCTCCACGTTCAACAACCTCATCGGCGGGGTCTACATGGCGCTGATGGATCCGTACGGGCTCACCCTCTTCCCGGTGGAGTGGTGGGGTGTCGTGCTCGGCGTGACCTCGACCGGGTTCATCGCGGGCGGGGCGATCGTGGCGGCGAAGGGGCTCGGGCGCAACCCCATCCGCACGCTCCTGATCACGGTCATGGTGATGGGTCTCGTCGGGGCGCTGTTCACGATCCGCGACTGGTGGTGGGTGTACGTCCTCGGGATCTGGATCTACATGGCGCTCGTTCCGGCGGTCGAGGCCGCCGAGCAGACGGTCATCCAGCGCGTCGTCCCGTTCGAGAAGCAGGGACGCGTGTTCGGGGCGGCGGCGGCGATCGAGGTGTCTGCGGCGCCGATCACGTCCTTCCTCATCGCGCCGATCGCGGAGTTCTGGATCATCCCCTACATGGAATCCGACGCCGGACGCCGCACCTGGGGATGGCTGCTCGGCGACGGCGCCGGCCGGGGGATCGCCCTCGTGTTCCTGTTCGCGGGGATCATCATGATCGTCATCGGCGCCCTCGCCTTCGCGACCCGGTCCTACCGCATCCTCTCCGCCGAGTACGCCGTCGCCCCGACGACGCCCGAGGGCGACGCGGGTGCTGGTGCGGGTGCGGGTGCTGTTGCGGGTGCTGCGGGGACCATTTCGCCGGCGTCGGCAGCCCAGGTGCGCGGCGGGTCTGCGGACCAGTCCGGCTCATAGCCGCAGGCCTCCTCCCCGCGCGGCGTGGGCGGTTGCCATGGCAGTGGTGGTGGTTTCCCGCCCGGGGTAGCAGCCACAACTGCCAAGTGAATGCGCGCGGGGCACCTACGCCCCGAGGGTGATGACCTGGTCGTTGACGGCGGATGCCTCGGCATCCCACAGCCCGACGAAGGCGGCGGCGAGATCGTCTTCGAGCCCCGCGAGACTGCGCACCCGAAAGATGACGGATGCCGCGCGCAACGCCGCGGCCGAGGCGCCGGCATCCGCGGCCTTCGCGAAGCCCTGCGCCATCGCGCGAGCCCAGGCCTCCTCGGCGGCTTTCACGGCGGCGTAGTTCGCGCCGCCGGCGAGGGGACGCGCCACCGCGGTCGACGAGACGATCGCGGTGCGCGCGGCGGGCGCGGCGACGAGATCGTCCCAGAACGCCCGGCTCACGTGCCGCAGCGCCGTGAGCCCTCCCTCGAGTGCGCGGTAGTCCGCGTCGCTCTGGCCCGCGATCCCGCCGCCCCCGCGCCACCCGCCGACGAGGTGCAGGATGCCGTCGACGCGCAGGCCCTCTCGGTGCAGCTCGTCTGCAAGCGCCCGCACCGATGCCTCGTCGGTGAGGTCGCACACCGCGGTGCGCCCTCCCCGCGCGCGCAACGGCGCGAGGCGATCCTCATCGCGCCCCACCGCGATCACCGTGGCGCCGCCCGCGACGAGAGCCCGGACCGCGGCATCCCCGCTCGTGCTCGTCGCCCCCGCAACGAGCACGCAGCGCCCGCCCACCCCGGCGGGCTCAGGCATCGCGACCCGTGATGCCGCGGGTGGAAGAAATGACCTCCCGCATCTTCTTCTCGAGGGCCTCGAAGAACATCGACAGCGGGAACTCGTCGTCCATCACGGCATCCGTGTACCCCTTCGGCGGCCCGGCGAGCACGTCGCCCGGCAGGCCTCGCGCCCACTGCGACGCCGGGTGTGGGGTCAGCACGCTGCGCACGAGCTCGTACGCGGCGAGCCAGTGCGCGACCTTCGGCCGGTCGATCGACTCCCAGTACAGCCGGTCGATCGCGTCGCCGAGCGCGACCACCGCCGCCGGCACCTCGTCCCAGTCGAAGGCGAGCGCGGTGTCGGTCCAGTGCAGCACGCCGCGCTGGTGCAGCCACGCGAACAGCAGCTGACCGCCGAGCCCGTCGTAGTTGCGCACGCGCGAGCCGGTGATCGCGAACCGGAAGATGCGGTCGAAGATCACGGCGTACTGCACGAGCCGCGCGTGCTCGCCGATGGCGTCGTCGCGCGCGCCGAGTGCGACGCACTCGCGGAACGCCGTCAGGTCGCACCGCAGCTCCTCCAGCGAATAGAGGAAGAACGGCATCCGCTGCTTGATCATGAACGGGTCGAACGGCAGATCGCCGCGCATGTGCGTGCGGTCGTGGATGAGATCCCACATGACGAAGGTCTCCTCCGCCAGCTGCTGGTCGGCCAGCATCCGCGCCGCCGCCTCGGGCACCTCGAGCTTCGTGATCTCGGATGCCGCGGCCACGACGCGCCGGTACCGTGCCGCCTCTCGGTCCTGGAAGATCGCCCCCCACGTGAAGGCCGGGATCTCGCGCATCGCGACGGTCTCCGGGAAGAGCACGGCGGAATCGGTGTCGTAGCCCGGCGTGAAGTCGATGAACCGCAGGCTCACGAACAGCCCGTTGGTGTAGGTCTCCTCGAGCTCGGCGATGAACTCCGGCCAGATCACTTCGCACAGCACCGCCTCGACGTGCCGGTCACGCGACCCGTTCTGCGTGTACATCGGGAACACGACGAGGTGCGTGAGCCCGTCGACACGATGCTGCTGCGGCTGGAACGCGACGAGCGACTCCAGGAAGTCGGGGATGCCGAGGCCGGTGTCGACCCAGCGCTCGAAGTCGTGGACGGACGCCGAGAGGTACTCGGCGTCGTGCGGGAACAGCGGTGTCAGCGCGCGGATCGCGCCGACGATGATCTCGATGAGGGAGCGGGCCTCGCCGCGGGCGTCGGCGTCGGCGATCGACCCGTCCTGCGCCTGCAGGTCCTGGAGGGCGGTGGCGGCATCCTTCAGCGCGAGCCACGCCGGTTGGTGCTGGACGGGGCGGCCGTCCTCGACGACCTCGGGCTCTCCGATGATGGACGTGCGGGCGGACGCGATCATGCTCATGTGAACCTCCGATCTTCGATTGCAGGAAAATTTACGGTGATACCGTCTTGCTTCCGATATTCTTCCATCTATGGAAGATGCTGTCGACCAGCGGATCATCGCCGAGGTCTCCCATGACGGGCGGGTGACCCTCGCCGACCTCTCGGCAGCGGTCGGACTGTCGGTGTCGGCCGTGCAGGCCCGGCTCAAGCGCCTCGAGGCACGCGGGGTCATCGTGGGCTACCGCGCCGTCGTCGATCCCGAGCAGGTCGGTCGCCCGCTGGCGGCGTTCATCGAGATCACGCCGCTCGACCCGGCGCAGCCCGACAACGCGCCGGAGTTGCTGGAGCACCTGGACGCCATCGAGGCCTGCCATTCGATCGCCGGCGACGCGGCGTACATGCTGCTGGCTCGGGTCGCTTCGCCGCGCGCACTGGAAGATCTCGTCCGCGACATCCGCCTCGCCGCGAACGTCCGCACCCGCACCACCGTCGTCCTGCAGACCTTCTACGAGCACCGTCCCGTCATCCCCGCGACCTGACCACCGACCCCATCTCGCCGCATCCGCCGCCGAGGTCCCCGGTTGGGCGCCGAGGTTGCCGGTTTGGTGCCGAGGTCGCCGGTTTGGTGCCGAGGTCGCCGGTTGGGTGCCGAGGTCGCCGCGGCGACCTCGCGGCCGGAGGGACGACCTCGCGGGCGAAGCGGCGACCTCGTGGGGGAAGGGGCGACCTCGTGGGCGAAGCGGCGACCTCGCGGGTGAAGCGGCGACCTCGTGGAGGACGCGCCGACCTCGTGGATACATCTCGCGGTGGATGCCGCCCCACGCCCGGTCGCGTAGCGTCGAAGCGTGTTCCGCCGGCTGACCCGCACGCAGCTCGTCATCGACATCGTCGTGGCGGGACTGTTCGCGCTTGTCGCCCTCCCCTTCGACCTGTCGATCGGCCGCTTCAACGACAACAACGCGCTCGGGACCGTGCTGGTCGCCCTGCTGATGGGCGGTGCGCTCGCGCTGCGCCGGGCCGCGCCCGGGCTCGCGTTGACCGTCGCCTGGGCTGGCGCGATCGTGCAGATGGCGATGGCGCGCCCGCCGAGCACCGCGGACATCGCCGTCTTCGGGGTGCTGTACGCCACGGCCGCCTACGGCAGTCGCCGTACCTTCTGGGCAGGGCTCGCGTCGACGTTCGTCGGCGCGCTCGTCATCACGATCTACCTGTTCGCGCCGCTGACGGATGGCGGCCTCAGCGTGTCGACGATCACGACGGCCCTCGCGGTCGCCCTCGCCGCGATGTTCGGCCTGGGACTGGCCTGGACGGTCGGCGCGCTCGTGCGCACCGGCATCCGCGCCCGCGAGAACCGGCGCGCCCAGGAGGTGGCCGAGGCCGAGGCGGCGGCGGAGTCCGAGCGCACGCGGATCGCCCGGGACATGCACGACGTCGTCGCGCACTCCCTCGCCGTCGTGATCGCGCAGGCCGACGGCGCCCGCTACGCGAGTGCGTCCGATCCGGATGCCGCGGCATCCGCCCTCGGCACCATCTCCACGACCGCGCGGGCCGCGCTCTCCGACGTGCGCATGCTGCTCGCGCAGCTGCGACACCGGCAGGCCGACGGCCCGCAGCCCACGCTCGCCGACCTCGAACAGCTGTATGCCCAGGTGCGCGCGGCGGGCATCGCGCTGCGGGTCGACGTCGATCCGGCGCCGGCGGGCGAGGTTCCGACCGGGGTGCAGCTCGCGGTCTATCGGATCCTGCAGGAGGCGCTCACCAATGCGCTCCGGCACGGCGCCGGCGCGCCCGTCGACGTCGCGCTGGCGTGGCATGCTGACCGGGTGGAGTTGAGCGTGCGCAACGAGACCACGGCGCCCGGCGTCCCGGCGTCGGGGACACCCGCCGGTGAGGGTGAGGCGCCCCGCGGGCACGGCGTGATCGGCATGCGGGAGCGTGCGCAGCTCGTCGGCGGCACACTCGACGCCGGTCGCGAGGGCGGCGACTTCGTCGTCCGCGCCACGCTCCCGATCGGCGGCGGCGAGTGAGCGTGCCGATCCGCGTCGTTCTGGTGGACGATCAGGCGCTGTTCCGCGCCGGCATCCGGATGGTCGTCGCCTCGCAACCCGATCTCGAGGTCGTCGGCGAGGCCGGTGACGGCGCCGAGGCGCTGCGGGTGATCCGCGCGACCCGTCCGGACGTGGTCCTGATGGACATCCGGATGCCGGTGATGGACGGACTCACCGCGACTGCCGAGCTGCTCGCCGACACGTCGTTCGCCGACGCCCCGCCGCGCGTGGTCATGCTGACGACGTTCGACCTCGATGAGGCCGCCGCGCGCGCGATCCGGCAGGGGGCGAGCGGGTTCCTGTTGAAGGACGCCGATCCGGAGTTCCTGCTGGCCGCGATCCGCACGGTCCACGCCGGGTCGGCCGTCATCGCGGCATCCGCCACCCGCGACCTGTTCGCCCACTTCGCCGCACCGGCGGTGCGCCCCGCGCCCCCGGCGTTCGAGGAGCTGACCGACCGTGAGCGGGAGATCTTCGCGCTCGCCGCCCGCGGACTGTCGAACGCGGAGATCGCGCAGCGCGAGTTCCTCTCCGAAGCGACCGTGAAGACGCACATCAGCCGGATCCTCGCCAAGCTCGCCCTACGCGACCGCGTCCAGCTCGTCGTCTTCGCCTTCGAGCACGGCCTGGCCTGACCCCGCCCCGTCGGCGCGCCCGCTCGGCGGCCCCGTCCGCGCCGTCCCCCGTCCAGCGTGTCTCGAAAGCAGGGCGAATCGACCGAAACCGGCCGCCGCACGCCCCGATGAGCCGGTTCAGCCTGCTTTCGCGACGGCGGGACGGGGTGACGGGGTGAGCGACCCGACCGAGCGACCGGCCGACCGCGACCGGCCGACCGCGGCCGGCCGACCGTGGCCGGCGCCGGCCGGCCGACCGCACCGGGCGGATCATCCTCGCGATGTACGCGGGCGCGACCCGCGGCGGACGCGGCCGACGCCGCGCCCTCCGTAGCGTCGACGGCATGGAGATCACGACGACAGAACTCGGCCTCGCGGCGCGGGTGCAGGGCCTCAGCAAGACGTACGGCGCGGGCGAGACCGGGGTGCGGGCGCTCGACGACGTCACCGTCGGCATCCGCCGCGGGGAGTTCACCGCGATCATGGGGCCGTCGGGGTCGGGCAAATCCACCCTCATGCACATCATGGCGGGCCTGGATGCGCCGACCAGCGGCCGCGCCTGGATCGGCGACACCGAGATCACCGGCCTGTCCGACCTCGAGTTGACGATCCTGCGGCGACGCCGCGTCGGCTTCGTCTTCCAGGCGTTCAATCTCGTGCCGACCCTCGACGCGCTCGGCAACATCCTGCTGCCGTTCGACCTCGACGGTCGCACCCCGAGCGCGCTGGAGCGTGCGCGCATCGACGGCCTCATCGACTCCCTCGGCCTGCGGCCGCGGCTGCGGCACCGCCCGCACGAGCTCTCCGGAGGGCAGCAGCAGCGCGTCGCGATCGCCCGGGCCCTCGCCACGGCGCCCGACCTCGTCTTCGCCGACGAGCCCACCGGCAACCTCGACTCCCGCTCCGGCCGTGAGGTGCTCGCCCTGCTGGCCGCCGCCGGCCGTCAGCATGGGCAGTCGATCGCGATGGTGACCCACGATCCGGTCGCCGCGAGCCACGCCGACCGCGTCCTGTTCCTCGGCGACGGTCGCGTCGTCGCCGACAAGCCGCGCCAGAGCGTCGAACAGGTCTCGGCCTTCATGCTCGCTGCGGAGGTGGCGGTATGACCGCCGTCGCGACGCCGGAGACGCCGGAGACGACATCGGAGACGGCGACCCGGATGCCGCGGCGCACCCGGTCCGCGGCGTGGCTGCGCGAGCGCGGGATGGGCGCGACGATCCTCGTGTCGGCGATCTCGGCCGCCTTCGGCGTCCTGCTGCTGAGCGCGACCGGATACATCGCGGCGTGGGTGGATGCCGATCCCTATCTCGGCGGTGGCGAGACGGTGACGGTGGTCCTCGGCATCCTGAGCGTGCTGCTCGTCGGCGTCGCGATCTACGTCGCCGCGATCGTGACGGCCAACACCTTCGCGACGATCGTGGCCGGCCGGGTCCGCCGCATCGCGCTGATGCGCCTGATCGGGGCGTCGGCGCGGTCGCAGCGGGGTGAGGTCGCCCGCCAGGGCCTCATCGTCGGCACGCTCGGCGCCGGGGTCGGCCTCGTCGCGGGTGTCGCGGCGGCCGCGCTGCTGCTGTGGTGGGGTGGGAACGCGCTCGGCCTCGATGTCGCCTACGACATCCTGCAGCCCGTCCTCGTGCTCCCCGCGGCGGTCGTCGCGCTGACGACGTGGGCGGGCGCGTGGAGCGGGTCGCGCCGTGTGCTGTCGGTGACGCCCCTGCAGGCGATTGCGGGCTCGACGCCCCGTCGGCATGACGAGGCGGCCGCGTCCCGCGGGCGCAACGTCGCCGCAGTGGCGCTGTTCGTCGCCGGTGCCGCGCTTCTCGCGCTCGGCGTCGTGGTCGGGATGCTGAACCCGCTCGGCGTCGTGGTGGCGTTCGTCGGCGGCATCCTCTCGTTCTCCGGCCTCGCGCTCGGTGCGGTGCTCATCATGCCGCCGCTGCTGCGGCTCACCGGCCGGCTGTTCGGACGCTCCGCGCCGGCGCGACTCGCGGCCGAGAACGCGCTGCGCTACCCGGAACGAGCCAGCCGCATGGCGATCGGCGTCGTCATGGGCGTCACCCTCGTCGTCATGTTCGCCGTCGCGAACGAGTCGGTCAAGGCCGTCATGACGGCCTCGTCCGGCGGCGAGCCGCCGGCGGAGATGATGCGGGTCATGGATACCTTCGCCGCCATCATGATGGGGCTCGTTGCGGTGTCGGCGGTCATCGCGGGCGTCGGCCTCGTGAACCTCCTGACGATCGGGATCGTTCAGCGGCGGCGCGAACTGGGGCTGCTGCGCGCGCTCGGCCTGACCTCCGCGCAGGTGCGCCGCGTCGTGCTGCTCGAGGCCGTCCACGTCACGATCACGGCTCTGCTGTTCGGTCTCGTGCTGGGGGTCGTCTACGGCTGGGTCGCGGCGCAGTCTCTGCTCGGCTCGGTGTCGGTGCCGCCCGCGTGGTCGTCGCCAACGCTCGTCGCGCCGGCGATCCCGTGGCTGCCGGTGCTCGTGGTGGTCGTCGCCACCGCGCTGCTCACCGCCGTGGCCACGGTGGTCCCGACTCGGCTCGCGACCCGCGTTACCGCGGTCGAGGCTCTCGCGGAGTAGCCGCGCCGCGGCGGCCGCGTGCCCTCGGACCCTCCCCGTGCGCCCGCAAGCCCGGCCGGCGCGCCAGGCCCCGCGCGCGTGGGCCTCGCGCGTCAGGCCGGGTCCGGCTCCGGGTCGTGCGCCCACGTCGGGGCGAGCGCGCGCAGCCGCGCACCGCGCCACTGCCACGTCGCCCACAGGACGGGCCACAGCGCGGGGGCCGCAGCGCCGCCGATGACGAGGCGGTCCCGCCACAAGGTCTTGCCGGCATCGCCCAGCGCAGGGGAGACCGCCATCTGGTGATCCCAGACGTCGAGCGCCGACAGCGGTCCGGTCAGTGGGATGCCGCTGTCGCGGAGGATCCGCACCGGGCCGCGCTCGTCGCGGGTGAGGCGTTCGCTGACGTGGATGAGCTGCTGGCCGAGCGGCATCGCACCGCCCAGCCGCAGCGCGACGGGCACGTCGGCGCCCGGATCGAGCCTGGTGGGCAGGCCCGCGGCGGCCATCGGCGCCATGTCGACGAGCGGGCCGTAGAGCTCCGCGATCGCGCGGGGGGAGTGCAGCGCGCGCCACGCGGCGTCGGCGTCGCAGTCGAGAACGAGCTTCAGCAGGATCCGCATGCTCCAGTGTCGCACCCATCGCGAACAGCATGGTGCGCTAGTGTGGGAGCGCTCCCAGCCTGGGGGACTCCGGGCAAGAGCCCAGAGACAACCCGGAGGCGACGCCCGGCGCAACCCCGGGGACAAGCCCCCGAGGCACCCCGGCACCCCCCCGGGTATAACCCCCCGAGGCAACCCCGGCACGACCCCGAGCGAAACCCCCAACACGACCCCATCACGACCACGAGGTGCTCCATGCCCCAGCCCGCCGCCATCGAGTCCGGCGATCGGTCCCACGCGCTGCCGCCGGTCGAATCGGTCGCGCAGATCTCCAGCATCTTGCAGGACGCCGATCCCACCCTCGACCCGGCGCTCGCGGCCCTCGCCCGCCAGGCCGCGGCGGAGGGCGTGGTGCTGCTGCGCAACGACGACGGCGTCCTGCCGCTCGGAGACCGTCCGACGGCGGTGTTCGGCCGGGTCCAGTACGACTGGTTCGCGGTCGGCTACGGCTCGGGCGGCGACGTGAAGGTCCCCTATGTCTGGAACCTCACTGCGGGGCTGCGCGACGCCGGTGTCGCCGTCGACGAGGGGGTCGCCGAGCAGTACCGGCAGTGGTGCGCGGCGCACCGGCCGAGCTTCGACGGCACGTGGGGCAACTGGCCGCACCACTTCCCGGAGATGCCGCTGGATCCCGCTGTCGCGACGGATGCCGCGACGCGCGCCGACACGGCCGTCGTGGTGATCGGGCGGGCCGCCGGAGAGGCGCGCGAGAGCACGCTGACGCCGGGGAGCTACTTCCTCACCGACGACGAGCGCGCCATGCTGGACGCCGTCACCGCCGCCTTCGCCCGCACGGTCGTCGTCATCGACGCCGGCAACGTCATGGACCTCGGCTGGCTCGCCGACTACGGAGACCGCATCGGCGGCGTGCTGTACGCGTGGCAGGGCGGCATGGAGGGTGGACGTGCCGTCGCCGCCGTCCTCGCCGGAGAGGTCGCACCGAGCGGGCGCCTCACCGACACGATCGCGTGGCGCTACGACGACTACCCGAGCGCCGGCAACTTCGGCGATCCCGACGTCGGCGTCTACGCCGAGGACGTCTTCGTCGGCTACCGCTACTTCGAGACGTTCGCCCCCGAGCGCGTCCAGTTCCCCTTCGGCTTCGGCCTGGGGTACACGACCTTCGCGGTCGAGGTCGCCGAGGTTTCGGACGGTGCCGGTCGCCGGGGCGAGGCGGGCGACGCGGGCGGGGCGGATGCCGAGATCGTCCGCATCCTCGTCGACGTGCGCAACACCGGCGCCGAGCACGCCGGCAAGGAGGTCGTGCAGGTCTACGTCGGTGCGCCCGAGGGCCTGCTCGCCCAGCCCGCGCGCCGGCTCGCCGCCTTCGCGAAGACACCGTTGCTGGCCCCCGGCGAGAGCGCCCGGCTGGAGCTGACTTTCGACCTCCGCGATCTCGCGTCGTATGACGACGGCGGGGTGACCGGTCATCGCAGCGCGTACGTGCTCGAACCGGGTGCGTACCCCGTCTTCGTCGGCACGAACGTGCGCACCGCGACCGAGGTCGCCGTGCGCCGCGTCGACCGCCTGCGCGTCGTCCGGCAGCTCAGCGAGGCCGCCGCCGTGGATCCCGCGCACGCCTTCCGCCGCATGACCCGCGGCCGCGACGACGCCGGCCGGCCCGTGCCGGCGTGGGAGGACGTGCCCACCCGCACGGTCTCCCGGCGCGAGCGTGTGCTCGACGCCCTGCCCGCCGAGATCGCCCCGACCGGTGACCGCGGCATCCGCCTGGACGACGTCGCCGCCGGCGACGCGACGCTCGACGCCTTCGTCGCGCAGCTCTCCGACGATGAGCTGGCCCTCCTCGCCCGCGGCGACATCACGATGCACAGCCCGCTCGGAGCCGCCGGCAACGCCGGCGTGCTGGGCGGCGTCAGCGCCGGGCTGCGCGAGCGGGGCGTGCGACCGGTCACGACGACGGATGGACCGAGCGGCCTGCGCCTCGCGGCCTACGCGTCGCTGCTGCCGTCGGGCACCGCGCTGGCCTCGACGTGGAACGCCCCGCTGGTGCGCGAGCTCGCGGCGCTGCACGGCCAGGAGATGGTGCGCAAGGGCTCCGACGTGCTGCTGAGCCCCGGCATGAACATCCACCGCGACCCGCTGTGCGGGCGCAACTTCGAGTACTACTCCGAGGATCCGCTGGTCACCGGGCGGATGGGTACGGCGGTCGTCGCGGGAGTGCAGTCGGCGGGGGTGTCGGCCTGCCCGAAGCACTTCGCGGCGAACAATCAGGAGACCAACCGCACTCGCCACGACTCCCGCGTGTCGGAGCGCGCGCTGCGGGAGATCTACCTGCGCGGCTTCGAGATCTGCGTGCGTGAGGCGGCGCCCCGCACGCTCATGACCTCGTACAACAAGATCAACGGGGTGTGGGCGCACTACCACCACGACCTCGTCACGACGATCCTGCGGGGCGAATGGGGCTACACCGGCTGCGTCATCACCGACTGGTGGATGGAGGATGCCGTCGACCCCGACTTCCCGGACCTCGCCGACAACGCCTACCGCGTCCGGGCGCAGGTCGATGTGCTCATGCCCGGTGGCGTGAAGACGGATGCCGGCCCCCAGGCCTACGCCGACGACTCGATCCTCGCCTCCCTCGCCCGGACGGACGGCCTCACGCGCGGGGAGCTGCAGCGGGGCGCCCGCAACGTGCTGGGGCTCGTGCTCGCGCTCGCCCCCGTGGTGGACGCGCGGGGTTGAGGCGCGGAGATGGCGCGCGGGCGCGCCGGCGGCGCGCGGGGCGGGGCTGCGGCGGCGTCGGCGCGCGGCGCCGCCGCCTACGCTGGAGCGGTGAGCACGCCGTTCGACCAGTCCCGCTATCAGATCCGCTTCGAGTGGGGAGTCGACGGGCTCGACCGGCTCGCGGCATCCGACATCGTCGTCGTGGTCGATGTGCTGCGGTTCAGCTCCACGGTGACCGACCGGGTTGCTGAGGGCGAGACGGTGCCGCTGGATGCCGCGGCGCATGCCGTGTCGCTCAACGGTGCCCGCGTCGCGGCGCACGCCGCGGCCGCCGCGCACAGCCCCGTCGTCCTGCTCGGATGCCTGCGCAACGCGGCCGCCGTCGCTCGCGAGGTGCTCGCCGAGCAGACCCGCCGCGCGGCGCGGACGAGCGTTGCGGTCATCGCGGCGGGCGAGCTCACGGGCCGCGAGCCCGGCGCACCGCTGCGCTTCGCTGTCGAGGATCTGCTCGGCGCGGGTGCCGTCATCGACGCGATCGGCGCGCTGGGGCTGGACCACACGTCGCCCGAGGCGGCCGCCGCGTGCGAGGCTCACCGGGGCTTGGCACGCGCGACCCGGCACCTGCTGACCTCGAGCGGGTCGGGACAGGAGCTCCTCGCCCGCGACCTGCGCGACGAGACCCTGCACGCCGCGCAACTGGATGCCGTCGCCGCCGTCCCGGTCCTCCGCGCCGGCGCCTTCGTCGCAGCCTGACTCCCGCCGGGGTGGCACTTGTGGTGCCCTTCAACCCCGCGGGCTCACCACGACTGCCACGTGAAGGGATGCCGCCCCACCCCATCCATGTGAATTCGTAACACCAGGGAAACATCACCCATGTGAATTCGTAACACGCCCCCGGCATCCTCGAACCACGCCGAAAGCCACCGCCGAAACCTTCGGCTCAGACGGCGCAGAACGAGGACCAGCAGATGCGAGAGAGTGTGCAGCGCAACGCGTGGCGCTTGGCGCTGCCGGCCATCGCGGTCGTGCTCGCGCTCGCCATCGGCGGACTCCTGATCTCCTCCCTCGGCGTCTCGCCGTGGGAGGCCGCTGGCACCGTGATCCAGGCCGGATTCAGCTGCGACCCCGCCTACTGCAACCTCGGCGGCACGCTGAGCCTCGCGGGCCCCATCATCTTCTGTGCGCTGGGCGCCGTCGTGAGCCTGCGCAGCGGTCTGTTCAGCATCGGGCAGGAAGGCCAGTACGCGCTCGGCGGCCTCGCCGCGGCCGTCGTCGGCTTCGCGATCCCCGCACCGGCCGGCGTGCACCCCGTCCTGTGCCTCGCAGCCGCGGCGATCATCGGCGCGCTGTGGGGCGTGATCCCCGCCATCCTCAAGGTCTACCTCGGCGTCAACGAGCTCATCATCACGATTGTCCTCAACGCGATGGCGGGGCTCCTGCTCGACTTCCTCGTGAACTACCCGCTCCGCGCGGAGGCGTCGACCGTCGGCTACACCCCGTCGATCCTGCCGACCGCGCGCCTGGCGCTCTTTGACACCTCCACGAAGGTCGGCGTCGGCTTCGTGCTCGCGGTCATCGCATGCGTCGCGGTGTGGTTCTACATGAGCCGCACGACGCGCGGCTACGAGCAGCGGATGAGCGGCGAGGCGACCCTGTTCGCGCGATACGCGGGCATGTCGGCGTCGTCGAGCGTGTTGCGCGCGGGTCTCATCGGCGGCGCGCTCGCCGGCATCGGCGGCGGCATCCAGGTGCTCGGCGCGAACTACCGCGTCGTCGAGGGGTTCAGCGACGGCACCGGCCTCACGGGCCTGACCGCCGCGATCCTCGGTGGCACGACCGCGATCGGCGCCGGCATCGTCGGCATCCTCTACGCGGGGGTCACGGTCGGAGCCGTCAACGGACTGCAGATCATGCTCGGCGTCCCGCGTGAGATCGGCTCGACGGTGCTCGCCCTCATGATCGTGCTCGTCGCGGTGCAGGCGCCGCTGCTCACCCGCATCGAGCGGGCACGTGAGCGACGTCGGGCGAATCGTGTGATGGATGCCGCGGAGCCGCCCCGCCGAATCGGAGCACCCGCCTCATGATCTTCTTCGCCGACTTCCTGAACTCCGGCATCCGGCTCACGACCCCGATCCTGTTCGCCGCGATCGCGTCGATGCTCTCGGCGCGCGCGGGCGTGCTGAACCTCGCGATCGAGTCGAAGGTGCTCATGGGCGCCTTCGTGGGCATCCTCGTGGCCGCGACGACCGGCAACACGTTCGTCGGCGTCCTCGCGGCCGCGGCGGCGGGAGCAGTCATCGGCGCGATCATGGCGATGGCGCACCTGTTCGGCGTCGACCTCGTCGTGCTCGCGATCGGTCTGAACATCCTGGTGCTGCAATCGACCGTCTTTTTCATGCGGTCGTTCCTCGGCGGCGTCGGCACCTACAAGCCCGACGTCGACACGGTGCCCGCGATCGTGATCCCTCTGCTCAGCGACCTGCCGTTCGTCGGCAACCTGCTCTCGCGACTCAACTGGCTGGTGTACCTCGCGTACATCCTCGTGGCGCTCATCGCGATCTGGTTCCGCACCCGGCCCGGCCGGCACCTGCTCGCCGTCGGCGAGGCACCCGGCGCCGCCGCGAGCGCGGGACTCAAGGTCGGACGCACACAGGTGCTCACGCTCATCGCTGCCGGCGCGATCGCCGGGCTCGGTGGCGCCTACCTGTCGATCGGTGACCTCGGTCTGTTCACCCGCAACATGAGCGCCGAGCGCGGCTGGATCGGCATCACGGCGGCCCTGCTCGCCCTCAACAGGCCGGCCTTCCTGATTCCTGCGGCGGGCATCTTCGGACTGGCCAGCGCCGCCAGCATCCGCCTGCAGCAATTCGACGTACCCGCCAACCTCACGCAGTTCATCCCCCAGGGCGCGGCGTTCGTCGCTCTCGTCCTGGTCGGACTGCGCGCCAAATCCCGCGGGCAGGTGACGCGCCTGTGGGTACGCAGCTCGCGCCTGTCCCTCCGCCGAAAGACGCCCCACCCTGCTCCAACTTCCACATCCACTCAAGGAGAGAACCGATGACCCGAACCCGAATGGCGGCCGCCGCCGCCCTCGCTCTCACCGGTGTGCTGGCCCTCGCCGGCTGCGCCGGCGAGTCCACCGCCGCGACGAGCACCGATGACGCGACCTTCACCTACGCCCTCGTGACTCCCGGCGCTGCCGGCGACGGCGGCTACATCGACTCGTCGATCGCGGGCGCGAAGCTCGCCGAGCAGGAGCTCGGCGTGACGGGCCGCGTCGTCGAGGCTGAATCGGTCTCGCAGCAGGAGGCCGTCCTGCGCTCGACGGTTGCGACGCACCCCGACATCATCCTCGCGCCGGGCCTCGACCCTGACTCGCTGCTCGCCGTCGCGAACGAGAACCCCGACCAGCTGTTCGGCGTGCCGAGTGATATCTACGTCGACGAGCTGCCGGACAACGTGCAGGCCTACTCGATCAACGTCAACGACTCGAGCTTCCTCGGCGGCTATGTCGCCGGCTCGCTCACGACGACGAAGAAGGTCGGCGCAGTGCTCGGCGGCGACAACCCCGGCATCAACCAGTTCTTCTACGGATACAAGCAGGGCGTCCTCGCCGCGTGCCCCGACTGTGTCGTCACGCCGAGCTACCTCAACAACGAGTACTCCGATCCGTCCGTCGGGCAGGAGGCCGCACTCGCGCTCTATCAGGCCGGCAACGACATCGTCTACGCCGTCGCGGGTCTGTCCGGTCAAGGTGTGTTCACGGCCGCGACCGAGCAGGGCGCCTACGCGATCGGCGTCGACTCGAACCAGGACGGCGATGCCCCCGGCACCGTCATCACATCGGTCATGAAGCGCGTCGACATGACGACGTTCAACCTCATCAAGGCGGCCATGGACGGGAACTTCCAGTCGGGCTTCGTCGCGGCCGGCATGTCCGACGGCGTCAGCGGACTCTCGTGGGATGACGGCTCGACCGTCTTCGCCGACAACGGTCCCGCCGACATGGTCGCGCAGCTGCCCGAGATCCAGACCCTGGTCGACGGACTCAAGGAGCAGATCCTCGCGGGCGACCTCACGGTCTGCGACGCGCTGAACGACCCGACCAGTGCCGACTGCGTGGCCCTCGGCCTCGGCAGCTGACCCAGCACCACAAGGACATCACCATGGACCAGACCTCGACGCGCGTTCCGCGGCTTGAGACGCGGGGGCTCCGCAAGTACTTCGCCTCCTCCGGCGTGCTCGCTGTCGCCGACGTGTCGTTCGAGGTCTGGCCCGGTGAGGTCGTCGCCATCATCGGCGAGAACGGCACGGGCAAGAGCACCCTCATGAACCTGCTGTTCGGGGTGCATAATCCGGATGCCGGAGAGATCCTCATCGAGGGCGAGCCGCGCACGATCGGTGATCCGCAGGATGCCATCGCGGCGGGCCTCGGCATGGTGCATCAGCACTTCGAACTCGTGCCGAGCTTCACCGTCGCCCAGAACGTGCTGCTCGGACGCGAGCCCGCGCGGCTCGGTCTGTACGACGACAAGCGCGCCCGGGAGCGCGTCGCACAGCTCGCCGCCGAGAGCGGCCTCCGGATCGACCCGACGCGGCGCGTCGACACCCTGTCGATCGGTGCGCAGCAGCGGGTTGAGATCCTCAAGGCGCTCGCCGCCGACGCGCAGACCCTCATCTTCGACGAGCCGACCGCCGTTCTCACGCCGGGTGAGGCGGAGGAGCTGACAGGCCTCATCCGTCGGCTCGCCGCGGGAGGCCGATCGGTCCTGTTCATCTCGCACAAGCTCCCCGAGGTGCAGGCGGTCGCCGACCGCATCGTCGTCATGCGACGCGGTCGCGTCGTCGCGACACTCCGGCGCGGCGAGGCAGACGATGCCGAACTCGCTCGCCTCATGGTGGGTCGCGACGTCGCCCAGCAGACCGAGCCGCCCGTCCTGCCGCTGCGCGCCACCGTGCTCGGCGTCACGGGGCTGCGCCACGCGGCGACCCCTGAGGACGCCGACGGCGTGCAGTTCGAGATCCGCGGTGGCGAGATCCTCGGCATCGCGGGCGTCAGCGGCAACGGCCAGGACGAGCTCATCGAGGCGATCGCGGGGCTCCTGCCCCTCGACGCCGGCGCCGTCGACGTCCGAGGCGTGCCCGTCGCCGGGCGCAGGCCCGCCCGCATCCGCGAGGCGGGGCTCGCCCACATCGCCGCCGATCGCATGACCGTGGGCCTCAATCTCACCGCGACCCTCGAGGAGAACGTCGTCGCGACGGCCTTCCGCTCGCGTCGGTTCAGCAGGCTCGGCGTCATCGCGCGCAAGGCCCGCCGGGCGTTCGCGCAGCAGGTCATCGCCGACTACGAAGTGCGCGGCGCCGCCCCCGCGCGTGCCGTCGCCTCGCTCTCCGGCGGCAATCTGCAGAAGATCGTCATCGGCCGCGAGCTCGCCGGCGAACCCGCGGTCGTTCTCGCGAACCAACCCACGCGTGGCCTCGACGTCGGCTCGATCGAGTTCGTCCACCGCTCGCTGCTCGCGGCGTGTGCGGAGGGCTCCGGTGTGCTGCTGGTGTCAACGGAACTCGACGAGGTTCTCGCTCTGTCGCACCGCATCGCGGTGATGTATCGGGGCGAGCTGATCGGCCCGTTCGCACGGGCCGACGTCGACCGTGAACGGATCGGCCGCATCATGGCCGGTGGAAAGGATGCCGCATGACCACCCCCGAGAGCCCCCGACTGATCGTCGCAGACATCGTGTGGACGGGAACGGGCGACGTGTTCGAGCCCGGCGTCATCGAGCTCGACGCGGGTCGCATTGTCGCCGTCTCGGCGCTGACCGGGCCACGCCCGGCCGGCCCCGATGTCGTCGACCTGGGGCCGAGCCTTGTCATGCCGGGCCTTGTCAACACCCACGCGCACACCCCGATGTCGCTCATGCGCGGCGTCGCCGAGGGGCACTCGCTCCTCACGATGGAGGGCTTCCTCGCGGTGCTGCGCACACGCGAGGCGCACCTGACGCCCGAGCTCGTCCCGGCATCCGTCGCGGTCAGCTGCGCCGACTTCATCCGGCACGGCATCACGGCCTTCGCCGATCAGTACTTCTACGCTGACCGCATCGCGCCCGTCGTCATTCAATCGGGGCTGCGCGCGGCACTGGCTTGGGGCATCGTCGAGCTCGGGGACGACGCCGCGCGGGCACGCGAGCTCGCCGCGGCGACGGCGTTCGCCGAGTCGATGCAGGGCGCGTCCGACATCGTCCGGGGATGGCTCGGCCCGCACGCCTACTTCGTCGACAACACGCCCGAAGCCATGGCGGCCGAGCTGGAGGCCGCCACGCGCCTCGGCGCCGGCCTGCACGTGCATTTCTCCACGTCGTCAGAAGAAGACGACTGGTGCCGCGAGCACACCGGCACGAGCGGCCTCGAGCAGCTCGTCGCGATGGGCATGCTCGAGGTGCCGACGATCCTCGCGCACTGCAACACGGTGCCCGTCGACGAGCTGCCGCTGTTGGCCGGCACGCGCGCGTCGATCGCGGTCATCCCGTCGGTCGCGATGCAGTCGGGTGTCCCCGCGGCACCTGTCCGTGCCGCGCTCGATGCGGGCGTGAACGTCTCGCTCGGTTCCGACAACGTGTGCAACAACACGGGCGTCGACCTCTTTGAAGAGATGCGCACTCTCGGCAAGCTCGCCGCCTTCACCTCGCAGGTGCCGAACGAGGTGACCCCCGCCGAGATCCTCGGCATAGCGACGGTGAACGGGCACCGCGCGCTCGGTGGTGCGGAGGGAGACGGGATGCTGCAAGCCGGCGCCATCGCCGATCTGATCGCGATTCCCCTCGCCGAGGTGGGCCGCGGTCCGCGCGGAGCGCAGTCGCTCGAGGCGGCGCTCGTCTACGGCACGAGCGGCGCCTCCGTCTCGTCCTCGCTCGTCGGAGGGTCGTGGATCATGCGCGACCGTCGCGTCCTGACGCTCGACGTCGACGCCGCGATCGCGCAGCAGCAGCGGGACTACGACATCCTGATATCGCGGATGGCGGCGGCGACGGGGGAGCAACATGGACGTGTTTGAGCGTCGCGCGATCATCGAGGAGCGCGTCACAGACCACGGAGAGGTGCAGTTCGCCGATCTCGCGCGCGAATTCGGCGTCAGCGAGATGACGATTCGGCGTGACATCGAGGTGCTGCAGAGCGCCGGCATCGTCCGGCGGGTCTCCGGTGGTGCGATCGCGCTGCCCGGCACGGCGTTCGAGCCGTCGTACGGCTCGCGCGCGGGCCACGCGGTCGACTCGAAGATGCACATCGCCGTCGCGATCGCCGAACGGCTCTCGCCGGGGGAGACCGTGATCCTCGACAGTGGTTCGACCGTCGCCTCGGTCGCCCGCGCAATCTGCGGGCGCGGCCTGGGGCTGACCGTCATCACGCCGTCGCTGACCGTCGCGACGACGCTCGCCGACGAGCCCGACACGACCGTGATCCTCGCGGGCGGCATCGTGCGTCCGGGGGAACTGAGCCTCATCGGACCCGACGCCGAACGGCTGATCGCCGGGTACAACTGCGACGTCTATGTCGCGGGAGTCGCGGGCGTCGACGCCGAGCGCGGGCTGACCGAGTACCACCCGCAGGAAGCAGCGGTGAAGCGCGCCGCCGTCTCGGCCGCCCGACGACTCATCGTCGGCGCCGACCAGGCGAAGCTCGGCCGCGTCCACCTCGTCAACATCGCGCCGCTCGAGGCGGTCGACGTGCTCGTGACCGACGCGTCGGCCGACCATCCGACGGTCCTCGACGTGCAGACGGCGGGAGCCGAGGTCGTGCTCGTCTCGTCGGCATCCGCCTCGCCCTGACCCTCGCCCCGCCGCGGGCTGCGCGGCCCCCTTTCCCCTCATCGACACTACTGGAGCATCATGACCTCTCTTTTTCGCGCCATTTTTCCGAACACGGCTCGCCCGCTCGTGGCGATGGCCCACGTGCCCGCTCTCCCCGGAACGCCGCTCTATGACGCGGCCGGCGGCGTCGACGCGCTCGTCGAGCACGTGCAGCGTGACGTCGACGTGCTCGTCGAGGCGGGCTTCGACGCCGTGATGTTCTGCAACGAGAACGACCGCCCGTACGAGCTGCACGCGGGACCCGAGGCATCCGCCGTCATGGCGCGTGTCGTCACCGAGTGCCGGCCTGCGGCGATTCCGTTCGGCGTCGACTTCCTGTGGGACCCGCGCATCGCGCTCGCGACGGCCGTTGCGACGGGCGCCTCCTTCCTGCGTGAGGTCGTCAGTGGCGTGTGGGAGTCGGACATGGGGCTGTGGAACACGGATGCCGCGGCGACCCTCCGCGAGCGCCGCCGGTTGGATGCCGGGGACATCGCAATCCTGATGAACATCTCCCCCGAGTTCGCCTCGCCGATCGGCACGCGGTCGTTCGCGCAGATCGCCAAGTCGACGGTCGTGTCGTCACTGGCCGACGGCATCCTCGTCTCCGGCCCGATGGCGGGTGCCGGCCCCGACACCGCGGTGCTGCGCGAAGTGCGTGAGGCTGTCGACGCCGTCGACTCCGAGGTGCCGGTGATCCTCAACACGGGAGCGCGCGCCGAGACGATCGCCGAGATGCTCACGATCGCCGACGGCTGTATCGTCGGGTCGTCGCTGAAGGTCGACGGGCACACGTGGAACCGCGTGGACCCCGATCGGGCTCGGCGATTCGTCGACGCCGCCCGGCGCTGACCCCCGAGCGAGCGCGGCATGACTGACGGACTGTTGATCGGCATCGACATCGGCACGACCGGTGTCAAGGTGGTCGTCGTCGACCCCGGCCGAGGGCAGATTGCGCAGGCGACGCGGGCGAATCGGCTGTCGTCGCCGCACGCGGGATGGGCCGAGGCCGACCCCGCGCAGTGGTTCGCAAACGTCGAGTCGGCGCTGCTCGAGCTCGCTTCGGCCATCGCCGGGCGGGCCGTCGCAGCGATCGCGACAACCGGCATGGTGCCGGCGATCGTCGCCGTCGATGCGGCCGGTGCGCCCGTGCGCGCGGCGATTCTGCAGAACGACGCGCGGGCGACGGGGGAAGTGGAGGCGCTGACCGGGCGGCTTTCGAGCGCGGGTGCGGACCCTCTCGCGGTGACGGGCTCGGTGCCGTCGCAGCAGTCGGTCGCGCCGAAGGTCCTGTGGCTGGAACGGCACGAGTCGGATGCCTGGAGCCGCACACGCCACGTCGTCGGGTCGTACGACTGGCTGCTGATGGCGCTCGGTGCCGAGCCCCACGTCGAGGCAAACTGGGCGCTCGAGTCGGGGCTGTTCGACCTCTCGGGGGACGTGTTCGCGCCGGCAGCCGAGGCCGTTCCCGGGCTCGCCGACCGGCTCGTTCCGGGGCGTCGGTCGGGGGAGGTCGTCGGGCGGCTGCGCGGCGATCTCGCGGAGCGCGTCGGGCTTGCCGCCGGCATCCCGCTCGTCGTGGGAGGCGCCGATCATGTGCTGTCCGCGTACACGGCGGGGCTGCGGGAGCCCGGTGACTGGCTCGTCAAGCTCGGCGGGGCGGGTGACATCCTGGCGGTCAGCCGCGAGGCCGTCACCGATGCGCGGTTCTTCCTCGACGCGCATCCTGTTGACGGACTGTGGCTGCCGAACGGATGCATGGCGACCAGCGGCAGTCTCGTGCGGTGGGTGCAGCAGATGCTGCGTATCGATGATCTCGCCGCGATGGACGACGAGGCGGCGATGCGTCCCGCGGCCGAGATCTTGTGCCTGCCGTACTTCCTGGGTGAGAAGAGTCCGCGCAATGATCCCGACCTGCGCGGGGTCATCGCGGGGCTGCACCTCGGTCACGGGGCCGCCGACGTGTATCGGGCGGCCCTCGAGGGGATCGCCTTCGGCTTCCGGCACAACGCCGAGGTGCTGCGCTCGCGCGGGGTCGCGCTGGACCACGCGACGGTGACGAACGGTGGGGCGACCTCGTATCTGTGGAAGCGGATCCATGCGAGCGTGCTCGGCGTGCCGCTGCGCACGATCCGCGATCACCCCGGGGCATCCCTCGGCGCGGCGTTCGCGGGTGGGGTGGGCGTCGGCGCGTACGCCGCGTGGGACGAGCCGCTCGCACTGGTGCTCGAGGGCGACGTGATCGACCCCGACCCCGCGTGGGTCGGCCGATACGACGACGCCTACGGTCTGTGGCGTGAGCTCGGCGACGTGACCGCCGGGACGATGCGCGCGCTCGCGCGCGGCCGATAGGCCGGGCCGGTTCGCGTCGCCTGTCACTTGTGGTGGCCGGCGCGCGAGCGGGGTCACCACGACTGCCATGTGAAGGGATGCCGCCCCGCACCCGGGTGGTTGGGATGGCAGTTGTGGTGGGCACTCACCCCGCGGGCTCGCCACGACTGCCATGTGAAGGGATGCCGCCCCGCACCCGGGTGGTTGGGGTGGCACTTGTGGTGCCCTTCAACCCGGCGGGCCCACCACAACTGCCACGCGAAGGGATGCCGCGGCGCGGCCGGGTGGTTGGGATGGCACTTGTGGTGTCCTTCAACCCGGCGGGCCCACCCCAACTGCCACCCGAACGAGCCCCCGCCCGCCTACTCCCCGCGCGGCGTCATCGCGGCCAAGCGCGTCGCGGGCGTGATGTCGCGCCGCGTCCAGCGGAACAGGAACCGCTCGTCGAAGGTGCGCGAGCACTTCGCGCACGACGTCGGACGCGTCACCCGCCGATGCCGGTACGCGACGTGCCCGGCCGGGCACACGCCCACCCAGGGCGCGAGCTCGGTCGCCGTCTCACCGTGGTGGGTGGTGCCGCCCGTGTAGCCGAGGGAGCGCGCCGTCCGCTTCCATGCCGGACCGTGGCCCGCGCGCGACCCGGCGAGCGCGTGCGCGACCTCGTGCAGCAGCGTCTGCCGGTTGGTCGCGTCGTCATATCGCGCGGACAGGTATCGCGACACCGTCAGTCGCTTGCGCGTATAGTCGCACGCCCCCGCGCGGCGCTTGGCGTTGTCGAAGGCGAACGACCACGAGGCATCCAGGTGCGTCGCAATGAGGGCCTCCGCCTCATGGCGCACCCACTGCAGGTCAGACATCGCGTCGCTGTCCGGTCATACCGGCACTGTACGTCGGGCCTCCGACACTCAGCTGGCGACGGCCGAGCGCCGCCGGTCGGCGGCCTCGATCGCGAGCAGCGTCGACTCGAGCTGGTCCTCGGGAGCGCCGGCCTCCTGGCGCAGGAACAGTGCGCGCTTGAAGTCGGCGCGGGCGTCGGCGTAGTCGCCGGCGTCGTAGCTCACCTTGCCGCGGTGCTGCAGCGCGAACGCCGCCAGCGCCGCCCAGCCCTGCCCGTCGGCCTCCTCGGCGCACGTCGTCAGCTCCTGGTGCGCGGCCGCGTAGGCGCCGCGGAACTGCAGCACGCTCGCGTGGAGGATCCGTGCCCGCAGCAGGTCTTTGCGCGTGCCGCCCATCCGCGCGACGCGCACGGACTGCTCCGAGATCACCAGGGCGTCCTCGAGCTTGCCGAGCACCTTCAGCAGCCACACGCGTTCGAGCAGGGCCGGCAGGCTCCGCTGATCGCCCAGTTCGTCCAGCCGCTCCTTGCACTGGTGCGGGTCGACGATCTCGCGCAGGGTCTGCGGGTCGTACCCCTTGATATAGCTCACGGCAGCCCCCTTCGTCGCTCCGGTCTCGGCTCTCCCAGTCTCACCCGGGACGGTGCCGATCCGGGGCGCACACGCCGCGCGGACGGCGCTCAGCGCTCGAAGACGGATGCCGCCGGTTTCGGCGACGCGGTGGCGTCGGCATCCGTCGCCACCCGTGCGTCCCGCACGAACTCGTCGAGCTCCGCGCCCTGGGCCACCTTCGCGGGGTGGGGGCCGGCGGCCATGAGACGCGGCAGCCATGTCACGGGCAGCGGCGCGTGCGAGGCGGCGATGACGAGATTGCCGAAGCGGCGGCCCTTGAGCGTCTGCACCTCCGCGAGCACGATGACCTCCGGCAGCACCGCGCGTACCGTCGCGACCTCGCGGCGCGCGAACGCGAGGCCCGCGCCGTCGGCGACGTTGACGAGCAGGACGCCGTCGGGGGAGAGCAGCCCCGCGAGGATCCGGAAGTACTCCACGGTCGTCAGGTGCGCCGGCGTCTGCGCGCCCGCGAACACGTCGGACACGACGAGGTCGGCGCTGCCCTGCAGCCCGGCCGGCAGGCGCGCCGCGACATCCCGGGCGTCGCCGATCCGCACCCGCACCTGCGCGCCGCGGGGCAGCGGCAGCTCGGCGCGGACGAGATCGACGAGCGATTGCTCCAGCTCGATCACCTGCTGGCGCGACCCCGGTCGGGTGTGCTCGACGTAGCGGGGGAGGGTGAGCGCCCCGGCGCCGAGGTGAATCGCGGTGAGGGGCTGCCCCGGCATCCGGAGCAGGTCGATGACCGCGCCCATCCGGGCGACGTACTCGAAGTGCAGGTGGCTGGGGTCGTCGGGGTCGACGTGCGACTGCGGCGTGCCGTCGACGTCGAGCTCGAAACCGCCGGCGAAGCGGCTGCGCACGACGCGGGCGATCGTGCCGTCGGACAGCCGCGCCTGGGCCGGCTCGTCCTCCACCCGCCCTCTGGCCATGGCTCCACGGTAGCGGGCCGGGATCCCCGCTGTCGGCGCCGGTACGGTAGCGGCATGACCGCGATCGACCTCAACGCCGACCTCGGCGAGACGGTCGACGGCGCCCCGACCGCCGACGACGAGGCGATGTTCGCCGTGGTGTCCAGCGCCTCGATCGCGTGCGGCGGTCACGCCGGCGACGCGGCGTCGATGGCGGATGCCGTCGCGCGCGCGGCCGCGCACGGCGTCGCCGTCGGGGCGCACCCGTCCTACCCCGACCGGGCCGGATTCGGCCGCGTGCGCCTGACGCTGCCGGCCGACGACCTCCGCCGGACGGTGCGCGAGCAGCTCGCCGCGCTCGCCGCGGCAGGGGCGGACATCCGCTACGTCAAGCCGCACGGCGCGCTCTATCACGCAGTCCGCGACGACCCGGAGCAGGCGGCCGCGGTGGCGGATGCCGTCGCCGACCTGTCCGCGCGCGTCGGCCGCGCCGTGCCCCTCCTCGGACTGCAGGGCGAGATCGCCGCCGCGGCGCGTGCCGTCGGGCTCCCGTTCCGGCAGGAGGCCTTCCTCGACCGCGGCTATCTGCCGGACGGCGCGCTGGTCCCGCGCGGCGCACCGGGTGCGCTGATGGACGATCCCGCGATTGTGGCCGCCCGTGCCGTGCGGCTCGCACGCGACGGCGTCGTCGAAGCCGTCGACGGCTCGCTCGTGCGGGTCGACGCCGTCTCGCTGTGCGTGCACGGCGATTCCCCCGGCGCGGTGGCCATGGCCCGCGCCGTCCGTGCGGCGCTCGACGCGGCGGGCGTCGCGGTCCGCGCGCCGTGGTGACTGTGGTGACGGGGTCGCTGTCATGACTGTGCGGATCCTGCCCTTCGGTGACCGGGCGCTGCTGGCCGAGGTCGCTGATCTCGGTGCGATGCTGTCCCTCCACGGGCGCCTCGCGGCATCCCGCCCCGCCGGCGTCGTCGACCTCGTCCCCGCCGCGCGGACCGTGCTCGTGGCGGTCGATCCGGCCGTCCTCTCGCTCGCGGCGGCGCGCGCGTGGATCGGGGATGCCGCGGGTGCGGGCGGCGCGGATGTTATGGGTGACGCGGTGGGCGCGGGTGCCGACCCCACCGGCCCGCTCGTCGAACTGCCGATCGTCTACGACGGCGCCGACCTCGCCGAGACGGCGGGCCTCGTCGGACTCGGCACGGCGGAGCTCGCCGCCCGCCACGCCGCCGCTGAGTGGAGCGTTGCCTTCACCGGCTTCGCGCCGGGGTTCGGATACCTCGTCAGCGCCGACTGGCCGTTTCCGGTGCCGCGTCTCGACCGCCCCCGCAGCCGCGTCCCGGCCGGTGCCGTGGGCCTCGCCGGGCCGTTCACCGGCGCCTATCCGCGCTCCAGTCCCGGCGGCTGGCGCCTCATCGGGACGACATCCGCCGTCCTCTTCGATCCGGCAGCGGCGACGCCCGCGCTCCTGCAGCCCGGCACCCGCGTGCGCTTCCGTCCGGCGCCCGCGCTCCCGGCATCCGCCCCCGCGCTGGCCGCGCCCTACGCGCCCGCCGCGCCATCCGCCCCCTCTCTAGCGGCGAGACCACGTCCGTGTACCGAGACACCGGAGGCGCGACGCGGTCTCGGTGCAGCGACGACGTCTCGCCGCGTAGGCACTCCCGCGGGCCGGATCCGGGTGCTCACGCCGGGACCGCTCGCGACGGTGCAGGATCAGGGGCGACCGGGCGCGCTCGCCGCCGGAGTCGCGGTCTCGGGCGCCGCCGACCGTGCCGCGCTGCGCATCGCCAACCGGCTCGTCGGCACCGACGAGCGTGCCGCGGGAGTGGAGATCACGTTGGGCGGCTTCCGCGCGGTGTGGGATGCCGCGGCATCCGGCCCCGACACCGACCTCTGGTTCGCGGTCACGGGCGCGTGGGGCGCGATCCGCTTGGGCGGCCGGGCGGTCGACCCCTACGTTGCGCACCCGTGGCCGTCGGGAGCGGAGCTCGAGATCGACGGGTTCGACCACGGCGCCCGGGCGTACCTCGCCGTCCGCGGCGGCATCGCGGCATCCGCCGTCCTCGGCTCGCGCGCCACCGACACCCTCGCGGGCCTGGGCCCCGCGCCGCTGGCCGCGGGGGCGACGCTCGCGCCGGCCGGCGACGTCACCGGTCCGGTCCCGCCCGCCGACCTGCACCCGTGGGGACCTCCGCCGGGCGAGGTGGAGGTCGCGCTGGCTCCGGGCCCACGGGCGGACTGGTTCGCGAGCAGCTCGCCGCTCTTCGACGCCGTCTGGACGGTGTCACCGCAGGCCGACCGCGTCGGCATCCGCCTCGACGGACCGGCGCTGCCGCGTGTCCGCGACGACGAGCTGCCGAGCGAGGGGATGCTGCCGGGCGCGATCCAGGTCCCACCCGACGCGCGTCCCGTCATCCTCGGACCCGATGGGCCGGTCACCGGCGGCTACCCCGTCATCGCCGTGGTCACCGACGCCGCGCGCGATCTTCTCGCGCAGGCCCGGCCGGGCACCCGGATCCGGTTCCGCCACGCCCGCCCCGCCTGACCACCGCGCCTCATGCGGCCACCGCGCGGTTATACCGCAGCATCCGAAACTCGTCAAGGATCCGGCTTGCCATGGCGCGTCGCGCGGTCTATAGTGGGTAGTTGCGCTCCCTTCCCCCATGCCCTCATATGGTGGTCGGCGTGCGCCTGCAGATCCCCGCCGCTCGAGAGACGTGGCGGCGCGCGGCAGGCGGCGGGAACGGAGCACTCCACCTGACGACAAGGAAACCAGCCCCTGCCCGGGCTCATGGAGGTAATCCCCTTGGCTGCTGCGCGCAACGCAACCAATTCCACCACCACCCCCAAGAACGGCCGCGGCGCTTCGCGCCTGTCGTTCGCCAAGATCTCCGACACGCTGACGGTCCCCGACCTTCTCGCGCTGCAGACGGAGTCCTTCGACTGGCTCGTCGGCAACGACGCCTGGAAGGCCCGTGTCGCAGAGGCGAAGGAAGCCGGCCGCACCGACGTGCCCGAGACCAGCGGCCTCGAGGAGATCTTCGAGGAGATCTCGCCCATCGAGGACCTCGGCGAGACGATGCAGCTGAGCTTCACGAACCCGTACCTGGAGCCGGAGAAGTACTCGATCGAGGAGTGCAAGGAGCGCGGCAAGACCTACGCCGCCCCGCTGTACGTCGAGGCCGAGTTCATGAACCACCTCACGGGTGAGATCAAGACCCAGACCGTCTTCATGGGCGACTTCCCGCTGCAGACCGGCAAGGGCACGTTCATCATCAACGGCACCGAGCGTGTCGTCGTCAGCCAGCTCGTCCGCTCGCCCGGCGTCTACTTCGACAAGACGCCCGACAAGACCAGCGACAAGGACATCGTCTCGGCGCGCGTCATCCCCTCCCGCGGCGCCTGGCTCGAGTTCGAGATCGACAAGCGCGACCAGGTCGGCGTGCGCATCGACCGCAAGCGCAAGCAGTCGGTCACCGTCTTCCTCAAGGCCCTGGGCCTGTCCAGCGAGGACATCCTCAACGAGTTCGCCGGCTACGAGTCCATCGAGGACACGCTGAGCAAGGACACGATCCTCACCAAGGAGGATGCGCTCCGCGACATCTACCGCAAGCTCCGTCCGGGCGAGCAGGTCGCCGCCGAGGCCGCCCGCGCGCTGCTGGACAACTTCTACTTCAACCCGAAGCGCTACGACCTGGCGAAGGTGGGTCGCTACAAGATCAACCAGAAGCTCGGCCTCGACAAGCCGCTGAGCGACTCGGTGCTCACCGTCGACGACATCGTCGCGACCATCAAGTACCTCGTCGCGCTGCACCGCGGTGACGCGTCGATCCCCGGTGTCCGCAACGGCGAGGCGGCGGAGATCCGTCTCGACGTCGACGACATCGACAACTTCGGCAACCGTCGCATCCGCGCCGTCGGCGAGCTCATCCAGAACCAGGTCCGCACCGGCCTGTCCCGCATGGAGCGCGTCGTCCGCGAGCGCATGACCACGCAGGACATCGAGGCGATCACGCCGCAGACCCTGATCAACGTGCGCCCCGTCGTCGCCGCGATCAAGGAGTTCTTCGGCACGTCGCAGCTGTCGCAGTTCATGGACCAGAACAACCCGCTCGCGGGTCTGACCCACAAGCGCCGCCTGTCGGCGCTCGGCCCCGGCGGCCTCAGCCGTGAGCGCGCCGGCGTCGAGGTCCGCGACGTCCACCCGTCGCACTACGGCCGCATGTGCCCGATCGAGACCCCGGAAGGCCCGAACATCGGCCTCATCGGCTCGCTCGCCTCGTTCGCGCGGATCAACGCGTTCGGCTTCATCGAGACGCCGTACCGCCGCGTGGTCGACGGCAAGGTGACCGACACGATCGACTACCTCACCGCCTCCGAGGAGAACGACTACATCGTCGCCCAGGCCGGCGCCGAGCTCGACGCGGACGGCAAGTTTGCCACCGAGCGCGTGCTGGCCCGCCGCGGTCAGGGTGGCGAGGTCGACATGTTCCACGCCGACGAGATCGGCTACATGGACGTCTCGCCGCGCCAGATGGTGTCGGTCGCGACCTCGCTTATCCCCTTCCTCGAGCACGACGACGCCAACCGCGCCCTCATGGGTGCGAACATGCAGCGTCAGGCCGTGCCGCTGCTGCGCAGCGAGTCGCCCGTGGTCGGCACCGGTATGGAGGGCTTCGCGGCCATCGACGCCGGCGACGTCCTCACCGCTGAGAAGTCGGGTGTCGTCGCCGAGGTCTCGGCCGACGTCGTCACGATCCAGCTCGACGAGGGTGGCACGCAGGACTACTTCCTGCGCAAGTTCGACCGCTCCAACCAGGGCACGAGCTACAACCAGCGCGTCATCGTCTCGGCGGGCGACCGCATCGAGGCCGGCGAGGTCATCGCCGATGGCCCGGCGACGGAGAACGGCGAGCTCGCGCTCGGCAAGAACCTCCTCGTCGCGTTCATGACGTGGGAGGGTCACAACTTCGAGGACGCGATCATCCTCAGCCAGGACCTCGTCAAGAACGACACCCTCTCCTCGATCCACATCGAGGAGTACGAGGTGGATGCCCGTGACACCAAGCTCGGCAAGGAGGAGATCACCCGCGACCTCCCCAACGTCAGCCCGGACCTGCTGAAGGACCTCGACGAGCGCGGCATCGTCCGCATCGGCGCCGAGGTGCGCCCCGGCGACATCCTCGTCGGCAAGGTCACGCCCAAGGGCGAGACCGAGCTGAGCGCCGAGGAGCGCCTGCTCCGCGCGATCTTCAACGAGAAGAGCCGCGAAGTCCGTGACACCTCGCTGAAGGTGCCCCACGGCGAGCAGGGCACGATCATCGCCGTCAAGGAGTTCAACGCCGAGGACGGCGACGACGAGCTCGGCTCCGGCGTCAACCGCCGCGTCGTGGTCTACATCGCCCAGAAGCGCAAGATCACCGAGGGCGACAAGCTCGCCGGCCGTCACGGCAACAAGGGCGTCATCGCGAAGATCCTCCCCGTCGAGGACATGCCGTTCCTCGCGGACGGCACGCCGGTCGACGTCGTGCTCAACCCGCTCGGCATCCCCGGTCGCATGAACTTCGGCCAGGTGCTCGAAACCCACCTCGGGTGGATCGCGAAGCAGGGCTGGAAGGTCGAGGGCACCCCGGAGTGGGCCGTGCACCTGCCGGAGTCCGCCCGCGAAGCGGCCCCGGGCACGAAGGTCGCGACCCCGGTGTTCGACGGTGCGCACGAGGCCGAGATCGCGGGGCTCCTCGACTCGACGCTGCCCACGCGCGACGGTGTGCGCCTGATCGACAGCTCGGGCAAGACGCAGCTGTTCGACGGCCGCTCCGGCGAGCCGTTCCCGGCGCCCATCTCGGTCGGCTACATGTACATCCTGAAGCTGCACCACCTCGTGGACGACAAGATCCACGCCCGCTCCACCGGCCCCTACTCGATGATCACGCAGCAGCCGCTGGGTGGTAAGGCGCAGTTCGGCGGCCAGCGCTTCGGCGAGATGGAGGTGTGGGCGCTCGAGGCTTACGGTGCCGCGTACGCGCTGCAGGAGCTCCTGACGATCAAGTCCGACGACATCGTCGGCCGCGTCAAGGTCTACGAGGCGATCGTCAAGGGCGAGAACATCCAGGAGCCGGGCATCCCCGAGTCCTTCAAGGTGCTCATGAAGGAGATGCAGTCGCTCTGCCTGAACGTCGAGGTTCTCTCGGCCGACGGCACGGCGGTCAACCTCCGCGACACGGATGACGAGGCGTTCCGCGCGGCGGAGGAGCTCGGCATCAACATCTCCACCCGGTTCGAGTCCTCGTCCATCGACGAGATCTGACCCGCGGTTTACGAAACTTTCTGAGACACAGGAGAACCAGTGCTCGAGTCCACCACTTTCGATCAGCTTCGCATCGGCCTGGCCACCGCTGACGACATCCGTCGTTGGTCCTACGGCGAGGTCAAGAAGCCCGAGACCATCAACTACCGCACCCTCAAGCCCGAGAAGGACGGTCTGTTCGGCGAGCAGATCTTCGGCCCTTCCCGCGACTGGGAGTGCGCCTGCGGCAAGTACAAGCGCGTCCGCTTCAAGGGGATCGTCTGCGAGCGCTGCGGCGTCGAGGTCACGAAGTCCTCGGTCCGTCGTGAGCGCATGGGCCACATCGAGCTCGCCGCCCCCGTCACCCACATCTGGTACTTCAAGGGCGTGCCCTCGCGCCTCGGGTACCTCCTCGACATGGCGCCGAAGGACCTCGAGAAGGTCATCTACTTCGCCGCCTACATGGTGATCTCGGTCGACGAGGAGGAGCGTCACCGCGACCTGCCGACTCACGAGGCGAACCTGCGCCTGGAGATCAAGAATCTTGCCGACCGTCGTGACGCCCGCGTCGCGACGCGCCTGGCCAAGCTGGAGGAGGAGCTCGCCGCCCTGGAGGCGGAGGGTGCCAAGGCCGACCAGCGCAAGAAGGTCAAGGATGCCGCCGAGAAGGAGATGGCGTCGATCCGCAAGAACGCGGATGACCAGGTCGCCAAGCTCGAGCGCATGTGGGACGAGTTCCGCAACCTCGCCGTCGGCCAGCTGAAGCAGGAGGACGACGTCTTCCAGGAGCTGCAGGACCGGTTCGGTCAGTACTTCGAGGCCTACATGGGCGCCGAGTCCATCCAGCGCCGCCTGCGGGCGTTCGACCTGGCCGCCGAGGCCGAGTCGCTGCACCTGCAGATCTCCGAGGGCAAGGGCCAGCGCAAGATCCGCGCGATCAAGCGCCTGAAGGTCGTCAACTCGTTCCTGCAGACGGGCATGTCCCCGGCATCCATGGTCCTCGACGTCGTCCCGGTGATCCCGCCGGAGCTGCGCCCGATGGTCCAGCTCGACGGTGGCCGCTTCGCCACCAGCGACCTGAACGACCTGTACCGTCGCGTGATCAACCGCAACAACCGCCTCCGTCGCCTGATCGACCTCGGTGCCCCCGAGATCATCGTGAACAACGAGAAGCGGATGCTGCAGGAGGCCGTCGACGCCCTGTTCGACAACGGCCGCCGCGGTCGTCCCGTCACCGGTACCGGCAACCGTGCGCTGAAGTCGCTGTCCGACATGCTCAAGGGCAAGCAGGGCCGGTTCCGCCAGAACCTGCTCGGCAAGCGCGTGGACTACTCGGGCCGTTCGGTCATCATCGTCGGCCCGCAGCTGAAGCTCCACCAGTGTGGTCTGCCCAAGGCGATGGCGCTCGAGCTGTTCAAGCCGTTCGTCATCAAGCGCCTCATCGACCTCGGTCACTCGCAGAACATCAAGGCCGCCAAGCGCTCGGTCGAGCGCGCGCGCCCCGAGGTATGGGACGTGCTCGAGGAGATCATCCGCGAGCGCCCCGTGCTGCTCAACCGCGCTCCCACGCTGCACCGCCTGGGCATCCAGGCCTTCGAGCCGCAGCTCGTGGAGGGCAAGGCCATCCAGCTGCACCCGCTCGTCTGCGCGGCGTTCAACGCCGACTTCGACGGTGACCAGATGGCCGTGCACCTGCCGCTGTCCGTCGAGGCGCAGGCCGAGGCGCGCATCCTCATGCTCGCGTCGAACAACATCCTGAAGCCCTCCGACGGCCGCCCGGTCACCCTGCCCTCGCAGGACATGATCATCGGCCTGCACCACCTGACCACGGTCAAGGAGGGTGCCGCGGGCGAGGGTCGCGTGTTCGGCTCGGTCGGCGAGGCGATCCTGGCGAAGGACGAGGGCACCCTCGACCTGCAGGCCAAGGTCCGCATCCGCATTCCGGGGCTCACGTTCCTCGAGGGCGAAGCGCCCGAGGGCTACGAGCGTCACGGTCTCGTGGACGCGTCGCTCGGTCAGGCGATCTTCAACGACACCCTGCCCAAGGGCTACCCGTTCGTGCGCGAGCAGGCCGACAAGGGCAAGCTCTCGCAGATCGTCAACAAGCTCGCCGAGGAGTACCCCAAGGTGGAGGTCGCGGCATCCCTTGACCGCATCAAGGACGCCGGCTTCTACTGGGCCACCCGCTCTGGTGTGACCGTCGCGCTCAGCGACGTGCTGACCCCGCCGAACAAGGCCGAGATCATCGCCAAGTACGAGAAGCAGGCGCAGAAGGTGCAGAGCCAGTTCGAGAACGGTCTCGTGACCGACGCCGAGCGTCGTCAGGAGCAGATCAAGATCTGGACCGAGGCGACCGACGAGGTGCAGGCCGCGATGAAGGCCAACTTCCCGGCCGACAACACCATCAACCGCATGGTGAGCTCGGGCGCCCGTGGTAACTGGCTGCAGATCCGTAACATCGCCGGCATCCGAGGCCTCGTCAACAACACCAAGGGCGAGATCATGCCCCGTCCGATCATCTCCTCGTACCGCGAGGGTCTGAGCGTGGCGGAGTACTTCACGGCGACCCACGGTGCCCGTAAGGGTCTGGCCGACACGGCCCTCCGTACCGCCGACTCGGGCTACCTGACGCGTCGACTCGTCGACGTCTCGCAGGACGTCATCATCCGTGAGGACGACTGCGGCACGACGAAGGGGCTCGAGTTCACGATCGCCGCTCCCGGTGCCGACGGCACCCTGGTGCGCGACGCGAACGTCGAGAACTCGGTGTTCGCGCGTACCCTCGCCGCCGACGTCGTCTCGCCCTCGGGCGAGGTCGTCGCCGAGGCGGGCGACGACGTGGGCGACGTGCTCATCGACAAGCTGGTGGATGCCGGGGTCGAGACCATCAAGGTCCGCTCCGTCCTCACCTGCGACTCGGCGGTCGGCGTCTGCGCGAAGTGCTACGGCCGTTCGCTCGCGTCCGGCAAGCTCGTCGACATCGGCGAGGCCGTCGGCATCATCGCGGCCCAGTCGATCGGTGAGCCCGGCACGCAGCTGACGATGCGCACCTTCCACACCGGTGGTTCCGCGTCGGCCGACGACATCACGCAGGGTCTGCCCCGCGTGCAGGAGCTCTTCGAGGCCCGCACCCCGAAGGGTGCGTCGCCGATCGCCGAGGCCGACGGCCGCATCACGATCGACGAGACCGACAAGGCCAAGAAGGTCATCCTGACGCCCGACAACGGCGACGAGCCGCACGTCTACCCGGTCCTCAAGCGCGCGACGCTGCTGGTCGAGGACGGGCAGCACGTCACGGTCGGCCAGCCGATCCTCGTCGGAACGCTCGACCCCAAGGAGGTCATGCGCGTGCAGGGTGCCCGCGAGGTGCAGAAGTACCTCGTCGGCGGCGTGCAGGGCGTGTACCGCTCGCAGGGTGTGCCGATCCACGACAAGCACATCGAGGTCATCGTGCGCCAGATGCTGCGGAAGGTCACCGTCGTCGACCACGGCGAGACGTCGCTGCTGCCCGGTGAGCTGGTGGACTTCAAGCGCTACCAGCAGATGAACCGCGAGGCCGTGGCCGAGGGCAAGCGCCCCGCGTCGGGTCGCCCGGAGCTGATGGGTATCACGAAGGCGTCGCTCGCGACGGAGTCGTGGCTGTCGGCCGCGTCGTTCCAGGAGACCACCCGCGTCCTCACGCAGGCGGCCATGGAGGGCAAGAGCGACCCGCTCGTCGGCCTCAAGGAGAACGTCATCATCGGAAAGCTCATCCCCGCCGGCACCGGCCTTGCGAAGTACCGCAACGTCGTGGTCGAGGCGACGGAGGAGGCCAAGAGCGAGCGGTACCCCAACCGCATCTTCGCCTCGGACGGCGCGTACAGCGACGCCGACCTGAGCTACGTCGACTTCGACAGCTTCTCGACGGACGACTTCACGCCCGGCACCTATAACTGAGCGCAGTCCACGTAGGGCCCCAGGATCATCGCGATCCTGGGGCCCTTCGACGTGCTCAGGAACCACCCTTCGACATGCTCAGGAACCACCCGCGCGGGGGTGTAGGCCCCTGCGCGGGGGCGAAACAGGTGGCGCAACACGCGGCATCCCTCGCCTCGAGGCGGTTATTTGCGCCACCTTGCTGCGCGCCCCGGTGAGAAGGTGGCGCAACACGCGGCATCCCTCGCCTCGAGGTGGTCGTTTGCGCCACCTGTTCCCGGGCGCGGGGAGACGCTCACCCGGCGAACAGCGCACAGCGAATCGCGGGGGGCGCGGCGAGGGCTCACCGGCTCACGGGCAGGCCGCGCCTAGCCTGGGAGCATGGCTCGAGTCGGTGGCAGGAACGCGTTCTTCGCGTGGGTCGTCGGCCTCGGTTGCGCCGGTGTCGTCGGCGTGCTCGCGTTCCTCGCGATCCCGATGATCCCGGCATCCGTCTCGTGGGTGGGCGGCGCCGTCGGTGGCGCGATCGATCCCGCCGCGACCTCGGGTCCCGTCGCCGCCGGTGATGAGGATGCCGTCGCCGGCCCTCCCACCGAATGCGCGCAGCTGTACGACCAGGCACTGTGGGCGACGATGCGCTTCACGAAGGGGGCCGTGCTGACGCCCTCGACCGACGCGCCCACGACCACGGCGGCGGCGCTCGTTACGGCCCTGCAGCCGCAGGTGACGCTGACCTGCTCCTGGCATTCCGAGAAGGGCGAGGTCACCTCGACGCTCGCGACCGTGCCGGTGGATGCCGGCGCCATCGCCGCGGCGGCCCTCCCGGGAGCGGGGTTCACGTGCACCACCCAGGAGGAGAGCACCCGGTGCACGCGCACCGACGGCGACCTCGTCGAGACGATCGAAGCCGGCGGCGGGCTCTGGCTGTCCACGAGCGAGAACGCGTGGCATCCGACGGAGTACGTCACCCGCACGTCCGCCCGCGTCTGGGGCTGAGGGCTACGGAGTCGGCGCGGCGGTCGGCGTGGCCGTGCGCGGAACCGCCGGCCACAGATAGTCGATGATCGCGGCCGTGTACCCCTTCGGCGCGAGGTTCGTGTACTGCGTGTCCACGATGACGCCGTCGCGATAGAACAGCGTGCGCCCCTCGGTCACGCCGGGGAGCGTCGGGTGCTCCCACGTCTTCTCGCAGCGGATGCCGCCGTCGGGCTCGTAGCAGGTGTAGCCCTCGTTGCCGAGCTCATACAGGGCGTCGCGCGCCTCCCGCTCGGGCGAATAGCCGATCACCGTGACGAGCCGGGTGGCGACGGCGCCGGGCTCGCCCCACACGCATACCCGCGACGAGTCGGGGCGGATGCCGCCTCCCATGCCTTCGGCGTTGAGCGGCACGCCCTCCAGCTGGGCGAGGACGCTTCCGGTCAGAATGTCGCGGCAGCCCTGCGGCAGATCGGCAGGGAGCGGGGTGGTCGAGGTCGAGGCGCCGATCGGGAAGGGGGCGATCGTGGCCTGCGGGGCCGGCGTCGCCGAGCTCGCGGCGGAGGTGGCGGCGCCGGCATCCCCTGTCGTGGCGGCGCCGTCCGGCGCGCCCGAGCATCCGCTCAGCACGGCGATCGCGCCGACCGCACCGACCAGGAGCGCGAGGGCGAGGCGGCGCGGAGCTGTCATGCCGCCACGATAAGCGCAGCAGCGCGGATCGCCGTCGAGACACGTCGGCACGCCTCCACGTCGGCGCCGCGGCGCGGCGCTACGCTCACTGTGCGGCGGCCCGCAAGTTCGTGAGAGATCGGGTCTGTGAGACATCGGCCCCGCGTGAGGAGCACACCCCCATGAGCGACCCCAAGTACGGCGAGCCGGTCGACGAGAACGTCACGGCATCCGAGCCCACCTCGGTGGATGACGCCGTCGCGAGCGCGCACGAAGGCCTCGCCGACGCCGAGGCGGCCTCACGGGAGGTCGTCGTGGACGAGCCCGTCGCGCCCGCGGTGGCGGCCGACGCCGATGACACGCGTGCCGCCGTGGTGGACGAGCCCGCGGTCGTCGCGGAGCCCGTGGACGCCGAGCCCGTCGTGGTCGCGCCGGCGGCCGAGCCCGTGGACGCGGAACCCGTGGCGGAGCCCGTCGTCGAGCCCGCGCCCGTCTACGGCAGCTCCTACGCCAACGACCCGGTCGATGAGACCTACACGCCCGGTGCGTACTCCACCGACCCCGCGGCCGAGACGGTCGTGGTGGCCGAGCCGGTCGTCCCCGTGGTCGCGCCCGCGCCCCAGCCGATCTTCGTCCAGGCCCCCGAGGCACCGCGCCCGCGCGGCAACCGCGGTGCGGCCGGAGCGATCGGCCTGCTGGCGGCGGTGGCCTTCGGCATCCTGTACCTCGGCGCCGCGCTGGGTCTACGCGCGATCGACGGCGACGTCACCGCGGCCAATGCCGGCACCGAGGCGCTCGCGGCGCTGCAGTCGTGGTGGTTCTGGGTTCCCGTGGTCGTCTTCTTCCTCGGCTTCTGGCTGCTGGGCGCCATCATCAACCGCGGCCGCTGGGGCCACTGGGTGATCTTCGGCCTGATCGTCGGCGTCGTCGCCTACGCCGGTCACATCCTGGGCCAGCTGTTCCAGGCGCCGTTCTGGACGCTCACCGCCCGCGAAGGCGCCGATCTCGTGCAGGGCGAGGTGCTCGCGCCGCTGTCGATCGTGGCGTTCATCCTCGGCCGTGAGCTGACGATCTGGTTCGGTGCGTGGGTCGCCGCGCGCGGCAAGCGGGTCACCGAGCTCAACAACGAAGCGCAGCGCGAGTACGAGCGCACGCTCGAGGCGGGGCCGCGGCTCCACCAGAGCTGATGACCGAGCCGCGCCGCGGAGTCTCGCCGCCGGTGGCGGTGGCCTTCGCGGCGGTCGGCTTCTTCGCCCTGCTGATCGCGGGCTTCGGGATGCTGAGTCTGCTCTCCGGAGCCGAGGTGATCGCCGTGCCCGGGCTCGGCCCGCTTCCCGGCGCCATCGCGACGGGCGCCGCGACCGTCGTGTTCGCGGTGACGACGTGGGTCGCGGTGCGTCGCCGGCATCCGTCGTTCGGCGCCGTCGTGGTCATCGTCATCGCCACCTTCCTCGCCTACCTCGCGGGTCTGGCCGTCGGAGCGGTGTTCGCCGCGACGGATGCCGCGCGCACCGCGGCCGCGATCGGCGCCTTCGCCACGTCGTGGTTCGCCCTTGTGCTCGCCGCCGCCGCCCTCGTGGCGGGCTGGGCCGGCATCGCCCTGGTCCGCACAAGAGCGGGCCGCCCGCGCTGGCCGTGGGAGCAGGACGACCGCCCCTGACCGGTGCGGTTCTGGGCTCGCCCGGGTCCCGCCTGGGGCTCGCCCCGGTCTCGCCCCGGTCTCGCCCGGGGCGTGTGCGCCGAACCCTCGTCTCCGGGCCGAACCCTCACACCCAGACGCGCCCAGGGGTGAGGGTTCGGTCCACGAGCGAGGGTTCGGCACGAGAGCACGAGAACACGCGAGCACCGTCCGCCCGGGGCTCAGCGGGCCGATGCGCGCGAAATCCGCGCGGAAACGCCTGCGCCCGGCGACAATGGACCCGTGGAGCGGTCGATCGAGACCCAGGTCAGCCAGGCAGTGGATGCCTGGCTGCGCTGGCTGCCGCGCTGGGAGCCGGCGACGCACCGCGGCCGCATCGCCCCCTGCCGGCGCTGCTTCGGCTCCCCGGTGCTGTCGGCCGCGGGCCTCGGCGCCGATGTCCCGCACGGCGTGCAGCACGGCCTGTCCACGCGCATCAAGACGATCGTCGACCACGCCGTCGCGGACTACACGTCCCGGAACCTTCCGATGCTGCAGGCCGAGCTCGACCAGCAGGCGGCCCGTAACCGCGCGCGCAGCTACCGCCCCGCCGAGGGTCTGGACCCGGAGTTCGAGGGGCTGCCGCTGGATCCCGACCCCATCCCGGGTGCCCCGTTCCTCTTCACGCTCGGCGGTCTCGCCGAAGAGGTGGATGCCGACATCCCCGCCCTGCCGCCGCTCAGCGAGGAGGCGAAGGTCGCGCTGCGGCAGGAGGTCGCGCTCGCCGACGACTACGCCAACATGGTCGGCCGCGAGGTCTGCACCGTGCTCCTGCACCACCGGCTGCGGATCCAGGCGGCGGTGAGCCAGTACGTCGAGCCGCAGATCGCGGCGATGCTCGAAGAGCTCACGCGGTCGCTGGACGCCCCGTTCGACCCGAACGCCGACCCCGGGTTGGCCGAACCTTAGAGAACTCTCACAATCGCATTTTGTTAGCATGGCCGGGTTCTCGTCTCCACCCGCCGGGTCGATGTGAGCGAGTCCACTGGGGACACGACCAGCTGATCGGTAAGGGGTGCCATGACGCGCAGGCTCCCTTCCGCGCCGCCTCTGCTCCCCGGCCTCGACTACGTCCGGCCGCTGGGCTCGGGCGGATTCGCCGACGTCTTCCTCTACCAGCAGGACATGCCGCGGCGTGCGGTTGCGGTCAAGGTGCTGCCGGCCAACGAGCACGACCCCGATCTGCTGCGGATGTTCAACGCCGAGGCCGACGTGCTCGCGCACCTGTCGGCGCATCCGGCGATCGTGACCGTGTACCAGGCGGGCATCTCCGCCGACGGCCGCCCCTACATCGTGATGGAGTACTGCCCGGGGTCCCTCGCACAGCGCTACCGCATCGAGCGGATGCCGGTTGACGAGGTCATGGCGATCGCCGTGCGGCTGGCGGGCGCGCTCGAGTCGGCGCACCGCGCCGGGCTCATCCACCGCGACATCAAGCCCAGCAACATCCTCGTGACGAGTTTCGGCTCCGCTGTGCTCGCCGACTTCGGCATCTCCTCCTCGCTCGTGCGCAGCGCGGCGCCGGATGTGCTCGCGATGTCGATCCCGTGGAGCGCGCCGGAGGTCGTCGCCGAGCACACCGGCGGCACGGTGGCGAGCGAGGTCTGGAGCCTCGGGGCGACGGTGTACTCGCTGCTGGCGGGGCACAGCCCGTTCGAGCGCCGCGAGAAGGATCAGAACACGCGCGACCTCATGCGCCGGCGTATCGCGCGCGCCACCTACGTCCCGATCGCGCGGCCGGACGTCCCCGACGATCTGCAGCACGTGCTCGCGACCGCGATGACCCGTGACCCCGATCGCCGATTCGCCTCCGCCCGCGAGTTCGGCGAGGCGGTGCGCGCCGTGCAGCGGGCGGCTGGGCTGGCGCCGACGCCGCTGGAGGTTCCGACCGACGAGTGGATGCCGGCATCCGACGCCGTCGACTTCGCCGACACGACGGTGCGGGGACCGGCGCGCAGCCGGGTCGAGCACGACGGCCGGCGCCGCAGTGCCGGGGCGGACACCGTGCGCCGCTCGCCGACGAACGAGGACGACGAGGCCATCGCCGGCGCCTCCGGCCGGCACGTGTGGCCGTGGATCGTCGCCTCCAGCGCCGTGCTGCTGGCGCTCGCCGCGACCGCGTTCGCGATCGTCTGGACGGGATCGCACTGATGCGCCGGGGAACCGTCGCGGGTCTCAGCGCCGCCGGTGCCGTCATCGCGCTCGTCGCGGGGGTGAGCATCGCCTGGCCGGGACTGGATGCGCAGGAGACCCCGCCCCGCGACGTCACGGCGTGGGTCCTGCAGGCCGACGGACTGCGCTACGCCCGCGTGAACACGGCGATCGGCGAGCTCGACACCGTGCGCGCCGTCAGCAACCCCAGCCGCATCGTCACGGCCCCGACGGGCGCGTACATGTTCACCGACAGCGACTCGAAGGTCATCCGCATCGACGACGCCGTGCCGATCGACCTCGACACCGAGGGGCTGCGCGACGCGAGCGCCGCACCGGCGGGCACGGCCGAGACCGACAGCGTCGGCGACTACGTCGCGTACCGCACCGATGCGGGGGCGGTGTATGCCGGGCGGCTGTCGACGGGCACGCTCGCGCAGATCGATCCGCGCGCCGGCGGCGCCGAGGAGGCGGAGGCCGAGGATGCCGCGCCGTACACCTCCGACGCGATCTCCGTGACGGCCGACGGCGACGTGTTCAGCTACTCCGCCGATGCCGGCACCGTCGTGCGCGTGGACATCGCGTCGGGGCAGGTGGAGCGCTCCGACGAGGTCCAGGCCGACGCGGACGCGCTGGCGCTGACAGCGGCCGGCGACGCCTGGGTGCTGCTCGACACCGCCGCGGGGAGGTTCTGGACCGCGGACGCCGCGGGCGGCACCGGCACGGCGGGCGCCGTCGCGGTCAGCCGCGCCGTCGCCGGCGATGCCGTCTACCTCGCTGACGAGAGCGGGCTCGTGCGGCTGGACGTCGCGGACGGGACGGCCGAGCGCGTCTTCGGCGACAGCACGACCTCGCGCGGAACGCCCGCCCGTCCCGTCGTCGACGGCGAGACCGTCTCGGCGGCGTGGCTGCCCGAGGGTGCGGGCCCCGGGACCCTCTGGACCTCGACGGGCGGCGACGTCACGCTCGACTACGGCGGCCTGACGCTGCCGGCCCAGCGCCGGCCCACCTTCGTCGCGGCGGGGGACTCCCTCGTGCTCAACGACGCACGGTCGGGCTGGGTCTGGTCGGCTCCGGACGGGGCGCTGCTGCCGTCGAGTCAGAACTGGAACCTCGACGACGACGTGCAGACGGCGTCGACGACTAACGAGCAGGAACCGCCGCCGGTCATCGACCCGCGGCCGCCGGTCGCGGAGGACGACGCGTTCGGCGTGCGGCCGGGCGAGCTCGTGTCCCTTCCCCTGCTGCTCAACGACCACGATCCCAACGAGGACGTGCTCGCGGTGGACCCGGCATCCGTCACGGGGCTCGACCCCGCGTTCGGGGTCGTGACGACCACCGATGACCGACAGCGTCTGGCGGTGCGGGTGGCGCCGGATGCCGCAGGCATCGCGAGCTTCTCCTACGCCGTGACCGACGGCACCAGTCCGGACGGGCTGATGTCGCAGCCGGCGACCGTGACGCTGCGGGTGGTGGGCGAAGGCGAAAACTCCGCTCCGGTGTGGTGCGGTGTGGACGGCTGCCAGCAGGACTGGCCCTCGCCCGAGGTGGCGCCCGGCGGCACGATCAGCCTGCCGGTGCTGGGCGACTGGGTCGACCCCGAGGGCGACCCCGTGCTCCTGCTGTCGGCGACCGACGACTCGGGGCTCGGCCAGGTCGCGACGACGCCGCAGGGCGACGTCGTCTTCCAGCACAACGACACCGGCGCCGCCGACGAGCAGTCCGCCGCGGTGACGCTGACGGTCGCCGACGCGCGCGGGGCGACGACGACGAAGCAGCTCGTCGTGCGGGTGCGCGGCGACGCGCAGCCGGTCGTGCAGTCCTTCGCCGTCACCGGCGTCGCCGACTCCCGTGTCACGGTGGACGTCGCGCCCCACGTCACCGGGACGGCAGGCGATCTCGCGCTGACGGCGGCGCGCGTGCTCGACGACGCCGCCGCGTCGGCGACGGTGGTCGGCGGCTCGACGCAGTTCGACTTCGCCGCCTCCGCGCCCGGCACGTACCGCGTCGCCGTCACCGTCTCCGGCGGAGGTCACGACGCGACGGGCACCGTGCGCATCACGCTGCTCGCCCCCGACGCCCCCGCGGACCTGTCGACGGCCCCGGTCGTCGCCTTCGTCCGGCCGCAGGCCGACGCGACCGTCGACGTCTTCGCGGCCGTCTCCAACCCCACCGGCCGGGTGCTGCTGCTCAGCGACGTCGTCGTGCATGCCGCCTCCGGCTCGTCGCTGGCGGCGGATGCCGTGGGGCAGAGCCAGCTGCGGGTGTCGGGATCCACGGCGTCGGGACAGTCCGGGCCGCTCGGCACCGTGTCGTACCACGTGAGCGACGGCACCGCCGACGAGGGCTCGCAGGTGGAGGGGCAGGCGACGGTGTACCTGCTGCCGCCGGCCGCCGAGGCGGCTCCCATCGCGGTGGACGACTCCGTGATCGTCCGCGCCGGCGCGCAGGTCGACATCCCCGTGCTCGCCAACGACGTCGCCGCGCCCGGCACCCGCCCGCGGCTGGACCCGGAGTCGATCGAGTCGTCCTCCACCGACGCGCTCGCCTTCGCCTCCGGCGACCTCCTGCGCTACCTCGCCCCCGACCAGCCGGGCGAGTACACCGTCGGGTATCGGGCGTTCACGACCGGCGCGCCCGCGCTCGGCGACATCGCGACGCTGCGCGTGCGGGTGGTCGCCGACGACACCAACCGCGAGCCGCTGCCCACGCGGCTGTCCGGCCGGGTGCTCAGCGGGCTGTCGACGACGATCCCCTTCGACGGCTTCGGGATGGACCCCGACGGCGACGTCGTGCGGCTCGACCGGATCGTGACGCAGCCCACGCACGGCTCGGCGGTGATCTCCGCCGACGGCACCTCGATCGTCTACACGAGCCTCGCCGGCACGAACGGGCAGGATTCCTTCACCTACCGCGTCGTGGATCCGCAGGGCGCGACCGGCACCGGCACGGTGCGCATCGGGGTGCTGAGCGGCGACGTCGATCCGGCCCCGGTGACCTACACCGACTACGTCCACGTGCAGTCGGGCGCCGACAGCGTCATCCGGGTGCACCCCCTGGCCAACGACCTCGACCCGATGCAGGGGGCGCTGACGCTCGTCGCGGTGCGCCCCGATGTCCCCGAGCTCGCCCTCGACGGCACGCCCACCCCGGAGTTCACGCGGCTGAACGACCTCATCGAGTCGATCACCGATGACACGGTCACGATCGCCGCGGGTACCGAGCCCGGCACGATGTCGTTCCTGTACGACGTGGAGTCGACCTCCGGCAACACCGCGCGGGGCCTGCTCGTCGTCAAGGTCGTGAGCCAGCGCGTGCCGGACTACCCGGTCGTGGAGGACACCGTGCTCACGGTGGAGAACCGCGACGACCTCGCCGACGGCATCGACGTGCTGCGCGGCAAGGTGCTGTGGTCGGGAGGGGATGCCGCGGAGCTCACCCTCGGGCTGTGGGGTGCGCCGGCGGGCATCGTCGCCGATGGCGCGCGCCTGCGCGGCCGCGTCGACGACAAGGCCCACCTGATCCCGTTCTCCGTCACGGGGGAGACCGCCGGCGGAACCGTGACCACGTACGCGTTCCTGCGGATCCCCGCCGCCTCCGAAGTGTCTCTCGCGCTGCGCCCGGGCATCGCGCCGCTGACCGTCGGCGAGGGTGCGCAGGCAGAGGCGGACCTCGCGACGATGGTGGCGACGCCGCGCGGGGCGACGCTCGAGGTCGGCGGCGACGACGGTGCCGCGGTGCGCGCCGCGGGCGCGCGCGAGGCGGCCACCTGCACGCTCGTGAGCGGGACGACCATCCGGTACACGGCCGGAGCGGGCGCGCCGTGGTCCGACGCCTGCCTCGTGCCGGTGCGACTGGCGGGCCAGACGAACTGGACGGTGCTCTCGGTTCCGGTCGTCGTCACCCCGATCGACCCGCAGCCGACGCTCGCGCCCGCCTCCCTCGAGGTCGCCCCCGGCGAGACCCACGTGTTCGACCTCGGGTCGATGACGACGTGGCAGGGGCGCCCGGAGGCGATCGAGTACCGGGTCGCCGACACCGCGGCATCCTTCGACGTCACCCTCGCCGGCACCCAGCTGACGGTCCGGGGCCGGGACGACGCCGCGCCGGGCACGGTCGAGGGCGTCGTCGTCGAGGTGACCAGCCACCCCGGCGTCACCCCCGCGCGCATCGCGCTGCGGGTGGGCGCCGCCCCCTCGACCCTGCCTCAGGGCGGCTCGGTGCAGCAGCAGTGCAGCCAGGCCTCAGGCAGGTCATGCTCGATCGAGGTCGTGGGCGTCTCCGGCGAGGTCAACCCGCTGCCGAGCACTCCGCTGCAGGTGGTCGCCGTCGCCCCCGCGGGCGCGTGCACCGGCGTGACGTTCTCGGTCGCGTCGGCGACCCGCATCACGGCGAGCTGGAGCGACGACGCGCCAGGCGCGACCTGCACCGCGACCTTCACGGTCCGCGACGCGCAGGGCCGGCAGAGCGCCGCGGCGCGCGACGGCCGCCTGCTGCTCGACCTGCAGGGGTTCCCGCAGGCGCCCGCGAGCATCGCGCAGTCCGGCTACGCCGACGGCAGTGTGACGCTGCGGGTGGACCCCGGCCCCGCCCAGGCCGCCTACCCCGCCCTCACCGGGTTCGAGGTGCGCCAGGGTGGTCAGAAGGTCGCGACCTGCAGCCCGCAGGGCACGTGCCCCGCCATCGCCGCGCCCAACGGCGAGCAGCGCGTCTACGAGGTGGTCGCCGCGAACGCGGTGGGCTTCTCACGGGCCGCGGTGCGCACCACGGCGTGGGCGTACGACCCGCCGGCCGCGCCCACCGACGCGAGCGCAACGCCCGTCGTGGCCGGTCCCGAGGGCGGGGTCGCGTCGCTGACGATCCGAGGGGTGGATGCCGCCGACACCGGTGCGCTGCAGATCAGCAGCCCGGCGGGGGAGACCCAGACGATCGCGGTGGATCCGCGTCAGACGCAGGTGTCGGTGGCGTCGTTCCGGGTCGGGGCGAACACCGACACCCCGGTGACGGTGACGCCGCTGTCGCGCTACGCCGTGCCCCCGGGCCTGCCGGGGCCCGCGCCGGGGTCGATGGTCGTCCTCGCACACGGCATCGGCGCACCCACCTCGCCCGCGCTCACCCTGTCGGCGGTCAACGTCGGCCGGGGCAAGGTCGACGTGACAGCGACCGGCGCCGCCACCCCCGGCGGCGACGGGGCGACGGTCCGGTACGGCATCGTGCAGGACGGGCAGACCTGCCGCACCTCGCCGAACGGGTCCCCCGAGGTCTTCCGCGGCCTCGACGACGGGCGCCTCTACACGTTCGTGCTGTGCGCGGAGTCGTGGTTCGACGGGCGTTCGTTCGGCAGTACCACCACGACCGCCGAGGTCCGGGCCGTCCAGAGCGGAGCGGCGCCGACCGGGTACACGTTCGTCGTCGGGCCGACCGCGCACGTCGACGGCAACCGCGCGACATGGACGATCGACCAGCAGCCGACCTCGCGCGAGACGGTCCCCAACGAGAACGTCGTCGCCTTCAGCGGCTGGCCCGGCAGCACCGTCTTCGACGCCGATCCGCGCATCCAGGTGCGCTACGAGCACACCTCCGGCTGGTGGCAGTCCGCCTGGGGCACCGTCAGCCCTGCCGCCGGCAGCGCGCCCTACCAGGTGCAGGCCAGCTGGGGTCTCGGCGCCTGCACCGGCGGCAGCGAACTCGCCCGCACGTCGAGTTCCACCGGATCGCTGGCCGCCATCACCTTCGACACGAGTCGCATCAGCTATCTCGACGAGAACGGCGCGACCCTGCCGACCGGCGAGAACCCCTGGCTCGTCCCCGACGCCGCGGTGCAGGTCACCGGCATCCGCGTCGAGGTCGACTGGTCGCGCCAGGGCTGGCGCCTGGACGACGCCACCGCACAGTTGTCCGCCCGCTGCACCCCTTCCCCCCAGGAGAGCACCCCATGACGATCACGACCGAGCAGGCGACCTGGTTCGCCCAGACGTTCTCCCAGCTGGCCGACAACGTCGAGCGCGCCGTCCTCGGCAAGCGTCACGTCGTCGAGCTCGTCCTCACGGCGATGCTGAGCGAGGGGCACGTCCTCATCGAGGACGTGCCGGGCACCGGGAAGACCTCGCTGGCGCGCGCCGTCGCGCAGTCGGTGCAGGGCACGACGACCCGCATCCAGTTCACACCGGACCTCCTCCCCGGCGACATCACCGGCATCACGGTCTACGACCAGAAGACCGGCGCGTTCGAGTTCCACGCCGGGCCGATCTTCGCCAACATCGTCCTCGCCGACGAGATCAACCGCGCGAGCCCGAAGACGCAGGCCGCGCTGCTGGAGGTCATGGAGGAGGGGCGTGTCACGATCGACGGCGTCACCCGCGACGTCGGGCGGCCCTTCCTCGTGCTGGCGACGCAGAATCCGGTCGAGCAGGCGGGCACCTACCGGCTGCCGGAGGCGCAGCTGGACCGCTTCCTGCTGCGCACCTCCCTCGGCTACCCCGACCACGCCGCCACAGTGCGGATCCTCGATCAGGCCGCCGTCGCGACCGCCGAACTGGCGCCGGTGATCACCCCCGGCGCCCTCGCCGGCATGGCCGAGCTCGCCGCCGACGTCTACGTCGACGCGCTCGTGCTCGACTACATCGCCCGTCTCGTCGACGGCACACGTTCGGCCGACGAGGTGCGCCTCGGCGTCAGCATCCGCGGTGCCCTCGCCCTGACCCGCGCCTCGCGTGCATCGGCCGCCGCCCACGGCCGCACCTACGTCACCCCCGACGACGTCAAGCGGCTCGCGGTGGCGGTCCTCGCCCACCGGCTCATCCTGCACCCCGAGGCCGAGTTCGACGGGGTCACCCAGGAAGCCGTCATCGGCCAGGTGCTGCTCGACGTGCCGCCGCCCACCCGCCGGGAGAGCGTGTGACCCTCGGCGACACCCGACTGACCCGCACCGCGGCGGGGGGACTGACCGGCGAGCGGACCGAGGTCACCTCGCAGCGCTCCCGCGCCCTCGTCGGCGCCGCCGTGCGGGCCTCGCGCGCGTGGACGGCGACGCGCGCCGGGCTGCGCGCGTTCGCCGCCTGGTGCCGCGCGACGATCCGCCCGGCCGGTGCGCTCGTGCTGGCCGCCGCGACGGCGGGACTCGCGGCCGGGGTGGTGTTCGGCTGGGTCGAGGCGCTCGTCGCCGGTGCCGCCGCGCTGGTGCTGCTGCTGCTCAGCATCCCGTTCCTCTTCCACGCCCGCGCGTACGACGTCGGCCTCGCCCTCGGGCACGAGCGCGTCGTCGCCGGCTCGCCCGCCGTCGCGACCGTGACCGTCCGCAACACCGGCACGCGCATCGCCCTGCCGGGCCGCATCGACGTCGCCGTCGGCGCGGGGCTCGTGGAGTTCGGCGTGCCGATGCTCCGGCCCGGGGCCTCGTCGGAGCAGACCCTCGAGCTGCCCCCGCAGCGGCGCGGCATCGTCCGGATCGGCCCGGCCACCACGGTGCGCTCCGACCCGCTCGGGATGCTGCGGCGCGAGCACGCGTTCGACGATGTGCACGACCTCTACGTCCACCCCCGCACGACCGTGGTGCCCTCCTCGAGCGCCGGTCTCATCCGCGACCTCGACGGCAGTCCCACCCGGCGCCTGGTGGATGCGGACATGTCCTTCCACGCGATCCGTGAATACGCCCCGGGCGACTCGCGCCGGCAGATCCACTGGAAGTCGACGGCGAAGACCGGCCAGCTCATGGTGCGCCAGTACGAGGAGTCCCGGCGCTCGCGGATGGCCGTCGTGCTGGGGCTCGCGGAGGCGGAGTACGCCTCCGCCGACGAGTTCGAGCTCGCCGTCAGCGCCGCCGCTTCCCTGACCCTCCGCGCCGTGCACGACGCGCGCGATCTCGACATCGTCGTCGGTGCCGAGATCCCGCGCGTCGTCCGCGGCCGACTGCGGGCGATCCGGCACATTCCGGCGACCGCGCCGCGCGTCGTGCTCGACGGGTTCAGCGGCGTCGACCGGCTCGCCAACACGATGGCCTTCGCGGACGTCTGCCGCCTGGCGGCGGAGGCGAACGAGCGGCTCTCGATCGCCGTCATGGTCACCGGGTCGCACGTCGGTCTCGCGGCGCTGCGTCAGGCGGCGCTGGCGTTCCCGGCGGATGCCGCGGTCATCGCCGTCGTCTGCGACGAGCGCGCCCACCCGCGCACGCAGGTCGCGGGCGCGCTGACGGTCGTCACGATCGGGACGCTGGACGACCTCGCCGGGCTGCTGCTGCGGGGGGTGACCTCGTGAAGGTCCTCGCCGGCGCGATCTATGTCGCCGTCGCGGTGGTGCTGGCGGCCGTCGCGGCCTGGCCGATCTACCGGTCGCTCTCGTTCGTGGTGCTCGTCGCCGCGGCATCCCTCATCGGCGCCGGGATCGCCGTGCTCGTGCGCTGGCGACAGTGGAACGGGTGGGCGGCGGCCGGGCTCGTCACGGCGGCCGTGCTGCTCGTCGGCGTCCCGCTCGCGGTGCCGTCCCGCCTCGGCCCGCCCGACCAGCTGCTGCACGGGCTCGGGGAGCTGATCGCCGGGGCGCTGTTCGGCTGGAAGGACCTCCTGACGGTCGACCTGCCGGTCGGCTCGTACCGCAACCTGCTGGTGCCGGGGCTGATCGTCTTCCTCGTGGGGACCGCGTCCGCACTGCTGCTCGCGTGGCGCACCGACACGCTCGGGGTGCTCGCGGTCGCTGTGGGGGTGGGGATGTCGGGGTTCGGGCTGCTGTTCGGGCGCACCGAGGTGAGCGCCCCGCTGACCGTCGGCCCGCTGACCCTCGCGGCCCCCGTCGAGACCGCCGTCGGCATCGGATCGCTCCTCGCCGGCGTGCTGTGGCTGGCCTGGCGCAGCCGCGACGAGCGCGTGCGGGCGCTCCGGCGTGCCACCGCCCGCAGCGGGGTGCGGGTGCGCCGCCCGGCGGCGGCGGACGCGCGCCGGGCGGCGCTCGGGGCGGGCATGGTCGTGGTCGCGGCGGCGGCGGCCCTCGCCGTGCCGGCGACCGCGGCATCCGGAGAGCGCGTCGTGCTTCGGGAGGCGACCGGCCCCCGCGTCGAACTGTCACGCGCCGTGAGTCCGCTGGCCTCGTATCGCGCCCTGTTCGCCGACGGTGAGATCGACCAGGTGCTCTTCAGCGCGACCGGCGACGCGACGCCCGAGCGGGTGCGGCTCGCGGTGCTCGACCGGTACGACGGCGCGGTCTTCCGCACCGATGCGTCCGCCGCCGGCTCCCCCTTCGTACGTCTCGCGTCGGCGCGGGATGCCGGTGCCGGCACCCCCGTCGACGCCGACGTCGTCATCGGCGCGCTGGGCGCGCCGGGGCAGACCGGGCTCGCGGGGCTCTGGATGCCGTCGGCCGGCGTCGTCGGATCGGTGACCTTCGAGGGCGCCCGCGCCGCCGCGCTCGCCGATGGGTTCTACGTCAGCGACGAGCTGTCCGCCGCGGTGCAGACCGCCGGCTGGGCCCCCGGCGACGCGTACCGGCTGCAGGCCGCTGTCCCCGAGGCGCCGGCGCTGGCCGAGGCATCCGCTCCCGGCGGTCAGGGCAGCATCGGCGGCGCCGGGGGCGAGGACGCCGTCGCGGCGCCGGCGAGCCTGCGCACCTGGGTGCAGGCGCACGTGTCGGGCACCGGCGGCGCTGCGCTGGAGGGTCTCGTGTCGCTGCTGCGCGACCGCGGCTACCTCAGTCACGCCCTCACCGAGCCCGCCGAGGGCACCGCCTGGATGAGCGCGCTGGGGGCTTACGAGTTCGCGCCCAGCGCCTCCGGGCACTCCCTCGCGCGCATCGACGAGATGTTCACGGCTCTCCTCGAACGCGAGGCCGATCCCCGCGCCGCGGCGTCGGACAACTACGTCGCCGCGGTCGGCGACGACGAGCAGTTCGCCGTCGCCACGGCGCTCATCGCGCGGGAGCTCGGCTTCCCGTCGCGCGTCGTCGTCGGCACGCGGCTCACCTCCGACGATCCGGATGCCGCGGTCTGCGCGGCGGGTGTGTGCCACGCCGGCGATGTGTCGGCGTGGGTCGAGGTGCGGGCCTCGACGGGCGACTGGATCCCCGTCGATGTCACGCCGCAGCACGCCCAGGCCCCGAGCCGCGAGCTGACCGAACAGCCCGACCCCACGATCGGCACCGCGGTGCGGCCCGACGGGGTCGACGAGGTGCAGCCCCCGCGTCCGGCGCAGGAGGACTCCGCCGCTCCCGTCGAGCGCGACGAGGCCGTCGACCTGGAGTGGCTGTGGGCGACGCTGCGGATCAGCGGGATCGTCCTGGGCGTGGCGCTTGTGGTGCTCGGGCCGTTTCTGCTCGTCGTGGGCGCCAAGGCGCTCCGCCGCCGGGGCCGTCGCCGCGCCGCCGCGCCCGCCGCCCGCATCGCCGGCGGGTGGGAGGAGTTCCTCGACGCGGCCGCCGATGCCGGGAGGACCCCGCCCGCCGCCGCCACCCGCACCGAGGTCGCCGCGGCGCTGGCCACCCCGGCATCCGGGACGCTCGCGGTCGCCGCCGACGCCGCCGTGTTCTCGGGGGCGGGCGCGACGGACGACGAGGCCGCGGAGTTCTGGCGGATCGTCGACGCCGAACGCGCCGGTTTCGCGCCGACGGGATGGCGCCGGCTGCGCGCAGCCGTATCGTTGAGATCGTTCGTCCCGGCGTCGCTGGTGCCGGCGGCCCTGCGCCGCACCCTCCGGCGCCGGCGGTCCACGAGCTCGAGGCTGACCCATACCGAGAGGGGGAGTCGCGCGGCATCCACCTCGCGGCGCACCGCATGAACGCACCGATCGACGAATCCGTTGTCGCGCTGCTGAGCCTGCTTTCGCTCGTGGTCGGCGTGGCGCTGTACGTGTGGACATCGCTCGCGCTCGGCGCGATGTTCCGCAAGATGGGGGAGGAGTCCTGGAAGGGCTGGGTCCCGTTCCTCAACGTCGCGACCGTGCTGCGCTGGGGCGGGTTCAGCCCGTGGCTGGTGCTCCTCGCCCTCATTCCGCCGCTGTCCATCGTCGTGTTCGTGCTCGTCGTGATCTCGGCGCACCGCATCAACTCCGGCTTCGGCTACGGCGCCGGCATGACGGTGCTGGCCGCGCTCGTGTTCGTCGTGTGGGCGAGCATCCTCGGATTCGGTCCCGCGCGCTGGCTCGGCGCGCGCCCCGCCGGCTGGAAGCCGCCGGCGCCGGCCGCGGACGCGGAGCCGGCAGCCTCCGCCCCGCGCACCCCCGCGCCCGGGTCGCCGTTCGCGTCGCTGTTCCCGGGGGCGGATGCGGGGGCCGCTGCCGCCGGCGGGCGTCTCGGGGGCGCCGGACCTGTGTCTGCGTCTTCCGCGTCTTCGCCGTCTCCCGCGTCTGCTGTGCCTTCTGCGTCCGCTGTGCCTTCTGCGTCCGCCGCACCCGAGACGCCCGCCGCGCCGCAGGACGTCGACCCGCTGAGCGCGTTCGCACCGCCGCCGGTCACCTCCGCCCTAGCGTGGACGCCCCCGGACACCACGACGACCCCGCCGCCGCGCACGGCCGCCGCACCCGCGGCATCCGACGCGCCCGAGGGTGTTCCGCCGACCGCTGCCGCCCCCGAGCCCGCCACTCCCGTGGCTGCTGCGCCCGAGCCGGTGTCGCCGGTCGCTGCCGCCGCCGACCCCGTGTCCGCGGTTCCGCCGGCTGCGGCCGGTGCGTCGGAGTCGGGTGCCGCCGTTTCTCCCGCCGCGGCCGCGCAGGTGCCGATCTCCGCCGTCCCGCCCGCACCCGCCGCCGCGTCCCGTCCGGCGCCCGTGCCGGCCGCCGACGCGGACGCCGATCAGCGCGCCGCGGCATCCGCCGTCGTGCCGGGTGCAGCCGACGGCCTCGCAGACGACGACGCGAAGTGGCCGTCCGAGGTCGACGACGTGTCCGCGATCGCGCCGTCGCACTTCCTGCCGGCGTCGGCCGCCGGCGGTCGCCATGTCGTGCCTCCGGTCACCGCCGACGATGCGCCGATCGATGTCGTGCCCGGTCGGCGTTCGACGGCGGTGCCGCTGCCGGAGAGTGCCACGGTCACGCGCGTGCCGGCGGCGCAGCCGTCCGCACGCGCGGCGCGTGCCGAACGGATCGAGCCGGTCGAGCCGGTCGATTCCGCGGCGGACACCGTCATCGAGCGCCCGGCGCCCGCCGCCTCGGCGCCGCCCGTCACGACCGAGGCGCCCCGCGCCGTCCGCTCCGCGGTGGACCCGGATGCCGAGCCGCCCAGCCGCCGGGCGCGGCCGTGGCCGGCGTTCGCCGTGGCGCCGGGCGAACCGGAGGATTTCCCCGAGCTGTCGGGCGAGGTGTCGGCCGTCATCGGATCGCCCGCTGCAGGCTCGCCCCGCTCGGCGCTGAACGCCGTGTCGGCGCAGCAGCGCCGGCTCGAGCCGTTCGCCGACGACGACGATCTGGACCAGACCGTGATCACTCGGCGGGCGAAGAAGCCGACCTGGCAGCTGGTGCCGGCATCCGGGGCCCCCGTGCCGCTCACGAGTGACGTGGTCATCCTGGGGCGCCGGCCCGTCGGCGATGCCGCCTTCCCCGGCGCGCAGCTGGTCGCCGTGCCGGGCGATGCCCGGACGGTCTCCAAGACCCACGCGCGGCTGGAGCGGCGGGACGAGGCCTGGGTGGTCACCGACCTCGGTTCGACCAACGGCGTGCTCGTGCGCACGCTCATGGGCGACGAGATCGAGGTGGAGCCCGGGAGCCAGATCGACGCCGGGGAGCGTTTCTTCCTCGGCGACGAGGAGTTCCACCTCGCGCAGATCGAGCGCTGATCCCCGGGGCCACTGCCTTGTCACTCGTGGCTGCATCCTCCTCAGGATTCCGCCACAACTGCCCACCCAACCCACCCGCAGGCACCCCGCACGACGCCCGGGTCCCTTGCCTTGTCACTCGTGGCTGTTTCCTCCCCGGGATCCCGCCACAACTGCCAACCCAACCCAACCCAACCCGTCCGACCCAACCCGCCCCACCCGACGGATGCCGGTGCTCGGCGCCTCCGTCAGCCCGCCCAGCCGCGACGCCGCAGTGCCGCGGCCACCTGCGACACGGCCCGCCCGCCGCGGACGCGCCGACCGGTGACGCGGATCACGTCCCAGCCCTCCGCCGCGAGGGCGGCGTACTTGTCGATATCGCGCTCCCACTGCTGATCGCTCGAGCGGTGGTGTCTGCCCTCGACCTCGACGATCACCCGGTACGCCCGGAACACGAGGTCGACGATCCCGATCAGCCGGCCGTCGGCCGCGCGCATTTCGACGTCCAGCTCGGGTTCCGGCAGCCCTGCCTCCACGGCGTCGACGCGGAAGTCGGTCTCCAGCGGCGACATGCTCCCCACGCGGATCAGCGCGAGCGCGGCGCGGAGCTTGCGACGCTCCTTGCGGCGAGGCGCCTCCGCCGCGGCGCGCAGCTGCGCGATCGTGGCGAGCTGGGCCTGTGGCTGCGGCATCCCGCCCGCGCCCCTCGGGATCCGGACGAGCGCGTCGCCCAGACGCACGAGGTCGCGGACGCTGAGCTCGCCGGCCAACCCCGCCCAGACTGACGCGGGACTGGCCACCGGCAGCGCTCCGATCGCGCCGACCGTCACGAGCCCCGGCGAGGTCTGCGTCGCCCGGATCCCGGCCACGCGGGGTGCGCGTGCCGGTGCGAACACGCCCACCTGCAGGGGCCCCGTGCCGTCATCGTCGTCGAACAGGCGGTCGAAGATCGCGACGGCGGTGCGGCCGGTGTAGAACACGTGCGGGCGGCGGATCACCTCGAACGCCTGCACGCGCGCCAGGACGGCCGCGCGCACGCGGCGGTCGCGGGCGAGCGGATCGGTGTCGACGGATGCCGGCGCGGTCGCGTTCCGCACGCGCACGCCCCGGTGCGGACGGGCGAGGTCCTTCGCGCGCAGCCGCGCGCGGGTGGCTCCGGTCGTGCGGGCGTCGGCCACGCCGAACGCCGCGCCGAGCTGCGCGGGAAGCGGTCGAGGTCGTCTGGGCATGGTGCTCAGGATGCCGCGGCCCGCCGCTCTGGTGCCGCTCGCGGCGGGATCTGTGGACAGTCGAGCCGGCCGCGGCGTCTGGGGAGAGAGCGATGGCGGTGTGCGTTTGCCCGGTTCGGTCATACGGCGTAGTATTGGGCGGGTGTGCGCTCTTGCGCGCCGTCTGCCGTGCCCGGCTCTGCAGACACAAGCGAGACGCACGTTCGGGACCGGCCTGCGAACAGGTCACCCCCACGGCATATCCACCACGAAACGCACGGCGCACCGCCGTGCCGGTGGATCTGTGGTGAAACCACCATCGCTGTCACCGTGCAGCACCTGCGCAGGGTTCCGGCCACGCGCAGCACGACAAGGAGAGAACGTGCCAACCATTCAGCAGTTGGTTCGCAAGGGTCGCACGCCGAAGGTCACCAAGACCAAGGCGCCCGCCCTGAAGGCGAACCCGCAGCAGGCGGGTGTCTGCACCCGCGTGTACACCACCACGCCCAAGAAGCCGAACTCGGCGATGCGCAAGGTCGCCCGTGTCAAGCTCCGCAACGGCACCGAGGTCACCGCCTACATCCCCGGCGAGGGCCACAACCTGCAGGAGCACTCGCTCGTGCTCGTCCGTGGAGGCCGTGTGAAGGACCTCCCCGGTGTCCGTTACAAGATCGTTCGCGGCGCCCTGGACACCCAGGCCGTCAAGAACCGCAAGCAGGCCCGTAGCCGCTACGGCGCCAAGAAGGGCTGACGCAGATGCCTCGCAAGGGACCCGCACCCCGCCGCCTCGTCGTCAACGACCCGGTCTACGGTGCTCCGATCGTCACCCAGCTGGTGAACAAGATCCTCGTCGACGGCAAGAAGTCGCTCGCCGAGTCGATCGTCTACGACGCCCTGAAGGGTGTCGAGGCCAAGAACGGCCAGGATGCCGTCGCGACGCTCAAGAAGGCGCTCGACAACGTCCGCCCCACCCTCGAGGTCAAGAGCCGCCGCGTCGGCGGCTCGACCTACCAGGTTCCCGTCGAGGTCAAGCCGCACCGCGCGAACACGCTGGCGCTGCGCTGGCTCGTCTCCTACGCGAAGGGCCGTCGTGAGAAGACGATGACCGAGCGTCTGCAGAACGAGATCCTCGACGCCTCGAACGGCCTCGGTGCCGCGGTCAAGCGCCGTGAGGACACCCACAAGATGGCCGAGTCGAACCGCGCCTTCGCGCACTACCGCTGGTAACCAGCACGTCAACGGATGCGGGGCCGTGATCCGGCCCCGCATCCGCCCCCTGATCTCGATACGCCCGCTGCGCGGGCTACTCGATCACCGAGAGGAAAAACCCCCGTGGCACAAGAAGTGCTCACCGACCTCAACAAGGTCCGCAACATCGGCATCATGGCGCACATCGATGCCGGCAAGACGACGACGACCGAGCGCATCCTGTTCTACACGGGCGTCAACCACAAGCTGGGCGAGACCCACGACGGCGCCTCGACGACCGACTGGATGGAGCAGGAGAAGGAGCGCGGCATCACGATCACGTCTGCCGCCGTGACCTGCTTCTGGAACAAGCACCAGATCAACATCATCGACACCCCCGGACACGTCGACTTCACCGTCGAGGTGGAGCGGTCGCTGCGCGTCCTCGACGGTGCCGTCGCCGTCTTCGACGGCAAGGAGGGCGTCGAGCCCCAGTCCGAGACGGTGTGGCGTCAGGCCGACAAGTACGACGTGCCCCGCATCTGCTTCGTCAACAAGATGGACAAGCTGGGCGCCGACTTCTACTTCACCGTCGACACGATCGTGAACCGCCTCGGCGCGAAGCCCCTCGTGCTGCAGCTGCCGATCGGTGCCGAGAACGACTTCGTGGGAGTCATCGACCTCGTCGAGATGCGCGCGCTGGTGTGGCCGGGCGACGCCAAGGGTGATGTCACCATGGGCGCCAAGTACGAGGTGCAGGAGATCCCCGCCGACCTCGCCGACCGCGCTGCCGAGTACCGCGAGAAGCTGCTCGAGACGGTCGCCGAGTCCGACGAGGCGCTGCTGGAGAAGTACTTCGGCGGCGAGGAGCTCACGCTCGCCGAGATCAAGGGCGCGATCCGCAAGCTCACCGTCGCCGGCGAGCTGTACCCCGTGCTGTGCGGCTCGGCGTTCAAGAACCGCGGCGTGCAGCCCATGCTCGACGCGGTCGTGGACTACCTGCCCTCGCCCCTGGACGTGCCCGCCATCGAGGCGCACGACCCCAAGGACGAAGAGAAGATCATCGAGCGTCACCCCGACGCCAACGACCCGTTCGCGGCCCTCGCGTTCAAGGTCGCGGTGCACCCGTTCTTCGGTCGCCTGACCTACATCCGCGTCTACTCGGGTCACCTCGACTCGGGCGCGCAGGTCATCAACTCGACCAAGGGCAAGAAGGAGCGCATCGGGAAGATCTTCCAGATGCACGCCAACAAGGAGAACCCGGTCGACTCGGTCACCGCGGGCAACATCTACGCCGTGATCGGCCTGAAGGACACCACCACCGGTGACACCCTGGCCGACCCGAACGAGCCCGTCGTCCTCGAGTCGATGACGTTCCCCGAGCCCGTCATCGAGGTCGCGATCGAGCCGAAGACCAAGGCCGACCAGGAGAAGCTGGGTCTGGCGATCCAGAAGCTCGCCGAAGAGGACCCGACCTTCCGCACCGAGCTCAACCCCGAGACCGGTCAGACGGTCATCAAGGGCATGGGCGAGCTGCACCTGGACATCCTCGTCGACCGCATGAAGCGCGAGTTCCGCGTCGAGGCGAACGTCGGAAAGCCCCAGGTGGCCTACCGCGAGACGATCAAGAAGGCCGTCGAGCGTCACGACTACACGCACAAGAAGCAGACCGGTGGTTCGGGTCAGTTCGCGAAGATCCAGTTCGCGATCGAGCCGCTCGAGCTCACGGCCGACAAGCCGTACGAGTTCGAGAACAAGGTCACCGGTGGCCGCATCCCGCGTGAGTACATCGAGCCGACCAACCAGGGCTTCCAGGACGCCATGAACGTCGGCGTGCTCGCCGGCTACCCCATGGTGGGTGTCAAGGCGATCCTCATCGACGGCGCGAGCCACGATGTCGACTCTTCGGAGATGGCGTTCAAGATCGCCGGCTCGATGGGCTTCAAGGAGGCCGTCCGCAAGGCCAACCCCACCATCCTCGAGCCACTCATGAGCGTCGAGGTGCGTACTCCCGAGGAGTACATGGGCGACGTCATCGGCGACCTGAACTCCCGTCGCGGCCAGATCCAGTCGATGGAGGACGCCGCCGGCGTCAAGGTCGTGCGTGCCCTGGTGCCGCTGTCCGAGATGTTCGGCTACATCGGCGACCTGCGCTCGAAGACCTCGGGCCGGGCCGTGTACTCGATGGAGTTCGACTCGTACGCCGAGGTCCCCAAGGCCGTCGCCGACGAGATCGTCCAGAAGAACAAGGGCGAGTGATTCGGCGGATGCCGGGGGCCGCGCCCCCGGCATCCGACACCGGCGCCCCGGTGACACACAACTTCATACGCATAAACTAGAAACATCCCCGTAGAGCACCGGTCGCAATCCAGCGCCCGGAACCTCTACACGAATGTCCTGAGGAGGACCCAGTGGCCAAGGCCAAGTTCGAGCGGACCAAGCCGCACGTCAACATCGGAACGATCGGTCACGTCGACCACGGCAAGACCACGCTCACCGCTGCCATCTCGAAGGTGCTCGCCGACAAGCACCCGTCGGCGACCAACGTGCAGCGTGACTTCGCGTCGATCGACTCGGCTCCCGAAGAGCGTCAGCGTGGTATCACGATCAACATCTCGCACGTCGAGTACGAGACCCCGAAGCGCCACTACGCGCACGTCGACGCGCCCGGTCACGCCGACTACATCAAGAACATGATCACCGGTGCCGCCCAGATGGACGGCGCGATCCTCGTGGTCGCCGCCACCGACGGCCCGATGGCTCAGACCCGTGAGCACGTCCTGCTCGCCAAGCAGGTCGGCGTGCCGTACCTGCTGGTCGCGCTGAACAAGAGCGACATGGTCGACGACGAGGAGATCCTGGAGCTCGTCGAGCTCGAGGTCCGTGAGCTGCTCAGCTCGCAGGACTTCGACGGCGACAACGCGCCGGTCGTCCGCGTCTCGGGCCTGAAGGCGCTCGAGGGCGACGAGAAGTGGGTCGAGTCGATCGTCGAGCTCATGAACGCCGTCGACGAGTCCATCCCGGACCCGGTGCGCGACAAGGACAAGCCGTTCCTCATGCCCATCGAGGACGTCTTCACCATCACCGGCCGTGGCACGGTCGTCACGGGTCGCGCCGAGCGTGGCACGCTGGCCATCAACTCCGAGGTCGAGATCGTCGGCATCCGCCCGACGCAGAAGACGATCGTCACGGGTATCGAGATGTTCCACAAGCAGCTCGACGAGGCCTGGGCCGGCGAGAACTGTGGTCTGCTCCTGCGCGGCACGAAGCGTGACGACGTCGAGCGCGGCCAGGTTGTCGTAAAGCCCGGTTCGGTCACCCCGCACACCGACTTCGAGGGCACGGCGTACATCCTGTCCAAGGAGGAGGGCGGCCGCCACAACCCGTTCTTCACGAACTACCGCCCGCAGTTCTACTTCCGCACCACCGACGTCACCGGCGTCATCACGCTGCCTGAGGGCACCGAGATGGTCATGCCCGGCGACACCACGGAGATGTCGGTCGAGCTCATCCAGCCGATCGCCATGGAAGAGGGCCTCGGCTTCGCGATCCGTGAGGGCGGCCGCACCGTCGGTGCCGGCACCGTCACGAAGATCCTGAAGTAATCCACTTCACCGGGACGCCCCCGTCAGCTTCGGCTGCCGGGGGCGTTCTGCGTCTTCGGGCCGTGATCTTTTCGTTATGTGACAGATGTAGCCTGAGCGGGCAGATGTCTTGAGGGGGATGACTGCGCGTTCCCGACGCGCGACACCGCCTCGTCGGGTGATGGGGTGTGGGTCTTGATCGGTTCGTCCAGCGTGCAGGCGAGGTTCCAGTCGTGCGCGATCGTCGTGGTGATGGCGCTGTTGCTCTCTCTCGGCATCGGCGCACCCGCCACAGCCGCCGTACCGGTCACCGACACGCCGCTGCGCGGCGTCCAGGTCACCGCGACGGGCGGCGACGTACTCGCGGGTGGGACTCGGACCATCTCCGTCTCCGGGAGCAATCCCGATGGCGTGGACCTGTTCAACGCGCTGGTCGTCGTGCTGCTGCCGGTCGGCGTCACCTACGCCGCGGGAAGCGTGCAGCCGGCAGGGATCGGTGCTCCCGACATTCAGTCATGGGTGCCGGATGCCGCAGACATCGACCCCGGCACGGGTCTGCCCCGCACCGCCCAGGTTCTGGTGTGGTCGAACATCGCCGACCTCCCCGTCGGGTCGGAGTTCTCGGCGTCGTTCGGGGTCACCGCCGACCCTGATCGGTACCCCGCCGGTTCGACGTTCGAGGTCGGTGCGGGCCTGTATGCGAACAGCGACGAACGTGTCGTCCCCGACGTCACCGTGCCGAGTTCGGGCGCGCCCGAGATCACGGGCGCGACCGAGGGCGGTTCGTCCGAGGCGACCGTCACGGTCGTGCCGATCACGATCACCAAGAACGAGACCGCGAATGCCGAGGCCGAGGTCTACCGTGGCCCGGCGAACCCCGCGACGTTCGAGCTGAGGGTGACGGCGGCCCCTGACGGCGCAACGACCGGAGCGGTCGTCGTCGATTACGTGCCGGCGCAGTTCACGGTCACCGAATGCACGGGAGATTTCCCCTGTACGCGCAGGATGGTCGAGGTCGACGGCGAGGTGTTCACCGAGATCACATGGAACCTCGGCACCATCGATGCGAACGAGACGAACGTCCTCCGCTACAGCGCCTACGTCGGCGAGCGCGAGATCACGATGCCGTCGGGCCAGCAGACCGGTGCCGACACCCGCCCGGGCGCAGAAGGGTACGAGGTCGAGAACACCGCGACCCTGACCGGCACCTACACGGGTGACGTCGCCGCCGGGACGGACACGGAGATCTCGGTGTCCGACACGGCGACGGTGCGCGTGATCGACCTCGGCATCGTCAAGTCCACCGACGGGTCGGGCTTCGTCGGCGGCCAGACCAAGCAGTACACCCTCGCGGTCCGCTCGAGCCAGTTCGTCAGTTCGTCAGGCATCACGGTCACTGACACTCTGCCCAACGGCATGTGTCCCGTACTTCCTGCAGGCGTCGCCAAGACGGGGAGCCCTTGGCCGGACGAGTGCGCGGCTGCGGGCGCGGGCAACGGCACCGTGACGGGCGCCACGATGACCTCCGTGGATTTCGACGCCTCGGGCGTGTTCACCGTCGTGTTCGCGGTCGACGACCTCGCGGCCGATCAGGACGTGACCATCGGCTACACGGTGTACATGCGCACGAACTACCAGAACGGGACCCCGACGGCTGCCGGCGACGACTTCGCGAACAGTGTCGTGGTCACGGGGACGACGACAGACGGCTCCGGCGCAACCTCCGACGCGTCCAACGGTTCGTCGGCCGATATCGGCACCGGTGCCCCGACGCTGTCGAAGACCATCTGGCCGAACCTGACCCGCACCCCCATCACCGGCGTCACGGGCGTCGGCACGACGTGCCAATCCGGCGACGGCGCGTACGTGTCGCCGACGATCGCTCCACCGGCCTATCAGCTCGGCGACCTCGTGTGCTTCCGGCTCGACATGACCTTTCCACAGGGCGTGTCCACTCGGTCGGTGAACGTCAGCGACTATCTGCCGTCGGGCATGTCGATCGTGGATTGGGCGGCGACGAGCGCGAACTCGACGACGATCACCCCCGTCGGCACCGTCACTGGCGTCGCCAGCGCGCGTTGGGTGCTCGGTGAGCCCGACGCGAGCAACGTGCTGTTCGTCGAGCCCGGCGCGACCGGATCGTTCTACCTGCTTGCACGCGTGAACACCGTGCCGGCGACGGCGCCGCGCGTCGCCGGCAACCTCGCCAAGATGCGCTACACCGGCCCGGATGATCGCGTCATCAACCTGCGCGATCAGGCCGACCTCAAGCTCTCGCCGCCGCCGCCGCTCGGTCTCGACAAGAAGGTCGACGGCGCGGAGTCGCTCAGTCCGGTGCAGGAAGGCCAGCTGCTCACCTTCACGATCGACGTCTCGCACAACGGATCCCTCGCGAACTCCACTGCCGATCCGATCGATGAGATCGAGGTGTGGGATGTCCTGCCCGCCGGTTTCGACTGCGACGACATCGATAGCGCGACTCCCGCGATCAACCCGATCGCGGACTGCTTCCAGCAGGCGAACGGCCAGACGCGGGTGACGTGGATCCTGCGGCCAGCGACGCCGCTCATCGGGGGTCAGACGGCGACGATCACCTACGCGCTCACCGTGCCGAGCCCGCTGTCGATCTCGTCGTCGCACACCAACACCGCCGCCGTCACCCGGTACACGCCGATCACGACCGACGGCATCACCCCGAGCGTCGACCGTCCGACGTTCTATCCGGCCAACCCCGTCGGCGCGTACCCGGACAAGACGAAGAACGCCCCGCAGGCCGCCGACACGGCGACGATCAGCCTCGCCGGTGCGAGTGTCGCCAAGTCGGTGACGTCGACGAGCGTGACCGAGTCGAACAACTCGGCGCTCACCCAGGCGACGATCGGTGAGACCGTCGTGTGGCAGTACACGGCGACGATCCCTGCCCGCACCAGCATCTTCAACGGCATCCTCGCCGACGGGCTGCCCGTCGGCGGGCGGCTGACCGCTGTCGACGGAGCGGTGGTCGCCACCGGCCCCTCCGGTGCCGTCATCGCGGACGGCTGCACGCAGGATCCCACGCAGTTCCGCCTCTGCAACGTCGCCACCGACCCGCAGTTCGGCAGCCTCATCTTCCCGACGACGTGGACGAACAGCACGGAGTCGTCGCAGACCTTCACCGTCGAGATGACGACACGCGTCGCCGATGTGGCGGGGAACACCCATAACTCGACCATCAGCAACACCGCCGCGCTCACGAGCACTCCGACCACCACGAACGCGAACCCCGTGTCCCGCGGCACGGCGGCCGCGCAGGTCACCGTCGTCGTCCCGAATGTGGCGATGACGAAGGGGGCATCCACTACCGCGTCGACCGGGCCGTGGACGACGAGCGACACCCTCACCGCGACCGGCGGTCAGACCGTCTATTACCGCCTGGAGGCCACGAACACCACCGTGAACGGGCTGGCCGTCGCCCCGCTCCATGACACGCTCGTCGTGGACTGCATCGACGCGCGGCTGAGCGACTTCACCAACTTCACCGCGTCCGCCGTGGCGACCGTCAGCGCCCCCGTAGCCGGTGACGGGATCAACGGCTGCGCCATCGGTCGCACGAAGTACGTCTGGACGCTCACCGCCGATCTCGCCACGACGGCGCAGATCGTCTACAGCGCGACGGTGCCCACGCCGATCGCGGCGGGTACGACGTTCCGCAACGACGCGGCGCTCACCGGTTCGACGCTGGCGGGCGCGGTGCCCGGGGAGCGCACGCTCACGGCGACCGCGAACCGCACGGTGACGGCCGCGCCGCCGACGATCGTCAAGCAGCGTCTCCTGCCGACAGGCACGGCAGTACCCGGCGAGAACGTCACCTGGCGTCTGACGCTCACGATCCCTCAGGACGTCACTCTCCTCGACGCGCAGATCCGCGACACGCTGCCGGCCGAACTCGGTACGGCCGACGCCGCCAGCTTCGTCCTCAGCTGCGGCACCGGTTGGGATGTGTGTCCGACTGGCACCCGCGTCTCGTCCGGCAATGCCCAGATCCTTGCGGTCGGCATCGGCGACGTCGCTGCGTCTGCCCAGGTGCGGACCTTGATCCTGGAGGTGACCTCGCCCGTCTCGACATCGATTGCGGCGACCGCAGTAGGGCCATACACGAATTCGGGACAGGCCACGTGGCGCACTGTCGCGGGGGGCACGACCCTCACGTCGAACACGAGCACGGCGACTGTGGGCGTCCGGCATCCGCTCGTTACCACGGCGAAGTCGGTGAGCAACCCGACGGTCGCGAAGAGCCAAGGCGAGATCTTCACCTACACCGTCTCCGCGAGCGCAGTGCAGAACGCCACGCCGAACGGCAAGCCCGCCTTCAACGTGACGGTCGTCGACAGGGTTCCCGTAGGGGTGATTCCCGTCGTCAGTGCGACCGACAGCACAGCCCTCGCGAATGGTGCGACGGTTGCCGGCGGCGGCGTCTGGGACTCGACGGCCCGCACCATCACGTGGATGATCGCGACGCTGACGCCGGGTGACCCGGCCATGAGCTTCAGCTACCCCGCGAAGCTCGACCTCGCGTCGACCCTCTCCGGGGCGGCACTGGTGAACACCGCGACGCCCACCTCCTGGGACTCGCTCGCCGGCGGGGGCAAGAGATACACCTCGACGACGGGCGCCACGGCATCCGTCACGCCCGCCTTCCCGAAGATCGACACCGCCAAGCAACTGCTGTCGACCAACCCCGTGTACATCGGCGACGAGGTGTCGTACTCGTTCACGATGACCAACAGCGGCACCGCGCGCGCGGTCTCGCTGCAGGCGATCGACACGCTGCCCGCGGGCTGGACGTATGTCGCGGGCTCAGCGCAGCTCGGAGGGGTCGCGCTCGCCGACCCGGCCATCTCGGGTCAGCAGCTGACCTGGTCGAACCTCGGCCCGCTCGCGCCGGCTGCGGCGCTCACGATCACCTACCGCGCGATCGCGGGTTCGTCGGTGTCCGTCGGCAGTGGTGTCGCGCACACGAACACCGTCCGGGCCGCGCAGGTCACGGATGCCACGGGCGGCACGTCGTACAACAGCGGCAACGGGTCGTACATCGGGACGAGCGGCACCGCGACCGCGCGCATCGACCAGGCTGACCTGCAGATCACGAAGACCGCCGGCACCTTCACGGCCGGCGGCACGGGCTCGTTCCCGATGGTCGTGCGCAACAACGGCGGCGATACCGCGGTCGGCGTGGCGCTGCACGACGTGCTGACGCTGCCGACCGGTGTCACGGTCACGACCGTGAACGCCGGCACCGATGGCACGTGCACCGTGGCCTCCGGGGTGCTCGACTGCACGCGTGCGTCGCTGAACTCGGGCGCGACGTGGACGGTCACTCTCAACCTGGCCATCGCGGCAGACGTCGTCTCGGGCACCGAGGTTCCCAACACCGCGACCGTCTCGGCGCGCACGGCGGATCGCACCCCGGGCAACAACTCGTCGACGGCCACCGGCACGGTGGTCACCTCCGCCGATCTCGAGGTCGTCAAGCGCGTCGTCGCCCCCGCCGCCGGGGCCGTCGTCGCCGGCACGCCCATCGAGTGGTCGATCACGCTGACCAACAAGGGGCCGTCGCTCTCACGCGGCAGCGCCAACTCCCCGATCGTCCTGACCGACACGGTCCCTGCTGCGGTATCGGGCCTGTCGTTGACAGGCACAGTACCGCCGGGGTGCACGTTGACCGGTCAGGCGGTCCGCTGCGAGATCACCCACGACATGACGGTCGGCGAGGCGATCACCCTGACCGTCGCCGGCACCGTGAACTCCGATGTCGCCGCGGGGACCGGCGTCATCGTGAACACGGCAAGCGTCACCCCGGTCACGACCGACCCCGTCGCGGGCAACAACTCCTCGACGACCCGCACCGACGTCGCCGTTCAGGAGAGCCTCACGATCGTCAAGACGATCACCGACCCGGCTCCGCCGGCCGAGGTCGTGCCGGGTGAGACTCTGACCTACACGCTGCAGGTCAGCAACGGCGGTCCGTCGGTCGCACGCGGCGTCTACATCGTCGACACGCTGCCGGCCGACATCGACTTCGACGAGCTCGTGAGCGGGACCGGATGGACGGCGACGCCGGGAGCCGGCGGCACGGTCCGCTTCGACTACTCCGGCGTCCTCGCCGCGGGCGCGGATGCTCCGCTGATCATCTACACGGCGACGCTCGACCCCGCCTTCATTGGCCTCGCCGATGACCTGACGAACACGGCATCCGTGTCGTCCGCGTGGAAGGCGGACCAGGACGACAGCGATGCGACGCCGGGCACCCCCAACCCCGAGGCGGACCTCGAACTCACGAAGACCGTGGCTCCCTCGAGCGGCGCGAGCGCGGTCATCGCGGGCGAGACGGCCGTCTACACCTTCACGGTCGCGAACAACGGGCCGTCGGATGCCGGAACCGTCACCGTTCGCGACACGCTGCCCGTCGGTCTGACGGCCTCCGGACCGCTGCCCGACGGCTGCACGATCGACGGGCGTCTGCTCACGTGCGTGCTCGACGCTGGACTCGATGAGGACGACGCGCCCTGGACGTTCCAGGTCGCCGTGCGGGTAGACGCATCGTTCACCGGCGCCACCCTGACGAACGCGGCCGCGGTCACGTCGGTCACCGACGACATCAACCCCGACAACAACACCGACACCGCGACGCTCAACGTCATCCAGCGCGCGAAGCTTGCCGTCGCGAAGGTGCCTTCGGCCGCGACCGTCACCGCGGGTGAGAACGTCACCTGGACGATCACGGTCGCGAACAGCGGCCCGTCCGACGCGCAGAACGTCACACTGTCCGACGTCGTGCCGGGTGACCTCATCGTCGTCTCGGCGACGTCGGCGGATGCCGGCGTGACCTGCAGCGGCACGGCGACGGTGTCCTGCACGATCGGCACCCTCGCCGCCGGCGCCAGCGTGCAGATCGCACTGGTCACGACGGTGCGTTCCTCCATCGTGAATGGATCGACCATCCCGAACTCGGCGACCGCGAACTCGTCGACGCCCGACGTCGTCACGGGCGAACCCGCCACCGCGACCGGCGGCGGTCAGATCGGCGTCATCGCGAACGCGGCGCTGACGATCGTCAAGGCGACGACGACTCCCGTCGTCTCGGCCGGTGCCACGGCATCGTTCACGGTGCTCGTCGGCAATGACGGCCCCTCCGACGCCGCGGCACCCGTCACGATCACCGACACCCTCCCCGCAGGGCTGACCTACGTGTCGTCGTCGACTGTCGAGGGCCCGGCGGTATGGGCCTGTGACGACTCTGGGCAGGACGTCGTGTGCGTGCTGCAGAACGCGGATGGCGACGCCGTATCCCTCGCGGCCGGCGCGAAGGCGCCGCTCCTGCAGATCGTCGCCGCGATCGACCCGGCTCTCGCCGCTGGAACGGTCACGAACACGGCGACCGTGACGTCGCCCAGCGACTCGACACCCCCGACCGACACCGCCGACGTCGACGTTCAGACGTTCGCCGACCTCGGCATCCTCAAGCAGAACGTCGGTACGCCGACGGCCGGTGAGGAGTTCTCGTGGACGATCACCGTCACCAACCACGGTCCGAGCGACTCGGTGGCGACGGCGGACGAGCCCATCACCGTCACCGACAAGTTGCCCGCCGGCACGACCTACGTGTCGGCGACGGGAGCAGGCGTCAGCTGCGACGAGGATGCCGGGGTCGTGACGTGCGAGATCACGAGCACGATGAAGCCTGGCGACGCGGTCGCCGTGACGCTCACGGTCGCGGTCGATGAAGCTGTCAGCGGCACGCTCACGAACACCGCATCCGTCGCCCCGGGCGTGACCGATGAGCCCCAAGGCGCGATCTGGCCGAACGAGTTCACTGTCGTGACGCCCACCGTGATCGAGGTGGCCGACCTGGCGATCGAGAAGTCCGTCGTGACCGCCGACGCCGACATCGTCGCGGGTCAGCCGATTTCGTGGGAGCTCACGGTCACGAACCTGGGTCCGTCGAACTCGGATGCCGATGCGGGCACTCCGATCGTCGTCACCGACGCGCTGCCTTCGGGGGTGCTCGCGGATGCGGCAACCGGCCCCAGCGACGACTGGAGCTGCACGATCGCCGGCGACCGGAAGACCGTGACGTGCGAGCTCTCGGCCGATCTCGCGACGAACGACCCGCAGACGATCTCGGTCACCGGCACGATCGACCCGAGCGTGCAGGGGAGAGTCGCCAACACCGCAGCGGTGGCGCCTGGGCTCACAGCCCAGCCCGATACCGAAGAGGCCGCTGCCAATGACAGGGCGACGGCGTCGGCGGACGTGACCGAGTCGGCCGATCTGGTGCTGTCCAAGGCGATCTCCGAGACGATCGAGGCGGGCGCGACGGGCGAGTACACCCTGACCGTGACGAACCTCGGTCCGTCGGCGGCGCGCGGCATCACTCTCGTCGACACGCTGCCGACGGGGCTCTCCTTCGACAGCGCGTCGGGAGACGGCTGGGCGTGCGCGCCCGATACCGGCGATCCGGCTCAGGTCGAGTGCGCCTATGCGGGCATCCTGACGCCCGCCCAGACGCTGTCGTTGAGGATCTCCATCGCGGTCGACGAGGCGTTGCAGGGCGAGGTCGTCAACACGGCGACGGTCGCAGCAACGACCCCCGACCCCGACCTCGAGAACAACACCGCTTCGGTGCCCGGCACGGTCGCCGAGATGGTCGACCTGTCGATCGTCAAGACGCCCGTCGGCGACCCCATCGTCGGCGAGACCTTCTCCTATGAGCTGACCGTGGCCAACGCGGGACCGGCGACGGCGCGGGGTCTGCTCGTCGACGACCTGGTGCCCGGCGAACTCGAGATCGTCTCCGTGAGCGCTGAGGGGTGGAGCTGCGCAACGGATGCCGAGACGGGCGCGATCGCGTGCACGCTGGCCGAACTGGCGCAGGGCGCGACCGCTCCGGTCATCACGATCGAGGTGCGGGTGCTGCCCGCCGCCTATCCCGAGGTGTCCAACACCGCGACGGTGTCGTCGACGACGCCCGAAGACGAGTCGACGCTCGGTGACAACACCTCGACGGCGATCGTCCCGGTGCCGCCGCTGAGCACGTTGACGATCACGAAGGAGCTGACCGACGAGCTGGTGACCGGGTCGCAGGCGCACTACTCGATCACGGTGACCAACAGTGGGCCTACCGCGGATCCCGGACCGGTATCGGTCACCGACACGATGCCGCAGGGGATCGCCGCGCGCAGCGCGACTCTCAGCGGTGCCGCGGGCTCGTGCGCGATCGCCGCCGCGACCGTCACGTGCACGATCGACGCGCTGGCGGTCGATCAGACCGCGGTGGTGACACTGACCGTAGACGTTGCGGCGAACGCGCGCGGCGAGATCGTCAACACGGCGCGCGCGTCTTCGCCCGCTTCCGGCGCCGCCGTCGAAGACGCCGCCGCGGGCATCGTACGTGTTGTCGAACTGCCCAGCACGGGCGGGACGCTCGGTCTGTTCCTGCCCTTCGGCGTCGGCCTTCTGGGCCTCGGTCTACTCGCCCTGTGGTGGGCGCGCCGTCGGCGCACTGAGGGGACAATCTCCGGCTGAGCACAATAAACCGACGACATCCTCAAGCCGTGATCAGGATTCCCTGAAGTCCCTCGTTTCGCCCAACTCATCATGAGATTCTTCTCATCAACGGGTGATCCTGCGGCCCCCCATGGTCCGTCATGCAGTAGACGCCCATCGATCTCGCGTCACTGCGCCCAACGGCGATGACCGAAAGGGGAATCCACTGTGAACAAGATGACCAAGGGAACCATCGCGGCCGGCGCGGCGCTGATGCTGCTGCTCGGCACGGGCGGAACGCTGGCCTACTGGAACGACAACGCCAGCCTCGCCGGCCAGACCATCACCGCCGGCCAGCTGCGGGTCGTCCAGAACGGCACTGCGACCTGGCAGATCCAGCACCAGTCGGGCACGGTTGAGGCTGTCGCCAACATCGGCAACGCACGGATCGTGCCCGGTGACAAGCTCATCTACACGGGTGCATACAACGTCACCGCTGAGGGCCAGAACCTCGCGTTCAAGGTCGACCTCGCCGCCGGAGCCATCACCGGCTCGACCACTGCGGCCGCCGACGTCGCACTGGCCGGTCGTCTGGCCGCTGCGGCCACCTTCTCGGTCAACGGCGGCGCCGCCACGGCGCCCGGCACCTCGGTGACCGTCCCGAAGACCGGCGGCAACGCCGTCACCACGACACCCGTCACGATTACGGCCACGATCACGTGGCCCTTCGGCGACGCGACGAGCCCCGCCGCGGACAACCTCGCCAAGCAGGGCAAGGTGAACCTCTCGGCCTTCGCGCTGACGGTCACCCAGGTCGCGGGCTGATCCCAGGAACTGCGGGTCCGACCCGAATCCGGGCCCGCAGTTCCTGTGCACGAACCCTTGAGGTTTGCACAGGCTGCCATCGATGTGTCGTCACGGGGGGGGAGTGAGAATGCAGAGCGCGCGTCAAGATGACGACTCATCGTCGTCGCGGAGCGTCGTGAAGCGACTTCGCTCGCTGGTCGGCACACTGGCTGCGGCGACCGCAGCTGTGGTCCTCGGGGTATCCGGCGCCGGCGTCACTCACGCCTACCTCAATGCGACCGCTGGACCGGCTGCGTCGACGATCACCGCCGGAACGGCGGCGATCCAGATCAATGGAAGCGCGACCGCGACGTTGTCGCCGACAGCGCTCAGCCCGGCTGCCCCGGCGGTGTGGGCCTTCACCGTGACCAACGCGGGCGATGCCCCGATGAGCCTTGCGGCTGCGATCAGCGCGCCCGGCGGCCCCGCGTACGCCGCCTCCGCCAAGGCACTGCTGACCGCGGTACCGAACGCCGCGGCCTGCACCGCGGCGGTGGCGGGGACGCCGTCCGTCCTCAACGGGTACTCGGCACCGGCGCTCGGCGCGCTGCCGGTGGGCGCCTCGCAGTGGTATTGCCTCGTCGTGAGCCTGCCGAATCCCATGCCGGCCGCGGGCAGCGGTTCTTCGCACTCCTTCACCATGACCGTCAACGCGACCCAGACTCCGAGCTGACATGACCGCCTCCACCGAAACGCGACCGCGGCCCCGCCGTCGATTCGCGCTGATCGCCGGAATCGCCGCGTTCTTGGTCGCTGCCGGATCGACCTCGGCATGGGCGTATTGGACCGCGCAGGCGACGGCATCCGGCACGCTCACCACGAGCGCGGTCAGCGTGTCGCAGGCGAGTTTCAACACGCCCGCATCCACCACCTACCTGCCGAGCAGCCTCACCGCAACGCGAGTCTTCACGATCACCAACGGCAGCACGATCAGCGGAACCGCGACGGCAGCCATCGTGTCGCCTGAGGCCTACGCGAGCAAACTCGGCGTGCAGATCTGGCAGGTCGCGTCGGCGGCCGCGTGCACCGCCGCGACGACCGTGCCGACGTCGGGCGTGACGACCGGCACATGGGCCTCGATCACTCCGACGGTGACACTCGCGGCGAGCGCCACCGGCTATCTCTGTGCACGCACGACCATCGCCGACTGGAAGACCACCACGGACCCCGCCGGGGGACAGTCGGTGAACCCCGTACTCAGCGTCAGTCTGTCCGCACAGGGCTGGACGGCCACCGCGCCCACCGCGACCCACGTGCAGCGCACCGCCGGGATGTACCCTCTCGCGAGCAGCTTCTTCGACCCCTCGCTGTCGTCCACATGGTTCACGATCCGCAACGCCTCGAGCACCGGCTACTGCCTCGACGTGAACGGATCGGGGGGCAGCGGCACGACCGTCCTCACGTGGGGCTGCCATTCCGACGCCAACCAGCGCTGGCAGTTCACCCCGGTCTCCGGCGCCGACCAGTCGTTCGTGACGATCCGCCCGCGCCACGCATCCGCGACGCGACTGCAGACCTCTTCGGCCGGAGCCCTCACGATTCAGACCGCCACCGGCGGCGCAGACCAGCAGTGGTACGTCCAGCAGGTGTCGGCGAGCCGGTATCAGCTCGTGTCGGCCCTCAACGGGCTGTGTGTGGCGCTTGGTACGTCGAACAGCGGACAGATCTCGACGGTGACCTGCGACACCGCATCGGCGCAGCTGTCGTTCCAGCGTGAGAGCCTGACATTCTCGTCATCGGGCAGCATGGCGACGGTCACGTGGGGCACCGGGGCCGGCGTCGCGATGACCATCGTCCGCCAGTCCGGAGCCGACTGGGTGAGCGTGGATCAGATCGCCGCGGGAGATACTGCGGAGTCGTTCACCGCGACGCCGAACAACGCAACGTCGACGTACCGCATCGTCGTCGGCACGTACACCGTCGGAAGCACGGTGCCGGCCGCGGTCGATGTCGCGTTCGGTCCGTTTGCGATCAAGAACGTCACCACCGGTGTCTTCTTTCCCACGACCACATTGACGGCGGTGTCCGGCTTTGGGTGAGCACACACGGATTAATCGCACCCGCCGCGGGCTCGTGCTGAGCGCACTGGCCGCAACTCTCGTGCTCGTCGCGGTGCCGATCCCCGCGGCGGCGGCCGACGACGGTCTGCTGGTATCGCACGACGGCGTCACTTATGTCGCCGACAGCACCCTGCCCATCTATCCCGAAGCGTGGCGCTGGGTCCCGGGCGACGAGCAGACGTCTGCGGTGTGGGTGCGCAACGCAGGCACCACGGACGGTCTCCTCCGGATCGATCTGATCGCCCCCGATGCGGACGACGTGCGCTTCGCGCAGAGCGTCGCGATCGCCGCCGGGGCACCTGGGGGTGGGGGCGAAGACGTCCTGTTCGCGGATGCCATGGGCAACGGCGACTGCACCGTGCTGAGCACCGGGCTCGTCCTGGCACCCGGCGAGTCGCGCCGCATCGATGTCACGACAGCAGTGTCGTCGGCGCTGTCGGGAGATGAGGCGGCGCAGGCACGGCTGTCGTTCGCGCTGCGGGCGTCGCTCACGGACGCCGCCGCGGGATCCGCCGCCGCCGTCGGAAGCGTCTGCACCGTCATCCCAGACGAGATACCCTCATCGACCGGTTCGCTTCCCCATACCGGCGGCGCCGTACCGTGGACGATCATCGCGCTGGGCGCAGCAGGTGTGACGGTGGGGGGTAGCGTGTTCCTGCTGGGGCGTCGTCGCCGGCAGGAGGAGGAAATGGCGGATGAGCGATGAGGCGCCGACCGCTCCCGACCATCGCGATGATGCTGAGGCTCCGCTAGCGCCCGAGAGCGACACTCGGCCAGTACGCCCGCGGGATCGTCCCCGCCGGGGTGGCGTCCTGAAACTCGTCCTCACCTCGGTCGCGGCGGCGCTTCTCGCCGTGATCGTGGGGATCGGCATCCTCGTGATCGTCGTTCCGGCCGTTACGGGCTCGACCGCTCTCACCGTGCTCACCTCGTCCATGTCGCCTGCACTGCCCGCGGGCACGATGGTCGTCGTCCGCCCGACCGATCCCGCTGATATCGAGCCGGGCATGGTCATGACGTATCAGTTGCACAGCGGGGAGCCGGACCTCGTCACTCACCGTGTCACGCAGCGGCTCACGAGCACCGAGGGCGAGTTCCTCTTCATCACGCAAGGCGACGCGAACGACAACCCCGATCCCGATCCGGTTCGAGAGGTGCAGGTGCGCGGCACGGTATGGTACGCGATCCCCTACCTGGGCTGGGTCGCGACGGCCGTCACGGGCGACCAGAGACAAGTGGTCATCACTGTCGTGGTGATCGTCTTGCTCGGCTACGCGGCGTGGGCCTTCGGCTCCTCGCTCCGTGACCGCGTCCGCAAGCGGCAACGGACCGAGTGACCCCAGGCGTGTCCATCATGAGACTGGACGCGCGCGCCGGGCGCGAGCCATGATGACGGGCAGGACCGCAGCCGCGATCTGTGGACACGAGGAAGGCAGTACGCATGGGGATCGACGACATCGTCAACCAGGGCAAAGAGTTTCTGGAGCAGAACAAGGACAAGATCAGTGAGGCGTTGAGCTCGGACAAGGCGGAAGAGGTCAGCGACGGCGCGCTCGACGCCGCGGCGGACTTCGTCAAGAAGGTCGCGCCCGACTCGGTCGACCAGCACGTCGACGGCGTGCGCGACTCGATCGACAAGTCGATCGGCACCGAGTAGCAGCAGGGTCAAAGACGGACCGGATGCCAGGGCATCCGGTCCGTCGCCATTGTGGTGGACGCAAGATGCGTCAAGGCTTCCTCAAGGTTGGGTCAACCAGCAAAAGACCCCATTCCCCTGGATGAGAATCTCTTCATCTAGGGGGCGCGTCCGCTTGCCCTCCGGAATTCCCGTCGCTGCTCCCGTTACTTTCTTCGTGGCCGCTCGGTGAGCATGCTGGGTGGTGACGGCCTGCCGGGCCCGGCATGATTGCTGCCC
>NZ_JBNAFJ010000007.1:0-191336 GCF_049707015.1 Microbacterium sp. CH-015 | reverse complement strand
CCAGAAGACCGACGCACCTCATCGTGCTCGGCGTGTCGCCGCAAGGGATCCAGGATGGAATAGCCGGTTAAGAGGGAAACAACGAGCGCGCGATGCGGACATCAACGGTGGTGATGGCCTCTTCGACCTCGATTGCCGGAGCCGAGGACGAGGCCCCAGCGGGGCTCTGCACGGTGGCGGCGGAGCAGCCGCCCAGCGCGAGCGCGCCTGCGATGACGAATGACAGAACGACGAGACGACTATTCACGGAACTCCCCAGATGATCACGTCGGCGAACCCGACCCATCGAGACTATGGGAGACCGGGGACACTGGATCAGCACCGAGTGGGTGCAGTCGATCAGCGTGAACTGGATTGTGCCGCCACCTCGACGCGGTACCACTCGTCGAGGATCGTGAGGAGCGACTCCGCCAGCACGTCGACCTGCTCCAACGCCACCCGTTGGGATGCCGGGCCGACGATCCAGTCGATGTAGCCGGTGGTCAGCCACCTCTCGCTGTCTGCGAAGTGGTGGTCAACGATCGCGAGTTTGCGGGCTCTTCGCAATCAAGGGTGTAGTCGAGGTCTGAATCCGCCGGCCTCGAGCAGGCTGCGCGCGATGTAGTTGGTCAGGTTCCGGAAGCCGAGGGCGGAGCCTCGGAGGTGCTCGAGCCGCCCGTTGATCGCCTCGGTCGGGCCGTTGCTGGTGCCGGGTCGGTCGAAGAACGCGATGATGTCCGCGGCGCGCTGGCGCATGGTGCGGCCGAGCTTGCGAACCTCCACGAGCGCGGCCGGGACGCCGCCGGTGATGGCGTCGATCACGGCGCGCATCATGGTCTTGCCCTTCTGTTTGTCGGGTTCTCGGTAGGCGGCGACGATGCGCTGGTAGATGCCCCAGGTCGCTTCGACTTCGACATGCTCCTCGCTCGCGAACACCGCGTCCAGGCGTGTCCGCTGACGATCGGTGAGCAGGCTCGCTCCGGTGTGGAGGGTGCGCCTCGCCTTGTAGAGCGGGTCGCCCTTGAGGCCGCGGTGCCCGGTGGTGTCCTGCTGGACCCGGCGACGGCAGACATCCAGCGCGTCACCGGCCAGGCGGACCACGTGGAAGGGATCCATGACCGGAACGGCGTGCGGGAGTTCTTCGGCGGCGGCGGTCTTGAAGCCGGCGAATCCGTCCATCGCGACCACCTCGATCGCCTTCGCCCACTCCTTCGGACGGGCCGCGAGCCACTGCTTGAACACAGCCTTCGAACGGCCCTCGACCATGTCCAGCAACCGCGCCGGCCCGGTCTTGTTCCTCGCAGGCGTGAGGTCGATGATCACGGTGACGTACTTGTCGCCGAGGCGGGTGTGTCGCCAGACGTGCTCGTCGACGCCGATCGTGGTCACCCCGTCGAACCTCGTAGGATCGTCGATGAGCCGCCGCTTGCCTTCGGCGAGGATCGCGGTGTTCGCGGTGTGCCAGGACACCCCGAGGCCCGCTGCGGCACGTGAGACGGTGAGGTGGTCGACCACGATCGCGGTGAGTGCCCACCCGATTCCGCCGCGGGAGATCTTCGCCCGCGGCGCCGCGGCCTTCGTCGTGTCCTGCCGCCAGGTGCGTCGGCAGTGCCCGCACCGGTAGCGGCGCACCCGGACCAGCAGCGTCGTCGGCCGGCGCCCGAATGGCTCGTGCGCGAGCGGCCGGGTCACCGTGTCACGCGGCACACCCTCAGCGCCGCACTTCCGACACCACGGATCGTCGTCGACGACGCGGCACTCAAGTACTGCCCGGTCGGGCTCGAGCAGCTGTCCGATCGCTTCGAGGCCGAGCTCGTCGAGGCGGCAGAACGTGGTGAGGTCAGGGGTCGCGAACGTAGGGTGGTGCAAGTCGAGGTCTTCCGGCGGACGGTGAGTGTGAGAACTTCCATCCTGGAAGACCTCGACGTCTATCCGCGAACCAGCCGCCGCCCCTCGACTACACCCTCAACTGCGAAGAGCCCGTTGACCACGGTGTGGAGCTTCATCGCGACGCGGGAGTCGAGGTTCGTTCACCGACTGTCTGCACCGAGCACCTTGATGTTGAGCCACAGATGCCGGTGGATGTGCGGGTCGAGGGCACGCGAGCGACGGTGCTGCAGTTCGACCACCTCGATGCGCGTGATGTCCTCACGTATGAGTCCGTTGTGTCCGCGACGGGCGTTGAGCTCGGCCTGCCAGGTGAGCAAGATCCGGTCGCGGAGCCGATCCTGCAACGCCTCGAACTCGGCCGCGAGCTCAGGATGCAGGAGCGCCGCGACGCTGTATGTCTTGGGGTGGTTGATTGTCCCGTCGAGCAGCAGATCTGCGTCGGGGCTCAGCCGCGAGCGGCCGCGCTCCTCCCCCGTAACCGGATCATGCCCCGTGATCCAGACGCGCAATGCGTCCGCGGTGAGCTGGTCGTTCGAGATCTCGCCGCGGTCGACGATGAACCTGGTGACGGTCTCGTCGGATGCATCGGCGTACATCCCCAACGCGTCGACGCCGGCGATCGAAGGCCGGTGGGCGTCGCAGATTCCCTCCAGCGCGTACGCGATCGCCTGTTGCACGCCGCGCGAATCGACGCCCCGCTTCCACCGTTCGAGTCCTCCGCGCATGGCGGCAGGCTAACGCTGAGAATGTGCCATTCTCCAGGTACTTTTCGCGTTTGTCGCTACTCCCAGCGCGTTGCGGTTATGCGTCGGCGCTCATCCCGGATGCCTGCGTGCATCGCTCTCGTCGATACTGAACTCCCATCGGTCGGTTGGGCATCCTCTTGCTCGTCGCGGGCTCAGGGGTCTTCGTATCTTGAGCTCTGCACCGTCGTGCGCCGATTACTCATGAGCAAGCGCATGACAGCGGTCATCCCGGCGGCGGCTAGCTTTGTGGCGTCCGCTGCTGATCGCGACGAGACATGTGGGGGGTGAACGCAATTCGACAAACCGACGGTTTGGCGATGTGCTCGACGGCGCTAAGACGCGCGATCAGGCAACGCCGACCGCGCGCGACCTGGCTTTGGCGAATTCGCGTGTGATCGATCCACAGGACGTCATACGTGCGGATCAGAGGTTCGACCAGTACCCGAGGTCTGGCTGATCAAAAGTTCCGATCAGAAGTCCTCGGTCCAGGAACTGGTTGTATTCCTCGCAGCTCGTCTCAGGGAGGAGGGCACATCCATGGCATGCGGCGCCATTGCAAGAGTTCACTCCTTGGCCCTTCTCGCCCGCGTCCATGCAGACTGGATCGGTCGAGCACCAGCGCGCATCGGAGATCGCGGACTGTACGACCGGAACGAGGTTCTCCGGGCGCGCCATCCGGACGAGTCCGCCCATAGTCCCCTCGGAATCGCCTGCCGCCGTGTAGATCAACACGGCTGCCATCTCAGCGCCTGCCGTGTGGGACACGTAGAGCCGCTCACGCAGCGACGCGGAACTGTATCCGCAGGTGAAAATCAACTCGTTGATCAGGACATGCGCGAAGGTATGGAGCATGACGAAGCGCGGTGAGATGTCGCGCGACTGCAGCCCACGCGTCTGCGCCGCGACGCCCTGCCTGGCCTGGATCAAGCCCGCCCGGGCCCGCACCTCGGGACGCTGTTCCCAGGCCCCGATGGCCTTCGGTTCGAACTCGAGATAGATACCCTCGCCCTTCACCACGTAGGCAGGAAGCCAGTCCTGCTCCGGCAACAGAGGCGAGCGGCGCAGCAATGCCTTGCCAGACGAGATCTTCAGCGAGTCGTCGCGGACTCTCGTAAAGCCATAGAGCGCCCTCGTCTCCCGAAGCACGTCAACGCTCCGCACCCTCGCAACGAACGGTGTAAGAGCGGGGTCCAGCCCAGGATCGCTGGCCGCGAGACGCGAGTCCGACGGAGTTTCCCGCATGGCGCGGAACTCCGGAAGCCGCCAGATCTCGTCGGCTGATGGAGCCTCCGCGGCAGTATCTTCTAGCGGCGGTTGGATCTCCTCTCCGCCAATGCCGAAACGATCACGGTAAGCCGCGAGCAATTCTTCGTCGCTGACGGGAAGTATCCGCTCAGGCGGAACACTCCGGGTAAGTACCTTCCGAAGGTTTGCGGCATCGAGGTCCGGACCGTAAGCGACGTAAAGAGCATTGAGCGCGCCGGTAGCTGAGGGATGGCCGAGCAGCTCGTGGACCTCGGTGCTGACCGCTCCCTCTTCGATCGGAATGTAGATCGACGACTGGACCTTCGGGAAATACACGTTGCCGGACCCTCGGAGCGCGCCCCGGATCGGCAGTCCGCACGTGCTGGACTCCACCGCGAGCCACGGCTTCGCGCCGGGGCATTCATAAACGTCGCCGCCTTCGGCGAGCCGATCCGACAGCGTGGTGCGCTCCTCGCCGTTCTCGGTCCGGGAGTCGGTTATGCCCCGGAGTGACCGGCTTCTGCCGCACTCGCAGCTGACGGTCTGCCCCTCGAGGCCTCCGCCGCCCGACGACTTCAGGCGCAGAACCCCGCCGCACGTCGGATTGATTGAGCGGTGCACCCACTCGGAGAACGGGAAGTCGTCGAGGTGGCCGTCCGCGCAGATCGCGACGAACGGAACCTGGGTCATGCGCGGCTTGTACTTCGCGTCGGCGTGCGCCTTGTCTTTACAACGCTCAATCTGGCGCATCGTCAGAGTGCTCATCTCGATGCGCTTGCAGTAAGGACAGAAGTTCCACCGGGGAAACCGGAGGACCGGGACTTTGAGCCCGCGGTTGCGCTGGTCTCCTTGGCCGGAGTTCCTGCGGTAGTCCGGGGGCATTCTGAAGGCCGCGACCGCGAGGCGTTCTTGTAGGCGCCAGTCATGCTCCTCGTACTCCGAGAGCTCGAAGTTCGGGTTCTCCCCCGGTCCCGGATACCAGTGATCAATGCCGGCTGTAATCACGGAGGTGCCGTTGACGAGCACGCTCATCGCCCCGACCCCAAACGGGGTGACGAGCTGTGCCCTCCGCATGTTTCCGGTACTCATTCGACGTCTCCGTTCGCCAGTCCATCCGCGATTGCGTACACGGTCGAGATTTCGATCGAGCACTCGGCGTCGACGTTCCGCATGCTCATGGGCACGTCCCACATCGTTGCCTTGCTTCCGAGGTCCGGAAGCTCGCCCGCCGACCGCATAAGCCCTTGCAGCGGATCTCCGCCGTAGGCGTTCGCCGACCACTCCGTTCGCTGCCAGGCGCTCCACTGCCGTCGGCGTTCACTGACGAGCGAATCGAAAGCGGGAAGCTCTTCCGAGTTCACCGACTCGGCCCGCTTCCGGAGAAGCTCAACAGCCTCGTCGAACTCCGCCTGGGGAAACGGGTTCGGTGGCAGCGCGGGCGAGGTCTGCCGGATACGGGCAATGACCGCGGCGTGCAATGCGCGCCGAAGCACCGGGTTCGCAAACGGCGTGACCGATGTCGGCTCAACCTGCGCGTAGAGCTGCTGGTGGTACGTCCTGAACCGTTCGTAGTGGCTGCGGTCACGCGGCTTGGCCGCGCCGTAGACGGTGAGCACGAGACCCGGGGACACTTCTGGCTTGCGGCCGACGCGGCCGCTGACCTGAATGTACTGCGCCGTGGTCTTGGGCTGTCCCACGATCGTCATCAGCGCGAGCCGGTCGATGTCGACACCGACCTCGATGATGTTCGACGCCAAGCAGATGTCGATGCACCCCTTCTCGCCGTATTGCTTCTTGAGGAGATCGATCGCCTCGGGAATCTCGTCGCTGCGGCGCCGCGACGTCAGTTCCATCACGATCCGCGGCCAGCGCGGGCGCTCGAGGCCGTCGCGGAAGCGGAGCCCTGTCAGGTAGTCCGGCACATCGGACTCGAGAAGGTAGACGGTATTGCCAAGTTCGCGAAGCGAGTTCAGGAAGTTCAGGTTCGTCCAGTACCCATCGCGGTCCGCCTCGTTCGGAATGCTCGCTGCACCGTTGAGGGTGGCGGCAGTGACGCGCACCTGTACCGTCTGCATCGAGCCGAGTGAACCGCTCATGATGCCGAGGTACCGGCGGCCCGGCGCCCGCGACCCGTCGTCGAGCGTCTCCGGCTCGGCGAAGAAGGAGTGACCTTCCTCCAGTCCGTGCGGGGGGAAGAGTGCCACGTCGCCCCGCCCGAACACGCCGAGCACTTGGTCTTCGTATCGTCGGATCGTCGCCGTCGACGCGATGATTTTCGGGGGGATCGCTTCTTCCCCTCGACGGTCGGTGCAGAGATCGTCGATCACGGGTTCGTACAGTCCGACCATCGACCCGAGCGGCCCGGAGATGAGGTGCAGCTCGTCCTGGATGATCAGGTTAGGCGGAGATACGACGCGGCTCCCGTCGGGGCCGAGTCCGAATAGCGATCGCGCGTCCGGCGTCCACGCCAGCATGGCGAACTTATCGACGGTCCCGATCACAAGGCTCGGTCGCTTCTCGTAGATGTCCAGGTCGACGACATGGACAGGCAATGTCCGGGTGCGGCCTCCGAACCGGCAGCCGGGATCCGGACAGCGAAACACGACTCGGTCATGAAGCTCGATGTACCCCACAACGTCCGTGCTGTCGTTATCGGGGGTTCGCCCCATGCGAGTGCCGCACCAGGGGCATCGCGACAGCAAGAACGGATTCTCCTGGCGGGCATCGGTCTTCATTTTCCGGAGACTGGCAATCGCCTGCTTCCAGTTGTTAGGCGTCGAAGAGCGCCCGAGCCAGATGCCGATGCCGAATGGGGAGCCGCCGAGTTCGGCTTCCGCGCGAGACCGGATGTCTTCGAGGACGCAGATAAGCGCGGCGGCTCGAAGGAACTGCTGCGCGGTGAGAAGCCGAAGGGTGTACCGCATCAGCGTGTCCGTACCGACGTCGTCGGGGTTGCGCAGCCGTCGCGCCAGTAGCGATACGGCGGCGGCACCGAGATACGCCTCCGTCTTGCCGCCGCCGGTCGGGAAGAAGATCAGGTCGACGACCGACCGATGCGGCTCGGACGGCAGGATGAGCTCCGGCAGGGTGGCCAGCACGAAGGCGATCTGGAACGGGCGCCACTGCCCTTGCTGCGGAGTCAGGACGACCTCCGGGGTGGGGCTATCGATGACCAGTCCGGTCTTGGTCGGCTTGACCGTGCGATCGGGCAGCCGTGAACGAAGCTGCTGGTAGAGCATTGCCTCGTTGGCGAGCGCGAACGCTCGCGCGGCGACCGGGTCGGATTGCACAAGCTGCCAGCCCGCTTCCATCCGCCCCAGTGCTTCGGCGCACAGATCCATGTGTCGGACGGCCGCTTCGTGGAAGCGCTCGGGAAGATCGGGGATGAGCGCCCGCTGCTCCTCGATCCACTGCCCATACAAGCGAAGCACGAGGCCGACCTGCTGTCGGCCGCTGTCGCTTCCGATTGCCAACTCCTGCATGGAAACGGTTACGGCGCGGCGCTTGCCGCTGGCATCCGTGAGGTACGCGCCGTTCTGGTCGCGGAGATAGACGTTGGGCGTGAGGCTTACGACCTCGTACGAAGGCATTGGGTCGGTCCTGACCCACCTTGCCGAGCGTCCGGCGCGTTCGTCCCACAGCGCAGCGCAGCCGTGACCGATCGCGAACGTCGACTTGTTGCGGTAGAGGAGATTGATGGAGCGCTCTTCGTCGTCGCGCTCGGTCAGATGCACGGAAGGGTACGGCTCGATCGAGGCGCCGCTTGAGGCCCGAACCTCGAATCCGTTTTGGAAGAGCGCGTGAGCGTTTCCCGAGCCGGGATCGACGTTGACGAGCGCGACTGTGACGAGGCGGCTCTGCGGGTCGGACTCCCCCGGCACAGGCCGGGCGTACAGCTGCACCTGCGGGAGCAGCCGATGAAGCGTCGCATCCTCGGAGCCGTCGTCGTTCACCGGGCGGACCGGCACCACGAGCCGCTCGTACGTCCCTGACAGCAGGCTCGAGCCAGAAACCATTCCCGCGAGGGCGAACGGTTGGCGAAGCCACCACTCCGCCTGATTGTGGACACCAGGGATAGTGACGCCGTAGCGCTTGTAGGAAGCTCCCCAGACGCGCAGCTCCAGCGACGCCCCGTCCGGCACCCGCACCTTGAACGAGACCGCCATCGCCGAAGGCTTGAGGCTGTTGGCGTCGGTGAGATCGAAGTCGTCGTCATCGGGACGATCCTGATGAACGGATCCGGTGAACGTGACGTCCGGGGAGTTCGGATCGATGTCGTTGACTTCGAGCCCGGACACCCACGTCGTGTCGATGTCGGGAGCATCGTCGGGGCCTGATGTCGCGCCGACTTCGGACAGCGCTGCGGCTCCGCCGCCGAAAAGCACGCCGACCCCGTACCGCCGGAGCGGATCCATCTTGGTCAGAAGCTCCTGCCCCGTCGCGGCGTCGTGATAGACGAACGCCTTCGCCTGCTCATCGGAGAGAACGATGTTCGCTCCCGCGCAGTCGACAGGCGTCCCCACGTACAGCTCGTTGTCCGGCCCGAACAGCTCGCGCCGAACCGCCCGCTCGACGTGGTCCCGCGCTTCTACACCGCTCATGCCGCTCCCCCAAGTAGTGACCGTATCGTGCTTGTCTCGATAAGGGCCACCAGCCTGTCGGTGGCCCGGGTGATACCGACGTACAGCAGCACTTCGAACGGCGCAGCTCCGTCGCGGTCCAGATCGGTTAGGACCACTGCAGGCGCCTCCAGTCCTTTGAAGGCATGGATCGTGGAGTAGACGACCTTACCGGCCTACCTGCGCCGCCCGTCGGCAGGAACCAGAATCTGCCGGAGCCAAGCGTCCGTGGAACTTACGGCGACCGAATCTGCGCGCCGAGGACTCAACACGGCGATCTCGCTCAGCTCGTACCCCTCCTCGCGCAGCGATCGGATGGCGCCCGCGAGCTTGTCGGACTGGTCGCCCCCGCGCTCGAAGCGGACGAATGTCGGCGCTACGCCGTCGTCCTGTCTCCGATACCCGTGGTACCCGGGGAAGACGTTGAAAGTTTCGGTCGCGTGGGCGATCCGGGGCAGATTGCGGCAATTCACCTTCAACGCATACGTAGTCAGATCGCCCACCCGCTTCCGAAGCACCGGCCGGCCATCCTCCTGGTCGTATATCGCTTGACGGTCGAAGTCGCCGAACAGGAGTAGGCGTCCGCCGGCGAGACCGCCCTTGAGCAGAAGATCGACTGCGTCGAGGACTGCGGGCCGCGCGAGGTCCTGAACTTCGTCGATGATGAGGAAATCGGCGCGCTTGTCGTCGTCCCAATCCAGCATGGCTTCGAGCGCCGAGTCGACGAGCTCGCCATCCCAGAAGTCCGGTCCGGCGTCAGCCGGCGCCGACTTGAGCCCGGCAATCTCCAGCAGCTGAGCGTGGAAGGTACCGGCAACTACGCCGTCGCACTCGGCGAACGAGTCCTTGAGCTGCCGGCCCAGATAGGCGTTGAAGCACATCAGCCTTCCGGTTCGCCCCTGCAACGCCTCCCGGCGCGCCGCTTCGGAGGCGAGGAGCGTCTTCCCGGTGCCGGCCGGACCGGTGAACAGAACCGCACGGTTATCCGCCATAGCATCGAGCGCGAGATACTGTTCGTCGATGAACCGGATTAGCTCGCCTTCTCGCGACCGGCGCCGGTCTCCGAACGTCGTCGCGAACTCGAATCGCGGCCGCAGGGCGCTCGTGATCCGATCCGTCTGGTTCTGATCGGGACCCAAGTCGCCATGGAAGATGTGAAGGACCGAGTCGAGATGTGCCGCGCCGTCGCGCAGCGTCCGAAGGATTGCGCTCGCCGCTCCGCGCTCCAGGTCGACTGAGTCGAGGATCTGCCAGTCGAGCCATTCGGGACTCGAAGGGATATTCGCTCGCGCGCGTGTGTGGGTGAACCATGCGGCGCAGACGATTGGCACCCCATGGGTATTCACCTGGTTCTTCGCGAGGTACTCGCGGATGGAATGCATGGCTTCGTCCGCTTGCTTGACGGGGCTCCGAGCTGTCGGCGCATTGTTACCCAACCGCCATCGCCCATCGGCGAGCACCGCGACGCTCTGATGCGACTTCACTTCGATCACGAGCACACCGTGGTTCGGGACGATCACGACGAAATCCGCTTCGCCTTCGACCTGCCGGACGTGTCTCGCTATGCCGAGCGAATGAAGGACGGTCCAATCCTCGGTTGCCGCGTCCGAGGCGAGTGCTGCGAAGAGATCCCTCTCGCCCGGCGGGGCGCTCTCAGCGCAGTAGTTGGGAATCATTCGAGCCATCGGCCGCCCCCGTCGGGGAAAGGCTCCCGGGCATCGTGGCGGGGAACGACATTGGTGTGTGGCGAGATCGCAAGCACCCGCGTCGCGATGATGTCGGCAAACCCCGCACCGTCGACCTTCACGTGACCCCCAGCGCGGAGCGCCTCGATGTCCGCGCTCGCCATGGCAAGCTCGAGATGCTCTCGCATGTGGGAGGCCGTTCGGAAGCGCGCCCGCCGAAACTCAGCTGCGTTGGAAAACGCAGGTTCCTCTGTTACCTCCAGCCATTGCAGCAACAGTTTGAAGTCTGAGTCGAGCTGAGGGCGCGCAAGGGTCGGCTGCGTCCATGCCTCCGCTTGCTCGGCCGCCCTCACGCCGAGACGGCGAAGCGCCGATTCGACGTGGGGACGCCCGGCACTCCGGAGCCGACCGAGCAATGCCTGCTTCCAGCGGTTCTGGGAAGACTCGACTACCGCGCGGCGGACGCCCATGGATGCCAATGTCGCTTCGTAGAGAACCGCTCGCTCGGTGACGCCGAGACGCAGCACGAGGTATGTGCCGGGTTCGACGGCCGCGACGTCGGTGTAGGTGACTCGCTCTCCGGCCGGCTGCGAGGGGTCCAGGGTGCGGATCCGCTCACCGTCATCCATCCAGATCGCATAGCCGCCGCTGAGCAGCACCTTCCGCACTACCACCTCGTCGACGCCGGGCTCCCGGTGAGCGCTTCCCTGCGATCCCCACACTGGCGGCGGGGCGAAGTCCTCAATCGGCTCCGGCTCGGATGGCACCTCATCGGCGATCGGCTTTATGGTGCCGAGCTCGAAGACGCGAACCCGGGGTCGAATTGCTCCTTGCGCGTAGTCGGCAATGACGGTCGTCGGCAGGCTCCGGTCGCCGAACCAGGACGGCACGAAGAAGGACACCTCTGGGGTCGGCGGGGCCGTGATGAGAGAGGTTCGCATTAGCCGGGGTGGTCCGACCACGTAGGCGATATCCGCGACCAAGTTCGCGTCGGCGAGCATCCCCGGGGACAGGACGCGGAATCCGAGAGGCCCCAGCCAGGAACCGATCTCGCCGCGCGAAAGTGTTCCGTCCGCCACTACCAAACAGGCCATCGGCCCCACTTCCAGGACGGACTCCAGCAGATAGGCGCCGACTGGTGGATCTTCCACTGCGACACGCTCAGCCGCCTCCGTGAGCACGTCCAACAGAGCGATGCCGTCATCGCCGAGCGCGGGCCGGATCGCGTCAGCTTGGGCGATGACGGCACTTGCAGCAGCCTTTACGGACGGGTTGAACTCGAGGGGCTGCGGCCGAAATGCGAGGCGCCAGCGGAGGGACTTCGCAGCACCGAGGACGTGCTCCCAGAGGTCACTTCCGTCATCTGCGGCCATGAGGACCACGGCGCGTACGGCCGCGTTGAGTCTCGCGCCGTTCTCATCGGCGACCACGAAGAGGCTGACGCCGTCGCGGGCCACGGCCGTGGTCGCGCGGTACCGCTCGTTCACAGCGGCGACCCTGCTCACAGCCTCACCTCGAATCCCATGATCTCGATGCCGACCGGCGGGTGCCAGCCGAGGAGATCGGCAACGTCGACGGCGGTCCCTTCCGTGCGGCGCATGTTGACGAGGCTCTCGGCCTGGGTCTCGTCCGCCACCGTGCGGTCGATGACGCACACGACTACCGGGGAGAATGTCTCGGCGATGTACTTGATCGCCCCTTGTCCGTCGAGCAGGACTGCCTTGTAGCCGCTCGGGGCCTCCTCGAGCGTGGCTGATGAGTAGATCCGGCTGAACCAAGTGGCGGCACCACGGTTCCACGGCCTGAGAAGGGTATCGAGCCGATCCCCGTCGGAATCTCCGAGCCTGCAGAGCACGGCCTCGAGATCGGCTCTCAGCCGCGACTCGATGCCGACGAGCGCGAGGTCCTGCGCTGGCGCGACGAGACGATCATCCCAGCTCTCGATCGCGCGAGTGTAGCGCACTATGCTCCCGGGCTGGACGCGCTCCTCACGGCGCTCGCTGTCAAGCGCGGGCGCGGGCGCCATCCTCAGAAAGCTAGTCACTTTGAAGTGAGATCCGGCGTATCGGATCCGCGCGGGGCTGACAGCCTCGTTGAGCTCGCGAAGCTCGCCAGCGTAGACGTAGCTGGCGTTGAGGGCCCGGTACCATGCCTGGGAACCGCCGTCCCGCGCAACCTGCAGCGGATTTCCTGCTCCGATCGGAACGGGGCGCGTCAGCGTCCACCCTGCCCCGACCAACGCCGCGACGTAATCGCGCCGCGGCACAGAGAGGACGACGATCAGTTGCTTTCGGTCGAGCGAGTCGGCGTGTCTCGCCAGCCGCGCTCCGAGGGCCAGATAGCTCCCGGCCCAAGCCACCTCGACGGGCTCGGTCTCGGCATTCTCGGCAAGCGAGAACACAGGGCGCGCACCCCCGTGTGCCATCGTTTCCGCCATCTGCGTCGCCTCCCAGCCGACAAGAATGACGTTACAGATGGCCTCCGACTTCGAGAGGGAGTCGGGACAGCCGTGTCGCGCAGGCAGTTGCAAGGGCTTGCCTGTCGCCGATACTGGCCACATGAGTCGGTCGACCGAACGCTCCGGAGTCCCCGAGAACCCGCGTCGACGAAACATGCAAGCCAATCGCCGGAAGGATACGAAACCGGAGCTCGCGGTCCGATCGCTCCTCCATGCGGCCGGACTGAGATACAGATGCGACCTCCGCTTGAAGGTTGGACAGCGCGGTGTTCGCCCGACATCGTGTTCACACGTCGGATGGTCGCCGTGTTCATCGACAGGTGCTTCTGGCACTCCTGCCCGGAGCACAGCGCCGCACCAACAACGAACGCGGATTACTGGGATCCGAAGCTCGCCCGCAACCGGCAGCGAGACGCCGACAACACGGCCACCCTTCAGTCGGCGGGCTGGCTGGTGATCCGCGCCTGGGAGCAAACTCCGCCAGAAGACATCGCCGCCCAAGTCGCGGCAGTCGTGGTCGCCCGACCGTAGGGCTCCGCCCGGCGTGCCCGCGATGTCCGACCCCGATGTAAAGCTATGTTGAATCGACAGCCAGCGTTCACCCGAGCCAGCACTTCCGGAGGCAAGACACCATGACCACCTCGCAGCTCAGCACTCTCGAGATTTGCGCTGGAGCCGGTGGGCAGTCGTACGGGCTAGAGCAGGCCGGTTTCGGGCACGAGCTAGCTGTGGAGATTGACCGCGATGCAGCAGCAACGCTCCGACTCAACCGGCCCGCGTGGAATGTCCACGAGGGCGATGTTCGTGAGATAAACGGACGAGACTATCGAGGGATCGATCTCCTGGCAGGCGGGGTTCCTTGCCCGCCCTTTAGTGTTGCGGGCAAGCAGCTCGGCTCCGAGGACGAACGGGACTTGTTTCCCGAAGCCATCCGGTTGGTGCGAGAAGCCCGCCCTGCAGCAGTAATGCTGGAGAACGTCAAAGGTCTAGCTTCAGCACGTTTTCAGACGTATCGCGATTCCATCCGCGGCGAACTCGAGAAGCTTGGATATCAGACGGACTGGCAGTTGCTTCTGAGCTCGGAGTTTGGGGTTCCGCAGCTTCGACCGCGCTTCATCCTCGTCGCCGTTAAGGGAGCGAAGTTCAAGAAGTTCGAGTGGCCCGGGGCGGTCGGCACGCCCCGCATGGTCGGTGAGACGTTGCTTCCACTGATGAGCGCCAACGGTTGGCCGGGCGCAACGGCGTGGGCGAAGCGGGCCAACTCGATCGCGCCGACTATCGTCGGGGGCTCCAAGAAGCACGGCGGCGCGGATCTCGGACCAACCCGGGCCAAGGCTGCCTGGCTTGCACTCGGTGTCGATGGCAAGGGGGTGGCCGACGAAGCGCCGTCGGCCGAGCACTCCGTCCGGCACGTGCCAAGACTTACGAACGAGATGGTGGCTCGAGTTCAGGGGTTTGACGAGTCTTGGGCGTTCTCTGGGCGGAAGACTTCCGTTTATCGGCAGATCGGCAACGCATTTCCGCCTCCAGTTGCGGAGGGCGTTGGCACTGCGATCAAACGCGCTATCGGCGCGGAGGCGACGAACCGTCGCAGGCTCACGGCCGTGGCCTGACGTCAGGCGCGACTTTCCCCGGACCGTCGCGTCCGTCGCTTCTCTTCGTCTGGCAGAAGCGGTGCGGGCAGAATCGATGCTTCTCCGGCGACCGCTAGTCGCCACAGCCGTCCCTCGAGGAGCGCACCCTGCCCATCGCTGCTGGGCACGACGCGCGCCGCAACGTATTCCGCTCGGCTCGGCACAGGAACGCCAAGCGTTGCCGCTACATCCGAGTGGTATGCGCCGCTCATGATCAGGTACCCATCTGGGCGGACCAGGTCGCGGGCGCCGCCATTACCACGGGCGCGCTTCTGGTGATCCAGTTGACGTGCGACCGTGGCGACGGTTGAGCGGTGGATCAGGAGCCCCTCGGCTTCAAGGAAGAGCCTCGCGACCCGCTCAGCTCCAGACTTGCTGTCAAGAATGTGGGTGATGCTGGACTGCGGAAGGCGCAGAAGCACATTCTCGGGCATCGGCGCATGTCTCCATAGCCATCGCACTTGCTGTCGGCCAAATGCGCTCAGCCAGCTTTTCTGATCTCGATTCCCCTTGCTACGCGTGGTGAGGAACTCGGGTCGTACCCGGACGAGTCCGACGGAGAACTCGGACTTCGGATCGCTTCCCGTCGCCACGAGCGCCAGCTTGCCGAAGACCTCTGGTGGCAGCATCCATCGCCCGTCATCCTGACTCCACTTAGCATCAACGTCGTGCCCGGCGATGTTGTAGTCGAGACCACGATCGAGCGGGTCATCGGGATCCCCTGAGCCGTCCGCAAACTCGAACTCGCGCTGGGCATTGATCTCGAAGAGAGTTCCGAAATGAGTCTTTTCCGTCTTGGCGAGATCGCCCCATCGGTAGCGACCCGTCTCGGCACCGTTGTAAATCATGTCGTAGGTGTGGCGGATAACGTTTGCCCATCTCGTGCCGCTCGGATCCATCCGCAGCAACGCATCCGCGACCTCGTCAAGAGCCGGATCAGGCTTCGGTTCGAACCCAGGAAGGATGGCATCGGTCACGCTCGTGATCCTATCGACCGCGTCGGCAACGATGCCCGGCAGGTCGTCCCATGCCGCCCTCTAGCATCCGTTGCCTAGTCGACCCAGTCGTTGCTTCGCTCCGACAGTCAGCCGCGGCAGCGATCGGGCGCGGCGATCGCTACCTATCGGCGGCGGGGGCAACGCTCTTCCGTCACAGCGCCATTTGACCACGTCCTCCGCCATACATCAGCATCCTTCAGCGGCGGCGTTGACGATGTCCGCCCAGTGTCCGACACTGGCCGGATACGGACCGTCGAGCCCGCATCGATCGGAGGTCGAGATGGGCACCATCACCCCGTACGAGACGGTGAAGGGCCGCCGCTACCGCGTGCGCTACCGCAAGCCGGATCACACCGCCGCCGAGAAGCGCGGCTTCACGACCATGCGCGATGCGCAGCAATACCCCTCCATGGTCACGGTGTCGAAGTCGAAGGGCGATTACATCGATCCGTCCTCGTCGCGGGTTCCGGTGCAAATGTTCGCCGATACCTGGCTGCGTTCGAAGCGGCCGCCGATGTCGAAGCCCTCGTACTACATGACGCTCGAACGCGCGTGGAAGAATCACGTCGCTCCGGTCTGGGGCGAGCGCGAGATCTGGTCGATCCGGCGATCCGAAGTCCAGGATTGGGTCTCCGAGCTTGCTACGGAGAAGTCGCGCACCGTCGTTCTTCGCGCCCTGGGGGTCCTTGCCGGCATCCTCGACGTCGCCATCGACGATCGTCGCCTCGCGACCAACCCGGCGCGAAACATCCGCAACCTCCCTCGGGCGGGGCAGGGTAAGCGCCGCGTCTATCTCTCGCACGACCAGGTGGCGACGCTGGCGGCGTGCTCGGCGCACCCGACGATGGTCCTCACGCTGGCATACACCGGCCTGCGCTGGGGCGAGGCGACGGGTTTTCGGGTGCGCAGCGTGAACCGACTGCGCAAGCGCTTCGTCGTCGAGGAAAACGCGGTGATGATCGGCTACGAGATCCACGTCGGCACGCCGAAGACGCACGAGAAGCGCTCGGTCCCCTACCCCGATCGCCTCGCTCCGATGATCGAGCAGGCGTGTGCCGGCAAGGGTCCGGAGGGGCTGCTCTTCGGCGATGGCATCCACCACATGCGAAACTCCGGCAGCCAGGGCTGGTTCGCGAACGCGGTAACGCGCGCGCAGGCGATCGATTGAGTATTCGCGCTTCTGAGGGCCGCTGATATTGGGGTTCGGGGCCACCCTGCCGTCGACGCGATCGCGTTGTTGAGGGCCACCGAGTAGTGGGGTTCGGGGCCGCTTTCTTAGGCTCCTTCTGCCGTGTGGCTGATCACGCGGCAGAAGGAGTGATTCGGATGGTACGCAAGATCAAGGCGAAGCTCGTGCTTCGGTTGCGCTCGGAGGGGCTCACGGGTCGGCAGATCGCCGCGCAGGGTATGTCCCGCACCAGCGTGGCGATGGTGCTCGATGCCGCTGACCGGGAGGGCATCGGCTGGGACGACGTCGCCGCGCTCGATGAGGCGGACGTGTATGCGCGGCTGTTCCCCGGGCGGGGTGAGCATGACAGTGTTCACGCGCAGCCGGACTGGGAGAAGGTCCATAAGGAGCTCGCGAAGGTCGGGGTCACGTTGAAGCTGCTGCACGGCGAGTATGTCGACGCCTGCCACAGTAGGGGTGAGACGGCGATGGGATACGACAGGTTCTGCAAGTCGTATCAGCGTCACGTGCTGGTGATCGGGGCGGCGTCGCGGGTCGGTCACAAGGCCGGGCAGACGGTCGAGGTCGACTGGTCCGGAAAGACGATGCGGCTCACTGATCCGGTCACCGGCCAGGCGATGAGGGTCTACTTGTTCGTCGCGACGCTGCCGTTCTCCCGCTATGCGTTCGTTGAACCGGCCCTGGATATGCGGCAGGACACTTGGTTGCGGGCGAACGCGGCGATGTTCGACTGGTTCGGGGGCAGCGTCCCCAGGATCGTGCCGGACAACCTGAAGACCGGGGTGATCAAGCACCCTGCCGAGGGTGAGGTCGTACTCAACGACGCGTATCGGGAACTCGCCGCGCACTACTCCGCGGCGGTGCTGCCGGGCCGGCCCGCGAAACCGAAAGACAAGGCGAGCGTCGAGAACACTGTCGGCAACGTCGCGACAGCGGTGATCGCCACGCTCCGTGACCGCACCTTCGCGACGCTGCCGGAGCTTCGCGCGGTGATCCGTGAGCGGGTCACCGCTTACAACGCCGAGCCGTTCCAGAAGCGCGCCGGGTCCAGACTCTCCGTGTTCGAGGCAGAGGAGAAGCCGCTGCTACGGCCGCTGCCGGCCGTCGGGTTCGAGATCTCCCGATGGCACTACGGACGCAAGGTTCAGCGCAACGGGCACGTGGTGTTCGAGCGGAACTTCTACTCCGTCCCCTACGCCAACATCGGAGGCAACGTCGACCTGCGCGTCACCGACACCACCCTCGAGGTGTTCGCCGCCGATCAGCGGCTCACCAGCCATCTCCTCGCCCCAGCCGGGGTGATCAACGAGTACCGCACGCACGACTCGGATCTGCCCGACGGACCCCAGTATCGGCAATGGGACGCGGAGCGGGTTCGGGAGTGGGCAGCTCGGATCGGGGAGGACACCACGACGATCGTGAACCGCATCTTCGAGTCCGTCCCGGTCGACGAGCAGGGTTTGGACGCTGCGCTGGCCGTGTTGCGGATGACTCGCCGCTACTCGGCTGCGCGGGTCGAAGCTGCTGCTGGGATCGCGCTGCAGTCGCGGGTGAGGTCGCCCAGGTATGCGCATCTGCGGCCGATCCTGGACTCCAATCAGGACCAGAACGGCAGACGGCAACCGAGGTTCGAACCATCCGTCTGGGAGGAGCCGGCAGGCTACGTCCGCGGCGCCGACTACTACGCCGGAGGCACCCGATGAGCCGGCTCGACTCCGAGACGAAACGGAAACTGCGGGAGATGGGCATCTCCGCCCTGGTCGACGCGATCGACATCCAAGACGATGCCCTCACGATGGGGATGGTGTTCGAAGAGCGCATCAAGCTCGCCGTCGACGACGCCCACGCCGCGTTCACCCACGCGAAAGTCGAGGGCCTCATCCGGCGGGCGGGGCTCCGATACCCGAACGCGGACCTGCGCAGGGTCGACCTGCTCGAACAACGCGGCCTCGACCGGGGTGTGATCGCGCAGCTCGGGACCTGCCAGTTCATCAGCAGGCAGCAAAACGTGGTGTTCCAAGGGTTCACCGGATCCGGGAAGAGCTACCTCGGATCGGCGCTGGCGAAACAGGCCTGTCAGCACCGCTACCGAGCGCACTACATCCGCATGCCCGACCTCGAAGAGACCTGGGCCGCCGCGAAAGACAAGCCCGCCGGCAGGGAGAAGTGGCTGCGGAAATACAGCACGTTCACGCTCCTCGTGATCGATGAATGGCTGCTCGACCCACCCACCGACGACGTTCGATCCATGCTGCTCGAGCTCCTCGAACGCCGATACGACGCGACCTCGACGGTGTTCTGCACCCAGTACGCGAAGAAGGACTGGCACCAGCGCCTCGGCTCCGGGGTCCACGCCGACGCGATCATGGACCGCATCGTCCACAACACCCTCTGGATCGAGACCGGCGACGTCAACATGCGCGAACAGACCGCCGCGTCCAGCTGAGTCGGCGCCGGTGAGCGTCGATCCCGCGGGGGTGGCGCTCACCGGCAATACCCCTGGCCCCGAGAGCAAATATCGGCTGGCCCCGAACCGCAATAATCAGTGGCCCTCAAGACTCCAAATACTCAATCGATCCGTCCATCCCCCGGCTCACACCGCACGACCTCCGCCATACGGCCGCATCGCTCGCGATCAGCTCCGGCGCGAACGTGAAGGCGGTACAGCGGATGCTCGGGCACGCGTCGGCGGCGATGACCCTCGACACTTACGCCGACCTCTTCTACGACGATCTGGATGCCGTCGCCTCGCGCCTCAACGACGCCATGCCGCTGATCGCGTTGCCGACGGGTCCGCAGACACGCTACCGCCGCCCGCAGAGAGGCCGGACTTGCTCGATTGCGACGTTTCGTCTCGTCGCTGCGCTCCTCGCTCAACGACCGGGGGCGCGCTCTCCTCGCTCCAACGACCGCGGGGCGCACCTGGCTCAATGACCGGGGGCGCACGCTCCCGCACGACCGGGGGCGCACGCTCGCCCAACACCGGGGCTCTGCTCGCTCAACGACCGGACACGGCCGCCACGCAAGAAATACCCAGTCAAACCGCGAAAACGACGGTGCCCCTGGAGGGATTCGAACCCCCGACCCGCTGCTTAGGACGCAGTGGCTCTTCCACTGAGCTACAGAGGCTGGCTGTCCTCAATCCTATCCGCGGCGTCGCTTCGGAGCGACGCCGCGGACGGCACCGAGATCAGTCGAACATCCGCCGCCACAGATTGGTGTCGGCGAGATCCAGCAGCTCGTCGCCGCGACCGGACAACACGGTGCGCAGCGCCCACACCGTGAAGCCCTTCGCCTGCGCGAGCGTGATCGCCGGGGGCATCGATAGCTCCTCGCGCGCGGTCACGACATCCAGCAGCACCGGACCGTCCGCGGCCACCATCTGTTCGACCGCGCCGCGCAGGTCGGCGCCCTTCTCCACCCGGATGCCGGTGATGCCGAGCGACTCGGCGACGGCGGCGAAGTTCGGGTTCTCCAGGTCCGTCGCGAAGTTCACGATCCCGGCGGCCTTCATCTCCAGCTCGACGAAGTTCAGCGACGAGTTGTTGAACACCACGATCTTGATCGGCAGCTTGTTCTGCTTGATCGAGAGCAGGTCGCCCATGAGCATCGCGAGCCCGCCGTCGCCGGCGAGCGCGATCACCTGACGCGACCGGTCCGCCGCCTGCGCACCCAGCGCCTGCGGCATCGCGTTCGCCATCGACCCGTGCGCGAACGAGCCCAGCAGGCGCCGGTCGCCGTGCATCGACAGGTAGCGCGACGCCCAGATCACCGGGCTGCCCACGTCGGCCGTGAAGACGGCGTCCGAGGATGCCAGTTCGTCCAGCAGCCGCGCCACGTACTGCGGGTGGATCGGCTCCTTGCCGTCGTCGACGGCCAGGTCATCCAACTGCTTCCGCGTCTTCCGGTAGTGCTTGACGCTGTCATCGAGATGCTTCGAGGACCGATCGCCGGAGATCAGCGGACGCAGCGCCACGGCGGTCTCCTTCACCCCGCCGACCAGTCCGACGTCGATCGGGGTGCGGCGCCCCAACTGCTCGCCGCGGATGTCGACCTGCACGATCTTCGCCTTCTCCGGATAGAACTGCCGGTACGGGAAGTCGGTGCCGAGCATCAGCAGCGCGTCGGCCTGCTCCATGGCGCGGTACCCCGACGCGAAACCGAGCAGACCCGTCATCCCGACGTCGTACGGGTTGTCCTTCTCGATGTGCTCCTTGCCGCGCAGCGCGTGCACGATCGGTGCCTGCAGCGCCTCGGCGAGCGCGAGGACCTCGTCGTGCGCCCCCGCGACACCGGATCCGGCGAGGATCGTGACCTTCTTCGCGCCGTTGAGCACATCGGCGGCCGCCCGCAGCTCGCCCTCACCCGGCAGCACGTGGCTGACCGTCTGGCGGATCGGAGCGGAGGGCCGACGCGCCGGGGCCTCCTTGAAGAACACGTCACCGGGGACCACCACGACGGCCACGCCACGCTTTTCCACCGCGGCGCGCAGCGCGATCTCCAGCACCCACGGCAGCTGCGACGGGTCGCCGACCATCTCGCAGTACACGCTGCACTCACGGAACAGCTCCTGCGGGTGCGTCTCCTGGAAGTAGTTGCTGCCGATCTCGGCCGACGGGATGTGCGAGGCGATCGCCAGCACCGGCACCCGGTTGCGGTGGGCGTCGAACAGCCCGTTGATGAAGTGCAGGTTGCCCGGCCCGCACGAACCCGCGACGACGGCCAGCTCCCCGTTCAGCTCGGCATCCGCCCCGGCGGCGAACGCGGCGGCCTCTTCGTGGCGCATGTGCAGCCATTCGAGGCGGCCGTCCCGCCGCATGGCCTCGGTGAATGCGTTGAGCGAGTCGCCCGGAAGCCCCCAGATGCGCTTCACTCCGGCGCTGTCGAGGGTGTCGATGAAGTACTGCGCGACGTTTGCCATGGCCCACACCGTACCCGCGACTCCGCCGCCTTCCCACCCCCTTGCGCGTCCGTGCTCCACTCATCAATGGCGGGCGAAGTGTCACCGCTGCGTCAGGATCCGCGGCCGTTGCCGCTGTTCCCGTTCGCCCCGCCGTTGCCGCTGTTGCCGGCCCCGCCGTTGCCGCTGTTCCCGTTCCCGCTGTTCCCGTTCCCGTTCCCGCTGTTCCCGTTCCCGCTGCCGCTGTTGTTGCCCGGGCCCTTGTTCGGGTTGTCCGCCGGCTGCTCGGTGTCGGGCCCGCGGTCCTGCACGACCGGTGCGACCTCCTCGGCCGGCGGGGGGGTCGGGTCGACGGGCGCCTCGACGGCCACCGTCTCCTCGTCGGTGGGCGACACCGGCGCCTCCCGACCGGCGCCGGGGGTGGCCAGCGCGAGTGCCACGATGAGGGCGGCACCCGTCAGCGCGACGAGGGCACCCGCCGACCACACGACACCGCGCCGCCGCGTGCGCGCGGGCGCCGCGTGGGCGGGCATCGCCGCGGTGGGCACGGGGGCGGCCGCCGCGGCCGTGGGTACCGGCGGCAGCGGCTGGGTCTGACTCACCGCATACGCGGCGGTCGCCTGCTCGGCTCGCAGCGCGGCCGGCTCCCCCGGGTTCCCGAGAGCAGCGGCGCGGGCGGCGACCTCGGCGGCGGTGGGGCGTGCGGCCGGTTCGTGGGCGGTCATCGCGGTCAGCAGCGCGGCCCAGTCGGCGGCGAGCGCGGGCGGCATGTCGGGCTGCCGGGCGAGGCGCGCGAGGATCGTCGCCTGCACGGAGTGGTTGCCGAACGGATGCCGGCCGGTGAGCGCTTCGAGGACGACCAGGCCCAGCGCGTAGACGTCGGAGGCGGGCAGTGGCGGCTCCCCCCGCACCTGTTCGGGCGCGAGGTAGGCGGCGGTGCCGATGACGGTGCCCGGTGAGGTGAGGCGGGCGGCGTCGATGAAGTGCGCGACGCCGAAGTCGGCGAGCACGGTCTGGGTCGCGGTGCCGTCCGGGGTGGGGCGCAGCAGCACGTTGGAGGGCTTGACGTCGCGGTGCACGACTCCCCCGGCGTGCACGGTCGCCAGGGCCGCGGCGAGCTCGGAGAGCACGGCGCGGATCTGGTCGCCGTCGAGGTCACCGGCATCCGTGCGGTCGCGCAGCGTCGGCCCGTCGACGAACTCCATGACCAGGAAGGCGGTCTCGCCGGATTCGACGTGCGCGTCGTACAGCGTCACCAGCGACGGGTGACTGAGCGCCGCGAGGACCTTGGCCTCGGCCGCACGGCGCAGGGTGTCCGCACTGTGCTGCGCGCCGTCGGCGGGGAAGAGCTTGACGGCGACGTCGCGGGCCAGCAGCTCGTCGCGGGCACGGTAGACGCGGGCCATGCCACCGGTGCCGACGCGCTCGATGAGCCGGTAGCGGCCGGCGAGCAGTTCGCCGGTGCGGGGTGAGGCCACGCTGAGGAGGTCGGACATCGCAGAGCCGGGTGGGCCGCCCGGTCACCTCCTTCGGGATGAGGACGTCGATGCCGGCTCGGGTCGCCGACAAGTGACGCGTGCGACGCTACGGCGCCGATCCCGTGGTGGGCAGGGTCTGGCAATCTCGGCGCCGACCGGGCATAATGCCCGCGCCGGTGCTGTGAGGCGCTCCCGGTTCCCGGGCCGGGGTCACCGCACGGTGTTGTCGCGCGACTCCCACGTCGACCACCACGCCCACGCGATCAGCACGGGCTGGAAGAACAGCCGCGCGAAACGCTTCTTGTCGGTGTCGAGGCCGAAGCCGTCGCGACGGTTCGCCCACTGGCTGATGTTGCCTGGGAACACCGCGATGAAGAACGCGGCGGCGACCGCCCCCACGGCCGGGCGGAGGCGGCGCGGGCTCGCGACGAGAGCCGTTCCGAGGGCGACCTCGGCGACCCCCGATGCGACGACGGTCGTGTCGACATCGAGCGGCACCCAGTCGGGCACCTGCTCGACGTAGACGCTGCACTCGCGGAACAGCTCCTGCGGATGCGTCTCCTGGAAGTACCCGCTGCCGATCTCCTCCGACGGGATGTGCGAGGCGATCGCGAGCACCGGCACCCGGTTGCGGTTCGCGTCGAACAAGCCGGTGATGAAGTGCAGATTGCCCGGTCCGCACGAGCCGGCCACGACGGCGAGCGAGCCGTTCAGCTCCGCATCGGCACCCGCCGCGAACGCCGCCGCCTCCTCCGTCACGGGATTGACGCGCGCCGAACCTCCGTATTCGGTGTGAGTGGCACCGCAAGGTGTGTCCCCGGTTGCGATCGAGCCCGATTCTCGGAATCGTGGCCGGTCCGCAATCCACGGAAGGAGAGCCCCATGCTCACACTCACCGAGAACGCCACCACCGCGGTCAAGGACCTCGCCGCGAACCTCCCCGCCGAGACCGGGGGCCTGCGCATCAGCGAGGCAGCCGACCCCCAGGCCGGCTACGCGCTGAGCCTCGCCGAGGGACCCGAGCGCGGCGACACCATCGTCGAGAACGACGGCGCCCGCGTCTACGTCGACCCCGCCGCCACCGTCCAACTCGACGACCGCGTGCTCGACGCCCGCGTCGACGAGAACGGCGGCGTCGGCTTCGCCCTCGCGCAGCGACGCTGACACCCCGGAGCAGCGCTGACCCCGCAGCTGCGCTGACCCCGCAGCGGCGCTGACCGCCTGCGGCGCGCTGGCCCCGCGAACGACGATGCCCCGGAGCGATCCGCTCCGGGGCATCGTCCTGCCCGCCTCAGGCGGGGACTTTGGCACCCTCCAGTACCTCGAAGAACGCCTTCATCCAGGTGCCGTTGTCGGGCCACGCCCGCGCCGTCACGAGGTTGCCGTCGACGACGCCACCGCCGTCCTCGAAGACCCCGCCGGCGATCGTGACATCGATCGCCAGCTCGGGGTACGCCGACGACGTGCGTCCAGCGAGCACCCCCGACGCCGCGAGCAGCAGCGGCCCGTGGCAGGTCGCGGCGACCGGCGCCTGCCGGTCGAAGAAGTGCCGCACGATGCGCTGCGCGTCGGCGTTGTTGCGCAGGTACTCCGGGGCGCGTCCGCCCGGTACGACGATCGCGACGTAGTCCGCCGGGTCGACGTCGGCGAGCGCGACATCCGCGTTCCAGCGGTGCCCGGGCTTCTCGGTGTACGTGTCGAAGCCGTCGACGAAGTCGTGCACGACGAACTGCAGCGCGCGCTTCTCGGGAGCGCCGATGTGCACCTCGTAGCCGGCCTCCTGCAGCCGGTGATACGGGTAGAAGACTTCGAGCGTCTCGGCGGCGTCGCCGGTGATGATGAGGATTCTGTCGGCCATGGCCTGTCCTTTCGGAACGTCGGTGTTCGGTGACAGCATCCTGCGCGGCGCACTCCGGATGCGGCGACGTCGATTCTCATCCTGTGCGAATCGGCGCGGGCCTACACTGACGGCATGGGCGACGATGCCGTGGCGCGCGACAGCGGCATCCGTGCTGCCGATCGGGTGCTGCGCATCCTCGACGAGATCGCCGCCGCCCCGCACGGCCTCACCGCCGCCGACGTCGCCCACCGCCTCGACCTGTCGACCGCGACCGCGTACCGGCTGCTCGGCACCCTCGTCGCCCGCGACTACCTCGCCCGCAGCGCCGACGCGCGCTACGTGCTCGGCCGCGCCGTCGACGGACTCGGCCGCGCCGTCCGTTCGCAGCTCGTCGCGACGCCCGAGGTGCGGACGCTCCTGTCGCAGCTGCGCGACACGGCCAGGGCCTCCGCCTACCTCACGGTCTTCCGCGGCGACGACATCGCCGTCGCGCACGTCGCCGACTCGCCGGCCTTCCCCCGGATCGGCCAGCTGCACGTGGGTTTCGCCGAGGCCGCGCACGCTCGGCAAGCTCATGCTCGCCGCCCGTGACGACGACGGGGTGCGCCGGTACCTGGAGCGCAGCGGCGCCGCCGCCCTCACGCGGCACTCGATCACCGACGAGCGGATGCTGCTCGCCCAGCTCGACGAGGTGCGCGCCCTGCAGATCGCGATCGAGGTGGACGAGTACATGCCGCACCTCGCCTGCATCGCCGCACCCGTCCGCGCCCGCAGCGGTCGCAACGTCGGCGCGGTGTCGGTGTCGACGAGCAGCGACGACTTCCGCTCCCGCGCGCATGACCTCGAGCGCACGGTGCGCCGCGCCGCCTGGCACGTCTCGAGCAGCCTCTCCTGACGCCGCCGGTCAGTCCGCCACCCGGATCACGATCTTGCCCTGCGCCTGGCCGGCGCCGAGCGCGGCGAAGGCCTGCGGCGCCTGCGCGAGGGGGCAGACCCGGTCGATCACGGCGCGCACCTCTCCCCGGGCGACCCGCTCGGCGAGCGGCAGGAAGTGCTCAGGCCCCTGCCGCACCGCCATGACCCCCAGCCTGCGGCCGGTGAGCGCGCCCGCGAGCGCACCGACGGTCAGCATCCGCAGGAGCGTCCGCACGGTGCCCCCGACGATGAGGCACCGACCGCCCGGCGCGAGCGCCCGCCGGTACGCGAACACCGAGCGGCGCGCGACGAGATCGACGATGAGGTCGTACGGCCCGTGCCGCGTGAAGTCGTCGACGCGGTAGTCGAGCACCCGCTCGGCGCCGAGGGAGCGCATGAGGTCGAGCTTGCCGGCGTTGTCGACGGCGGTGAGAGGGATGCCGGCGGCCGCAGCGAGCTGGAGGGCGAACGAGCCCGACCCGCCGCCCGCGCCGTTCAGCAGCATCCGCGTCCCGGGTGCGGCCAAGGCGACGGCCTGCTCGGCGATCGCGCCCGACTGCGGAATCGTCGAGGCCACCTCGAAGCTCAGCGCCGCGGGCTTGCGCGCGAGCGCCGACTCGGGCACCACCGCATATTCGGCGAGCCCGCCCTTGCGCATCAGGTTGTCGCCGAAGACCTCGTCGCCCGGGCTCCAGCGCTCCACTCCCGACCCGACGGCCACGACCCGACCGGCGATGTCCGAGCCGAGCACCGGCCGGCCGGGGCGGAACAGCCCGCCGATCCGCGCGTACGCCGGGGACCCCCGCAGCCCCTCCCAGTCGCTGAGGTTGAGCGAGGTCGCGACGACCTCGACGAGCACGTCGCCCGGGCCGGGCTGCGGGCGCGGCATCTCGGTGAGCGAGAGGCGCTCGACGCCGCCGTACCGGTCGTAGACGAGAGCGCGCATGACCCCAGTGTGGCGGATGCGCCGGAACGGCGGATGTCGCGCGGGCGTCGATCACCGGAAGTCGCGCGAGCGGTGCTGCACCCCCACCCGCAGATCCTCGAATCCGTCGGCGACGAGGTTCGTCACCCCCTCCGGCGAGCGCTCCAGCATCCCCCGCGCGATGAGCGCCGGGGAGTCGCGCAACACCCGCCGGTACCTGTCCCACACGCCCTTCGAGCAGATCACGTTCACGAGGCCGTGCTCGTCCTCCAGGTTCACGAACGTGATCCCGGATGCCGTGGCCGGCCGCTGCCGGTGCGTCACGAGCCCCGCGACCTCCACCCGGCGCCCGGTCTCGTGGGTGCGCAGCTCGCGGGAGCTGAGCACCCCGCGAGCATCCAGCGGCGCCCGGTAGTGGGTCATCGGGTGGTCGTCCGTGGAGATCCCCGTCGCCCACAGGTCCGCCGCCAGCACGTCGTAACTGGACTGGTCGGCGAACAGCGGCGGCTGCACCGCCACGAGCGTCCCGGGGAGGAACTCCGGCAGATCCTGCGCCGCATCACCCGCCAGCCAGATCCCCTCCCGGCGGCTGACGCCCATCCCCTCGAACGCCCCGGCCGTCGCGAGTGCCTCGACCTGCGCCGCCGTCGCCTTCGTGCGGCGGACGAGATCGCGGAGGTCCCGGAACGGCCCCTCCGCCTCGCGCGCCGCGACGATCCGCTCGGCCAGCGGCTTTCCCACCCCGGTGACGGCGGCAAGCCCCAGCCGCACGGCGACGTTGCCGTCGCGGCGGTGCGCGGCGGACTCGTCCGGCGCGTCGGGCCGGAACTCCCCGACGGGCGGCTGGTGGCGCTCGGTGCAGGAGGGCATTCCGGTCGGGTCACCGCGTTTCGTCTCGCTCGCTGCGCTCGCTCGCTCAACGACCGGGGGCGGTTCGGTCGTTGAGCGAGCGCAGCGAGACGAAACGCCCGGGGGCTGTTCGGTCGTTGAGCGAGCGCAGCGAGACGAAACGTCCGGGTTGTGGCCTTCGGTCGTTGAGCGAGCGAAGCGAGACGAAACGTCCGACCCCTCGACAGGCTCGGAGTCCGGGAGGGGTTCCAGCCCGGCATCCGCCCCCGAGAGGTGGATGTCGGGGCGCAGCACCCGCACCCCGTGCCGTCGGGCATCGGCGGTGAGCGTCGCGGGCGAGTAGAACCCCATCGGCTGCGCCCGCAACAGCGCCGCGAGGAACGCCGCGGGATAGTGCAGCTTCAGCCACGACGACGCGTACACGAGCAGTCCGAACGACAGCGAGTGGCTCTCGGCGAAGCCGAAGTTCGCGAACGCCTGGATCTTCGCGTAGATGTCGTCGGCCGCCTCACCGACCAGGCCGTTGCGCGCCATCCCGGCGTACAGCTTCGCCTTCACCGACTCGATCCGCTCGATGCCGCGCTTGGAGCCCATCGCCCGGCGCAGCACGTCGGCATCCTCCCCCGACAGATCCCCCACGGCCATCCCCATCTGCATGAGCTGCTCCTGGAACACGGGGATGCCGAGGGTGCGCTCCAGCACCGGCTTCAGCTTCGGATGCGCATACGTCACCTCCTCCTTCCCGAGCTTGCGGCGCACGTACGGGTGCACCGCACCGCCCTGGATCGGCCCCGGGCGGATCAGCGCGATCTCGATCACGAGGTCGTAGAACCGCCGCGGCTGCAGGCGCGGCAGCAGGCCCATCTGCGCCCGCGACTCCACCTGGAACACCCCGATCGAATCGGCCCGGCACAGCATGTCGTAGACCGCTGCCTCCTCCTTCGGGATCGCGTCGAGGCTCCAGTGCTCCCCCGTCGCCTCCGCGATGAGGTCGAAGCAGTACTGCAGAGCCGCGAGCATCCCGAGACCGAGCAGGTCGAACTTCACGAGCCCCATCCACGCCGCGTCGTCCTTGTCCCACTGGATGACGGTGCGCTTGTCCATCCGTGCGTGCTCGATCGGCACGACCTCACCGACCGGCCGCTCGGTGAGCACCATCCCGCCGGAGTGGATGCCGAGGTGCCGCGGCGCCTTCAGCAGCTCGCCGGCGTAGGCCAGCACCCGATCGGGGATGTCGTGATCGTGCGCCTCGTACACCCCGTCCCACCGGTCCACCTGCTTCGACCAGGCGTCCTGCTGCCCCGGCGAATGCCCGAGCGCCTTCGCCATGTCGCGCACCGCGTTCTTCGGCCGGTACTGGATCACGTTCGCGACCTGCGCCGCCCGCTCGCGCCCGTACGTGTCGAACACCCACTGGATGATCTCCTCACGCCGGTCGGAGTCGAAGTCGACGTCGATGTCGGGCTCCTCCTCCCGCATCGCCGAGAGGAACCGCTCGAACGGCAGCCGGTAGAAGATCGAATCGATCGCCGTGATGTCCAGCAGATAGCAGACGGCGCTGTTGGCCGCCGACCCCCGCCCCTGACACAGGATGCCGCGGCGCCGCGCCTCGGCGACGATGCCGTGCACGATGAGGAAGTACCCCGGGAAGTCCTTCTGCGCGATCACATCGAGCTCCCGCTCGATGCGCGCCCGGTCCTCGGCGCTGAGGTCGGGGTACTTCCGCGGGACAGCACCCCACACGAGCTCCCGCAACCACGACATCGGCGTGTGCCCCTCCGGCACGGGCAGCTTCGGCAGCGCGGGCTTGGCCCGCCGCAGCGGAAAGGCCAGCTCGTCGGCGAGCGTCACGGTGCGCGCGACCGCCCCCGGGTAGCGCCGGAACCGCCGGGTCATCTCGGCGCCGGAGCGCAGATGCGCGCTCGCGTGCGACGGCAGCCAGCCGTCGAGCTCGTCGAGCCCCCGGTTCGCCCGCACCGCCGCGATCGCCGCCGCGAGGTGCACCCGCTCGGGCACGGCGTAGTGCACGTTGTTCGTCGCGAGCACCGGCAGTCCCCGCTCGGCGGCGAGCGCCGCGAGGACGTCGTTGTCGCGGGTGTCGGTCGGATTGCCGTGGTCGATGAGCTCGACGTTGACGGCATCACGCCCGAAGCGCGAGACGAGCAGGTCGAGCTCGGATGCCGCCGCGCGAGCGCCCCCGGCGGCCAGCGCCTGCCGGACGGTGCCCTTCCGGCATCCGGTGAGGATCGCCCAGTGCCCGTCCGCTCGCTCCGCCAGCTCGTCCAGGTCGTAGCGCGGCCGGCCCTTCTCGCCCCCGGCCAGCTGGGCGTGGGTGATCGCCGCGGCGAGCCGGTGATACCCCTCCTCGCCGCGGGCGAGCACGAGCAGGTGGGAGCCGGCGGGGTCGGCGACGCCGCTCTGCACGGCGGGCAGGCCCAGCGACAGCTCCGCCCCGAACACGGTGGCCACCTGCAGGTGCTCGGCGGCCTCGGCGAACCGGGCGATGCCGTAGAACCCGTCGTGATCGGTGATCGCGAGGGCGTGCAGGCCGAGGCGCTCCGCCTCCTCCGCAAGCTCCGCCGGCGCCGACGCGCCGTCGAGGAAGGAGAAGGACGAGTGCGCGTGCAGCTCGGCGTACGGCACGGCATCCGCGGGACGCTCGATCGCGGGCGGCGCATACGATCCCCGTTTGCGCGAGAACGCCGGCCCGTCGCCGCCGTCCGGCTGCCGGGGCCCGCCCAGGGCGCGGCCGCCGATCTTCCGCGGCGGCGCATCCGAGGCCGGCGCGTCGAGCAGCCGCGCCATCTCCGCCCACGTCACCGAGGGATTGTTGAAGCCCATCAGTCGTACACCCCCTCTGCGCCTCTCGGCAACCCGCACTTCTGCGGAGATCTGCAGTTCTGCGGACCGGATCCGCGGATCACGGCCGCAGTTGCGCAGATCTCCGAAGAAGCGCGTGCGACTCCAGCCCGAGCCCGAGCCCGAGCCCGACGGGCACCGAAGCTCATCAGTCGCCCTTCGACAAGCTCAGGGACCGGAAGTCGCAATCAGTCATAGATACCCTCGGCCTGCCAGCCGCCCTCTTCGCACACCAGCAGCCAGGCCGCCTGCGCGTCGTCGACCATCTGGAACCGGTGCGCCCGCCGCGCCCGCTCCGGATCCCACCCGCGCTCGATCACCGGCCAGGGACCGGCCCAGGTGCGGATGCCGCGGCGTCGCCCGGCGACCTCCAGCACGGCGGGGTCCGCGGTCAGCGCGCCGCGACCGTCGACGGCGACCATGTCGTCGTCGGCGTCGAGCACGGCCACCGGCATCCCGGCACGGAACACCGTCGCCGGCAACGGACCCGGAAGGCTCCCCGGCCAGGGCAGGTCGACACTCGCCGCCCGGCCGTCGTCCCCCCGATCCCCCCAGGGCACGAGCCGCTGGCGCTCGGCGAGCCACCGGCCCCCGCCGATCTCGGGGGTGAGCACCGCCTGGTGGCCGAGCATCGCCTGCACGCGCGAGAGGGCGCGGTGCACGCGCTCTTCGGGGCCGGAGCCGAACAGCCGCGCGGTGTGGTGGGCGGCGGCATCCACCGCCTCCGGCTCTATCCGCACCCGCACCACGGCGCTGCGCAGACCTCCGGTTCCCTGTCGCCCGGTCTGCTCCTGCTCGGCCAGCTGCCAGCGCACCCGGTCGACGATCGCGGCCGCGTCGAACGCGCCGGGGTGCAGCCACACCCGGTCGCTGCGGTCGCCGTTCTCGCCGGTGAGCACGACCCGCAGCTCGGTGCAGACGAGCCCGGCCTGCCCGAGGCGCACGACGAACTCCTCGGCCGGCACGCGCACCCCGAACGCGATCTGGTCGGCGATCTCGACCGGCGGCTCGAACACCGCCTCGCGGTGCAGCTCCGGCGGCGGCGTGCGCGGCGCCACGAGCCGGGGGTCGCGCCCGGCCGCGAGCGCGTGCAGGCGCGCGCCGCGCGCGCCGAACCGCTCGCCGAGCCGGTCCGCGCCGAGGGCGGCGACCTCGCCCAGGGTCTGCACCCCGAGCCGGGCGAACAGTGGGGCGAGCTCCTCGTCGAGCACCGTGACCGGCAGCGGCGCGAGGAACGCCGCCGCCTGCCCCGCCGGCACGATCCGCACCGGATCGCCCGGGCGGGTGCCCGACCGGGCGGCCTGCTCCGCCGTGAACGTGCCGTCGGCGATGCCCACCCGCACCTCCGCGACCCCCGTCTCCTGCACCGCCCCGGCGAGCACCGTGGCCGCCGACGCCTCGCCGCCGAAGTAGCGCGCCGGCCCCCGCGCGCGCAGCGCGCACAGGCCCGGCTGCAGCAGCTGCACGCCCGGCGCCTGCTCCTCGATCTGGGCGATCAGCGGGGCGAACGCCCGGTGGTCGCGCACCGGATCGGCCTCCACGACCGTCACCTGCGGGCATCGCGCCTGCGCGTCCCGTCGCCGCTGCCCCCGGCGCACCCCCTCGGCGCGGGCCGCGGCGGAGCAGGCCACGACGACGCCCTTGTGGAAGACGGCGATCGGCTGCGCGGCGTCGAGCGGATCGTCGCCGTCGCGCGTGAGTGCCACGATCGGCCAGTCCGGCACCCAGACGACCAGGCTCCGCGGTGGCGAGTTCATCCCCACAGAATAGAAGATATATTCGATGCGCTCAAGGCGTTCCGTCACCGCACGGCATCAGCTCACCGCGCGCAACGACGACCCCGTGCGACCGGAGAACGAGGATGCCGCCGCGTCCGCCGACAGCTCGCCCGCCGCATCCGGCAGCAGCACCCGCCCCGACCGCGGCACCGGGAAGCGCCGGCTCGTCACGGTCACCGTCAGCTCCCGCCCCTCCAGCAGTCCATGGCCGTTGCCGAGCCCCGACCAGGACGGATCGGCGATGTCGATCATCGCCTCGGTCTGCGGCCACGCGCCCTGCACCAGCAGCACCGCCTCGCGCTCGCGCATGCGCGCCGCGAGCCGTGCCACGTCGGCATCCTTCGCCCGCGCCGGCGGGCGCACCGCGACGACGGGCAGGACGTCGGCGATCGTCGCCGTCACCGTCAGCCAGCGATCCCCCGGCTCGGGCACCAGCACGAGACGCTCCAGGTCGACACCCGCGGCACGGGCGGCCTCTGCCCCCAGGTGCGGCATCCCGATCGCCGCGCACCACGAGCCCTCGCGCGACGGGAGGGACAGCAACGCGAACAGCAGCGACATGGACCGCCCCAGCGCGTACGACGCGCCGGGGCGCAGCCCGCCACCCGGCAGCAGCGTCGCCAGCGCGGGGGCCACCGGCAGGACGGGCGCATCGAGGCGACGGCCCTGCATGCGCTCCAGCTGCGCGCGCAGGGCACCGATGGTGCCCGCGGCATCCGCGACAGCGACATCCCCCACGATCGACCTCACCTCGACAGATTAGAACATCGGTTCTCCACGCTCAATGCTCTCCCCGAGGATAGGAACCGGCTCGGACATCCCCGCGCGGGTCGGCGCACTCGGCCACGGCGACGCGACGGCGACTGCGCGAAACATGCGGCTGATAGGACGGACGGCATGACGAACATGCTGACCATCACAGGCGCCTCCCGCATCGTGGAGCGCTTCGACGATCCTTCGCGCGACCGCACCGGCGATCTCGTGATCGGCGCGGACGGCCGGGTCGGCGCCGCCGGCGCCTCCCTCGGCGCCCCGGCCGGCTCCCCGGCATCCGCGCACGACGTCCTCGATGCCGAGGGGGGCATCGTCACCCCGGGCCTGGTCAACGCGCACCATCATCTGCTCCAGTCGGGCTTCCGCACTCTGCCCGGCACCCGCGGCGTGCCGATGCGGGAATGGCTGCCGGCGATGGCGGCGGCATATGCCGCCGCAGGCATCGACGCCTCGCTCGTCGCCGCGACCGCGGGAGTCGGCCTGGCCGAATCGCTCCTGAACGGGGTCACGACCGTCGCCGACCACCAACTCAATTGGCCCGATCCCGCGGTGAGCAGCACGCCGGTCGACGACACCGTCGCGATCGCCCGCGCCATCGCCGACGCCGCCGCGGGCATCGGCGCCCGCCTCGTGTTCGTCCGCGGCTCGGCGCGCGACGCGCCCGAGGCGGCCGCCGCGAGCGCGGAGGCGATCGTCCGCGCGCTGCTGCCGTCGGCGTCCGCGTCGTCGCCCGGCGGCATCAGCGCCGACGGCATGCTGCAGCTGGCGGTGGGCCCCGCGGGCGTGCACTCCGACTCCGAGGAGACCTTCCGCGCCCTGGGCGAGGTCGCCCGCCGGTACGGCCTGCGCCGGCGCACGCAGGCGAACGAGCAGGTCGACACCGAGATCGCCCTGGACCGGTACGGTCGGCGCCCGCTGGACCTTCTCGAGGAGTGGGGCTGGCTCGAGCCGGACGTGACGATCGCGCACCTGTGCGACGTCACCGAGCCGGAGATCGCGCGCCTCGCCGTCGCCGGGGTCACCGCGACCCACGCTCCGGGCTGCGACGTGCCGATGGGCTGGGGAATCGCCCCCGTCCGACGCATCCGTGCGCACGGCATCGCCGTGGGACTCGGCACCTCCGGCGGCGGATCGAACGACGCCGGCCACCTGCTCGCCGACGCCCGCCTCGCGATGCAGGTGTCCGGCCTGCTCGGTCTCGTCGGCTCCGCCGACCGCGCAGCCGGCGCCCTCGACGCCCGCGACGTGCTCGCGATGGCGACCTCCGGGGGCGCGGCGGGGCTCGGCCGGGAGGATCTCGGCATCCTCTCGCCGGGGGCGGCGGGGGACGCGTGCGTGTGGGACGTGTCGGGTGTCGCCGACGCCGGCGTCGCCGATCCGGTGGCCGGCCTGCTGTGGGCCCACCCGGGGCGAAGGCCGCGGCACGTCGTGGTCGCCGGCCACGTCGTCGTGCGGGACTACCGGCTGGTCACGGGCGACGAGCGCGCCCTGGTCCGGGCCCTCCGCTCCCGCGTCGGTCGCTGACCATCGCGCCCGCGCGGGCGGCGCGGGACCGCGGCTCAGACGTCGAGCACGATGCGCGGGCACGCCGCCCGCGACACGCACACCATCATGACGGCGCTCTGCTCGCGCTCGAGCGGCGTGAGCACGGAGTCGCGATGCTCGATCTCCCCCTCCAGCACGGGGACCTCGCACGTGCCGCACGTACCGCGGCGGCAGCTGGAGAGCACCATCGCGGCGGGACTGTGCTCTTCGATCGCCTCCAGCACGGACTGCCCGGGCTGCACCGTGACCACGTCGCCCGTCATCGCCAGCTCCACCTCGAAGGGGTCGGGCCAGACGGGCGCGCCGTACTCCACCGCTTCGAACCGTTCGACGTGCAGCGCGTCCGCGCGGCCCGCCGCCGCGAGGCCGTCCGCCAGCGCGTCGATCAGGCGCGCGGGACCGCACGCGTAGACCAGGTCGCCGTCGCCGACGCTGTCTGCGAACCCCGCGACGTCGAGGCGGTTCCCCTCGTCGGCGGGATGCAGGCGCACGCGGCCCGTGCCGTCGTCGAGCGCGCGGACGTCGTCGGCGAAAGCCATGGTGGACAGCGAGCGTCCCGAGTAGTCGAGCGTCCAGTCGACCCCGGCGGCCGCCGCGGCGCGCACCATCGCGAGGATCGGGGTGATGCCGATGCCCCCCGCGACGAACCGGCAGATCCGTCCCGGGACGAGGTCGCACGCGAAGTGGTTGCGAGGCCCGCGCACACGCAGGCGCTGACCGACCTGCACCTCGTCGTGCACGCGCACGGAGCCACCGCGGCCGGCGTCCTCGCGCAGCACCGCGACCCGCCACGTGGAGCGGTCGGCGGGATCGCCGCACAGAGAGTATTGACGCTCGATGCGGTCGGCGACCGACCGGCGACCGTCCGAGAGGATCAGATCGACATGGGATCCCGGCGCCCAGACCGGCAGGTCGCGGCCATTGTGCGACACCAGGTCGAGTGCGACGACGCCGTCGGCGAGAACGGTCCGGGCGGCGACCACGAGGTCGCGCTCGACGTCACTGAAATAGCTCATAGGCTCCACTCTTCCCCTCCGCGCGGGGCGGTCCCGTCCGCGGGCGGCGACCGGCCGCACTCTTCGCACGGATTTAACACGGCCGCAATCCCGACAGGCCTGGCAGGAAACACGTCGGGCGTTTACTGATTCTCGCCCGATGTTGGTCATACCAACAACACCGCCAGGACATGTGAGGAGAACGAACCCATGGATGCCGAACTCCTCGAACCCGGTGCACGGGTCGGCATCCTCACCGGCCTCACGCCCGCGGGCGACGTCGGCGACACCCTCGCGTTCGCCGGCGGCCTGGTCGTGGATGCGGCGGACGCGGAGGCCGCCGGCGCTGCCGGTCACGCCGTCGACGCGACGGGATGGGTGGCGCTGCCGCCGCTGGCGGACCTGCACGCGCACCTCGACAAGGGCTACACGTGGACCGCGTTCGGCCAGCCCGAAGGCTCGCTCGACGACGCCATCGCCTGCTGGGTCGACCACGGCGAGCACCACACCTACGGCGAGATCAAGGCGGGCGCCCGACGCCACCTCGTCGCCGCCCTGCACGCCGGGGTTACCGCGGTGCGCTCCCACACGAACTACCATCTGGGCGACGACCCGCTGCGGGGTGTGCGCGCGCTCGTGGAGCTGCGCGCCGAGTTCGCCGGCATCGTGGACCTCCAGGTGGTCGCCAGCCCCGGTCCCTCCGACGGCCCGGACGACCTGGGACGGGCGGCGATGTCCCTGGGCTTCGATCTCGTCGGCGGATTCCCCCACCTCGCCGAAGACCCCACCGCCGACCTCGAGCGCTCCGCCTCCTTCGCGGAGGAGTTCGGCCTCGGCATGGACCTGCACACCGACGAGACCCTCGACCCCGCCTCGACGGGGCTCGCCGAGCTCGCCGCCCGCACGAGCCACTGGCCCGCCGGGATCATCCGCTCCGCGGGGCACTGCGTGAGCCTGTCGACGCAGGATGCCGGCACCCGCGCGCGCACGCTCGCCGCCGTCGCCGCGGCCGGCGTCTCGATCATCACCAATCCGCTGACGAACCTCTACCTCCAGGGGTGGCAGCACCCCGTCGGGACGCCCCGCGGCATCCCGCCGCTGCGCGAGATCATGGATGCCGGCGTCACGCTGGCGGCGGGCGGCGACAACGTGCAGGACCCCTTCAACCCTCTCGGCAACGCCGACATGGTCGATGTCGCGGCCGAGCTCGTCACGGCGGGTCATCTGACGCCCGCCGAGGCCTGGCACGTCGGCTCCAGCGGCGGCCGCGCGGCCTTCGGCCTGCCTCCCGCGCGGGGGCGCGCCGGCGATGTCGCCGACATCGTGCTCGTGCGCGCCGCGCACACCGCCGAGGCGCTCGCCGAGCGCGCGCCCGATCGCATCGTCATCCGCGACGGCCGCGTGATCGCCGTCCGTCGCCGCATCGTGAGCAGCGTGCTCGACCTGCGCCCGCTGCAGACCTCACCCTCCGCCCCGACCTCCGAGGGAGCCCTCATATGACCACTGTCACCGCCGGTCGTCTCCACGGTGCCGCCGATACCGGCACCGTGGAGACGACCACCGCCCCCACGCTCGCGTTCCGCGACGTCGCGAAGGTGTTCGACACCGGAACCCGCGCCCTCGAGGGCGTCTCGATCGACGTGCGCCCGGGCGAGTTCGTCTCGGTCGTCGGACCGTCCGGCTGCGGCAAGTCCACCCTGCTGCGGCTCGCCGCCGGACTCGACCCCGCGACGGAGGGGGAGATCGACGTCCGCGCCGACACGACCAGCTTCGTCTTCCAGGAAGCGACGCTGCTGGAATGGCGCAGCGCGCAGCGCAACGTCGAGCTGGTCGGCGAGCTCGCGGGGGTCGGGAAGGCCGAGCGGCGCCGCCGCGCCGCCGAGGTGCTCGACCTCGTCGGACTGAAGGGCTTCGAGAACCAGCACCCCCGCGCCCTGTCCGGCGGGATGCGCATGCGCGTGTCGATCGCGCGAGCCCTCGTCGCCGAACCGCAGCTGGCCCTGTTCGACGAGCCGTTCGGCGCCCTCGACGAGATCACCCGCCTCAAGATGCAGACCGAGCTCCAGCGGCTGTTCCAGCTCAAGGGGTTCGCGGCGATGTTCATCACCCACTCCATCTCGGAGGCCGTCTACCTGTCCAGCCGCGTGGTGGTCATGAGCGGCCGCCCCGGCCGCATCGTCGACGACATCGAGCTGCCCTGGTCCTACCCCCGCTCGCCCGAGCTGCGCTACGAACCCGAGTTCGGACGCATCGTCGGCCACCTCTCGCACGCCTTGGAGGCACACTCGTGAGCCAGAATCTCGCTCTGAAGGCACCGACCGCCGTTTCGGGATCGGCGACCGGACCGTCCACCGCGTCGCCGGCTCCGAGGGATGCCGCGGCATCCGTCCCCGTGACGACCACGACCGTCCCCGCACGCGGCTCCGGGCGCGCCGCGCGTGTCGCCGGCGCGGCGTGGGCGCGTGCGCTCCCGATCATCGCCGCACTCCTCGGGATCGTCGCGATCTGGTACGCCGTGTCCTACCTGCTGCTGAGCGAGAGCCGGCGCTTCCTGCTGCCCCCGCCGCATCAGGTGTTCGCCGAGACGGTCGGCAACGAGAAGGTCATCGGCCCGATGATCGCAGCCCTCGGCCAGACGATCACCGTCGCGCTCATCGGTCTCGTGATCGCCGTCGTGATCGGCATGGGCTGGGCGATCGTCATGTCGCAGTGGACGATGGCCGAGAAGATCCTCTACCCCTACGCCGTCATCCTCCAGACGATCCCGATCCTCGCCTTGACGCCGCTCATCGGCATCTGGATGGGCTACGGCCTCCCGGCGCGCATCGTCGTCTGCGTCATCATCGCGGTGTTCCCGATGATCTCGAACACCCTGTTCGGCCTGCAGTCGGCCACTCCGGCCGCGCACGACCTGTTCACGTTGCAGAAGGCCACCAAGTGGCAGCGCATGACCAAGCTCATGCTGCCCGCGGCGATCCCGTCGATCTTCACCGGGCTGCGCCAGTCGGCCGGGCTCGCCGTCATCGGCGCGATCGTCGGCGACTTCTTCTTCCAGCAAGGCAGCCAGGGCATCGGCGGGCTGCTGCGCACCTACACCCTGCGGCTCAACATGGAGCCGCTGTTCCTCGCGATCATCTTCACGGCACTGTTCGGCGTCATCGTCTTCTCGATCTTCGCCGCACTCGACCGCCTGGTCGTCGGCCGCCTGTTCGGAGTCACCACGCGCTGAACCGCCCGCCTCCCACCCGCCTGTCCCTCACCCGCACCACGAAACGCACCACCCGTCTGTCCGCATCACACCCGAAGCCCTCCAGGAGGACACCGTGTCACAGCCCACATCTCTCTCCCGCCGCCTGACGGCGCGCACCGTCGCCGTCGGCGCACTCGCCGCGACGGTGTTCGCCGTCGCGGGTTGCGCGGGCTCCGAACCGGCGCCGGCGTCGACCTCGACCTCGTCGGCCGCCGCCGCCGAGAAGGGCGGACCGCTCGACCTCGCGAGCGTCTGCCCCGCGACCGTCGTCATGCAGCAGGACTGGCAGCCCGAGTCCGAGCACGGCGCCATGTACAACCTCGTCGGCGAGGGCTACACCGTCGACACTGACAAGAAGACCGTCACCGGACCCCTCGTGGTCGACGGCACGGACACCGGCGTCAAGATCGAGGTGCGCTCGGGCGGGCCGGCCGTCAACTTCCAGCCGGTTCCGGCGCTGATGTACCTCGACACCGACATCCTCATCGGTGCCGTGAACACGGATGCCGCGATCGTCGCCGATGCCGACCAGCCCACCGTCGCGGTGACGTCGCAGCTGACCTACAGCCCGCAGATCCTGATGTGGGATCCGGAGAGCCACGACGGCGCGGAGACGATCGAGGAGGCCGCCGCCGACGGCGACCCGATCGTGACGTCGGGCGACGTCATCCCCAACCTGCTGCTGTCGCAGGGCATCATCACCGAGTCGCAGATCGACACGAGCTACGAAGGCACCCCGCAGCGCTTCGTCTCCGACCCGAAGATCCTGCAGCAGGGCTTCGCGACCGCCGAGCCCTACATCTACGAGAACGAGATCGCGCAGTGGGGCAAGCCGGTCGGCTACCAGCTGCTGTCGGACCTGGGCTACAGCATCTACCCCGAGCCGCTGGCGGTCCGCAAGGCCGACGTGACCGATCAGGCCGACTGCCTGAAGAAGCTCGTCCCCATCATGCAGCAGTCGCAGATCGACTTCCTGGACGCACCCGAGCACGGCAACGCCGTCATCCTGGACCTCGTCGAGCAGTACGACACCGGCTGGACGTACTCGGAGGGCGTGGCGGAGTTCTCGGTCGCGCAGCAGAAGGACCTCGGCATCGTCGTCAACGACGAGGCTTCGGGGGTGTTCGGTCAGTTCGACCCCGACCGCATCGCGTCCATCGTCTCGGAGTTCACGCCGTTCCTCGTGACGGCGGGCAGCATCTCCGAAGACGCCGCCGCCGCGATCGACCCGGAGTCGCTGTACACGAACGAGTTCATCGACGCCTCGATCAAGATGGACTGACGTCACTGCCCGGAAGCGCCCTGCGCCGGTCTCCAGCGGGACCGGGGCGGGGCGCTGCCGCGTGCGGCGATCCTCGAGCGCAGGTGTTCGCGCTACGCGGCTCGGATGCGGGGTCAGAGCGTCGCGGTGACGCGATCCGCCAGGGAGTCGAGGTGCGCCGCGGCATCCAGCGCCCGGGTGAGCGCGGCGCGCAGGCGCACCGCGACCGCGTCGTCGGCGCCGGCCGCGACGGCGCTCGTCGTGTCGCAGCGGAGGTTGACGGCCGTGGACCGGATGCCGCACGCGAGCATGCGCGCGGCCACCGCGACATCCGGCGCGACACGCGGCTCGCCGTGACGCTCGAGCCACAGCAGCGGGCTCGTGAGGGAGGCCGCGAGATCGACGAGACCCGCACTCGCGTCGGCGGCGCGCACCGTCGTGTCGACGATCGCCGCCGCCCGGTCCGGATCGGTGGCGGGGCGGCGGAAGGCCGCCACGAGCGCCGTCGACATGCGGCCGTCGTGCTCGGCGGCGACCAGTGCCGCGTGCCGCACGCGCGTCGCGACGGCGAGGACACCGTCCCGCTCCGCTCCCGACGCGTACCCGGCCGTCATGGCCACCAGCGCCGCGCCCGTCGCGATCACGACGCCCGCGGCGGCTCCTCCCCCCGGTTCGGGCGCCGGGGCGGCGAGTTCCCCCAGCCAGTCGTCGATGCGTGCGGTGGCGAGCGCGGGGTCGGACATGCGCTCACTCTACGGGCGGCCGCAGCCGGCGGGACGCACGCGACATCGACGCATACGCGGCCGTAACAATAGCGAAACGGCGCGCTCCTACAGTGACACTGTTGGCGAGACCAACATTGTCCGAATCCGTTTCCGATCCGCGAGAGAAGGCCCCGTGGCCCACGACCTGCGCCTGCGCGAAGCCTCGCGACGCTGCCCCAAGCACATGGTCTACGGGCCGTGCGGCGGGGTCGGCGCCGACGGCGGCTGCGAGCTCCCCGGCATCCGCTGCTCGTTCGCGGCGGAGCCGGACCTCCTGGCGGCGCTCGCCTTCTCCCCCGCTGACGTCGCGGTACCGGAGAGCGCCGTCGGCAGCGGCGATGCGCTGCCGAGCGCACCTCGCACGGCGGCGTCGTCCGCGTTCGCCTCACGCGTGGCTCGCGGAGCGGTGATCACGGCGGATCTCCCCGTCCGCACCGTCGATCCCGGCGTGCTCGCCGAGGCCGGCGGCCGTCTCGCCGATCTGACGGCCGTCGTCGCGGGCGAGCCGCCCGGGCTGCGCGACGCCCTCAGTCCGACCCACAAGGCTCTCGTGCTCGCCGCGGCGGGGGCGACCGTCGTCGCGGGCGTCACGTGCCGCGACCGCAACCGCGTCGCGATCGAAGGCGAACTCGCCGCTCTCGCCGACATCGGCGTCGCCGGCGCCCTCGCCGTCACGGGGGATCACCCCGCCTCGACCGCGCTCGCGCAGGCGCAGCCCGTCTTCGATCTGGACTCGACGCGCGTCGCGGCACTCGCGCGGCGCGCCGGCCTGTTCGTCGCCGTGGCCGAGCAGCCCGCCGCCCCACCGGTCGCCTACCGGCCCGCCCGGCTGGCCCTCAAGGCACGGGCCGGCGCCGAGCTCGGCATCCTGAACCTCTGCGGCGACGTCGCCGAGATCGCCCGTTTCACTGCCGCGCTGGCCGCCACCGACGCACCCGTCCCTGTGATCGTCTCGGTTCCCGTGCTCACGTCGCGGTCGTCGGCGCGGCGCCTCGGAGCGCTCCCCGGTGTCGCGCTGCCGCCCGGGATCGGCGAGGCGGTCGAGGCGGGCGGCGGCGATGCGGGAGTCGAGGCCGCCGTCGCCTGGGCGCTGCGCGCACTCGCGGTTCCCGGCGTCGTCGGCGTGCACCTGTCCGCCGTCGTCGACGAGGGCGACCCGGTCGGGCTGTCCGCCGTCGACGCGGTCGTGCGGACGTCGGGGATGCTGCGCGCGCGTCTCGCCGCCGCGCCGCCCGCGATGCGGACGGGAACGGCCGCATGAGCGTCGCGACCGACCCGTCGCCGCGGGTCGCGGGCTGCCCCAAGTCGATGGCCTACGGCCCGTGCGGCGGTGTCAACGCCGACGGCACGTGCGAGATCCAGCCCACGCCGTGCGTCTTCCTGCGACGGGATCTCCCCGTGCGATGGTCGTCCGACGTCGGACCGGCACCGGACGAGGTGACGACGGCGGCGGGGCGCGAGGTCCAGGCGATCGCCCGGCGCCGCCCTCTCGTCTTCACGGGGTTCCCGGTGCGCGCCCTGCGCTCCGACGCCGTCGGGGCCACCGCGGAGGCACTGTCCGGCAGCGTCGACGCCGTGCTCTCGGGCGACGCCGGACGCTCCCGGGTGCAGTTCCCGCCGTCGTACCGTGCGGCGCTCATCGCGGCGACCGGATTGCGCCTGTGGATGGGCTTCAACGCCCGAGACCGCAACCGCACCGCCCTCGAGCGCGAGCTGCAGTCGCTGCGCGCGCTCGACGTCGCAGGCGTGCACTGCGTGACGGGCGACCACACCGAGACGGGCGATCGCGCCGACGCCCGTCCCGTGTTCGATCTGGAGTCCACCACGACGCTCCCCCGCGCGCGTGCGCTGGGGCTGTTCACGTCGTTCGCCGAGTCCCCCGCGGCTCCCTGCGTCGCAGCCCGCGGCGGACGGGTCGCCCAGAAGCAGCGGGCGGGCGGGCACCTGTGTCTCACGCAGTACGCCGGGGATGCCGACGAGGTCGCCGCCTTCGTGGAGCAGTGCCGCGCGGCGGGAGCGACGGCGCCCGTGCTCCCCGGCGTCCCGCTCGTGATCGACCGCGACGGGGCGGCGCTGCTCGCGTCGTTCCACGCGGCGATCCTGCCGCGCGGGTTCATCGATCGGCTCTTCGCGGCGCGCGATCCGCGCATCGAGGGCATCCGCCTCGCCATCGAGTACGGCCGCGCGCTGCTCGACACCGGCGTCGTGGGGGGCGTCGTGATCGCGGGCGGCGCCCGGCTGGGCGAGGAGGCCGCGTACGCGGCCGACCTCGCCACCGTGGCCCGCGAGCTCGGGGGCGGAACGTGACCGCCTCGGGTGGGGCGATCGGGTCAGTGCGAGCCGGCGCGGCCCTCTTTCACGGTCAGCACGCGCGCCGTCTCACCCGGCGCGGTGCGCCAGCGGTGACGTATGCCGCCCTGGTAGTACACGGCGTCGCCGGCCTCGAGGGGAACCTCGTGGTCGTCGAGCACGACGACCAGGCGCCCCTCCAGCACGTAGACGAACTCCTCTTCGTCGTGGACCCACCAGAGGTCCTCCGAATAGGCTCCCGCCATCACCATCGGCACGAAGCGCGGATGGTCCCGGGCCATGACCCGCACGCCGCTGCCGCCGGCATCCAGCGGGGTCGCCTCGCTGGCACGGAAGACGTGGAAGGCGCCCGGCGCGCGCGGCGCGGCATCGGCGTCGTCGGTGAGGAGGGCCTGCTGGGTCGTTCCGAGCGCCTGCGCGACCCGGAACAGCGACGTCATGCTCATCCGTTCGAGTCCCCGCTCGACCTGGCTGAGGAACGAGTGCGACAGCTCGGCCTGCGCCGCCACCTGCGTCAGCGTCATCCCGCGGCTCTGCCGCAGGGCGCGGATGCGGGTGCCGAGCGCGCGGGCTGCGGACGCCGGGCCGTCCTCCCCGGACCCCGCCGGATCGTCGCCGCGGGCACCGCGGCGCGAAGAGGCGTCATCGGACATGACTGAAGACTATGGCACACGAAAGGAAACCGAGATGACCGGCGCGACCCCCACCGACATGCTCGAACCCGCGGCGCGCGACGTCGCGGCACCCCCCGACTACGCGGCGCTGGAGGCCGCCCTGGCGGCCGTGCTCGGCCCGCGCGGCGTCTCGAGCGATCCCCGGCAGCGGGAGAAGGCTTCGGTGGACGGCGCACGGATGTCGCCGATCATCGCCGAGCAGCTGCCTCTCGGCGTGGCCGACCTCGTCGCCTTCCCCGCCGACGCCGACCAGATCGCCGAGGTCGTCGGCATCGCCGTCGCCCACGGCGCACCGCTCACACCGCGCGGCAAGGGCACCGGGAACTACGGCCAGGCGATCCCGATGCCCGGCGGGCTGGTGCTGGACACCTCGCGTGCCCGCGCCGTCGTCGAGGTCGGCGACGGGTGGATCACGGCCGAGGCCGGCGCGCCCATGGCCGCGCTCGAGCAGGCCGCCCGCCAGCACGGTCAGCAGCTGTGGATGTACCCCTCGACCGTGCATTCCACGCTGGGCGGCTTCATCGCGGGCGGCTCGGGCGGCACCGGCTCGATCGCGCACGGCAGCAACCACGAGGGGTTCGTCGTCGCGCTGGACGTCGTGACCCCGGCATCCGGCGGCGAGATCGTCCACGTCGACGGCGACGACGCGCTCGGCTACGTGCACAACTACGGCACCGCGGGCGTCATCGCGCGGGCGACCGTGCGGCTCGAACCGCTGCGCGACTGGCGGGGACTGTACGCGTCGTTCGACGACTTCGCGGGTCCCCTGTCGGTGCTGCAGCGGCTCGGCGCGCTGCGCCCGCACCCGCGTCTCGTGTCGGCCGACGACCCGCACGTGTCCGCCCAGCTGCCGCCGGACCCCGCCTTCCCCGAGGGACGCAGCTCGCTGCGGACCATCGTCGACGCGACGCTCGTCGACGAGGCGACCGACATCATCACGGCGGCGGGCGGGCGCATCGAGGACGTGCGCGAGGGACCGCAGGTGTCGACGGCGATCTCCGTGCTGAGCTACAACCACCCGATCGAGTGGCTGCAGAAGTCCGAGCCGGGCGTGTACTTCCACGTCGAGGTGGGCGGCGCCGCGCTGATCGAGCGTCACGACGAGGTCATGGCCGTGTATCCGGGCGCCCACCTGCACATCGAGGCGACCGCCACCCGTCCGATCGGCATGCTCGCGGGCGTCTACGAGAGTCCGGAACAGGTCGCCGACGGCATCGCCGCGCTCACGGCCCTGGGCGTCGGCGTGCACAACCCGCACCAGTGGAACGTGGACTTCCGCCTTCCCGAGACCGTCGAGCTCGCCCGCACGACCGACCCGCACGGGCTGCTGAACCCGGGCAAGCTCAACGTCGCATACGGCGGTCCGGCGAAGGGGGCGATCCGGTGAGCGGGGGCGCGCCCTTCACCCCGGCATCCCGGCACTGGGCCGATCTGTCCGGCCCCGCGCTGACGGCCCTTCTCGGCGAGCGCTCGATCGCCGTCGTCCCGATCGGGGCGATCGAGCACCACGGCCCGCATCTCCCGCTGCGCACCGACGCTCTCGTGGCCGAGACGATCGCGACGGCGGCCGTCGAGCGCGTCGCCGCGGCCGGGATCGACGCCTGGGTGCTGCCGACGATCAGCTACGCCAAGTCGGACGAGCACCATTGGGCGCCCGGCACCGTGTGGCTGGAGGGGACGACGGTGCTCGACGAGCTCGTCGACATCGGCCGCTCCATCGCGATGACGGCCGTCCGCACCGTCGTCTTCGTCAACGGGCACGGCGGCAACGTCATGCTGCTCGGCTGGGCCAACCGCGAGCTGCGGCGACGGTTCGGCCTGCGCACCTTCTCGATGCCGGCGACCGCCGGCGGGGCCGGCGACGGCGTCGACGGAAGGCCCGACGAGAAGGGCCAGGGCATCCACGGCGGGTTCTCCGAGACGTCGCTGGTCATGCATCTGGCGCCGCACCTGGTCGCCCCCGACATGCCGGCGCGGAACGTCCCGGAGCACATCGCGGGGCTCACCCACATCGGCTTCAACCGCAAGCCGGTCATGTTCGGGTGGACGAGCGACGACTTCGGGCCCGAGGGCGTGATCGGCGACGCTACCGGCGCGAACGCGGCCCACGGAAAGGTGCTGTACGAGCGCGGCGTCGACTTCGTGTGCGAGGCACTGGCCGAGATCGACGGGTTCGTGTTCGGATGACGGCCTCGTACGCTCCCGGCATCCCGCCCGCGCCGGTCGTGATCGACCACGACACCGACCCGGTGCAGTCCGATACGCCGTGGAGCGATCCGCTCGCATTGGCGGCAGCCTGGCTGCCGGCCGAGGGCGAGGATCGCATGCTCATGACCGTGTCAACCGTGGGTCTCGACGGTGCCCCGGACGCGCGCACCACGATGCTCAGCGACTTCGACGGCGAGCGCTTCCACTTCCACACCGACGCGAACAGCCGCAAGGTCGCCGAGATCGCGGCCAACCCGGCCGTCGCCCTCACGATCCTGTGGCCGGGCTTCACGCGGCAGCTCGTCGTGCAGGGCACGGCGGCGCGGTCGTCGCACGAGGAGGCCGGCGAGGCCTATCGGCTGCGCTCTCCCTACCTGCAGCAGCTCGCGTGGCAGAACACGGCCGCGTTCGCCGCACGGCCGCTGGCGCAGCGGCGCGCGCAGTGGGAGGCGTTCCAGAGCGCGCACGGCGGACCCGAGCATCCGACCTTCGCCGCGCCGGAGGACTGGGTCGGCTTCGCGGTGACGCCGCACCGCCTCGTGTTCTGGGTGTCGAACCCGGCCGCCGCGAGTCGGCGGATCGCCTACACGCGTTCGGACGCGGGGTGGGACCGGGCCGCGCTGCCGGGCTGAGGGCGCACCGGGTGCTCCCGATGCTCCGGCTGCTCCCCGGCCGCGGCTGGGGGCCCGGTCAGGCGGCGAGCGACAGGTAGGGCTCCCAGGCCGGCTCGCTCCGCTCGGTGCCCCGCACCGTCCACTGCGCTCCGCGCGGCGGCTGCGGCAGCCAGCGCAGCTCCCAGTTCATCTCCTGCGGCGTCCGGTCGCCCTTCAGGTTGTTGCAGCGCAGGCAGCACGCCACGAGGTTCTCCCACGAGTCGACGCCGCCGCGCGAGCGGGGCAGCACGTGGTCGATGGTCGTCGCCCCCTTGCCGCAGTAGGCGCACCGGTGCGCATCCCGGCGCAGCACGCCGCGCCGGGTCACTGGCACGCGCCGGGCGCCGGGCACCCGCACGTACCGGGTCAGCACGATCACCGCCGGTCGATCGCGCGAGCCGCCGATCCCCCAGACGGGATTCTCCTCGATCCGTTCGATCACGGTGGCCTTCTCGTTCATCACGAGCACGAGTGCCCGCTTGAACGAGACGACGGCCAGCGGCTCATATCCCGCGTTCAGTACCAGGGTGCGCATGCGACTTCCTCTCGACCGGCCGTGATGGCTTCAACGGCGCTCCGGTGTGTGCGAGCTCACGCGGACGAGGCGGCGCAGGCACGAAAAAAGGCGCTGTCATAAGACAGCGCCTTCATGCCACGACGAATGTCGCGGCAGTCGTGCACACGATGCCGAAGCACATAGCGACCGAGCGCATTCACGGTTCGAATGCGAGGTGCTGCGTCCATCGGCTCCCCCTCGGCTCTGCGAGCGTCGGGTTCAGGCTAATACAGCGCGAGAGCGGGAAGGCGAAAAGCAGGTGAACGGATGCCGCGTGTCGCCCGCCGGGCGCCGGTTCCGCCGGCGATCAGCCGACGTTGGCGACGAGCCAGCTCTCCGAGTTGACCCACGAACCGTTGACGTAGATCTCCAGGTGCAGGTGCGTGCCGTAGGCGCGACCGGTGTCGCTGACCTGGCCGATGAGCTGACCGGCCGAGACGGTCTGGCCGACCGTGACGCGGCGGCTGCCGTACATCATGTGCGCGTAGAGCGAGGTGACCGTGTTGCCGCCGATGTTGTGGGCGATCTTGACGTAGACGCCCCAGCCGGGGCCGTTCTCGGTCGACTCCACGACGACGCCGTCGGCGATCGCGTAGATCGGCGTGCCGAGGGGTGCCATGTAGTCGGTGCCCTTGTGGCCGGCATACGGGGTGCCGAAGTTCGTGAACGAGGTGAGCGGGCGCACGACGGAGCCCGCCGGCGCGATCGACTGCGCGATGGCGCCGCTGTAGGCGGCCGACGCGGTCGAGGCCGCGGCGATGCGGGCCGCGGCAGCGGCCTTGGCCGCCTCCTCCTCCTTCTTGGCCTGGATCTCCTCCATCGTCGTGGCGGAGTAGCTGTCGCGGGCGAGGGCGGCGGGGGTCGCCTCGGAGGCGACGACGAGCGATTGCGCGTTCTTGGCGGCGACCTGCTGCACCGTCGTGACGGCGGCTTCTGCCGTGTTGCCGCCGGTCGCGGCGAAGGCGGGGATCGCGACAGTGGCCACGAGACCGGCGACGGCCGCGACGGTCACGAAGCTGCGCACCGGGTGCGAGCCGCCGCGCAGGCGACGCGGGGTCTTCGCGGGGGCGGATGCCGCGGGAGCGGCGGACGTCGTCAGACGTCGGGCGATCGGGACGCGTCGCGCACGGCGCTGATCGGGTGTCGTCGCTTCGGACTCGGGTGTCTCCTGCGACGAATCGAACTGTTCAGCCAATGGTCCTCCGGCGCCTCCGCCGCCCTCCCGCAGGGGAAGGATGCTGGTTCGTCGGCACTCGGTGTCGGGGCACAGATGTACGGGCTTCACCGCGCGAACGACGAACCGATGAGGCAATTCGTGCGGAGATCCGTGGCGGGCTTCTCGCCGTTGGACTTTTTGAGGCTACCGGAAGGTAACGAATATGTCACGCAGGAGCACGTGCGCCCAGCCCTTTGCCGGGCGATGTCCAGGCTCGGCCGCCCGGCGACGCTCAGGCCTGGGGCGCGGCATCCACCAGGAAAATGTGCGATGCGACCTCGACGGGCAGCTCCAGCCCCTCGCTCTGACCGTCCATCTGCACGAGCACGTAGCCCTCGCTGAAGCGGTACTGACCGCGGGCTCCGGGGAGGACGCCTGCATCGCGCAGCTGCTCCAGCAGCTCCGGGTCGACCTGGGCCGGCTCGGCGAGGCGGCGCACGGTCCCGGTGACCGGCCCGCCGGTCTCGTTGAGCAGTCGCACGAGGCCGACGACGCCCTCGTTGAAGGTGTGGGCGGGAACGTCGCCCAGCTGGTCGAGCCCCGGGATCGGGTTGCCGTAGGGCGACTCGGTGGGGTGACCGAGCAGCTCGATCAGCCGGCGCTCCACGAGCTCGCTCATGACGTGCTCCCAGCGGCAGGCCTCTTCGTGCACGTACGCCCAGTCCAGCCCGATGACATCGCTCAGCAGGCGCTCCGCGAGGCGGTGCTTGCGCATGACGTCGATCGCCTTCTGGCGGCCGGGGGTGGTCAGCTCGAGCGAGCGGTCCTCCGAGACGATGACCAGGCCATCGCGCTCCATGCGGCCGATCGTCTGCGAGACGGTGGGCCCGGAGTGCCCCAGCCGCTCGGAGATGCGCGCACGCAGGGGCACGATGCCCTCCTCCTCGAGTTCGAGGATGGTGCGCAGGTACATCTCGGTGGTGTCGATCAGATCGGTCATGGCTGGCCTTGAATCACGGGGGCGAACGGGCGAGGGCGGTCTCGTTCAGCCTAGTCGTTTGTGACGGCCCGACGTCCGGACGCGGACGGCGGCGACCCTAGAATCAGTCCATGGCCCACGTGACGCTGCCTCGCGAGATCCTGCCCACCGACGGACGTTTCGGCTGCGGCCCGTCCAAGATCCGCCGCGAGCAGGTCGCCGCGCTCGCCGGCCCCGGCGCGGTGCTGCTCGGCACCTCGCACCGGCAGGCGCCGGTCAAGGGCCTCGTCGGCCAGGTGCGCGCGGGGCTGTCCGACCTGCTGCGGCTGCCGGAGGGCTACGAGATCATCCTCGGCAACGGCGGCTCCACGGCATTCTGGGATGCCGCCGCGTTCGGGCTCATCGAGACCCGCGCGCAGAACCTCGTGTTCGGTGAGTTCGGCGGCAAGTTCGCCGCCGCGGCGGCCGCCCCGTGGCTGCAGGCCCCCGACGTGCGCAAGGCCGAGCCCGGCACCCGCACCGCCCCCGAGGCGGTGGAAGGGGTCGACGTCTACGCCTGGCCGCACAACGAGACCTCGACCGGCGTCGCCGCTCCCGTCGAGCGCGTTCACGGCGATGACGGCGCCCTGACCGTCATCGACGCGACCAGCGCCGCCGGCGGCATCAACTTCCGCGTCTCCGAGGCCGACGTCTACTACTTCGCACCGCAGAAAAACCTCGGCTCCGACGGCGGCCTCTGGTTCGCGGCGGTCTCCCCCGCCGCGATCGAGCGGATCGAGCGCGTCGCGGCATCCGGCCGGTACATCCCCGAGTTCCTGAGCCTGAAGAACGCGCTGGACAACTCGCGCCTGAACCAGACCCTCAACACGCCCGCGGTCGCGACGCTGTTCCTCCTCGACAAGCAGCTGGAGTGGATCAACGACAACGGCGGCCTCGGCTGGGCGGCCGCGCGCACGGAGGAGTCCTCCGGTGCGCTGTACGCGTGGGCGGAGGAGGCCTCGTTCGCGACGCCGTTCGTCGCCGACCCCGCCGACCGCTCCCCCGTCGTGGTGACGATCGACTTCGATGAGACGGTGGATGCCGCGGCCGTCGCCGCCAGCCTCCGCTCGAACGGCATCGTCGACACCGAGCCCTACCGCAAGCTCGGCCGCAACCAGTTGCGCATCGCGACCTTCGTCTCCATCGAGCCGGACGACGTGCGCCAGCTGATCAAGGCGATCGACTACACGGTCGACGCGATGCACCCCTGACCCCCCGCCCACGCGGAAGGGTTGCGACGTTTCGTCTCGGTCGCTGGCGCTCCCTCGCTCAACGACCGTGGGCGAGACGAAACGCCCCACCGGTCGTTGAGCGAGCGAGGAACGAGCGAGACGAAACGCGCCGAAACGCCCCGGGAGAGTCTCCCGGGTCAACGATCGGAGTCGTCGTCCTCGTCGTCGGCGGCGGACTCGTCGAGCACGTCGATGTCGACGCCATCGACGTCGCCGGAGTGCAGGATCGGCGACCCGTCGTCGTCGAAGTCGGACGCATCCAAGTCATCGAGGTCGTCGAGCTCGTCGTCGTCCTCGCCGCTCTCGTCCTCGTTGTCGTCGAGGTCGTCATCGCCCTCGGCATCCGCGTTCTCGCGCTCTTCGGCGGCGAGGGCCGCCTGGGCGGCCTGGTACTCGGCCAGGCGTACGGCCCACGGCACCCACTCCGGGGCCAGCAGCGCGCCCTCGCCGGGCAGCAGTTCCACCTCGAGCACGGTGGGGTCGGCGTCGTCGGTGACCGCGAGGCTCACCGTCCAGTACCAGCCCGGATAGCCCTCCATGGTGTTGCCGAAGCGCAGCGAGACGACGCCGTCGTCTTCGAGGGTGTAGCCCGCGGCGGGACCCACGGTCGACGGCGCGGTGATCTCGTGCAGCGCCGCGAGGGCGAGGTCGTGCGCGGCGAGCAGACGCGGGTCCGGCTCAGGCGTCGAGCTCATCGGCCACCTTGCGCAGGATCGCCGCGACCTTCTTGCTCTGGCCCGCGTTGGGGTAGTGCCCGCGACGCAGGTCGCCGCCGACGTTGTCGAGCAGCTTGACGAGGTCCTCCACGACGATCGCCATGTCGTCGGGCTTCATCCGGTTGCGCTTGGCGAGGCTCACGGGAGCGTCGAGCACCCGCACGGCGAGCGCCTGCAGACCGCGCTTGCCGTCGGCGACACCGAAGTCCAGGCGCGTGCCGGCCTTGAGTCCCTCGACACCGGCGGGAAGTGCCGTCGCGTGGAGGAAGACGTCCTGACCGTCATCGGTGGTGATGAAGCCGAACCCCTTCTCTTCGTCGTAGAACCTGACCTTGCCGGTGGGCATCGCAAACCTCGCTCATCGGCGCCCGCGGGCGCAGTGACAGTGGGGCGGATGCCCCGGTCCCAGCCTACGGCACCGTCACCGGCACGACGGGGCGCCGGTAGTAGTCTGAGCACGATGCCCTCTTCGCCTTCTCGTAACACCGGTTCCGTCGACGACGTGCCCGTCCGTCGCATCGACCGCATCCTCGCGTTCATGTCGCTGGGACTGCTTCTGCTGTCGGTCCTCTGCTTCGTCGCGATCATGATCGGATCGGCCAGCGGAATGCAGCACGAAGACTTCGACGCGGGACTGTGGCCGGCCGTCGGCACGACGGTGTACATCGCGCCGATCCTCGCCTTCGTGCTGCTGATGGCGGTGCTCGTCATGACCTTCGTGCGAAAGGCCCGGGTCGGCAAGGGGCGCTGACGTGACCGCCACCAACGCCCGATCACTCGCGCACGATCTGCTGCAGCGCGACGACGCGTCGCTGGTGGCGTTGCTCGTCGCCCGCGGGGTGTCGCCGTCGGTCACCTGGAGCGACGCGTTCGACGCCGCCGAGGCTCTTCTCGACCCGGCCTCGGCGGAGCGGGCGGTGCTCACCGTCACAGCCGACGAAGCCGACGCGCTCACCGCGGCGACCCGCGGCACGGAGCCCGGGGCGGTCCCCGCCGGCGCGGTGCGCGACGCGCTGTACGCCCGGGCGCTCGTCGACCCCGACGGCATCCCGTATCCGGCGATCGCCGAGGCGCTGCGCGCGCAGGTGCCGACGGATGCCGCGGCCACCGTTCCGGCCCCCGCACGCACGGTCGACGGCACGCCGGCGACCGACGCCGCACCGGCGACGGATGCCGGCACCGCGGCATCCGTCGACGCGGCCGCCGCCGAGCAGGCGTTCGCCTCGTCGGGATCGCTGTCGGACATCCTGCACATCGCCCTCGCCGCCCCGCTGTCGCGCATCGGCACCGGCGCGCTGGGGGCGACCGAACGGCGCCGCCTCATCGAGTCCGGAGCGGTCGCCGAGCCCGACGCCGCCGACGAACTCGTCGAGATCGCTCACCGCGCGGGCCTGCTGGCGGGCGAGGGCCGCCACTGGCTCGTGACCGCCGCGGGCGTGCAGTGGTTGCGCACCGGCACCGTCGCGCGCTGGACCGAGGTGGCCGCCGCCCTGCGCGCGCACCTGCCGGGCGCCGTCCGCACTCCCGCCGGCGGATGGCTGAGCCTCGACCGGTGGCCCGGCGCCCACCCGTTCGATCCGGCGTGGCCGCAACGAGCACGGAACGAGGCGGCCCTGCTGCAGCGGTGGGGCATGATCGCCCCCGACGGTACGGCTCCCCGGTGGGCGGCGCCGCTGGCGGCGGGATCGGCCGTCGACGTCGACGCCCTGCAGGCGCTGCTGCCGACCGAGGTCGACCGCGTCTACCTGCAGAACGATCTCACCGCCATCGCGCCAGGGCCGCTGCAGCCGCAGCTCGACGTGCGGCTGCGATCGATGGCGCACCGCGAATCGCGCGCCCAGGCCTCGACCTACCGCTTCACGACCGACACCCTCGCCGACGCCCTGACGGCGGGCGAGACGGCCGAGACGCTGCAGGCGTTCCTGGAGGAGCTCTCCCTCACCGGCCTCCCCCAGCCGCTGGCCTACGAGATCGAGCGCACCGCCCGGCGCCACGGCACGCTGCGCGTCGGCCCGGACTGGCAGGGGCGCACCCGCGTCACGAGCGACGACGAGGCGCTCCTGCGCACGATCGCCGTCGACCAGGCGCTGCGCCCGCTCGGACTCGTCCGCGACGGCGCCGACCTCGTCTCCCGCAGCGGCGCAGACACCGCGTTCTGGATGCTCGCCGACGCCCGCTATCCCGTCGTCGCGGTCGATGCCGACGGGGCTCGCCGGCGCCTCGACCGCCATCGCCTCGCCGACGAGCCGCCCGCGGCATCCGACCCCCTCGCGGTCTACGGACCGCTTCTCGCGCGGCTGCGCGCCGCGCAGGGCTCCGACGCCGAGGCCGCGTGGCTCGGCCGCGAGCTCGAGCAGGCCGTGCGCGCCCGCGCCACCATCGTCGTCGCCGTCCGGCTGCCCGACGGGACCGCGCGCGAGTTCACGATCGAGGCGACGGGTCTCGGCGGCGGCCGGCTGCGGGGCCTCGACAAGATGGTCGACGTCGAGCGCACCCTCCCGGTGTCGAGCATCAGCGGCATCCGTCCCGCCTGACCTCGCCTCACTGTCGGATCGGGCGCCGCGACGCGCCCGCCGCGGCGAGCGCCGGTAGACTTGACCGTTATGGCTGACGGCCCCCTCATCGTGCAAAGCGACCGCACCGTGCTGCTCGAAGTCGCCCATCCGGAGGCGGAGACGGCGCGGCACGAACTCGCGATCTTCGCCGAGCTCGAACGCGCTCCCGAGCACATCCACACCTACCGCGTCACCCGGCTGGGGCTGTGGAACGCACGCGCGGCCGGACATTCCGCCGACGACATGCTCGCGACGCTCGACCGCTGGTCGCGCTTCCCGGTCCCGGCATCCGTCTCGATCGACATCCGCGAGACCGTCGGCCGCTACGGTCGGCTCGTCATCGAGCGGGATGCCGAGGGCGCGCTCATCCTGCGCGGTTCCGACGCCGCCGTCCTCGCCGAAGTCGCCAAGAACAAGCGCATCCAGCCGCTGCTCGTCGGCCACCCCACCCCCGACACGTACGTCATCGACGCGTGGGCGCGCGGGCACATCAAGCAGGAGCTGCTGAAGATCGGCTGGCCCGCCGAGGACCACGCCGGCTACACCCCGGGCACCCCGCACGAGATCGACCTGCACGAGGACGGCTGGACGCTGCGGCCGTATCAGCGCAAGGCCGTCGACATCTTCAGCGAGGGCGGCTCGGGCGTCGTCGTCCTCCCCTGCGGCGCCGGGAAGACTCTCGTCGGCGCCGCCGCCATGGCCGAGACCAAGACGACGACCCTCATCCTCGTCACCAACACCGTGAGCGCCCGGCAGTGGCGCGACGAGCTGCTCAAGCGCACGTCGCTCACGCCGGAGGAGATCGGCGAGTACTCCGGCCAGGCGAAGGAGGTCAAGCCCGTCACGATCGCGACGTACCAGATCCTGACGGCCAAGCGGAAGGGCGAGTACGCCCACCTGGCGCTCCTCGACGCCCTCGACTGGGGGCTCATCGTCTACGACGAGGTGCACCTGCTGCCCGCACCGGTGTTCAAGCTCACCGCCGACCTGCAGGCGCGGCGCCGCCTGGGGCTCACGGCGACACTCGTCCGAGAGGACGGCCGCGAAGGCGACGTGTTCAGCCTCATCGGCCCCAAGCGCTTCGACGCGCCGTGGAAGGAGATCGAGGCCCAGGGCTTCATCTCGCCCGCCGTCTGCTACGAGGTGCGGGTGGATCTGCCGGCATCCGACCGCCTGGAGTACGCCGCTTCCGCCGACGACGAGCGCTACCGCCTCGCGGCCACGGCGCACGCCAAGATCGGGGTCGTCCGCGACCTCGTCGCCCGTCATGCCGGCGAGCAGATCCTCGTGATCGGGCAGTACCTCGACCAGATCGACATGCTGGCGGAGGCGCTGGATGCCCCGAAGATCACGGGATCGACGCCCGTCGACGAGCGCGAGGAACTGTACGGCGCGTTCCGCGAGGGCCGCATCCCCGTGCTCGTCGTCTCGAAGGTCGCGAACTTCTCGATCGACCTGCCCGAGGCCTCGGTCGCGATCCAGGTCTCCGGGTCGTTCGGGTCGCGCCAGGAGGAGGCCCAGCGCCTCGGCCGGCTGCTGCGCCCCAAGACGAGCGGGCACACCGCGAGCTTCTACACGCTGATCGCGCGCGACACCGTCGACCAGGACTTCGCGCAGAACCGGCAGCGGTTCCTCGCCGAGCAGGGCTACAGCTACACGATCCTCGACGCCGAAGGGCTTGCGGCCGCTTAGTCGCGGCAGGGACCGGGGCGGCGGCGGGGTCGGGGTGCCGGCGGGGTCGTCTCCCCGGGGTGTCGTCCCGTCTCCCGGCGCGGCGTCACCCCGGCGTCACGTCTCGAAAGCAGGCTGAAACGGCACGTCGACCCGCCGCGAGGGCCCGAAAGCGCAATCCAGCCTGCTTTCGCGACGGCCGGCGTCACCGCCCGCCGGCCGCACCCCCGGCGGGAGCGGGCAGCAGCCCCGGCGCGGGCCGGCGGCAACCAGCGGGGCGTCACCCCGGCGTCACGTCTCGAAAGCAGGCTGAAACGGCACGTCGACCCGCCGCGAGGGCCGGAAAGCGCAATCCAGCCTGCTTTCGCGACGGCCGGCGTCACCGTCCGGCGTCCGCACCCCCGGCGGGAGCGGACAGCATCGGCGGCGCGGGCCACGCCGGCGGGGCCGGCGGGGTGAGGATGAGCGTCCGCGGCAGCGGGCGACGGCGCAGCATCCACGCGACGAGCGCGACATAGCCGCCGATCAGCAGGAACGACCAGAGGAAACTCAGCCACCCCGTCGTCGACGCCGTCGGGTCCGACCCCGCGGCCAGCGACAGGAGGAATCCGCTCAGGTTGTTCACGACGTGCAGGGCGATCGCCGCCTCGAGGCCGCCGGTGCGCCAGGTGAGCCAGCCGGCGGCGACGGCGAACAGCCCAACGCTGATCTGCCCCAGCACGTCGTACAGGTGACCGAGCACGAACAGCGGCACCGGCAGGAGGATCGCGAAGGCCGGATGCCGCAGCCACCGCCCGATGGCCTGCATGAGGTATCCGCGGAAGATGTACTCCTCCGCGGCGGACTGCAACGGCACGAGCAGGACGATCAGGATGAGCGAGACCGCCCACAGCGGGTTCGGCTCCGGCGCGGTCGCCGGGGCGTCGGCGGGGAGGAGGAACGACACGCCCGTGAGCACCGCCGACAGCACCGCCGCCACGAGGCCGCACATCAGCATCCAGCGCCACCGCAGCCGGCCGGCAGCCGAGGAGATCAGCCCCACGCGCTTGCCGTTGATGATGAGGGAGGCGAGGAGATACGCCGGCCACATGAGGATGATCGTGCCGAGCAGGAAGACGAGCATGACGGGATCGCCGAGGTTGAACGCGGGGTCCTGGGCGATCGCCATCATCCGGTCGAGGAACGTCGGATCGGCGATCGCCGCGACAATCATGAACACCATGACCACCGCGAGCATCGCGCAGTAGAAGGCGATGCCGAGCCCCGCGACCGCCAGCGGCGTCCACCATCCGCTGCGCTGCCGGGCGAACACGAGGCGGTGGAAGGCCAGTCCCCCCGTGGTCGCGTCGGCGGGGAGGCGAGGGGCCACGACCGGCGGCGCAACCGGCGCAGGCATCGGGACGGGGGCGAGCGGCGCGGGCGTCGTCATCCATCCATCTTCTCGGATATCCAGCAAAGGGATGGATTCCGGTGCCAGGATGGGGCTATGACCGCACCGCGCATCCTCGTCGTGGACGACGAACCGAACATCCGTGACCTGCTGGTCACGAGCCTCCGCTTCGCCGGTTACCAGGTGCGCGCCGTCGCCAACGGCGCCCAGACCATCTCGGCCGTGCTCGAGGAGGAACCCGACCTCATCATCCTCGACGTCATGCTGCCCGATATGAACGGCTTCAGCGTGACCAAGCGCCTCCGCGGCGCCGGCTACACCGCCCCGATCCTCTTCCTCACCGCGAAGGATGAGACCGAGGACAAGATCGAGGGCCTCAACGCCGGCGGCGATGACTACGTGACCAAGCCCTTCAGCCTCGACGAGATCGTTGCGCGCCTGCAGGCGATCCTCCGCCGCACGATGCAGGCCGACGAGGAGTCGACGATCCGCGCCGGCGAGCTGACGATGGACCAGGACACCCACGACGTGCTCGTCGGCGACGTGTCGATCGACCTGTCGCCGACCGAGTTCAAGCTGCTGCGCTACCTCATGCTGAACCCGAACCGGGTGCTCAGCAAGGCGCAGATCCTCGACCACGTGTGGGAGTACGACTTCAACGGCGACGCCGGCATCGTGGAGAGCTACATCTCCTACCTCCGCCGCAAGATCGACCCGTACTCGTCGGAGCCGCTCATCCAGACCAAGCGCGGCTTCGGCTACATGCTGAAGGCCGGCAAGTCGTCCTGAGCGGACGGGAGCCCCGAACCGTGAGCGGAGAGGGCGTTCTGGCGGCGCACGCGAAGCGCAACGATCGGGTGACCTCGTGGTGGCGTGATGTGAGCCTGCGCGCGAAGGTCACGGGCGTCACGGTCGCCGTCCTCGCACTGGGGCTGCTCGTGGCCGGATTCGGCACGGCGGTCTTCCTGCGCACCGCCCAGATCGCCGAGCGCGACCAGTCGATCAGTCAGACCGTCACGCTCGACCAGGCCTCCAGCCTGCTCGATGTCGAGGTCGTCGACGGCGTCGCCCAGTTCGCCGAGCGCTCCCCGGTTCCGCTGACCTCGTTCTACATCGCCGTGTATGCCCCCGACGGCACACTGCTCGCCACCGGCGGCCCCGCCTCCGCGAATCCCCCGGAGTTTCCGCCGACGTTCGGGCTCGACAAGGCGCTGATGCAGGGCACGACCCCATTCGAGCTGACCTCCGCGGACGGCAAGACCGTCTTCCATGCCGCCGTCGACATCCTGCAGATCCCGGGCGCACGCGAGAACAACGTGCAACTGCTCGCTCTGCCGATGACACCCGTCAACCAGACGGTGGCGAACTTCGTCGGCATCTACACGATCCTCGCCCTGCTGACGATCGTCGGCGGTGCGCTGGCGACCCGCTGGCTCGTCACGCTCGCCTTCCGGGGGCTCGGTCAGGTGGAGGACACGGCGATGTCGATCGCGGCGGGCGATTTCAGCCAGCGGATGGGCGACATCTCCCCCCGGACCGAGGTCGGCCGGCTCAAGACCGCCATCAACGCGATGCTCGACCGGATCGACCACGCCCTGGGACAGCGCGATGCCACCGTGCAGCAGATGCGCCGGTTCATCGGCGACGCCAGCCACGAGCTGCGCACGCCGCTCGTCACCGTCCGCGGGTATGCCGAGCTGTACCGCATGGGCGCGATCGCCGGCGAGGAGCAGACGGCGCAGTCGATGGAGCGCATCGAGAAGGAGGCGATCCGCATGGGCGTGCTGGTCGAGGATCTCCTCGCCCTCGCGCGTCTGGACGAGCGACGCGACATCGTGGTGACCGCCGTCGACCTCCGCCCCGTCGCGCGCGACGCCGCCCTCGATGCGCGCGCGACCTCGCCGGACCGGGAGGTGACGTTCCTCGGCGACCTGAGCGAGCGGCGCCCGCAGGCGCCGGTCACAGCATCCGTCTCGCCCGTCGATCCCGCCACGGGGCGGCGGCGCCCCGGCCCGGCCGCGATCGGGGCGACGCTGTCGCTGCTGCGCCGCCGACCGCGCGGTGCAGAGACGCGCGGTGCAGAGGCCCGGGGTACGGAGACTCGCGGTGCTGACGCCCGAGGGGCGGAAGCGACGCCGACGGATGCCGGGGACGTCGCGGTCGCGACGGCTCCCGTGGCGGCGGTCCTCGAGCGGGAACCCGTCGTCCTCGGCGATGAGAACCGCATCCGTCAGGTCGTGGCGAACCTCCTCGGCAACGCCCGCCGCTACACCCCCGACGGGTCGCCGATCGAGCTGGCGGTCGGCGTGGACGACGCGGCGGGGATGGGGTGGATCGCCGTCATCGACCACGGCGAGGGTGTTCCACCGCAGATCCGCGACAAGATCTTCCAGCGGTTCTGGCGCGCCGACACATCCCGCACCCGCGAGACGGGCGGATCGGGACTGGGGCTGTCGATCGTTGCGTCGATCGTCGAGGCGCTGCACGGGTCGATCGAGGTGACCGAGACCCCCGGCGGCGGCGCCACCTTCCGCGTCGCGTTCCCCCTCGCCGAGGCGCGCGACGCCGCCGAGCACCTCTTCATCCAGACTCAGCCGCTGCCGCGTCTGCGCACCGACGGCTGATCCCGGCATCCCACCGCCCTCTCCCCAACCGACGGGCGTGAAAAGTTGTCCACGGATGCCGGGAAGGTTGCGCCGCGACGGGAGGGATGCTCGTAGCGTGGGGCCACCTCGTCGAAAGGATCACCCCATGACCGTTTTCAGTGTCGACTCCGACGCCGTCCTGGGCGCCACGAGCGCCATCCGCGCCACGGCCGACCGGCTGCAGAGCGAGACCGCCGCCATGCTCGGGCAGCTGACGCAGCTGCAGGGGTCGTGGACCGGCGGGGCCGCCCTCGCCTTCCAGTGCGTCGTGGACCGCTGGCGCGGGGCGCAGGCCGAGCTCGAGGCCGCGCTCGCCGACATCGGCGGCGCCCTGGCGCATGCCGGCAATCAGTATGCGCAGACCGAGATGGCCGCGGCGGGCCTGTTCCGCTGAGCGCGTCCGGCGGCACACGCAGAAGCGCGTCCGGGCACACGTGAGCGTGTCGGGCGCACACATGAGCGCGTCCCCGGCACACGCAGAAGCGCCCCTCCCGAGGGAGGGGCGCTTCTGTCAGGGAATGCGACTCAGAAGTCCATGCCACCGGTGGGGTCACCGGCCGGCGCGGGGGTCTTCTCGGGCTTGTCCGCGACGACCGCCTCGGTCGTGAGGAACAGGCCCGCGATCGACGCGGCGTTCTGCAGCGCCGAACGGGTGACCTTGGCCGGGTCGATGATGCCCGCGGCGAACATGTCGACGTACTCGCCGGTGGCCGCGTTCAGGCCCTGGCCGACGGGCAGCTCCGAGACCTTGTTCGCGACGACGCCGGGCTCCAGGCCCGCGTTGAGGGCGATCTGCTTGAGCGGGGCCTCGATGGCGACCTTGACGATGTTCGCGCCGGTCGCCTCGTCACCGACGAGCTCGAGGCTGTCGAACGCCTTCTTGCCGGCCTGGATGAGCGCGACGCCACCACCGGGGACGATGCCCTCCTCGACGGCCGCCTTCGCGTTGCGGACGGCGTCCTCGATGCGGTGCTTGCGCTCCTTGAGCTCGACCTCGGTCGCCGCACCCGCCTTGATGACGGCCACGCCGCCGGCGAGCTTCGCGAGGCGCTCCTGCAGCTTCTCGCGGTCGTAGTCGCTGTCGGTGTTCTCGATCTCGCGCTTGATCTGGGTCACGCGGCCCTCGATCTGCGACGCCTCACCGGCGCCCTCGACGATCGTGGTCTCATCCTTGGTGACGATGACCTTGCGGGCCTTGCCGAGCAGGTCGAGGGTGGCGTTCTCGAGCTTGAGACCGACCTCCTCGGTGATGACCTGGCCGCCGGTGAGGATCGCGATGTCCTGCAGCTGCGCCTTGCGACGGTCGCCGAAGCCGGGGGCCTTGACGGCGACCGACTTGAAGATGCCGCGGATCTTGTTGAGCACCAGGGTCGCCAGGGCCTCGCCCTCGACGTCCTCGGCGATGATGACGAGCTCCTTGCCGTCCTGGATCACCTTGTCGACGATCGGCAGCAGGTCCTTGATGTTGCCGATCTTCTGGTTCGCGATGAGGATGTACGGGTCCTCGAAGACCGCCTCCTGGCGCTCCGGGTCCGTGACGAAGTACGGGTTGATGTAGCCCTTGTCGAAGCGCATGCCCTCGGTGAGCTCGAGCTCGGTGCCGAAGGTCTGCGACTCCTCGACGGTGACCACACCCTCCTTGCCGACCTTGTCGATCGCCTCGGCGATGAGCTCGCCGATCTCGGTGTCGGCGGCGGAGATGGATGCCGTGGCGGCGATCTCCTCCTTGGTCTCGACCTCCTTGGCGGAGGCGAGCAGCTCGTCGGAGAGAGCCTTGACGGCCTTCTCGATGCCCTTCTTCAGCGAGATGGGGTCGGCGCCGGCCGCGACGTTGCGCAGGCCCTCGCGCACCAGCGCCTGAGCCAGGACCGTGGCGGTCGTGGTGCCGTCACCGGCGACGTCGTCGGTCTTCTTGGCGACCTCCTTGACGAGCTCCGCGCCGATCTTCTCGTACGGGTCGTCGAGCTCGATCTCCTTGGCGATCGAGACGCCGTCGTTCGTGATCGTGGGGGCGCCCCACTTCTTCTCGAGCACGACATTGCGACCGCGGGGGCCCAGGGTCACCTTGACGGCGTCGGCCAGGATGTTCAGGCCGCGCTCGAGGCCACGGCGGGCCTCCTCGTCGAAAGCGATGATCTTTGCCATAAGTGTGTCGTCCCTCCCGGACGTGAGGATGAGTCTTTAGCACTCGCGAGGAGCGAGTGCTAACTCATTCTGGCACTCTGGCATGACGAGTGCAAGCCACGGCATCCACCCCCGGATCCGCCCGTCTCACCCTCGGCATCCGCCACCCACCCTCCCGGTAGCCGCCCGGCGTCCCTCCCCCAACCGCGAGAGAACAACTGCGCGCCGAGAGAACGGGCATTACCCGTTCCCTCGGCGGCCCGTTGTTCTCTCGGTGGTCAGGGGCGCGTTGCGCCGGGCGGAGGCCAGGATGCTGGCGCTGGCGCCGCTGCCGCGGGCGCCGCGGCGGCGCGGATCAGACGACGCGCACCGACTCGGCCTGCGGGCCCTTCTGGCCGGCGCCGACGGTGAACTCCACCGTCTGGCCCTCCTCGAGCACGCGGAATCCCGACATGTCGATGTTCGAGTAGTGGACGAAGACGTCCTGGCCGTCGGTGACGGTGATGAAGCCGAACCCCTTCTCGGCGTTGAACCATTTGACGGTGCCCTGGGTCATGCGTGTCTCCTGATGCTGTGGAACTCCGCCATGCTATGCATCGCGGATGCCGCGAAACCGCCGATACGGCAACTGTTGACACGGCCGCATCCAAGAGTTCACACGCGCGAAACACGCCCCGCCGGCGCGCGGGCGCGAGCCTGTCAGGGCGCGGTCGTGGCGGCCCCGGCATCCGTCCGGTCGGTGCCGATGACGACGACCAGCTGCTTGACCGATTCGTCGCCCGCGAGGCCCGCGTAGGCGTCGCTGAGTTCGACCGCCGCGCCGCCGATCGCCTGCGCGAGTCCGCGCGCGGCGCCCTCGTCGGCGACGTCGGAGTAGAACACCGTCGTGGTGGCGAACTCACTGCCCGCCTCGCCGGCGGTGACATCGTCGGCGGCCCAGCCGGCGGCCACGAGCTCGTCGGCCATGGCGCCGGCCAGTCCCGACTGCGAGGTGGCGTTGAGCACCGTCACCTTGTAGGCGGTGTCGAGCACCGGCTCGGCGGTGACGGCGCCCGTGGCGGTCGGCGAGGGCGCGGGGAAGAGCGTCACCCGGCCGGTGGCGATGAGGGTGCCGAAGACGCCGATCGCGACGAGCGCGATGGTCGCGAGCACCGACCACAGCAGCACGATCCCGCCGCGCATGCGCGGGTTCTCGGCGCGATGCGCGCCGATACGGGCAGCCGCGTCGCCGGATACGGGCAGATCGTCGAAGCGGTCTTTCTGCGGCGGGGTTTTCGGCACCAGAGAATGCTACCGGCCGGTGCCGGTGTGGACCGTGTGCACGGCCGGGCCGGCCGCGCGGTCGGCGCGCTCGCGCTCCCGGGCGTCGCGCAGGCGGCGCAGGCGATGGACGAGCATGGCGTCGTGGGCCGCGGCATCCGGCGCGTCGATGACGCGTCCGAGCAGCTGGTAGTACCGCGCCGGGGTGAGGCCGAGCTCGGTGCGCACCGCCTCCTCCTTGGCTCCCGGCGTCGCCGTTCCGCTCCAGCGCGACTCGAAGCGGAGGAGCGTCAGATCGCGGTCGGAGAGGGGCACCTGCCCACGCTAACTCCGCACCGGCGTCCCGCCCGCGCGCCACTCCGCGTGCCCCTCAGACGACGCCGGGCGGCAGACGACGCCGGGCAGCTCAGGCGACTCCGGGCTCCCCCGGCGCGATCCACCCGCCGAGCGGGTCGGCGGCGGCGAGCACCTCGCCGTCGAGCGCCAGGGCGAAGCCGTCGGGCCACGCGTCCGCGTCGATCGGGTGCGCCCAGCCCTCGTGCAGAGTCGGGTGATCCAGCGTGATCCACCGCGCCCTGCCGCCGGCGACGGCGCGGATGTCCGCGATCAGCTCGTGGCGGCCGGCCCACGGGATGTGGGCGAGCACACCCGGAGTCTGCACGACGAGGGTCGCGTCCGGCGGGGCGGATGCCGCGACCTCCGCCAGGAGCGCCGCACCGTCCCCGGCGTGCAGCGTCGGAGGGTCGGCGGCCGCGATGCGCAGGGCCGCGCCGACGCGCTCGCGGCGGCCCTCCTCCCCCGGCCAGACGAGGCCGGTGAGCCATGCCTCGGTCGCCGCGGCCGCGGGGTCGAGCGGGGCGAGGTCGATGCCCGCACGCCAGACGATCTCGGGTCGGGCGACCCGCGGCATCCGCTCACCCCGCACCTCGCACTCCAGGACGACCAGAGACGGCCCGTCCGGCGGGTCGAGGGCGATCTCTCCGGCCGGGCCGCGGTAGCGGTAGGAGTAGCGGTCGGGATAGAGGCAGAGGCCCGCGCTCGCCCCGATCTCCAGCAACGCGAGGGGACCGTCGATGAGCGCAAGCGCGGGCAGCAGCGCGGCGCAGCGGAGCGGTTCGTTGGTCTGCAGCGAACGGCTGGCGCACTCCGCGACGAGGGCATCGGCATGCGCGAGCACCCACTCCCGCCACTGCGGGTAGGGCGGCTCCCCTGACCCGAGCAGCCGGGCGACGGCGAAGACGAGCGGCGGCTGCCGGTGCCGGGCCGGGATGCGCGCGAGCACCCGCTGCACGGCGGGGTCGGCGGCGACCCCGGCCGCCCACAGCGCGTATCGCTCCGACCGGCCGGGGGCTTCGTCCCGCGCGAAGCGACCGAAACGCTCTGCGACGGCGGCGGTGTCGGCATCCATTCGACCATTCTGGTGCGCGCGGAACATCGGCCGCTCGCGTCGGGTTGAATGGAAGGGAGTGAGGAGTCACCATGACCTACCGCGTGAACAAGACCGACGAGCAGTGGCGGGCGGAGCTGAGCCCGGAGCAGTACGCCGTGCTGCGCCAGGCCGGCACCGAGCGCGCCTGGACCGGCGAGCTGCTCGATGAGCACCGCGCCGGCCTGTACACCTGCGCCGCGTGCGGGGCGGAGCTCTTCCGCAGCGGCACGAAGTTCGACTCGCACTGCGGGTGGCCGAGCTTCTACGAGTCGGTGCGCCCCGAGGCCGTCGAGCTCATCGAAGACACCAGCCACGGCATGGTGCGCACGGAGGTGCGCTGCGCGAACTGCGGGTCGCACCTCGGCCACGTCTTCCCCGACGGGTTCGGCACGCCCACCGGCGACCGCTACTGCATGAACTCGCTGTCGCTGTCGTTCGCCCCGGAAGAGCCGGCATCGTGACCGACGGCCGCCCCGTGCTCGAGGCGGTGCGCGCCCGGCGTTCGTGGTCGAAGGTGACGGATGCCGCGCCCACCCGCGCCGAGGTGCTCACCCTCGTGTCGGCAGCCGGACGCGTCGCCGACCACTCGTCGCTGCGCCCCTGGCGCATCATCGAGCTGCGCGGCGACGACCGGCGCGTGCTGGGCGCGGCGATCGCGAAGGCGGAGGGCGACAGCACGCCGTCGTCGAAGCCGCTGCGCGCGCCGCTGCTGATCGCGGTGGTCGCCAGCTACCGCAAGAGCGACAAGGTGCCGCGCTGGGAGCAGCAGGCCGTCGCCTCCGGCGTCGCGCACATGCTGAGCCTGCTGCTCGATGAGGCCGGCTGGGGCGTCCTGTGGCGCACCGGCCACTACACGCGCAGCAAGGCCGTGGCCAAGGCGCACGGACTGTCCGAGAACGAGGAGCTGCTGGGCTGGCTCTATGTCGGCGGCAAGCCGGAGCGCTCCCGCCCGGGCTGGCGCAAGGCCGTCGATCCCCGCGCCCACGTCAGCCGGATGCCGCAGCGCGCGGATCAGCCCGGCGAGTTCGTGAGCTGGCGCGAAGAGGCGGCCGCCACGGCGAAGAAGAAGTCGGGTGGCAAGAAGTCCGGCGGCAAGAAGTCCGGCGGCAAGGGCGCGAAGCCCAAGGAGAAGAAGCCCGTCGACTGGGCCGCGCGGGCGGCGAAGGCCGAGGAGAAGGCCCGCAAGGCCGAGAAGAGGGCGCGGAAGGCTGCGCAGCGGGCCGACGAGGCACGGCAGCGCGCCGGCGGCGCCCCCGCCTGACGCGCCGACCCGTCCGGCGCAGCGGAGCACCGCGCTCGCCGGCACCGCGCTCGTTGGGCGCCGCGTCGACCGGCCCCCGCAGCCCCGCCGGGATCTCAGCCGCGCACGCGCCGCTGCCACGGCGCCGCGGCCACGACGACGGAGCCGGCGGCGACCACGACGGTGAGCAGTTCCACGAGCCAGCCCGGCCCGGCATCCGCCGGCCAGAGGGCGTCGAGAGTGAAGGCCGTGACGAGCTGCCCGGCGACGGCCCCGAGGCCGAGAATCAGCACCCCGGTGTGCACGACGAGCGCCGCCGACAGGAAGATGTAGGTCACACCCACGACGCCGCCGAGGTAGAGCCAGGGCTCGGTCGGCAGCCCCGCGGGCATGCCCACGATCGCGACGTGGATCGCCGCGGCGATCGCGAGCACGATGGTGCCGCCGATGAAGTTCACGAGGGTCGCCGTCAGCGGGGTGCCCACCCGCTGTCGCAGGCGCCCGTTGGTGGCCTGCTGCCACGCGATGCCGATGCCGGTGAGGACCGGCAGCACGAGCATCCACAGCGGGACGCGCTCGAGCACGCCGCCCTGTAGTGAGATGGCGACCGCGACGAGCGCCAACGCCCCGCCGATGACGCGCGGCACGGTGACAGCGACGACACCCGCCGGCCCGTAGCCCATGCGGTCGAGGACGAGGCCGCTGAGCGTCTGACCCGCCACGACGCCGACCGTGAACAGTGAGACGCCGATGATGGCGACGGCCAGTCCCTGGGTGGCGACGGTGAGCGCGCCGGCGAGGCCGCCCAGCAGCATCCACCACGGAATCGTGCGGCGACGGATGCCGGCACCCAGCGCCCGTGCGCCGCGACGGCCGGCCGGGAGGGCGACGGACAGGATGAGGAGGACGACGAGGCCCGATCCGAACGAGATGACGGCGGCGACGAACCCGTCGCCGATGCGCAGGCCGAGCTGGCCGTTGATGCGCGCCTGGATCGCCGTCAGCACGCCGACGAGCACCGCGCCGGCCAGCGCCACTCCCGCGGGGAGGCGGTGGGGCGCGGAGGAGGTCACGGGGAGCCAGCCTAGTCCGGCCTCCGACCGGCGCCGTCTCCCGCGGGCGTGTCCGCGGCCCGGCCGGCCCGGGTTCGTCGAACTGCAAGGGATTGTGCGCGACACGCCGTGGCACGACGGCGGCGACTGGCGTGTCGCCCCGGCGAACTTGCAGTTGCGCAGGCGCGCCGGCTGCAGCCGGGGTTCAGTCGTAGCCGAGGATGCAGATGGCTTCGGTGATCGGCTCGGGTTCGCTGCGCGGGTCGTAGTCGTCCACGAGGTCGAAGCTACGGGCATCCGCGTCGTGGCGTGCGGCGCATCGCCGGAGATAACCGACAGCGGAGCGTCACCCGATGGGCCCGGGAAAACGCGGAGGAGACGGTGCCGGCTACAGGACTCGAACCTGCAACCCCCTGTTGTCGGGTGGGGTGTACCGGCATGTACCTGGGTGCACCGTGCCGCAGATTCCTGCGGGACAGTACATGCCGGTACTCACCGGTACGCCGCCAAAACCACGAGTAAATGCCGGATCCGTGGGGGGCGCGCGTCAGCCGAAGTAGTTCACGTCCACGCCGTCAGCGCCACGTACGACGACGGTCGTCAGGTCGGGGACGACATCGTGCGTCAAACCCCAGATGTTCTGCCCGACCGTCTTCGCCTCGTCGCGAGTCAGGTTCTCCTGGACGTACACGCGGATCGTGCCCGTCGAGACGTCCTCCCACTGCGTGATGCCGGCGACCTTCACCGTCACACTCGGGTCCCCAGCAAGCTCGGTGAGGCTCGACACGCCCCAGGCAGCAAGGTAGGCCGCCTCGGTGCGCGCCGCGAGGTCCGACGTCGCCGCCGGATCCGTCGCAGAGTCGTCGTGCTTCGAGACGTGCAGAACGACCGTGCTGCCCTTCGGTGCGGACTCCCCCGCAGCGGGCGTCGTCGAGTCGACAGTCCAGTTCGAAGCCATGATCACCGTCTCGTCGCCCGCGTCGTACTCGGTCATGAAGCCGGCCTCCTTCAACGCGGCGGAGGCGTCCTTCGCGTTCTGGCCGGCGACGTCGTCGACGGTGATCGTCTCGACGGCGGCGGATGTAGCGGACGCGGGCTCCGCTGTGGTGGTCGAGCTGCAGGCAGCGAGCGAGATGGCGGCGGCGATTGCGAGAGCGAGGGCGGGGAGACGTCGATGCATGCTCGCACGCTATCAGCGGTACGCTCACGGCCATGGACGACGACCTCGATGCGGGCGCCGAGCCTCGCTGTGAGGTGTGCGGCACGGTGATGCACGTCATCGATGGCGGCTACCAGTGCCGCGGGTGCGCGCATCGTGTCGAGATCCCGTGGGTTGAGCGGCCTACAGGGACGGACCATCTCCACGGCCACTGGGATTGAGGTCCGGGTACCCGGCCCCGGCGCCCGGGCCGTGAGCGGCGAGGTACGCCCCGTGGACGCGCTCGCACGCTACCCGCAGCGACGTCGCCCACCCGATCAGTGTTCCCCGATGCTCGCACCGGTAGCGCGGGCCGTCCTCCGTGCGGCGCAGCGCGACACGCCCATACTCGCCCTGCTGATCCCGCAGCGACCACACCGCCGGCTCGATCTCGACGGCCGCGAGGAGAGGGTGCCACGTGCTCGCCATGTGGATCATCATGATGACTCCCCCGGACACGACAAAAACCGCCCCCGCCGACCTCGTGTGAGGTGGCGGGGGCGGTTCTGTGTGGGGGGCGTTACTTCGGGGTGGCGCCGAGGCCGAGACGGGTGAGCCACGCGTTCACGGCGGGGATCGCCATGACCCGCGCCAGGGCCGCGGCGACGGCGGTGAGGAGCGCGGCCGCGCCGAGGAGCCAGAGGCGGAGCCCTTCGGGCATCTGCTCGCCGAGCTCGTCGAGGACCACCTGGATGATCAGCGGCAGCACCCCGACAAGGGTGATGACCGCGGGGACGCCGACCTGCACGATCGTGCGGAGCGTCGCCTTCCACGGGTAGGCGGTCTGCGTGGTAGTGCGGGGTTCAGCTCGAGTGTTCATGATGTCTCCTTCGTTCATGTGGATGGTGCGACGGGGTGCTCGAGTTCGTCGAGCGGGTCATCGTCGGGCGGGTTGCCGTAGATGTCGGCGAGGGTGATGGGCCGCCCGTTGCGGACCTTGTCGGCGAGGCGGGCGATGCGCGCCTCGAACTCGTCGATCTGCCGGGTGAGCTCCGTGATGCGACGGTTCAACGACCGGATGAGGTCTTCCTTCTTCTGCTCCCGGTCGAAGTCCTGCCGCCCCTGCTCCCGGAGATAGTCGACAGTCTCGGACAGCACCTTCCGGTCGGCGACGGACTCGTCGTACCGCTCCTTCAACACGCGGTACCCGTACTCGGCGCGGGCCTGGTCGTCGGCGGGCGTGCGGGCCTTCTTGTTCACGAGCGAGACGATGATCGCGATCGCGGCGGTGAGGAACGTGAGCGCCTGCCCGATCCCTTGGGATAGTTCGATTGGGTTCATCCGGCCTTCCGTTCGTCGGTGGCGTCGGCGATGAAGTCCGGAACGACGGTCGCGAACCGGACGAACAGCGACGCGAGCATCGCGTACGCGAACCAGGCGAGCGCATACCTCGCCGCGAACTGCCCGTCGATCCAGAAACCGACCTGGATCGCGAGGTACTGGAACGGCCCCCCGGCGAGCAGCACGACCCCAACGAACTCGATCGACAGGCCGCGGAGCTGCAGTCGACGGTTCCGGCGGGCTTTGAAGATCAGCCCTGTGGACGCGACGAGACCGCCGACCATCGTCATCACCGCCCACGCCGTGATCCCACCCGGCGTGACGTTCGACGCGAGCGACGCCGGCGTGAACCACAGCATCGCGTGACCCCACCCGATCCCGAGCGCGAGGTAGAAGTGGACCAGCGCGACCAGGCGCGGCCACCGAGCCCGCGTGTGTGGCGTCGGCATCAGCGGTTCGAGACGGGCGGGGTCACGACTGGTTCACCGGTGCGTACGTCCACAGGACGGCCTGCTTGACCGTGGGGGCTGTGGCGCCCGCGGGGAGCCGGTCGAGTAGACGCCGCGCCCGGTTGCCGTTGCTGTCGACGTACAGCGCGAACACGTTGCCCGTCGCGTCGGAGGTCGCATACCCGGTGAGAGCGCCGGGGCGGACGGTGACACCATCGTGCGGCCACTCCCCGCCCGCCACACCGGTCTCCGCGTACCCCCACAGGGTTTCCTGCGGGACGGTCGCGGCGTCCTCGACGCCGGTCGGGTCGGTCACCGGGACACGGAACCGGCCCCCGGCGGGGTTGTCGTACAAGGCGAACACGGTCCCTGTCGCTGCGGATTTCGCATACCGGACCAGGCGCGCACCGGCACCGGGTGTGCCGGCGGCGAGGCGGCGGGCGGCCTGCGATTCGGTGGTGATATGCGCCTTGATCTCGGCGACTTCTGCTGCACTCAACGTGTCCTCCTGAGGGGTCGGGAATGGTGTGGTGCCGCCGCCCGCGGTCTGGGCAAGCGCTGCGGCGATGAACGGACGCGGGTCGTACACGGGCCGGTTCTCGTGCGCGGCATCCGGGTAGTCGCTGATCATGAAGTGATCGTGCGGTGCGGACCACGCCGTGCCGGGCTTCTGTTTCGCGGTCGCGTTGCGGGCGAGCCACCCGCCCGCGCCGACCCGTGCCCCCTTGGCGACCGCGCCGGGCGCGTTGTGGCAGTGGATCTCGTACCGGCCGACCTTCCGGCCCGTGTCGACCACGACCTCCCGGCCCGTCGACTTCCCCGTGTACAGGTGCGACACCACACCGGCCGACAGTGACACAACGTCGGTGACGACCGAGTACGACCCGGTCGGGTCCGTCTTCCGCACGTCCTGCCCACGGTGATACCCGCTGATCGTGTACGGGTTCGGCTGCCCCGGGCCGGGACGCCACCCGAACGCGCGGCCCATGCGGTCGGGGCCGTACGCCTCCGCGACGCTCACGACACCCCGTAGATGCGGATCTCGCCCGACGTCGTCCCACCCGCCGCGGACACGATCTGCAGGCCGGTGAGCTGGTCGGTCGAGTTCAGGCCGGACGCGAGGTTCGTGATGCCCGCGAACCCACCGAGGTGGTTGTGCTGCGCGAGCATGTAGGTAGGCTCCGGGGCGTTCGGGGCGAGGATGTCCGCGACACCACCACCCAGGGTGCCGAGGACCGGGATGAACCCCTCAGCGAAGTTCGCCTGACCGGTCCCCTGCGCGTCGCCGCGGGAGCCGCCGACGTACGCCTGACGTGAGAACGAGTACGACGTGCCGCCGGCTGGTGTGGACCCTACGATGCCCTGCACTGTCGCCGCCGCGGACGGCTTCGACGTGAACTGCGCGACGGCACGGTAGTTGCGGAACGCGGACGAGAACACGCCACGGATCTGCAGAGTGGTCGATGCGGCCACGTTCGTGAGAATGATCTGCCCGACCGACCCGATCGACACGCCCGCACCGGTCACCTCGGTGGGCACCATGACGCCCGATGCGGACACCCACGCCCCGCGCCACCTGTACTCGACGCCGCCTGCGACGCACCGGTCGCCGGTGGCAAGCAGGCCCGGGTTCGCGGTCGCCCATGAGCTCGCGGCGGCCAGGTCCGCGAACTCCAACGGTCCGCCCGCGGTGATCCACACCGTCCCGTCCGTCGTGTACTCGAGACGGTGCAGCCCGGGCGCATCCACCCGGAACACGACCAGCGGGTTCGTCGTCGACGGGCCCTTACCCGCGGCGACCATCGCGGACACCAGCTGACTGCGCGCGGTCGTGTTCGCGACGGTCACGATGTCATGGATCGACTCACCGAACAGCTTGAACAGGGTCTCCCGGGTGAAGGACGCTTCCGACCCCGTCGGGATCGTGTGCTTCCGCAAGTTTGTCGTGGGCATCAGTTCTCATTCCTCGTCGTATCGGCGTGCCATTGCTCGTGAAGTTCCATGTCCGCGACGACCACGCCGCACGTGCCGCACACCACCCACAGGCCGTCCATCACCGCACCACCGTGTGCTGAATGGTCAGGACCATCGCCCCGGCACGGTCAGCTCCGAACAGGTTCAGGTAGGTGCCGCCGGTGAGCGCGAGTCCTTTCGCGGCGCCCGTCCGGAACGGCTCGAACATGCTCGAGGGCAGATCGAACGTCACTGTCGCGCCGCGGTCGATCCCTGCGGACACGCTCGCCCCCGACCCGCCCGGACCGCCACCGGGCGCTCCGGTACCGTGCGGGGACGCCTGGAACACGGCCGGGCCAGACCCGCCGCCCGACCCCGACGCGGGGCGCGCGATCGTCAACAGCATGCGGGTGATCGACTGGGCTTGCAGATTCACGACCTGATCGCCGTACACGGCCAGGCCAGACATGTTCGGAGACCCGTACCCCTGCCCCTGATACAGGGCAGCCCGTCCGCCGTACGCGGTCTGGTAGATGTTCCAGTTGTCCCACCTGGACCCGGTCCACGACCCCGACCACTGCGGCCCGATCGTGACCTGCCGGGACTCCACCACGCCCGGGTTCGTCGCCCCACCGGCCCCCGCGCCCGGGTCGGTGCCCGAGAAGTTGCCCTCCGGTCCCGCCACGTAGAACGGGGTCCCGAACGACGCCGGGTCGCGGAGCACCTGCACGTTCCCGCCGACCGTGTATGTCCCCGACGTGTACGGCAGCGTATACGAGCCGCCGAGGGTGTCGACGGTGAGCGTCCCGGCACCGGCGTTGATCGCGGTGACCTTCCCCCGCACGACCGGCATGACCGCATCCACCGGCCCCACGCACAGGGTGAGCTTCCCGCCGTCGAGTGGGGACCGCAGCACACGCACCATCGTCCCGGCCGTGTAGATCGCGGGCACCGCCGGCACCCACACCGGGGACGACCCCAGCACGGTGACCTGCACGACCCGCGCCGCCGGGTCCACCCCGACCACACGGCCCATGACCATCGCGCCCAGATCCGACCCCGCCGGCACACCCTCCGGGAGGGTGACAAGCGTCGCAGCATCCAACGGTGAGAAACCCATCACACCACCCCTCAGAAGATCGCCACGTCGATACGGGACGGGCCGTCAGCGACAGTCAGGGGATGGTCGTACCCGACGACATACCCGACCTCACGCACCTCACGGGAAGTACCCCACCCGGTGATGATCTCGACCGGATCATCCAGATCGACCCGCGCGTCGGGCACGAACGTCACCTTCCGGATCCGGGACTGCCGGACCGACTCGTCCCGCATCGTCACCGCCGCGGCCAGGCACTGCGCCTCCGTCAACAGCAGCGGCGACGCGAAGAACTTCGGCACCGGCCGATACGGGCCGGACAGGTCCATCGGCCCCGACATCACCCGCGCGACCGCCTGCGCCTCCACCCCATCCGCACTCGACCGGGCCACAAACACGTTGTACGCGCCGTCACGGGAATCGGACACGGGCGCCCCGATCAGGGTGCCGCCCTCCCCATCCCGGATCGTCAACACCGGAACCGGGATCGCGGGCAGCGGGGACAGCACCTGCACCTGCCCCCACGGGTCCGTCCGCAGCCGGGCGGGCCACGAATCGGTGATCTTGTACAGGTCGTCGAGACGGTTCTCGTCCCACTCCATCGTCCGCGGTACCGCCCGATCGGCCAGCCCCACACCGAAGCTCGCGGTCATGTACGACGGCAGCAACCGCAGAAACTCGGACTTCAACGTGCCCCCGTCGCGCGGACCCGTCGCGGTCAGCAGCCGGTCATCCTCCGCGGTCTGCAACAACCCCGCACCGTCGACCTGGACCGACCCATCGTCTTGCTCCTGCCACTGCGTCAACAGGTACCGGCCGACCCGAGCATCCACCCCGCCCACGGTGATTGTCACGTCCACAACCTGCCCATACCTGCCCAACGGTGCGCCCGGGTCGCCCGGAAGCCAGTCGACCGTGCGACCCGCTTCCACCGTCGACGGCGGGACCGTGAACGAGATCCGCTCCGGGACCACCTGCGACGTCGTAGCCGACACCCGCCCCGACAAGACCGGGACATCACCGGACAGCAGCGACCCGCCCAGCCACGACGACACCCGGCAACCCCACGACGCCGCCGACGCCAGGACCGGCCCCGAAGGCCCCGCCCTCACGCCAACACCGACCAGTCGAACGCGTCGGCCTGGTCCCACGTGAGTCCCGCGAACGCCGCTTCCATCGCGACACCATCACGGATCACCGTGACCCCATCGACCTGCAGGGCGTCGATGAAGTCCCACGTGAACGCACCCAAACGCTGATCCATGAACGGGTCATCGACCGGGACATACGGGAAGGACCACACGCGCGCCTTTCTGACAACGAATGCTTCTGCCGTCAGCGTGTCGAAGTCGAACACGGCCACGGCAGGCAAATCGAAGACGGGGCCCGTGCACCGCCACAACAGCGGCTCTCCCGATTCGAAAAGCGCCTCGAACCTTGTCTCGTCCTCGCCAAGAACCAATAGCCTCAGCGTCCCCTCACGGTCGCCGGAAACGCCGTAGCGGACCACAGGACGACGCCGACCGGGGACGCTGAACCGGGCACGCACCGCGGGCACGTGGACCTCGAGCGATCCCTTCAGGACGCCCACCACCACGGACTTCTGTCCATCCAGCGACTGCAGCACCATCGACCCACCCCCGGGCGCGAACAGGGCGGGTGGGATCACCGGCACGACGACGGGCGCCGACACGTTCATCACCGATACTGAGGAGAACGCGTACGTGACAGGGACGTTCAACGGTGAGCGATTGTCGACCAGAGTCAACTGACCGCCGTCCCCAACGCCCCGCCCGCCGGGAACCGTCCACGTGTACCCGTCGCCCGTGGAGCCGATGACCTCCCACGCCTCCCCCGTTGGCGTCGCAGATACGACGATCTGCACCATCGGGGTTAAGCCTGCCCCGATCAGGTCGGCTGTGATCATCGAGACCTCCCGGAAAACGTCTTGCTCACAACATCGGCGGCCCCACGCTCAGCGACGACGCGCGTCCTCGCGAGGATCGACCCGTCGGCGTCTACCAGCGTCACCTCCTCCGGCATCCCAACCCCACGCTCGGCGGCGGCCGAGGTGATTGCGCTCGAGGTCGAGGACACCGCCAGATGCGCGCGAGAGGAGGCTGCCGACGCGACCTCTGACAGCGCGTCTCCGAACCCGGGTGCACCGCCCTGGGCGCCTGCGATGAACTGGTCCATCGTCGCGGCGCCGGAAGTGCGCAGCTGGCGCCATCCGACCGCGGACAGCGGGCCCTTCTTCGCCGGCGAATGCGGGAAGAAGTCGAGGATCCCGCCGAGGACGTCGCCGATCGCGTCTCCGACAGACCCGACCATCGAGAAGAAGCCGTCGATGATGCCCTGGATGATCTCCGCTCCGAGGCCGAGCCAGTCGACGTCGGCGAGTCCGTTCCAGATCGCGTCCACGATCTGCGGGAGCATACTGATGATCTGCGGGATCGCTTTGAGTAGACCGGTGATCAGCGAGACGACGAGCGTGATGCCAGCTTCGATCAGCTTCGGGAGCATCTTCAGCAATCCGACGACCAGCTGCAGGACGAGCTCGATCGCTGCGGTGATCAGCTGCGGGAGCGCATTGATCAGCCCCGTCACGAGCGAAAGCAGCAGCTTGATGCCGGCGTCGATCAGCAGAGGCAGGTTGTCGATGACCGCCTGCAGCAGCCCCATGACGAGGCCCACCGCGGCCTGCAGCAGTTGCGGGAGCGCATTGACGATGCCCATCACGAGCGCGAGAAGCAGCTGGATGCCGCCCTCGATGATCATCGGCAGCGCGCCGATGATCGCGGTCAGCAAACCATTCACCAGGGACAGCGCCGCGGTGATCAGCAGCGGGATCGCGGTGATGATGCCCTGTATGAGCGCCATCACGAGCTTGATCGCCCCTGCGATGATCATCGGCAGATTCGTCACGATCGCGTCGAGAAGACCCTGCACCAGCGCGAGTGCCCCGTCGACGAGCAGCGGAATCGCCGTCACGATCCCGGCGACGAGCGCGTTTACGATGGCGACCGCGGCGCCAAGCAGCGCCGGCACCTGGCCGAGGATCGACGACACGATGTCGGGGATCACCGTCGCGACGGTGCTGATCACGCCCGGGAGCGCTGCAACGACCTGGCCGATGATGCCGGTGATGCTGGACACCAAGCCCGACGCATCGGCGCCGGAGAGCGCGAAACCGGCGAGTGCGGCCGCCGCGACACCGAGCGGACCCCCGAGCAGCCCCAGGGCGCCCGTGAGACCGGGGATCAGCGAGGACAGCAGCGGGATCTTCGTCAGAAGCCCACCGAGGCCGCCGGCGCCGAGCGCCGCGAACACGCCCACGAGAGGCCCGAGGATGCCCTGCAGGCCGCCGAATCCCATCTCGGCGAGGGACGCGCCCTCGCCGATCTTGGTGAACAGGTTCGTGATCCAGTCGAGCGCCGGACCGAGCACGGTGAGCAGCAGGTCACCGAACTGCTTCGCCCGCTCCTCGATGGGACCGAGGGCGGATGTCGCGGCAGCGATCAGCGGGGCGATTTTGCCGTAGATCGGTCCGAGCGCGTTCGCGCCGATCCGGCCCATCGCGGCGAAGAAGTTCTTCGCAGCTCCGGGGACGGTCTTCCCCATCTCGGCAGCGACGGTGCCGGCGGCGGCTGCCGCGGCGTCGGAGAAGGTCTGGAAGTCGATCTCCCCAGCGGTCGCCATGGACCGGACCTCGTCCGTTGTGACGCCGAGCTGAGTGGCGAGCGCCTGGTAGATCGGGATGCCCCGGTCAGCGAGCTGGTTGAGGTTCTCCGTGTAGGCGCGCCCGGTCGACGCGACCTTGTTGAAGATCGCGCCCGTCTCCTCCATCGACGACCCCGACGCGGCCGCGATGTTTGCGACGCCCTTGAGGGTCGACTGCAGCTGCTCGCCCGGCTTGATGCCGGCGGCCACTGCACCCGCCGCGACGGTCGCGGCCTCGCCGAGCCCGAAGGCGGTCCCCCGCACGGACGCGAGCGCGTCGGTCATGATCGCGTCGACGGATCTCGCGTCGTTCCCGAGTCCGGTGAGCTTCGCGCGCGCGGTGTCGATCGCGTTGAGCCGGGAGAAGCCTTTCGTGAACGCGACGGCGATCCCGGCGGCCGCCACCGTGACGCCGGCGGTCGCCGCGTTCCGGATGCCGGTGTCCAGCGCGCGACCAACGGCAGACGCAGCTTGGCCTGCAGCGTTCACGATCGACTGGAATCCGCTCGAAGCTGCACGGCCAAGACCGGCGAGCCCCGCGGAGAATCGTCCCGTCGACGCGGCACCGGCGGCCTGCGCTGAGGCGAGCGCAGACTGGGCGGACTTCAGGCGCGTGGTTGCAGACGAGACCGCCTCGGTAGTCGTCGCGTGCGCGCGCCGAACCGCGGCGAGGCGCTCCTCGGCCGCGACGGCTTGAGATGACGATGCGCCGGACTTCGCGACCGCCTCCGCGAGACGGGCCTCCGCGACGCGGACGCGACCGGCGTCGTCCTGCTGCTTCAGGCGGGCCCGAGCGAGCGCGGACGACGCCGACGCGACCTCGCTCGTGAGCTTCTTCATCGAGTCGGCGCCGAGGTTCCCAGCGGACGCGCTCAGCGCTGACTTCAGGTCCTTGCCCAGCGCGCGGCCGCTGCGCGTACCGACGCCCTTGAAGCCGCCCTCGAACGTCTTCGCGCCGTCGGCCCCGGCCGACTGGGTCTCTTTCGAGACCTTCGCCTTGAACCCCGTGAGGACAGGAAAGATCGAAATGTGCCCAGTTCCGACCTCAGAGGACATGGGCACCTCCTCGGCGTGAGCGTCAGATCGTGAAGTCCTCGCGGTCGCTCTTGACGGCGTTGCACCAGAAGTGCGCGAGCTGGAGGTTCGTGGGGTCGTCGGACCCGCCGTTAGCGCGGGGTGACGTGGTCGATGGAGGCGCAGAACACGCTCTCTGCGCGTGTCAGTGCAAGGTCCACGTGCTCGCCGCAGATCGCGCAGGAAGTGCCGTCACGCTTCGCCAGTGCGCGCACAGAGGTCTTGAACTTCCCTGCGACGCTGACACTCGCGACAGAGCTTCGTGCGGTAGTCGATGATCCGTCCGGCGTCGTTCCGTTCGAACAGGTCGATCGTTGTTCCGCAAAGAGCGCACGGCCGCGACTTCTCGCGCACGCCGTGCAGCTTGGACTGCTGAGCACACCGCGCCGAGCAGTGGATGCGGCTTCGGATCTCGGCGCCCGCGGGGCGTCCACACACGCGGCAAGAGCCGCCCGGAGCGTTCCATCTCCGCGTCCACGGCTTCGCCTCGCCACTGACCCGCCGCTGCGCGTAGTGCGCCTCGCAGAGCTTCATCTTCCGCACGGGTTCGTTGCATTCTGCGACTGCGCACTGCGGTTTGCACTGATCGGAGCAGAAGCGCGCCCTCTGATAGCGGTTGCCGAGTACGAGCGCCAGGTGCTGTCCGCACGATTCACACCTGCGGCCAAGAGGGTCGCCGGTGCGCTTCAGGCGACGCCCGTGCATGGTGCAGAGGCCGCGAGCGTCGTGCACTCGACCGCATCCGTCGATGGTGCAGAACCGTGCCTGGGTAGACTGCATCGCAGCCCTCCGATCGCTTCACTCGATCTGTTGGGTCAGGCCCCGGCTTGAGTGTTGACGCACTCGCCGGGGCCGTCCCAGTCTACCGTTCACCTCCCCGGTGACTCAGGTGAAGACGATCTCCGCCTCAAGCTCGGCATCCGCCGCAGCAACCTCAGCGGCTGTCGCCTGCGGGGCCCGCTTACGGATGCCGTCCATCGCCCATGGCATGACCCGCTTCGCTGCCTTCCAGTCGCCCACCTGAGCAATCAGAGACAGCAACTGGGGGATGCTCGCCGGGTACGCCCACCCCGCGAGCTCCGCGCCGAACGCGGTCCCGCCGTCGGCGGCCGCCTCCTCGAGGAGGGTCTTGGCTTCGCCCCATGTGACGCCGTCGCCCAGGTCCGAGAGCCCGATCCCGTAGGTTTCGCGCAGGGTGCGCGCGATCGGGCCCCGGTGTTCGTGGATCAGCTGGACGACGGCTTGGATTCCGGGAACGCGAGCTCCTGCGCGCGCCCCAGGCACCGGAAGTACTTCTCGGTGATGATCGCCACCGCGATCAGCCCCTGCGTGTCGAGGGAGGCGGCGAGATCGTCGCCGCCGAACGTCTGGACCAGCGACTTGAACTGGTCGATCTGGGAGGCGTGCTTCTCCTGCAGCTCGTCGACGAGCGCGAGGTTCAGACGGAGCGGAATGCGCACGATCGTGCCGTCGGCGAACCGGCCGACGAAGTCCTGCTCGACGATGATGTACTTCACGTCGTTCAGGGCGACGAGCGCGGCGTCCTCGGCGTCCTGGTCCCAGTTGTCGAAGTCGTACTCTTCGGTCGCTGCGGGCGGCGCGGTGGGCTTGCGAGTGGTGGCCATGGTGGCTCTCCTTCGGGTTATCGGGTGGGGTCAGGCGACGTCGAGGGTGTAGCGGGTGAGGATCGCGCCGACTGCGCCGACGCGGGCCGCGAAGTCGTTCGCGGCGTCTTGCGTGAGATCGGCGGCCGTGCGGATCACGTCGTCCTGGACGCTCACGATGTCTCCGGCCTCGACCTGGTCGATCACGAGCGCGAACGGCGTGGACATGGCGTCGCCGACGACCAGCGTCGGCAGCTCGAGGATCTGAATGCGAGCCATGGTGGCTCCTTTCGGGATTGTCGGGTTCGGGTGTGAGGCTGGCCGGGGTGACCCGATAGCACCCCGGCCAGCCGGCTTTCAGGAGACGACGACCTGCGGGTCGGTGCCGCCCGTGAACGCGTCCGTCGCGGTCAGGACCGCGGCCGACGGGAAGGTGACCGTGAACGGGCCCGAGCCGGACGTCGTGATGCCGGCCAGGCCGGTGACTCCGGAGATGCCGTTCAGCGCGGACGTGATCGCCGCGGCGGCCGCGTTGTGCGCGATCGGTGCGGTCGGGGTGCCGTTCACGAGGAGCGTGAACGTGCCGCCGGTGGGTGCGCCCTCGATCTCGACGTCCCACGCGGTCTTCGCGCCCGCGGCGGCCCCGGGCGGGACCAGCCAGTCGCGGTAGAAGCCGCCGATGGTCTCGTCGTAGATCCACTCGAACGTGACCGCGCGGCCGTTGACCTCGCCGCGGGTCTCCTGGTCGGCTTCCACCGCCGAGACACGCGCGAGACCGTTGCGGCGACGCGACCAGCCGTTCTTGTACTTGGTGACCACGAACAGCGGGAAGACACCGTCGGGCGTGAGGCCCTTGATGACGACCATGCCGTTGCTGTCCGGAGTCTGGCCGGTGATGAGCCGGCGGACCCGCTCGTCGAACTGGGCCAGGTTGATGACGATCGTGGGCTGGTCGTCGCCGGCGAGCTTGTAGCCCTGCTGGAAGAACTCGATCGCGTCGCCCGCGTCGCCGCCTTCCTGCGGTCCGCCGTCGACCTTGAACAGGCCCACCTTCTCGTACCCGGCGGGCAGCGTGAGCGGCGTCACCGCGCCCGCTGCGGACTCCACGAACGTGGGGCCCCCGGTCAGCTGCACAGCCGCGAACCCGGTGATCGGGACGCCCACTGCGCCGAGGTCGTTGCCCTCTGCATCCTGCGCCATAGTGACGCTCCTCTCGGTATTCGAGCACCCCGCATGAGGCGGGGCGCTCAGGGTTAGCGGCACCACCGGTCGGCGGCCCGCAGACTCGGGTTAGCGGCTCACCAGGAGCCGACGACGGTGTACTGCGCTGTGCCGTACCGGCGCGCCACATCGAGCTGCTCGGTGACGGCATACGGGCCGAGGCATCCGTCGACCTCGACAGACGCGATCGGCGACCCCTCAACGAGCGGCAGCTCGAGGTCGAAGAGCACGCCGGCCAGCCAGCGAGCGAGGTCGTTCGCGGGTTGGTCGTTCATGCGCGTGCCAGCGAGAACCGACCACCCGATAGAGCGGTCGAACGTCACGTGAGATAGACGCGACCCGGAATCGTCACGGATCACGATGAGCGGCCGCACGAGCGGCGTGGAAAGGTCGGCAGGCTCTTTGTTGGTCACGGTGGCCTGAATGGCTTCTGACGCCGCCAGCGACCGCACGTAGCCCGTCAGCCACAGTTCCAGGTCGGGTGGGGTGACCCTCATGCCTTCGCCGCCTTCAGCGCGCGTGCGAGGTTGCCGGTCTTCGACTCGACGAGCAGCGTCTTGTCGTCGCTCCCGACGACACGCACTGCCCGACGGTAGCGAGATTCGTGGTGCTCGATGTGCAGGCCGTCGCGGTAATCGCCCGAGTCGACGGGCGCGGTCGCCTTGGCGATGCCGAGCGCGCGGTCTCCGGTGCCGTCGACGAGCGCCTCGACCTGCGGCTGCCGGAGCACGGTCTCGAAGAAGCGTGGATTGAACTCGACGGAGGTGTCGCCGCTGCGCGCCATGACCCACCTCGCTTCACTCAGCCGACCCAGCGGGTCAGCAAGATCTCCCGCGGCGGGGTCCACCCCGTGAACGGGTTCGTGTCCGCGGCCGGCGGGATGCCGTTGATGTCGTAGACGGCCGCACCCGGCGCGCCGTCGCGGACCCGGTCGCCCTTGCGCACGTCGGCCGCGCCGTCGCAGAACAGTGACTTCGACTCGGCGGCTTGCTCGCGCGTCGCCGTATTCAGGAGCGAGGTCGAGGTGTGCGCGACGAACGCTCCCGGGATCGGGAGCACATCGGGATCGGACCAGTCCTCGTCGATCTCTTCCTGCGAGTACGGATCGAGGATCGGCTTCGCGCGCAGCCGGTAGACGGTCACCCCGAAGGGGAACGCGAAGCTCATGAGCGCTTCTCGGGCCAGAGCCGACTGATCGGCCGGTCGGCGGGGAAGCTCCCGCGCGGGAGCGCTGCGGGCACGCTCGCGGCACACAGCGCACGCAGCGCCCGCGCGGGCTGCCCGGTGAACGCCGACGCAACGTCGGTGTAGTCAACGGACGCCGAGCCGATGCGCTGCGCTTTCACGGACCGCGAACCGCGGCTCGTGATCTCGGATGCCACACGGCGGAGCACAGCCAGCGCGTTCAGCGCGTTCTCATCGGGAGGTTCGAGGGTTGCGAGGCAGGGGGCGATGTCGCGCGCGACGATCATGATCTCGCGGGCGAGATCTTCGTCTTGGATGCCGAGGTCGCTCCATGTGAGCACGACATCACCCCCTGTTCGCTTCAGCCCCGGGCGGGGGGCGTCTTCGCCGTCGTCGACGGCTTCTTGTCGGCGACCTTGGCCGCCTCGATCTCGGCTCGCGCGTCGGCGAGCTGCTGCTTCGCCTCGTCGAGCTCGGCGTCCTTCTCGGCGACGGCCGCTGCGACCGCCTCGTCGATGTCGGCCTGCGTGAGAACGCTCACCGACGTCGTCTCGTCGGCGGCGGGCGCCTCGTACTCGGCGATCATGCCCTCGCTCTCGAGGCGGTCGAGGACCTTCTCGTCGGCGCCTTCCGGGACGAGCGCGCCGCGCTCGAGGAGGTGAGCGCGAGCGCCGATCGTGATCTGGACCGCGGCTGCGGTGACGATGTGCGTCATCAGAGCCCCGTTCCCGTGATCTTGATGCCGGCGCCCGGGTTCGCGACGACGGGCACGTCGGCCTTGCGGACCTGGATGCGCGTGGCATCGTTCTTCTCGCGGAACCGCGCGACCTCGACGTTCGACCCGTTCTGCGCGGCGATCGACGAGAGAGCGATGTACTCCGGTGAGGGGATGTCCTCGTGGCCGATGCCGCCGAGGTTGTTGGCGTCGGCGACGAGCGGCACCCACCCTGCGGGAAGGTCCGAGGACGTGACCCAGTCGACGTCGAGGATGTTCGGGATGCGTCCCTCGACGATCGGGTTGCCGGCCTCGCGGGGCAGCAGCGGGAGCAGGACGGGCGAGACGGCCGCCCACTGCAGATCCGTGAGCACCACGCTCGTCGCGCGGTAGCCCTTCTTGCGGCCCTTCAGCGTCGCCTTCGCCTTCTCGACGTCGGTGACCAGCTGGGTGCCCGAGGTCCAGGCCCCGCCCGTGATCGACGTTCCCACGGCCGACTGGATCGCACCGATGGCGGCCGCGTCGAACTGCGAGATCAGGTCGAACGCGAGCATCTGGATCGCGCGCTCGATCGGGTCCATCGCGAGGCGGCCGACGGCCTCGTCGGCGATCTCGGATGCGAGACCCTTCTTGAGCGCCGCGACGAGGACCGCCGCGTCGGCGGGGAGCGCGGTCAGCGGGTACTCACCGCCGGGGGCGACCGTCTCCGCGGTGTCACCCGAGGAGGTGGCCTCGTCGGGCGTGTACGCGATCGCGCCGCCGACCATCTTGTACTTCCCGCGCAGCAGGTAGTGCGCGAGGAAGTTGTGGTCGGCGAGGATATCGCTGAACCGGCGGGCGATGAGGGTCGGCGACTTCAGGAACGCCTGCGCCTGCGCGACGGTGACGTTCGTGAGCTGCGACCCGGGGATGGGGTAGTTGATCATGGGTATCTCCTCCCTCAGGCCCGCAGGACCTGGATGATCTGGTCGGCCGCGGTCGCGGCCGACAGGCTGATGCCGAGCGCGCGGCCCGTGGTGGCGGTCTGGACCTTGCCGGCGGTCGACGCCTCGACGTTCACGCCGGCGCTGATCGCGGCGGCCGCGATCATCGTGTCGACGGGGCCGTTGAGGTGCACGACGACCTGGTCGCCGACACCGGCGTCGTGGCCGGCGGTGCCGATCGCTTTCGCCGACGCGGCCGCGGTGGGCACGCCGACGGAACGGTTGCCGGTCACCTCGACGACCTGGCCACCCGTGATCGCGGTCGTGGCCGTGAACGTCACGGCCTGACCGGGCTTGAACTTGAGCAGGTGGTCAGCCATGGTCAGGCCTCCTTCTTTCCGTAGATCGAGCCGTACAGGGCGTCGTCGGAGTCGGTCAGCGAGTCGGACGTGCCGATCTCGGTGACGTTGACCGTGTTCTTCGCGAGCGACGCGAGCAGCGACGTCGTCGCCGTCTCGTCGCTGTCGAGCATCGCGCGGAAGTGATCGCGCGACGCCGACGTGATGCGACCTTCGCGCAGCGCCGTGTCGACGATGCCGTCGCGGCGTGCGCTCGTCTGCTCGGCGCGTGCCTCCGCGCCGGCCGACGCGTTCTGGCGCAGCTCGGCGAGCGCGGTCGCGTCGATCGCGACCACCCCCTCGGGCAGCGTCGCGGTCGGGGTGGTGTCGGCCTGTTCCTCGAGCGTCTCGTCGAGGGCTGCGAGCAGCTCCTCGTCGGTGGCGTTGGCATCGGTCACGCCGAGCCGCTCGCGGAGGCCAGCCGTCAGATCGCTGTAGGCCACAGCGGTCTCCTTTCGGTTGGGTTCGCCCGGCTCGGTCGAGTCCGGGGGTCTTGGGACGCGCGTTGCGGCGCTGGCGGCGAAACGGATGACCCGTGCGGCCGCGGTGTCTTCGGGTTCGTCTTCGTCGGGCAGCAGGACGATCTGCTCGTCGTCGCTGACGGTGGTCGACTCTCCGGCGTCGGGAATGTCGGCGACGCGGTCGGCGAGTCCCTCGGCGACCGCCTCGCTGGCGGTGAGCCAGGTTTCGGCCTCGAGGAGAGTCGCCCAGTCCTTCTCGCCCGCCTTCGCGGTGTAGATCTCGGCGAGCGATCGGTCGAGACCTTCGAGGACTGCTGCTTCCTTCCGCATATCCGCGGCGTTGCCCCAGACGATCGTGGAGGTGCAGTGGATCATCATCTGCGTGCCGGGAGACATCACGGTCTCGTCGGCGCCCGCGGCGATCACCGATGCGGCGGACGCCGCGAGCCCGTCGACGACCGCGGTCACCTTCGCCTTGTGCGCGCGGAGCAGGTTCTTGATCGAGATGCCCTCGAACACATGCCCGCCGGGGCTGTTGATGCGGAGGATGATCTGCGTCACGGAGTCGGGGAGCGCGTCGAGCACTCCCCCGACGTCTTTCGCGGAGATGCCCCAGTATCCGCCCCACGAGTCGATGGGGCCGTAGAGACGGATCGTTGCGATCTCAGGTTCATCGCCCGACGCTTTCGGCGCGACAATCGCGTCGAAGAACTCACGCTTCGTCTTGGGGAGAGGGGCGGAGCCCCAGAACCGGTTCGGCCACGTTTCGGTGCGAGTCATGCTGCGACCTCCTTGGACGCGTTCAGGGTGAGCAGATCGTCGCTGGTGAGCTTCTCGACGGGGAGGCCCCACCGGTCGCGCACGTACGCGCGCAGGTCGTCGTCGACGATCAGCGCGCCGCACTCGACGAGCGCGCGGATCACCTCAGCGGTGATCTGCTGCCGTTCACCGATCGGTGCGGGCACGAGCCGAGGCGCCGGTTCCTCGGGGCCCCAGTTCAGGTCGACGAGGTCTTCGATGACGTGCTGGTTGAAGACGTCGGCGACGTCTTGCGAGAGCGTGTTCAGCGAGTCGGTGAAGAACCCGCCGAGCACGTCGCTCAGCGCGTACGAGCCCTTCGAGCTGTCGCCGCCGAGGTTCAGGAAGTGCGCGAGCACCGCGCGAGCGATCTGCTCGTCGTAGTACCGGATCGCCTTGTCGAGGTTCGGCAGCTGACCCTCGACGCCCGCGAGCTTGAAGTTCGCACCGCCAGCGATCGCGACGCCGGCCTCCTCACCTGCCCGAGCAGCCTGAACGAGCTCCAGACCTTTCGCGATCTGCTTGTCCATCCACGCGATCGCCTCGTCGGCTTCCATGTCCGGCGGCCACGGCGGCGCGACGAACACGGGGATGCCGAGACCGTTGCGCTCGGCGGTCAGCGCCTGGATACGCAGCACACGGTCCTTCAGCAGCGCCATCTTGTACGCCGCGCGCAGCAGAGACTCGCCGATCCAGTTCGCACCCTCGCGCTCGTTCACGTACGCGACGAGCGCATCGACCGGGATCGGTTTCTCCGCGCCGTGCTGACGGATCGATACGAGCCCGCCGTCCTTCGCGACGTTGATTTCGGAGATCGTGCGCGGCGGGCGCCATCCGAGCTTGCGCAGCACCGTGCGGCCTGCGGCATCGATGTCGTACACCTGCTCGAAGTACGAGTGCCCGTACACGAGCGACAGCAGCGCGAGCCGCAGGTGCTCTTTCAGCGAGAAGCGACCCTTGGTGCGGCGCGGCGCGAGGTTCGGTCGGCCCTTGACCGGGGTCATGATGTTCTGCGCGATGAAGTCGACGACCTCGTCGCGGCATCCGGCGCCATCGAGCGTCCACTCGGTGCGCAGGATCGGCTGTGTGACAGCGCGGACCACCGACTTCACCTGCGGGTCCTCGCGGCGCATCCGATCGAACTCGTTGATCGACTGCGGCCACATGAGCGCAGGGTTCGTTTCGTGCGACTCTTCGACGATCGACGACCACCCGATGACGCCCCACTGGCCGGTCTGATAACCGCGCTCGGTCACATCGGCCTCCTAGAACTGCATCGTGCGCAGGTTGGGTTCCCTGCTCGCCGTCGGCGACGCCTGAGTCACCACCCGCGGTGCGGGCGGTGGAGGTGCCTTCGGTGTCGGTTCGTGCTCGAGCAGCCACAGCGCCGCCACCCACGCGCGCAGCGCCGCTGTCTCGGTCGGCGACTTCACGGAATCGATCACGCGGGCGCCGCCAGCGAGGTTCTTCCACTCGGCCGTCTGAGCGGCCAAGTCGAGCGCAGGCCACGGCGTGTGCCAGACGCTGCGCTCACGCACCGCGTCGTCGGCATCCGCGTAGGCATCGAGCAGGTCAGAGCCGGTGAGCTCAACGACACGCAGCCGAAACTTGCGGTCTGTGTCGAGCTTCTTCAGCAAGGTCGACTCGGGGGCACCCTTCGTCTGCCCCGTGACGGAGCGGATGCGACCCTTACGGTCGGAGCTCATCAGCCACTCCACGGGCCACTCGCTGCCACCACGCGCCGTGACGATCTCGCACTGCGCAACCCCATCAGGGCGGCGGCCCGCGAACGCGATGTAGGTGATGCCGCGATCGTTCGACTGCGCAATACCAGCGACGACGGGGCCGACGATGCGGTCGGCGCGTGACTTCACCGTCACTCGCCCGGCGTCGTCTTTCACGGTGGCGACGGTGGTCTCTTCCCACGCGCCCGGATCGAACGGGCCCGACGTCGCACCGTCGTTCCACTGGCACAACACCTCGGTGCGGAACACCCACTCCGGGTCGGTATTGCACGCGGCCGCGATCGTCCGATCGCTGATCGTGTATCGACGAGACGGGTTCGCCCAGGACCACCCGGCGCGGTCGCGGCGGTCGCATCCTGGGGGCGCCGACCACTCGAGCAGGATCAGGGTGTCTTCGTCCTGCTCGAGGTCGTCGACGGCGAGCGCAACGGTGTCGTCGTCGTAGTCGTCGAGCTCTTCGTCTTCGTCGGTGAGGCTGCGGATGGTTTCGAGGTCGTGCTCGGTGGGGCCGGCGTCGGCAGCATCATCAAGCGCGGCGATGCCATCGGGGTCGCCGAGGGTCTTGTGCGCCATGAGGCGCAGGTAGCGGAGGACGAGGCTCGTGACGTCGCCGGCGTTCGAGAGTGCGAGGATGAGCGCTTCGGACCGCGCCATCGTGGTCTTGGTGATCGCGCCCCAGGCATCCCAGGTCTGGTGCTCGCGAATCTCGTCGAGGAGCACCAGGTTGCCCGAGAGGCCGCGACCTGCGCGACGGTTCGCGGCCTTGACCTTGTAGCGGGCGCCGGTGGTGAGGTTGAGGCTCTTCTTGCCGTTGGTCTTCGTGACGCCCGCGACGATCGCGGCGAGCTCTTCTTGGTCGCTGACGATGTCAACGACTTCTTCCCAGAGCGCTTCGGCGACGTCGAGGTCTTGTGCGGTGCCGAGCACGAGGGGCCAACCCCAGATGAACAGCAGCCAGATCGTGAGCACCTGCGCGAGCGTCGACTTGCCGTTCTGGCGGGCGACGAGCACGACGGCTGTGCGGAACCGGAGCGAGCCGTCTTCGTTGAGCTCGAGCAGGCGGATCGCTGCGACCCGCTGCCACGGCAGCATGACGATGCCGAGCACTTCCTCGGCGAAGTCGATGACCTCGAACCCGAGGCTCGTGTCGGGTGTGAGCTCGCGCAGAGGCGGCGTGCAGATGCGGGGCTCGGCGGAGCCGAACAGGTGCGCGGTCTCGGGCGTAGCGAGGTCGCGTTCGTGCACCTTGTCGACGTACACCTGCCCGCATCCGGCAGGTACCGGCCACCGCTTCGGCAGCGGGCGGTCAGCCGCGCGCTGCGCGGCGCTTCGCGGCCGCGTCTTCGAACTTTGTGACCTTGCCGCCGGCACCGTCGACCTTCTTTCGCGCAGCCTCAGGGATCGACGCGGGAGTGATCTCGAGCTCCGCGCACCCCTTGAGGTAGGTCGGGATCGTCACGTACGACGCCTTCTGCAGAGCGTCGAGGCCCGCACGCTGCGCCTCGTCGATCAGCCATGCGAGGGTGAGCACGGCCTCGCACGCGCCCTCGTAGCGCTCCTTGGCGTACTTGCCGTCGACGGTGTAACCCGCGGCTGAGATCGAGTGCTTCGTCGCGTCGTACATCGGGCCGCTCTTGCGGCGCACGGCGGGCGGCCGGTTGAACAGCGGCGCCCACTCTTTGATCTGCTCCGCGAGTTGCCGCTCGGCGGCGAGCGCCGGGTGCACGATCGCGCCCTTCTTGTCGTCGGCGACCACGATGCCGTCGCCGGCGACCGACTGCGCCGTGGTGCGCCATCGCGCGATGAGGCTGCAGTAGGCCTCGAAAATCGTTGCGTCGACGGTCGGCGCGAACGACGATGCGTGGATCACGTTCTCGCGCCAGACCTCAGCGACGTCGTCGAGCAGGCGCTCAGGCGGCTCGGTGGGGATCTTGTGTCTGGTTGCCGACATGCACGCTCCCCACGGTCAGAGCGCCCGCGCTGACGCGGGCGATGGTCAGCACACCGAGCGCGATGCGCCCGAGGACGGGACGATTGAGGTCTTCGGCCTCGCGCGCGAGCGCTTCGGGTCGCAGGCGCGCGACGAGGTCGGACAGCGAGCGCCTCGAGCCCGGCCACTCGACGATCTCGCCGATCTGCTGCACCGAGAGGCGCGGGTAGTCGGCGAGCACGTCGTGAACGGCCGGCTCGAACTGTTCGCTGAGCGATGGGCGGTGGTAGTCGAGGCGGGCGTCAGGGGCGAGAGCGCGGCGCACTGCGTTGCGCGACGCGCCGTGCTCACGAGCGATCGAGCGGATGCCGCGGCCGGCGGCACGCTCGTCGCGGAGCGCTCGGCGGTCGTGCATCGCGCCGGCCTCGATTCGCTGTATGGGTCCGTTTTCACCGCCAGGCCCGGCATTTTTCGACACCCCCCTCTGGTTCGGGGGGAGAGGGAGGGCCGCGCGGGAGGTGTCCGCCCCCAGGGGGGTCGTGGATTTCTCGAGGCCCCCTCCCGCGTGAGGCTGGCGGTCACCAGTCCTGCGACGTGACACCGATCGCGATCGACGCGTCGCCGAGACCCGCCGAGTAGTTGCATGATCCGTGCGCCGGCGCCCAGTTCGACGGTGACCAGGTCAGCTCGGGGTACTGCTTGCGGGACTTCTTGTGCTGCACCGTGCATCCGTCTGGATCGGTCGAGGGCAGCGAGTAGTCGATCGGTTGCGAGCAGATGAAGCACGGTGTGTTGCGGCGGCGGCCGTTCGCCTTCACCTTGCGGAGCGCGGCCTGCGCTCGGCGACCGCTCCATGTCGGGATGTGGGCGCCGGTGTCTACCATCGGGTCGCTCCCTCCGTCGTGGCCGGGTGGGCTCCCGCGCGCAACAGCAGGAGCCCACCCGTTCTCACGAACGCGCCTCGCCGGATCATCAAGCGACTCGGCCATCTGGCCACCATGGAGTTGTGGTCGCGTGGTCTCGGCGAGGCGGTCTCTCGGCGAGGAGCACACCCGCACCGAGAAGTACGCACGAACGACGAAAGCCCCATCCGATGGATGAGGCTTTGGTCATAGTGGTCGTGCACGCACAGCGTAGCACGAAGGAACGAAGCATTTACGGCGAGATCGCCGGAACACTCACTCGACGCGGCCGGCCCGGCCGTTTGCGTGCGGCGACGGCGTCGACGGCGGAAGCGTAGACGCTCTTCATCGTGGTGCCGTCGGGCAGGCGCACTCGCACCGCCACCGCGAGTTCTTCCTTCTCGATCCAGATCTCCACCGTTCGCTGCGACCGATCGACACGCTTCGCTGCTTGCTGGATCGTGAGCAGCGGGTCATGCCACTCCGTGACAGGCTGGCGCTCGACGATGTGGTCGTCATCGGATGCCGGGTAGACGTACGCCTGGTCGTCGCGCCGCTCGGCACCCCACCTCGCCCGAGCATCCGCGAGAGACCACACCCGCCCGCTCACCGTCGTCTCCTCATGCCGCTCGAGCAGCTCGTGGTACAGTGCCGGCCCCCGGGCTGCGTCGTTCGCGATCACGTCGAGCTGGCCAAGGATCGCCTCGGAGTACATGGCGGCCGCGGTGATCTCATCGTCATCGGTGAAGCCGCGATGCGAGACGAACGGCACGGACGAGTCCACCGTCGTCGCCCATGCCCGCAGTGTCACGAGCACATCGCGGATCGCATCGATCACATCAGCCGGGGACTGCTCTGGGGCCTTCGCCGCTCCCGCCGCCGAGAGCACCTTCGCCGGCTGGTAAACAACGGCCTTCGCCTGGTCGCTCGCAGACCGCATCCGCCCCACGACATCAGGGGCATCCAGCAACACACCCCTGATCCGACCGAAGCAGCGCGAGCACAGCAAAGCCCCGTACCGCGCCTCCGAGACACGCGTCTCGCACTCCCCCGTGCACGTCGCCTCGCGACCACGCGGCCCGAACGCCGGGCACACCGCGTAGTGCACGACCTCGACGCATCCACGGACGCACGGGCGCTCAGAACGGCTCGTCGTCATCGGGCATCTCCTCGTCGGTCGTCTCCTCGAACATCGCGAGCTTCTCGGTGTATTGCTCCCGATCCATCCACTCCCGGTACCGCCTGGCCTGAGTGCCGCAAGGTCCGCAGGGTTGCAGCGAACCGTGAGGGTGATCCGGGCATCCCATGGGCGGAGCATCCATCGTGAGCGGGCGCTTGGGTCGCGTAGGTGCCTGCCGGGTGTAGTCGTCCTCCCAGCGAGCCCAACGGTCTTGTCGCGCTTGCTCCTCCGCGTCCGTGCGTGCACGTGCTCTCGCTCGCGCGTCCTCTCTTGTTCTTTCTCTCTCTCCAGCCGATGAAAATGGCCGTGCCGGCGGATGCGGTTCGGGGGCGAACGACGGGCCCGTGACAGGGGCCGTGAACGCCGGTGACGGCGCGGGCGAGGCCTGACGCATCGCCAGCCACTCCGAGCCGTCCTGCGCCCAGGTGGACACCATCCCGGCCTCCTCGAGCTGCAGAACGTGCAGGATCACCCGGTCCGCCGCGGCCTGCGGATCGTCGGCAGGGAACAGCTGGTGCGCGATCCGCTGCGGGTGCAGCTGCAGCACGTTCGCCGGCCCCACGAGCATCTGCAGCCCGAGCGCTGTCGCCGCAACGTCGACGGGCAGACCGAGCACGCAGGATGCCGGTGAGCGCCCTTCGCCATTCGGGGGTGGCAGGTGGGTTGTTTCCAATGGTGTTTCCTTCCCGCAGCATCGTGCGTAGACACTCGTCGAACGCGAGCTGAAGATCCTCTGGCTCCACGAAGAAGCACTCCGACCAGCCGCGGCCGCGAACCAAGATCCGGTCAGCACGGTGCGCCCCCTCCCCCGACGGGCCCGTGAACGCCGGGTCGAACAACTCGCGCAGGCGCCGGAGCCCCGCGCGCTCCCACGACGCATCCGTCCCCGGCGCGAGCAGAATCGGCACACCGCCGGACTGCCGCATCATCTCGACACGCGCACCCCGCGACGAGCGCCCGATCTTCAAGATGCCGAGCGCCGGCCAGTACACGAGATACGTCGTCCCGTACTTCAACATCCGAGACGGGTCACGCACACACTCGCGGCACGACAGCGCCCGGCGAGCGCGGAGGGCGCGACCCTCGACGACGGTGCGGCGGCCGCAGGCGCACTTGCAGCCCCACATGGGCTGTCGGGCGCCGGAGGGCGTGACACGGTCGTCGAGGCGGGTGATCGCGGTGAGGTGGCCGAACTTCTGGCCGGTGAGGTCGATGAGCGCGGGCATCAGCTGACCGCGCTGAGGGTGGGTCGCTGGCGCGGGAGCTGCTCGTCCTGTTCGGCGAGTGCTTCGATGGCGGCTGGGGCGCGTTGGGGGTTGCCGGCGACGTAGCGGCGGGTGGTGGAGGGTGACGAGTGACCGAGGAGGTCTTGCACGAGCAGCAGGTCGGAGGTGAGTGCGTAGGCGCGGGTGCCGAAGCGGTGGCGGAGGGTGTGCATGGTCCATTCGCCGGGGAGCAGGTCGCGGATGATCTTCCCGACGTAGCGTGGTGACAGGTGGCCGTTGTCGCGGCCGGGGAACAGGTAGCCCTCGGGTTCGGTGGCATCCGCCGATTCCGGTTCAAGGTCGATCCAGTCGAGGTCGGCGCGCGGCATCGCGCCCGAGTTGAGCAGCTCGCACGAGGCGTGAGCGTTCCAGTCGCCAGCGAAGCGCGACGCCTGCATCTCATCGTTGTCGACCACGTAGACCGCCGCCTGGAGGGTCACCACCTGATACCGATCCATCACTTGCTCCCGTTCTCGTGATCTTGGATGAGGTCCGGGTGCACCACGCACGCCGGATCATGGAAGGGATCGGGGCCACCGCACTTCGGGCACCGCACCGGATCGGCCGGCTCGTGGGCTTCGAGCCAGGCGACGCACTCAGGGCACCCACACGCCCGTATGTGGCCGACCGGCATAGGCGGATGCACCGGATCGGCCGATCGGGTCGGCAGGTCGAACTCATCGAGACACGCGTCATCAAGCTCTTGTTCCGCAAAAGACGCGCCGACACCCTTGCACTCGTCCCACGTCACCACGCCGCCCTCGTACTGGCCCCAGCTGCGGTCGGTGCACTCTCTACAGCAGTCCCATGTCGAAGTGGGACACGGTCGCACCTCGTGACCGCAGTCCCCGAAGGCGCACTCGTAGTCGTCGGTGGCCTCGATGTCGACGCGAGTGTGGTTGCTCATGACTCCTCCTGGGTACGGTTCGTGTGGTCTTGGATGAGGTCCGGGTGCACCACGCACGCCGGATCATGGAAGGGATGGGGGCCACCGCACTTCGGGCAGCGCACCGGATCGGCCGGCCTGTGAGTGTCGTAACGCCACGGTGACCAGCCCCAGCGTCCGTCGTCCCATCGGCGAGTGACACCGACGACCCGGCCGCAGCGGTGGCACTCGGCGCGCCCATTCTCAGTGACGACCGAGCGATGCACGATGTCAGTCACGCGATCGGCCTTGCTGTCGTGGATGCGCTGCACCGGACACTCGCCCGTGAGGCTCGCATAGCCGAGCGCGAACGCGGCGCGGCGCGCAGCCCCGTAGAGCATGCTGTTCGCGTTTCGGGTGCCGTCTGTCGCGGTGCGGATCACCTCGAGCGTGTTGCCCTCGGACTGGATGACCCGCGACACCGGACGACCGATGATCGCGACGCCGACCAGCTGGTCAGCCTCCGCGACCCCGACGCTGAACTTGTGGCCGATGGGCGGTTCATTGTGCCGGTGGTGCGCGGCGACGAACTCGCGTGCTGTTTTGAGGTCGACGGGCACGATCCGTAAGCTCACGACGCCACCCCGTTCTCGTGGTCCTGTACAGCCGAACTGTGCACCAGCTGGTCGAACAGCGTTTCTGGCCCTCCGAGCGGACGGTTGGACCAGATGACCTCACGGCGCGCCTGGCCTCGCCCGTCGCGGGCGCCGGTGAGCGTGTGCGTCTGCCAGGTGGCGAGCATGTCGGCATAGAGGTCACTGTCGTAGCCGGAGAGCACGACGGATGCCTCGCAGTCGAGGAGCGCCTGCAGGAGCGCTTCGTGCTGCTCGGGGCGGTCGAACTCGACCTCATAGCCGCGTGAGGTGCGCGTCGACACCAGATAGGGCGGGTCGACGTACAGCAGCACGTCGCGGTGACTGCCGTACTCAGCGATCACCTGGAGCGCGTCACGATTCTCGATCGACACGTTGAGCATGCGATCGGCGATCCCCGCGAACCGCCCGACCATGCGCTGGATGTACGACGGGCGCGACCCCGCGTTGCTCATGTTGCCCGGGTTCTGGAAGTGCGCCCACCCGGTCTTCCGGAGCGAGGCGTTGCGCCCCTGAGAGAGGATCACGAACGTGCGGCGGGCGCGCTCGATGTCGTCAGCATCCTCGCCACGGTGCACGTGCGCGTCGAGGAACTCTCCACGGGCGTGCGGCGTGAGGAAGCACGCCCGCTCAAGATCTGCAGGCCGGTCGCGCAAGGTCCGGAAGAAGTGCACCAGGTCACCGTTGATGTCGTTGACCGTCTCCATCACGATCGGCGGCTTCGCGAGGAGTACGCTACCCGCTCCGAAGAACGGCTCGACGTAGTGACGATGCGCCGGCAGGATGCTGGCGATCTCCTCAGCGACGCGCGTCTTGCCGCCGTAGTACGGGAAGGGCGGTTTCATCGGTTCGTGTGATCCTGTACAGCCGAACCTGAGCCGCGGCATTCTCCGCACGTGCTGACGATCTGCCGAGTGCTTTCGGGGTCGTCGTCGATCTGCACGCCGTCGCCGCCGCAACCTGCGCACGGCGACGGTTCACCCGATCGGTGAGCGAGCTCGTAGCCGAACGCGGCCGTGGCGATGTCGTAGCCCTCGCTCGGCACGACGGCGTTCCTGATCGCGAGGCGGCGGTCCTTCACCGCGCCGACCGGGATCGGCGGCAGACCGTACGCTGCGGCCATGTCGTCGGCGCGGCCGATGTTAGCGATCGGAATGCCAGTGTGTGCGTGGCTCATCAGCAACGGTGCGGCGCTCACCCAGTAGTAGTGCCGCAGCGTCACCACGTCGGGTGCGATCGGCGGCTCGTAGTACGTGTGCACGTTCTCGACGACGTACCGTCCGCCGTAGTCGCGCAGAACGGCGATCTCGGCCCACAGGCGCGGGTCGGGCGGCTTCACCTCGCGGTTCTTCACGTGCCACTCGGCGGGCCACAGGTGACGGTTCCCGCCGATGCCGGCGTAGGCGTTCAGCACGCGCAGCTCACTCATCGCGGCCCCCGTTCGTGTGGTCTGTGAGTGCGAGCTGCTGCTCACGGAAGGCGCCGTAGACGGTCAGCGCACGGTCGCCGTCGTAGCGGGTGACCATGTACGGGAGCATCACCTCGTCGAGAGACGCGAGCGACGCGTCGATGAGTGCCGCCTGCGCTTTCAGCCAGTCCTCCGCGATCCGCCACGCGACGCGGGCGGCCTGCTCACGCGTGCACTTCGCGCGGGGCACCTTGGGGTCGTTCTGCATCGCGGCGAGCACACCGTCGGTGCGGACAGGCAGCTCGAAGTCGCGGAAGCCGTAGTCGGTCTTCATCGTGAACGCGAGGCCCGCAGGGGCGCCGTCGTCGTCGTAGAGGGCTGAGATCGAGCGGACGCCGCGGCGCGCGAGCGCGGCCTGGATGCCGGCCATCGTCTTGCTGACAGCGATATCCGTCGTGTAGTTCATGATCGGCATGGCTCAGCCCCGATCCTTCCGACGCCACCACGGCTTCACCGCGGCCCGCTCGACCACACCGCGAAGACGATCCACCTCGGCGAGCGCGTTTTGGAGGGCGGCTGCGGTGAGGGTGTAGTGGGCGTCGAGCGCGTCGTAGTTCTGGGCGTTGAGGGTGAGGTCGTGGATCTCGGCGTATGCGGAGGTGAGGTCGTGTTCGATGTTGCGCACGGCGTCGAGCTCGTTGGTGAGGGTGTCCACTCGTCGGCGTAGGCGGTCGCGTTCCGCGGCCGCGGCGCCCCACTTTTCGAGCACGAACGCGATGCCTGCGGCTTCGCGTGCCTCGACGTGGGCGGTCTCGGCGAGGCTGTCTTCGGCGAAGCGTCGGGCCTGGTCGCGCTGTGCGATCGCGGCGGCGAGGTCGGCGTCGGTGGCGACGGTGGCCCAGTCGGGGCGGGTGTCGCGGAGGGTGACGAGGGCGGCGTGCCCGTCGGTGGTGCAGTGTTCGGCGGCGGCGTGCGCGTCGCGCATGCTGGTGAGCCATGCGGCCCGTTCGGGGTCGGTGAGCCGGTTCCAGCGGGCGGCGAACTCGCCGGGGGTGGAGACCTCGGTTGTCTCGTCGGGGTCGGTGGTGGGATCGGCGAGCGCGTGCGGGTCGACGGGTGTGGGGTCGGGGGCCGGCATGTCGATGCGGGTGCGGAGTTCGTCGATCTGGTCGGTGATGCCGGCGGCGGGGTACGTCTTTGCCCACTCGTCGAGGTCGGCGTCGGTGACCGTGTGCGGGGCGGCCGGCAGGGTGGGTTGCTCGGTCGGGGTGGTGGTGTTTTCGTTGGGGTGGGCGGCGAGGTAGGCGTCGACGACGGTCTTCCAGACGCTGCCGCGCTGGTTGACTTCGATGTTGTTCGCGTGGGCCCAGTCGCGGATGGTCTTCTGGGATGGGCGTGCGGGGGCCGAGGCCGGCGTCTGGTCGGCGATCGGCTCGGTCGCGGCGGGCTTCGCCGGGGCGGGCTTAGAGGCGGTGGCCTTCTTGGCGGGGATGACGGTGGCGGTGGGGGCCTCGGGGATGAGGCCGAGCTCGAGCGCGATCTCGGCGGGGCCGAGGCCGCGTTTGGCGAGCTTCTGGTAGCCGTAGTCGCCCGCGGCGAGCTGCTTCGCTTTCTTGCACGACAGGCCGTGCTCGTCGGCGGCGGGGCACGCGTTGCCGCGGCATCCCTGCGTGTAGCCGGTGGGGGTGCCGTGGGGGAACGTGTCTTCGAGACGATCGGATGCTGCGTTCATTGCTGCGGTCCTTCCTGCGAGTGCGAGTGCGGCCTCGGCGAGGTCGTCGGCGTGTGCGAAGAGGTCGGGGCGGAGGATGCGTGCGGAGAGCTCATCGAGCACCCCCCCCCCGTTTCGCGGTGGGTGGGTGTCATTCGGAGTCGTCGACGACGTCGTCGGTCTGGGCGGGGGTGAGCGCGTCCCGGTGGGCGGTCAGCGCCTCGGCGTCGAGCTCGGTGAGCGCGTAGCCCCACCGCTCGAGGTGTTCGTAGTGGCGGACGATCGCGTCGGAGGCACGGCCGGCGGCGAGCTTTCTCTCATGCACGGCCAATGAGATGGCGAGCATCATGCGGAAGGGGGCGATCTTGCGCGTTTCGATCAGGGAGTTGAGAGCGTCGGTGGCTGCACCGTACTTCTCTGTGTCGACGTCGATGCCCGTATTGAGGAGCGCGATGGTGATGTCGGGGGCGCGGTGGTCGGCGTAGTTAGATTCGTAGGCGGCGAGCGCGGCGTGCATGTACTCGTAGACGCCGGGGAGCTGGTTGATCTTGCCGGGCAGCATGTTCGTGATCCACTGGCGTCGCGCGGCGCGGTTCGCTTCGAGAGCGGCGGCGTGCTCGCGGCGCGCGGTCTCGGCCTGCTTCTCTTCGTCGGTCTGCTCTCGGGGTGCACGGCTGGGGAACGTGTGTCCGTGGTCCTCGTAGCCCTCGCATGCGTACTCGATCTTGAGGTCCTCGGCGCGGTATCCGTCGATGAACGCTCGATGACCGGGGCAGGCAGCGTGGTTGCGGGCGGTGAGCTTCTTGCCGGCGGCGTCGACGAGGTTGCTGATGCGCGTGGTGCCTGCTTTCAGGGAGCCGTACCCGTCGCTCTTGGCGAGCTTCACCTTCGCGGTGCGGGCTTCTGCCTTCAGCTCGGCGATGCGTGCATCCTTCGCGATTCGGTCTTGCGCGGCGCGGACCTTCCAGTCGAAGTCCTGAGGCTTCTCGACTGCGGTTTCCGCGAGCTCGCGTTGCACGGTCGGGTGCTCATCGAACTCGGTGAGGATCGCTGCTTTCTCGAGGTCCAGGGCGGGGCGGGACGCGAGGAGTGCGGTGGTCTTTTCCGAGCGGGCGGCACGGATGCCGGCAGTCACCCGGTTGGAGTTCTCGCCCGTGCGGGCGGCGATGTCTTCGATCGACTCGCCGAACAGCTCCTCGAGGCGCGACCAGGCGCGGGCGAGGTCGGTCGCGGGGATAGCCTCCCGGCGCTCGTTCTCGACGATCTGCTGCCCGAGAAGGATCGCCTCGGTCAAGGTGGCGGGGTCGCGGACGATCACAGGGATCTCGGTCAGGCCCACGATGATCGCAGCGCCCACGCGGCGAGCGCCGAAGACGAGGTAATAGGCCTGTTCATCGTCGTTCCAGACCACGGATGGGGGCTGGAGGATGCCGTTCTCAGCGACGGACTGGATGAGGCCCTCGTCCGGCGTAGCGCTCTGACGGATCTGGTCGAGGGTGCGGATGGTGGTGGGGTCGAGGGTGATGAGCTGCAGCGCGTGCGTCTCGGGGTCGGTGGTGTTCATGAGGGTGTGCTCCTTCAATGGGTGGTGCCGAGGCGGCGGGCTGTCCCCGCGCGGTCTTCGTCGCGGATGCGGCGGAGGCGGTGCGTGAGGACGGGATCAATGTCGAGGGCTTGCTGCGTGTCGATGAGGCGGTGCAGCAGCAGCACGTAGCGGGCGGGAGTGAGGCCGAGCTCACGGCGGCAGGCTTCCTCCGCACGGATGATGCGGGGATGCGCGGCCGCGAACGCGAGCAGCTGCCGCGCCCGCTCGTCGGGCAGATAGAAGACTTCGGAGTGGGTCTCCATGCGATCGGTCATGGTGCGACACTCCCCTCGGGGCCGTAGTCGCTTTCGTCGAGATCCCACGCCTCGCCGGAGGCGGCGTCGCACACCTGGTCGAGCCCGCAGGCGGGGCAGCGGGTCGCGTGCAGGTCGCGGTACGCGGGCGCCGGCTCCTGCGCGTAGATCGGGCTGCCGTTGCGGTGCCGGCGGAGGTACTCGCCGGGTTCGCTCGCGCCGGGCGCTGGCTGGCGGAGGCCGATCGCGCGGAGCTTCTGCCCGACGTGACCGCACCGGTCGCATGTGGGGATGTGGAGGCCGTTCCTCCGCTTCGAGCGGTCGCAGATGAACATCGGCGGCTCGAGCTCGAACGGCGACCAGGTGACGGCGCGTCCGTCCCACAGCGCGGGGAGCTGACGATCGAGGGTGAGCATCACGCCACCACCCGCAGGCGAGGGGACGGGTGGTTGCGTTCCGCGGCCGCGGCGAACCGGCGCGCCTCCGCCGTCGCGTGCGCGTGCGCCGCCGCGAGGCGCGGGAACGGGACCGGCTGCTTCAGGAACTGACGCGACCCGTCGCCGAGGGTGACGTAGGGCTGCACTGTCCAGGCGAGGACGTCACGGGGCGTCTCGCCGAACCGGGGCTGCCGGGCCGGTGCGCGGTGAACGAGCCAGCGCATCACGCCACCAGCCGTCGGTCGAGCTGAGTGGGGTTCTCGTTCGCGGGGAGGCCGAGGTGCTTGCGGTCGCGGAGGATGGTGCGGTCGTCGACGAGCAGCATGTGCGCGATGAGGCGGTCCCCGTGGCCCGCGGCGTGCAGCTGCTCGACGGCGAGGTGACGCTCCGCCCGGGTGAGGACGACCTGGTGGCCGTGCACCGCGAGATCGACCGCGATCACATCGACGTCGGCCTCGAGCGCCGGCGCCTCGGCGAGCGGAGCGTCGTCGGTATCGATGTCGTCCCACTCGATCGGGAGCGCCCACCCGTTCTCCCGCGCGATGCGGCGGGCCTTCTCCGACTCGCGGCGCTGCGCAGGGCCCGACACAGGCGGGGCCACGTCCCACAGACGCCCGTACACGGCGGCGACGCGCTCGTGCAGCAGGCGGGTGACGACGTCCTGCTGCAGGAGGCGGCTCACGTTGCTGGAATGGGTGCCCAAGTGCGGGGCGAGGGTCCCCGTCGTCCACCCGCGGGCGTGGAGCGCTTGCAGGCGACGATGCACGCCCCGCGCCGGGACGGGTGCGGACGGTGCGAGCGACGACACGTCGGCCGGCACCGCTCGGATGCGATCGTGGTTCTCCTTGCGGATCGTGGCCGTCAGGCCGACGCGGATATCGCGAAGGTGAGCGTGAGACATGCCGGTGAGAGCGGCGACCTGGCGGATGCCGACCCCATACGCGGACAGCACCCTCAGGTGGGCGCGAGCGACCGTCGCGTCGACGAGCGGCTCCCACCGGCCATACGCACGCAGGCGACGCACCCGGGCGTTGCCCGACACGACACGGTTCGAGCACGGCGTGCACCGGCATCCGTGGTGGTGATAGCAGTTCGTGGTGCCGGCGTGAGCGTGCTCAGGCGGGCAGACGCGCACGCCAGACGCCGCGGCGGACGCGGCCGGCGTGGAGAGAGTGAGGCTCATGGTGTGTGCTCCTTGAGGTGACGGGGTGTGCTCAGTCGAAGAGGGTCGGATGCCCCGCAGGCTCGGGCGGGTCGCGACGCCGACCGGCAGTGAGCAGCCGGTGAAGCTCCGCGAGACCCGGGGGCGTCACATACGGCTGCAGGTATGTGCGTCTCCCCCGCCCCGACACAAGGACGGGACGGACCGTGAGCCAGCCGTTGCGCCGTGCGAGGTGAGTGACCGTCCAGTCGTCATCCGCTCCCTCACGCGACAACCATCCGAGGTCGTGCATGAACGCGAACAGGGCGCGGCGCCCGATCTCGACCTCAGGGTCGGCGGACAGTCGGCGCGCGGTGACGTCGACGGGGAACGAACCGACGAACCCGGGGACGGCCTGCGCGTTGTCGAGCGCGTCGTCGTCGACCTGCTCGAGCACCGGACGCACCCATTCGAGGAATGCAGCCGCGGCGGGCGTCGCCGCGTTCTCGCACCGCGCGATCGCGACCTCGACGGGGTAGCACGCGTGACCGTCGATCGTCTTCCACTCGTTCAGGTCGACGAGCAGCTCACCACCCGACCACGGAGGGATGCCCGCGAGCGCCTCGACCTGGTCGGCGCGGAGGAACATCGCGCCGTCGTCGATGAACACCCACAAGTCGCTGCGGTCAGGCATCCGGTGGATGAGCTTCACGCGGGCACGGGCGAGCTCGGTCATGACGGTCACCGCCGCCCGCCCTCGAGCGACGAACCCTCGGCGGCGAGGTCGTCGGCGCACGACGAGCAGAGATCCTCCTCGACCCACCAGCAGCCCGACATGCACGCGACGTCGTCAGTGCACCGGCACTCCCGGCAGATGCGCACGTCGAACAGCGACAGCGCCTCCTCGGCGCGGCCGAGGCGCGCGCTCAGCTCGGCGAGCCGGGCCCGCTCCCAGCGGAGCTCGATGACGATGGTCACCAGCAAGACCACGTAGGAGACGAGTAGCGCTGCGGTCATCATCGTGCCGCCTCGCAAACCCAGCAGTCCGTCGCGCACGGGGCAAGGTGCTCCGCTGCGGGGAAGTCAGCGAGCGTGCGCCTCGCAGGGACCGGAGCGGGATAGTCGAGCCCGTCGAGGCTCCGGTTGGAGGCGGCACGGGGAGCCGGAGCCTCGACGGGGGTCTTGGAGGTGCGGCGCCACAGCAATGCGACGACCGCGACGGGCGCCGCGGCGACGACGAGGTCGGCACTGTTCAGCACCGGCTCGAGCGCGGCCGGCGTGCAGAGCACGGCGAAGGCGACGACGAGGGCTGCGGCGAGCGCGCGCAGATCGCTCACTGGTTCGCCTCCGGGTCCGTGATCCGGCCCGCGAGCCACGCGTCGAGGTCGGCGGGGTAGAACACGTTCAGGCGTCCCTGCTTGAACGACTTCGGGCCTTGCTTCAGTGCGAGCAGGTTACGCAGCGTCTGATGTGCGATGCCGCAGTACACGGCCGCGCCCCGCGTCGTGAGCACCGGGCCCCGCCGCATGATCACGGCCGGGGCGTCATGGACCGGCAGCGCGCTCACGAGAACATCTCCTCGTCGCAGTAGGCGTGCGCGGCGTAAAACTCCTCGGTGGTGCGGTCGTGGGCGGTGCGGGAGAACGCGCGGGCGCCGCACGAGCAGACGCACGCCGAGACGATGGATGCCGGGAACCGGCCCGTCTCGAAGAAGATCGCATCCTCGCGGCGGTAGCGGCGCTCGAGCAGGACACGCTTGAGGCGGTCGTGGCGCCGGCGGCGCTTCATCTTCGCGCTCACGACGCCACCGCCTCACGGATCGAGCCGGTCACGAACAGCTGCGGTGCGGAGCCGTGCGAGTGCACGACGAAGACGCGATCCTGGTCGGGCGTGCTCTCCCGGTCGCGGATGAACGGCTCGGGATCCTGGTCGCGCGCAGCCGTAAACGTCACGTCCCGGCTGACCCGCTTGCCGTTGAGCATCCCGGTGACGGCTCCCCCGTACGTCTGACCCTTGTTCAGCGCTGTCTCCGCGACCGCGTCGATCGGCGCGTGACAGCGGCAGCCGCATGCCCGGTGCTCAGCTTCGGCGAACGGTTGCCCGATCCGCGCGACGTGAACGGTCCCGTCACAGGATGCGTGGCGTTCGTCAGCACAGAACGCCGTGGTGAGCGTCACGACGCCACCGCCTGCGACTCGAAGAAGCCCTCGACCGCCGCGGCGAGCGCGCCGTATGCGGCGTTGTGGCGGAGGGTGGATGCCAGGTCGGCGATCGCCTCGGCGGCGACGTCAGGCGTCATCAGAAGGTCGACCGCGGCGCGGGAACCGTCAAGGGCGGGCGTGTACACGCGGAGGGTGTCGGGCTCGCCCACGAAACCCTCGAAGGTGTCTGTGCCGTCGACAGTGATCTGGAGAGGTACGGTGGTGTTCGACATGAGAGGGTGTGCTCCTTCTTGTGTTGTGAGCCGGTCGCGCTGCTACGCGGCCGGCTTTTTCTGCGCGGGCATGGCTGATGCGACGAGGTCCTCGGGAGCGATCCCCAGGAAGTCCGCGATCTGAGCGATCTCGTCGGTACTGAACGGCTTCTCTTCACGCAGTCGCGCGTACACCGAGTTGCGACTGAGGCTCAGCGGTGCGATGAGCGCAAGCCCGTCTTCGCCTCGTCGCGCAAGCTCCGCCTTCACCGCCCGTGTGATCAGGCTGCTGAACATCGTCTGGACTCCCATATCTGGGAGCGTACCGAATCTGGGACTGCTACGCAACCATTTTTGGTACTAGTTGCCAAGGCGTACCGAAAATGGGTAGCGTGTGCCATATGGGAGACCTGAGTGAGTTCAGCTGGCGGCTGGTCGACACGATCCAGAAGGCGATCGAAGCTCGCCGCATGACAGACGCGGAGATCATCGCGCGCTCAGGCGTTCCGAGGAACACCTTTTACAGGAAGATGCGCGGCGAAACTCCGCTCAACACCGACGACATCGACAAGTTCGCGCACGCACTTGGCCTTGACCCCTTTGCGCTCGTTCGGGGCGATTTCGCTTTGGCGGCATCCGACGATCAGGACTGGCAGAGCCGCCAGGAGGCCGAACACGAGTAACCCTGGGGAGGGTGATGACTATCTGGGACCTGATCAGCGAGCTGGGAGTCGAGCTGATCTACACCGAAGACCTGCCGTCGCAGCGGCTCGGATGCTACCTCGACGACGAGCGTCGCATCCTCATTCGTGCGAGTCTGCACGGCGCGCTCGAGCTGGAAACCCTCGCTCACGAATATGCCCACGCGTTCTACCGCGACCGATCCCGGCATCCTGCGATCGAGTGGCGGGCATGGCGCACCGCGGCACGCCTCCTCGTCAACGACAAGGCCTACGCGGCCGCCGAAGCGATCAGCGACAACCCCGCCTTCATCGCCCGAGAACTCGGCGTGACAGTCCGGATCATCGAGGCCTACCGGAAGGCCATCCACCGCGGCGAGATCCTCCTCGCCGCCTAACCCGACCTCGGAGCGCACCCGATGAACTGGACGAAGCCTTCGACACCGATCAAGCTCATGCTGGCCTGGCATGGCCTCGCGATCCTCATCGGCATCATCATCTCGGTGAGTGCGGGCGTCGATGCTGGCGCGAGGTGGTTCGCGTGGGGCCTTCTCGGCATCCCCGTCATCACCATCGCCGCACTCGTGTGGTCTGCTGCACTCAAAGGACAGCAGACCACCGCTGGGAACCCTGTGGCACCTCCCGCGGCAACTCCACCTGTTGCCCCAGCGCCTTCCTCCGACGCACGACGCCACGCCGACGTCACCTGGCACCGCGCGCAGGATGAGGCCGTTGCCACCGGGGCCCCCGCCACACGCCGGCGCGCCCGTGAGGCGCTTGACGCGAAACCGCACGTACCACTCGCTGCCGCATCTGGAACCCCGTTCTACCTGCTCGGCTCCGACGGTTACACGTGGATGGAGGTCGAAGGCGAGTTTGCTCGCACTGATGCCATCGAGAAGGTCGTCGGCCGTCGCCTTCAGGTGAACCAAGAGGTCGAGCTCATCGAGCTCGATGCCGAGCTTCGTCCCGAACCCACCAACCCCTACGACCGGAACGCGGTCATGGTCATCATCAAAGGCTGGCACGTTGGCTACCTCGGGCGGGACAACGCCGCCGAGTATCACGAGCCACTCGCGCGGCTCACCCGGGCGGGCGTCACGCCTCTCGTGAAGGCGCGGCTGTGGGCCGCGAAACGTAGGAACTGGGAAGGCACCGGCGACCGGCTCAACGCACGCGTCACGCTCGCGATCGGCCAGCCCGACCGACTCGCCCCGATAAACAACCCGCCCGCCGCGCCCTACTCACTCATCCCCTGGGGAGGCGGACTGCAGGTGACCGGCGAGGAGCACCACCTCGACGCGCTGAGCGACTTCATCACCCCATCCGGCGACGGCATCGCAATCGGCACCCTCCACACGCTGACCCTCCCCGCCGCGAAGGGCGCGACGAAAGAAGTGGCCGAGGTGCGCCTCGACGGCGAGCGCATCGGTCAGATGACGCCGGCGTCGAGTGCGCACTTCTTACCGACGGTGAGGCATCTCGCTGATCAGGGTCGTCAGACGGCGGTGTGGGTGCGGGTGAAGGGCAGCGCGGTTGCGGCGCAGGCGGTGTTGCAGGCGACGAAGGCGCACGAGTTGCCGGCGGATTGGTTCGGGGAGCCGGTGACGATCCCGGCGCTGTACCCTCGGACAGTCACGGCGGCCGCTGTCGATGGGGAGACCGCCGAGGATGTCGCCGAGATCGTCGATGGGCAGCGGCCCGCGCCGATGTGGGACGACTGATGGGTCGCCCGAAGCTCGAACTCGAAACGTGGGGCCGGATCCGGCGCACCACCGTCAACGGGCAGCACACTGCCGTGGCCTACTACCGCGACTCCGACGGCGTCACCCGCCCCATGCAACGTCAGGGCAAGACGGGTGCCGACGCTGAACGCAACCTCATCCGGGCACTCAAGAAGCGCCTCGCCCCGGCAAGCGAAGACCTCACGCCGGACACCACGATCGAGCAGCTCGCCGACAGGTGGCTAGACACAAAGACGAAGCTCGCCGAGGGCTCGATCCGCATCTACCGCAGCGCGATCCGCAAGCACGTCATCCCGGGTCTCGGCGCGATCGCCCTGCAAGAAGCGACCACCCCCAAGCTCGATCGATTCCTCACGACCGTCAGCCGAACTTCCGGACACGGGACCGCCACCACCGCACACGTCGTCCTCCGCGGCATGTTCAGCCTCGCCGCCCGCCACGGCGCGGTGCGCACGAACCCGATGGCCGACATCCCCAAACCCGAAGCCCCCAAGCGCACCGCCCGCAAGGCCGCCCCGAACGCTGCAGCTGTCCGCGGCATCCGCGCCCGCTTCGAACAGTGGGACGCCGGCACCGAACCCCGACCCGACGGCGACCGGCGCCGCCGTCGACCGCGCGCCAGTGACCTCCTCGATACCACCGACATGATCATCGGCACCGGCATCCGCACCGGCGAGCTCCTCGCCCTGCAATGGGACCAGATCGACCAGACGGCGGGCCTCGTCACCGTCACCCGCACCATCGCGCAAGACCGCGACGGGAAGTTCTTCGTCCAGCAGTGGACCAAGACCGACGCCGGCTACCGCGAACTCGAGCTCCCCGCGCCGCTGATCGACATGCTCATCCGCCGGAGAGTCGCGGCGTTCTCCGACTTCGTCTTCAGCTCGAGCGTCGGCACCTTCCGGCACCCGAACAACTACCGCACCACCTGGCGGGATGCGCTCAGCGAGACCGCGTGGAAGGGCACCACGCCCAAGAGCTTCCGCAAGACGGTCGCGACTGTTCTCCGCGACGAACTCGGCATCGAGGCAGCCAAAGACCAGCTGGGCCACGAGTCCGAGAAGACCACGCGGCAGCACTATGCCGACGAGGTGCACCGCGGCCCGGCCGCCGGCGCGATCCTCGCCCAACTGCTCACGTAGTCCGAATTCTTCGCGGCAAAACCACGAGTAAATAGCGGATCGCCCCGTCTCCCAGATGAGAGGCGGGGCGATTTTCTTTATCTGACCAGGTGTTTACGGTGCCGGCTACAGGACTTGAACCTGCAACCCCCTGTTTACAAGACAGGTGCGCTACCAATTGCGCCAAGCCGGCGGGCGGCGTCCAGTCTAGCCGGGCGCCCGGCGCGGACGACGGCGCCTACGGCGCGACGGTCGGCGTCGGCGTCGGCGTGGGCGTCGCCGACTTCGCCTTCTGGTAGGCGCCGCTCGCGCTCGTCAGCACGAACTGCGAGAACTCCGCCGGGTCGGTCATCTCGCCGACATACTGCTGCCCGTTGACGACGACCATCGGGGTGCCCGTCAGCGAGAGTCCATCGGCACCGGGGATGCCGCTGATCGCGCGCTCGGTGGCGGCCTTGACCCACGACGCGTACGCCTCGGTCTCGATGCACTCGCGGAGCGTCTTCGGGTCGTCCGATCCATTGGCCTGCGCGATGTCGGCGAGCTCCTTGTCGGACCAGCCGTCGGAGTCCACCGCCGGCTGCCGCTGGAGCAGGTCGTCGTTGAACGTGAAGAACGACTCCGGCGCGTACGAGGCGACGCACGCCGCCGCGCTCGCGGCCCGCAGCGAGTACTTCGTGCCGTTCGACTTGGCCGCCAGCATCGACACCGGGTGGTAGGTCAGGGTCACGGCACCGTCGGCGACCCAGTGGGTCAGCTGCTGCGAGTTGGCCAGCTGCCACTCCCGCGCGCCCGGCGAGAGGTAGTCGACGTACACGTGGATGTCGACGACGCCGGATGCCGTGGCGGTGGGCGTCGGCGCGGCGCTCTCCTCACCCAGGGGCGTCTCGGTCGGAACCGGGGTCGCCGCATCCGGCGAATCGATCGGCGGCGAGCCGGCGGTCACCGAGGTCACGACGAAACCGTCGTTCTGCGCGTCCACGGGAGCCAGCTGCGGGCGACTGGCGGCCGATCCCACGGCCCAACTCACCACGACAGCGACGACCGCCACCGCGGCGACGACGCCGGCGACCAGCGCCGAGCGTCGCAGCATCCGGGCACGCGACTGCTGCGCGTGGACGAGCTGCGCCTTCTCACGCACCGCGTCACGGCGGCCGGGAGCGGTCTCATCATTCGGAGTGTCGTCGTGGGACATGGAACCTTCTGGAGTGCAGAACAGTGGTGCGTCGCGTGGCGCCGCAGAACGTCGCCGGACGGGTGACAGCAACGGGTTCGATGCTATCCAGGCACCCTGGGAAATGCCCAGACACTCCGGGCGGCTCGCTTTGACAGAGCGTGCGATACTGGTCCCACGCCCAACGTCGGGCGTGCGGGTCAGCCCCCGCTCATTCCATTCACTACGGATCGTCCGGCACGTACCTGCCGGTGAAGGAGAAGAAAACATGGCATCTGTCACGTTCGACAACGCCACCCGCCTCTACCCCGGCGGCACCCGCCCCGCGGTCGACAAGCTGAACCTCGAGGTCGCCGACGGCGAGTTCCTGGTTCTCGTCGGACCGTCCGGTTGCGGTAAGTCCACCTCGCTGCGCATGCTGGCCGGCCTCGAAGAGGTCAACTCGGGCCGCATCCTCATCGGCGACCGCGATGTCACCGACATCCCGCCGAAGGACCGCGACATCGCGATGGTCTTCCAGAACTACGCGCTGTACCCGCACATGACGGTCGCCGAGAACATGGGCTTCGCCCTGAAGATCGCCGGCGTCGGCAAGGAAGAGCGCGCCCAGCGCGTGCTCGAGGCCGCCAAGCTCCTCGACCTCGAGGAGTACCTGACCCGCAAGCCGAAGGCCCTCTCGGGTGGTCAGCGTCAGCGCGTCGCCATGGGTCGCGCCATCGTGCGTCAGCCCCAGGTGTTCCTCATGGACGAGCCGCTGTCGAACCTCGACGCCAAGCTCCGCGTGCAGACCCGCACGCAGATCGCGTCGCTGCAGCGCCGCCTCGGCGTCACCACGGTCTACGTCACGCACGACCAGACCGAGGCCCTCACCATGGGTGACCGCATCGCCGTGCTCAAGGACGGCCTGCTCCAGCAGGTCGGCACCCCGCGCGACCTGTACGAGAAGCCGAGCAACGTGTTCGTCGCCGGCTTCATCGGCTCGCCCGCGATGAACCTGTTCCCGGTCGACCTGGCCAGCGCCGGCGGCATCCAGTTCGGCACCGCCGTCGTCGACGCCGACATCGACAAGCCCACGAGCGCCACGCAGGTCACCGCCGGTGTGCGTCCCGAGGACATCGTCGTCAACCCCGCCGACGGCCAGGGCCTCACGGTCACGGTCGACCTCGTCGAGGAGCTCGGCGCGGACGGCTACCTCTACGGCCACACCGAGATCAACGGCAAGCGCACCGACATCGTCGCGCGCGTCGATGGCCGCAGCCACCCGAACGCCGGCGAGACCGTGGTCCTGGCCCCCGTGCCGCACCACGTGCACGCGTTCGACATCGAGTCGGGCGAGCGCCTCACCAAGAAGGCGATCGCCTCGGCCTGATCCGACACCGACACGACGCGGGTGGCTCCCGATATCCGGGGCCCCCGCGTCGCGTCATATCCGACCCGCACGACATCGGGAGCCGCACGTGGCCGACTCGCTCAGCATCACCGCCAGCAGCATCGACGCGGGCTTGCTGGCCTTACCCTGGGCGACTCCGCTCGACGAGTGGAGCAGCGATTACATCGTGTCACTGCCGAAGGGGCTCTCGCGCCACCTCGTGCGGTTCGCGAACCTGTCGGGCCGCGTCGTGGCGGTGAAGGAGACCACCGGCGAGATGGCCCGCCGCGAGTACGAGATGCTCGGGTCGCTGGCACGGCTGGACGTCCCCTGCGTCGACCGCGTCGCCGTCATCGACGGCCGGCGCACCCCCAAGGGCGAAGCGCTCCCCGCGGCGCTCGTGACCGCGCACCTGAAGTTCTCCCTCCCCTACCGCGCCCTGTTCACCCAGGTGCTCCGCCCCGACACCGCCGGCCGCCTCGTCGACGCCCTCGCGGTGCTGCTCGTGCGTCTGCACACCGTGGGCTTCTTCTGGGGCGACGTGTCGCTGTCGAACACCCTGTTCCGGCGCGATGCCGGCGCGTTCGCCGCCTACCTCGTCGACGCCGAGACGGGTGAGCTGCACGAAGGCGGCCTCACCCGCGGGCAGCGGGAGCACGACCTCGACGTGGCGCGCACGAACATCGCCGGCGAGATCATGGACCTCGAAGCCGGCGGGCGCCTGGAGGGCGGAGTGGATGCCGTCGCGATCGCCGACGGCATCATGACCTCGTACCGGTCGCTGTGGGCGGCCCTCACCGACCAGGAGACCTTCGCCGCCGGCGAGGGCTGGCACATCACCGAGCGCGTGCAGCGGCTGAACGAACTCGGCTTCGACATCGGGGAGATGACGATCCACACGACGCCGGACGGCACGCGCGTGTCCATCCAGCCGAAGGTCGTGGACGCCGGTCACCACCAGCGGCGGCTGCTGCGCCTGACCGGGCTCGACGTCGAGGAGAACCAGGCCCGGCGCCTCCTGAACGACATGGACGAGTTCCGGGCCCGCGTCTCGCGCCTGGGGTCCGACGAGGAGATGGTCGCCCACGAGTGGCTCACGCGCGTGTTCGAGCCCGTCATCAAGGCGATCCCCTGGGACCTGCGCGCCAAGCTCGAACCGGCGGAGGTCTTCCACCAGGTACTCGAGCACCGCTGGTACATGTCGCAGGCCCGCGGCACGTCGGTTCCGATCGCCGAGGTGCTCTCCTCCTACATCGACGACGTGCTGCGCCACCGCCGCGATGAGGCGACCGTGATGGGTCCCCCCACCGAGACGACGGCGCTGCCCGTCATCACCGCCCCCATCGGCACCCTCGACGACGACGACGAGGATGCCGTGGACTGGCGGGACCTCGTCTAGTAGCCGACGGTGAAGCGCTCGCGCACGTGGCGCGGGTTCTCGATCTCGTCGAGCACGGCGATCGCGAAGTCGGCTCCCGAGATGAACGACTCACCGTCGGCATCCGTCACGATGACGTCGCCGCCGTCGCGATACGTGCCGGTGCGCTCGCCCGGGGCGAACGCGCCGAAACCGCCGGCGGGGTGGATGAAGAACCAGTCACGACCCTGGTCCTCGGCCTGCAGGTCGTCGAGCACGCCGATCATCTCCAGCGCCTCGGCCTTGAACTCCTCCGGGAACCCGGCGTCGATCACACGCGGTCCGCCCGGCGCGACGAGGCTGCCGCCGGCGCCGCCGATGACGCCCAGCCGCACGCTCTCGGGAAGCACCGCGTTCAGCGCCTCCAGGTTCGGGCGCACCTGACCGGCCATCTCGCCGCGCGGCGAGATGGCGCTGACCACGACGTCGACGCCCTCCAGCTGAGCCGCGAGGCCCGGCACATCCAGCAGCGTGCCCTCCACATAGGTGGCGCCCTCGACGCGATCGGCGGCGACCGAGCGCGAGACGGCGAGCACGTTGTGCCCGCGCGCAACGGCTTCGGAGACGATGTGACGGCCGGCGTAACCGGTTCCGCCCAGGACGGCGATGAGGGCCATGGGGATTCCTTCCGTAGGTGTCGCTCGATCCAGCGTCGCCGATGCCGGCGCTATTCCCTTACTCGGATGCGGCGCGGATCGTCGCGACCTGATACAGGGCGACGGATGCCGCGATGCCGGCGTTCAGCGATTCGGTCGCCGCCGAGATCGGGATCGAGACGATCTGATCGCACGTCTCGGTGACCAGGCGCGACAGGCCCTTGCCCTCCGAGCCGACGACGATGACGACGGGGCGGTCGGCGAGTTCCAGCTGCGGAAGCGACACGTCACCGCCGCCGTCGAGGCCGAGCACGAACACGCCCTGCTTCTTGAACTCCTTGAGCGTCGTCGTCAGGTTCGCCGCCATCGCCACCGGGATGCGGGCGGCCGCGCCCGCGCTCGTCTTCCACGCCGCGGAGTTCACGCCCGCGGAGCGGCGCTGCGGGATGATAATGCCCTGGCCGCCGAACGCCGCCGTGGAGCGGATGATCGCGCCGAGATTGCGCGGGTCGGTGACGCCGTCGAGGGCCACCAGCAGCGGGAGCCGTCCCTTCGCGGTGATCTCCTCCAGGAGGTCCTGCGGGTGGGCGTAGCTGTACGGCGGCACCTTGAGCGCCACCCCCTGGTGCACGCCGTCGAAGCCGGCCATACGGTCGAGCTCCGGACGGGTCACCTCCATGACGGGGATGCCGCGGTGCGTCGCGATCGAGAGCATCTCCTTGACGCGATCGTCCATCTCCACGCGCTGCGCGATGTAGAACGCGGTGGCGGGGATCTTGGCGCGCAGCGCCTCGAGCACCGAGTTGCGCCCGGTGACGTTCTCGGTGTCGTCGCCGGCTTTCGCCTTGGGCGCGCGCGACGGGCCCGGTTTCTGGCCGGGACGGCCCTTGCCGCCGGCCGCGACGTACCGCTCGGCGGCGGCCTTGCGCTTGCCCGCGACGTGCCAGCTGCGGTCCTCGGCCTTCGGGGTCGGGCCCTTGCCTTCCAGCGCCTTGCGCCCGTGGCCGCCGGTGCCCTTGAGCGGGCCCTTCTTCTTGCCCTTGCCGGCGGACGGATTGCCCGGTTTAGCCATCGTTCACACTCCAATGGGTCCCCTCGGGACCGTCTTCGAGGACGACGCCGGCCGCCGCGATCGCGTCGCGGATGCGGTCGGCTGCCGCCCAGTCCTTGTTCGCGCGCGCCTCGGCGCGCTGGGCGATCATGGCCTGCACGAGCGCGTCGAGCGCTGCGGCCTGCGCATCGTCGCCGGCGCCGCGCCACTGCGGGTCGGCGGGGTTCAGCCCGAGGATGCCGGTCATGCGCCCGACCTCGACGAGGGCGCGCGCGGCGGCATCTTTGTCGCCCGCGTCAAGCGCGGCGTTGCCGGCGCGCACGGTCTCGTGGACGACGGCGAGCGCCTGCGGCACGCCGAGGTCGTCGTCGAGCGCCGCCGCGAACGCGTCGGGGAGGTCGGCGGCCACGAGCGGGCCCCGGGTGCCGAGCACCCGCGCCGCGCGCTGCTGGAAGGTGCGGATGCGGCCGAGCGCCGCGTCGGCCTCGTCGAAGGATGCCGGGGTGAGATCGAGCGTCGACCGGTAGTGCGCAGCACCGAGGGCGTAGCGGACCGTCAGCGGGTCGCGCTCGGCCAGCACATCGGCGGCGAGCAGGTGGTTGCCGAGAGACTTCGACATCTTCTGGTCGCCGACGGTGACGAGGCCGTTGTGCACCCAGTACCGGGCGAACGCGTCGCCCGCCGCGGTGGACTGGGCGAGCTCGTTCTCGTGGTGCGGGAACCGCAGGTCGATGCCGCCGCCGTGGATGTCGAACTCCGGCCCGAGGTAGCGCCGGCTCATCGCGGAGCACTCGATGTGCCACCCGGGGCGACCGGGTCCCCACGGCGAGGACCACACGGCATCCGCCGGCTCGTCCTCCTTCGCACCCTTCCACAGCGCGAAGTCCCGCGGGTCGCGCTTGCCACGGCCGTCGGCGTCGTCGGCCGAGGCGAGATCGTCGATCGCCTGGTGGGTCAGGGAGCCGTAGGCGGGCCAGGACCGGACGTCGAAGTAGACGTCGCCGGCGGCGGCGTAGGCATGCCCGGCCTGGATGAGGCGCTCGATGAGGTCCTGCATCTGAGGGATCGACGCCGTCGCCCGCGGCTCGTACGTCGGCGGCAGGATGCCGATCGCGGCATACGCCCGGCTGAACTCCTGCTCCATGCGGTAGGCCAGCGCCCACCACGGCTCACCGGCGGTCGCGTTCAGCAGCACCTTGTCGTCGATGTCGGTGACGTTGCGGATGAGCGTGACGCGGCCGAAACGACGCGTCAGCCAGCGGCGCAGCAGATCGAACGCGAGCGCGGCGCGCAGATGATGGATGCCGGGGCCGGACTGCACCGTCGGACCGCAGACGTACATGGTGACATGGCCGGCCTCACGCGGCGTGAAGTCGCGCAACGCCTGAGCCTGGGTGTCGTAGAGCCGGACCGTCACCGCACCAGCCTACCGGCGCGCGGTATCGCGGACCGTAGGCGGTAGAACTGTAACGTGCTGTCCGTCCTCGCCGTGCTCGCCGCCGCCCTGCTGTTCGGCACGACCGGCACATCGCAGGCACTCGGGCCGGAGGGCACGACCCCGCTGTCGGTCGGCGTCATGCGGATGGTGATCGGCGGCACGGTGCTCGCGGCGATCGCCTTCACCCTCGCCGCCCGTCACCGGCGTAGCCAGCCGCACTCACCACGCCTCGGCATCCGGCCGCTCGCCCTCATGGTGCTCACCGGTGCGAGCCTCGCCGCGTATCAGCCGCTGTTCTTCCTCGGCACGGCGCGCAACGGCGTCGCCGTGGGCACCGTCGTCGCGCTCGGCTCGGCGCCGATCCTCGCCGGGATGCTGGAGTGGGCGCTCACCCGCCGGCGCCCGACCGCCACCTGGATGCTCGCGACCGGGCTCGCGACGGTGGGGGTCGTGCTCCTGGGCGCGGGCGGCGAGGCGGGCACCGGCGGCGGCACCGATCCGATGGGGCTTGTCGGTTCGGTCGGCGCCGGCGCCACCTTCGCCGTCATCGCCAACGCGCAGCGGCGCCTACTCGACGCCGGGTGGGACCCGTTCACGGTCGTCGGAGCCATGGGCGCCTGCGCGGCGGCGATCTTCGCCTGCGCGCTGCCGTTCGTCGACGTCGGGTGGCTCGCCGAGCCGCGGGGAATCGCGATGGCGCTGTGGCTCGGGCTCGCCACGATCGGCGTCGCCTACGTCCTGTTCACGTGGGGTCTCAGCGGCCTCACGGCGGCGACGGCGGCCACCCTCACCCTCGCCGAACCGCTGACGGCCAGCATCCTCGGGGTCGTGGTGCTCGGCGAACGCCTCTCGCCGCTCGCCGTCGCCGGGCTCGTCGTCCTCGCCGCCGGGCTCGCGCTGCTCGCGCTCGGCTCCCGCGCGCCGCGCGACCCCGGTCCGTTCGCCGTCGAAGCCTGACGGGCCCACACTGGGACGATGACCGGCTTCCTCATCCGCATCGACGACCTCGAGACCGAGCCGCCGCGCCGGCTCATCGCCGCGCACCTCGCGGGCATGCACGCCGCCTCACCCGCCGAGAGCGTGCACGCCCTCGATATCGACGCCCTGCGAAGCCCCGCGGTCACCTTCTGGTCGGCGTGGTCGGGAGAGGAGATCGCCGGCATCGGCGCGCTCCAGCGCCTCGACGCGCAGCGCGGCGAGCTGAAGTCGATGCGCACCGCCGAGCGGTTTCTCGGTCGCGGGGTGGGCCGCGGCATCCTGCGCCACATCATGACCCACGCGGCGGCAGAGGGCATGACGAGCCTGTGGCTCGAGACCGGAACGACGCCGGAGTTCGCGGCGGCGCGTCACCTCTACGCATCGGAGGGTTTCGTCACGTGCGGGCCGTTCGAGGGCTACACGCTCGATCCGTTCTCGACCTTCATGACGCGCGCGCTCTGACCGTCCGGGCGACGGCGGCGCGGCTCAGCGCGGGACGACCAGGGCGACCGCGAACGCAGCGACCCCCTCGCCGGCGCCAGTGAAGCCGAGTCCGTCCGTCGTCGTCGCCGAGACCGCGACCGGTGCGCCGAGGGATGCCGACAGCACCGCCTCGGCCTCGGCGCGCCGCGCCGCGAACCGGGGCCGGTTCGCCTGCACCTGCACCGACACGTTGCCGATCCGGTACCCGGCCGCCGCGACGAGCGCCGCCGTCCGGCTCAGGAACGCGTCGGCGTGCGCCCCCGCATACTCCGGGTGGTCGGTGCCGAAGTGGGTGCCGATGTCGCCGAGACCGGCCGCGGCGAGTACGGCGTCCACGATCGCGTGGGCGACGGCGTCGCCGTCCGAGTGGCCGTGCAGCGCCGGCTCCCCCGGCCACGACAGACCGGCGAGCCACAGTCCGCCGTCACCGCCGAAGGCGTGCACGTCGGTGCCCACCCCCACCCGCGGCAGCGGCGGCAGCGGCGCGAGCCCGGCGGTCACGGGCTCGATGGGGTCCACCAGCGCGCGCGCCCGGTCGAGGTCGGCCGCCGTCGTGATCTTGAAGGAGCGCTCGTCGCCGGCGACCGTCCACACCGCGTGGCCGGCGGCCTGCATGAGGGCGGCGTCGTCGGTGTGGTCGGCGGATGCCGCGGCATACGCGGCCTGGAGGATGTCACGGCGGAAGCCCTGCGGCGTCTGCGCGGCGGCGAGCGACGCGCGGTCGACGGCCTCCACCACGGCATCCGCCGCGACGCGCTTGAGCGTGTCGACGACGGGGAGCACGGGCAGCACCGCGTCGCGACCGTCCTCCAGCGCGGCGATCACGCGGGAGAAGACCTCCGGCGGGGTGAGCGCCCGCGCCGCATCGTGGACGAGGACGAACTCCACATCGGGCCACACCGCGGAAAGTCCCGCCGCCACCGACTGCTGCCGACTCCGGCCGCCGACCACGACCGACGCGACGTCGCGCCGGTCCCCGGCGGTCTCGCCGATCTCGGTGAGGGCATCGCCGACGTGCGCGGCGGGCGCCACGACGACCACCTGCGCGTACGGCGCCGCGAACACCCCGCGCAGCGCATGCCGCAGCACGGTGTGCTCGTCGATGCCGACGAAGGCCTTCGGGCGATCGGCGCCGAGCCGGGTTCCCGAGCCGGCGGCGACCACGACGATCGCCGTGCGCGGTCGTGGGAGGGCAGTAGTCGTCATGCGACGAAGACTACCGAGCGGCCCGGGGGCTCAGGAGGCGAGGACCTCGTCGAGGACGCCGGAGGCGTGCTCCTCGTCGGCCTTCAGCGCGAGCGCGATCTCGGAGACGAGGATCTGGCGGGCCTTGGCGAGCATGCGCTTCTCACCGGCGGACAGGCCGCGGTCCTGATCGCGGCGCCACAGGTCGCGCACGACCTCGCTGACCTTGATGACGTCGCCCGACGCGAGCTTCTCCAGGTTCGCCTTGTAGCGGCGCGACCAGTTCGTGGGCTCCTCGGTGAACGGCGCGCGCAGCACGTCGAAGACGCGCTCGAGACCGTCCTTGCCGATCACGTCACGAACGCCGACCAGATCGACGTTGTCGGCCGGGACCTCGATGATGAGATCGCCCTGCGTGACGTTGAGCTTCAGGTATTTCTTGGTCTCGCCCTTGATGATCCGGTCTTTGACCTCGATGATCGTCGCGGCGCCGTGGTGCGGATAGACGACCGTCTCGCCAACCTCAAAAAGCATGCAATTATGTCCTTTCGGCAACGTCAAGCATACCACAGGCGACATACGCTAAGGTTCGCCGGCTGGGAGCTGGAGCCGCCGGCACCGACGGCTGAACGGGCGGGTGGGCGGGTGTGCGGCGGCATAGAATGGCGGCACACCATCACACCCTGGGAGCACCCGTGAACTCGCGCCGCCTCGCCTCCGTCGCCCTCGCCGCCGCTGTGGTCTTCGCCACCGCCGGCTGCAGCATGATCTCGCCGCAGGCGACCACGATCGGCTACTCCCCCGCGGAGGGCGTGAACCTCATGGGCACCGAGCCGCTGAAGGTGCGCAACGCCCTGCTGGTGGCGAACGAGAGCGGCACCGAGGCGAACTTCCTCGCCGCCATCGTGAACGACACCGACAGCGCCGAGACGCTGCTGGTCGGCATCGACGGCGACATGCAGCGCGTGCGGGTGGACGCGCACTCGACGGTCAGCCTCGGCTTCGACGGGGCGGACCCGCTGCTGTTCGAGAAGATCGACGCGGTGCCCGGCACCGACGTAGAGATGACCTTCCAGTCCGGTACCGGCGAGGTCGTCAGCTCCCGCATCCCCGCTCTCGACGGCACCCTGGACTACCTCGCGGACTTCGTCCCCGCCGGCTGAGGCGGCCGCCGCGCCCTTCAGGCCTCGAACCGGTAGCCGAGCCCCCGTACCGTCAGGAGCATCACCGGCTCGCTGGGGTTGCGCTCGATGCGCGAGCGGATGCGCTTAATGTGCACGTCGAGAGTCTTGGTGTCGCCGAAGTAGTCGCTCCCCCACACCCGGTCGATGAGCTGGCCGCGGGTCAGCACCCGCCCGGCGTTGCGCATCAGCACCTCGAGCAGCTCGAACTCCTTCAGCGGCATCGCGATGACCTCGCCGTCCACCATCACCGTGTGGCGGTCGATGTCGATCACGACGCGGCCGCCGTCGACGACGCGGTCGTCGACCTCGACATCGCCGACCTCGCTGCGGCGCAGCACCGCCCGCATCCGCGCCAGCAGCTCCCGCGAGGAGTAGGGCTTGGTGACGTAGTCGTCCGCGCCGAGCTCGAGCCCGACGACGATGTCGACCTCGGAGTCCTTCGCCGTCAGCATGATGATCGGCACCTTCGAGGTCGTGCGGATGACTCGGCACACCTCGGTTCCCGGCATCCCCGGCAGCATGAGGTCGAGCAGGACGATGTCGGCGCCCCGCGCCTCGAAGGCGGTGAGGGCGGCGGGGCCGTCCTCGGCGATCTCGACCTCGAAACCCTCGCGACGCAGCAGGTAGGCCAGCGGGTCGGCGAGATCAGGCTCATCCTCGACGATCAGGACGCGGGTCATGGGTTCTTCTCTCCTTCGGGCCGCGCAGACTCGCGCGGGGGCTTCTTCTTGCGCTTCTTCTTCTTGGTCACGAGCTCCGGCGGCCCGGCCACGGCGGGCAGGCGCACGGTGAAGGTCGATCCCCTCCCGGGGCGCGACCACAGCTCCACCTCACCGCCGTGGCGCTGCACGGCGTGCTTGACGATCGACAGTCCCAGCCCGGTGCCGCCGGTGCGGCGCGAACGCGCCTGATCGGCGCGATAGAAGCGCTCGAACACGCGATGCTGCTCGCCCTCCGGAATGCCGATGCCGCGATCGGTCACGGCGATCTCGACGACGCGGTCGTCGCTCTTCACGCCGACGCCCACCTGTGCGCCGGCGGGCGAGTACGCGATGGCGTTGGCGACGAGGTTGCCGATCGCCTCGGTCAGCACCTGCACGTCGCCGCGGACGTAGGCGTGGCGCGCGCCGCCGCGCACCACGGTGATGCCGGCGGAATCCGCCGCGATCGACTGCGACTCGATCGCCGCGGCGACCACCTCGTCGATGGAGACGTCGCGCAGCTCGGTCAGATCGTCGGCCGACTGCAGCCGCGACAGGTTCATGATCCGGGAGGTCAGCTGGCCGAGCCGCGCCGCCTCGGCCGTCAGCCGGCTCGCGAAGTGACGCACCTGGTCGGGGTCGTCGGCGGCCGATTCGATCGCCTCGGCGAGCAGGCTCACCGCACCGACCGGGGTCTTGAGCTCGTGGCTGGTGTTCGCGACGAAGTCGCGGCGCATCTCCTCGACGCGCTCGCGCTCGGTGATATCGCGGATGACGACGAGGGTCAGCCGCGGCGTGATGACGCTCGCGCGCGCCGACACCAGGCGCGGCTCCACTCCCCGGTGCAGCCGCAGGGTCGCCGTCTCGGCGGCCTCGGCGCGCCGCACCGTGCGCACGAGCGCCCGCAGCTCGTCGCCCGGCAGTGCGACGTGCTCCTGCATGCCGAACAGCTCCGCGGGGGCGGATGCCGCGACGATCAGCAGCGACGTGTCCACGACGACGGCGACGTCGTCCATCCCCTGCAGCACGGCGCGCGTGCCGTCGGGCAGCGCCACCGAGGCCTGCACCCGCGCGCGGTCGCGCGCGCCCAGCGCGACGAGCACGAGCCCGGCGAGCGATCCGCCGATCAGCACGCCGATCGCGAGCGCGATGAGCGCGAGCTGGGTGGGGTCCACCCTTCCAGCGTAGGGTGGGCTTCGACCCCGGATGCGACGTTCCTTCCCCGGCCGTGGGGAACGTCGCCGATGTTCACTGTCGCGGCACCGATCGTTAACCTTCGCCGGGGATGATCGGCCGGGTCAGCCGGTGGCATCGTGCCGCCGGCAGGAAGAAAGGCTTCTGATGCGCGAAGTGTTCCACCAGTCGCTCGAGGACGTCCAGTCCCGTCTCGTGGAGATCGCCGAACTGGTCACCGTCGCGATCGAGCAGGCCACGCGCGCCTTCGGCACGAGCGATGTCGCGCTGGCCGAAGAGGTCATCGAAGCCGACCGGGTGATCGACGACAAGGCGATCGCTCTCGACGAGCTGGCGATCCAGATCCTCGCCCGGCAGCAGCCGGTGGCCCGCGACCTGCGCATCGTGGTCGCGGCCCTGCGCGTCAGCGCGTCGCTGGAGCGCATGGGCGACATCGCCGAGCACATCGCGCAGCTGACGCGCATGCGCTTCCCGGAGCGCGCGATCCCCAAGGGCCTGAAGAGCACCTTCACCCGCATGGGCGAGCTCGACGTCGAGGTGGCCCGCGTGCTGACCGAGCTGCTGCGCACCGAGGACCTCTCCCTCGTGGAGACCCTGCGCGCGCTCGACGACCAGCTCGACGACCGTCACCTGTCGGTGTTCGAGAAGGTCCTGAGCGACAACTGGCAGGGCGAGGCCGGCGCCACCGTCGACGCGACGCTCGCCAGCCGCTACCTGGAGCGCTTCGCCGACCACGCGCTGTCGGTCGCGAAGAAGGTCGCCTACCTCGCGACCGGCGACTGGACCCCCGACACCGACTCGATCGCGATCATCGCCGCCGCCGAGGTGGCCGCCGATGTCGCCGCCGCTGAGGCCGACATCTCCGGAAACGCCGGCTGAGCAGCCGCACACGACGACGAAGGGGGATGCCGGCCGGCATCCCCCTTCGTCGTCGTCAGCGTCGTGTCAGCGCGTGCCGCCGTGTCAGCGCTTGCCCTGGCTCGCGACGGCCGCAGCTCCCGCGGCGGCGGCCTCGGGGTCGAGGTACTCCCCCGGTCCGAGCGGGAGGAAGTCCTCGCCGAGCTTGTAGACCAGCGGGATGCCGGTGGGGATGTTCAGCTCCGCGATGTCGGCGTCGCTGATGCCGTCGAGGTGCTTGACGAGCCCGCGCAGCGAGTTGCCGTGCGCGGTGACCAGGACGGTCTTCCCCTCCTTCAGGTCGGGGATGATCTCGCTCTCCCAGTACGGCAGCAGGCGGTCGATGACGATCTTCAGCGACTCGGTGCGGGGCACCTCGCCGTCGATGTGCGCGTAGCGCGGGTCGTGCGCCTGGCTGTACTCGGCGTCATCGGCCAGCTCGGGCGGCGGCACGTCGAACGACCGGCGCCACAGCATGAACTGCTCGTTGCCGAACTCCTCGAGGGTCTGGGCCTTGTCCTTGCCCTGCAGCGCGCCGTAGTGGCGCTCGTTGAGACGCCACGAGCGCTTGACCGGGATCCACAGGCGGTCGGCGGTGTCCAGCGCGATGTTCGCGGTCTGGATCGCGCGGGACAGCAGCGACGTGTGCAGGACGTCGGGCAGGATGCCGGACTCCTTCAGCAGCTCGCCGCCGCGTGCCGCCTCCTCCCGGCCCTGCTCGGTGAGACGGACGTCCACCCATCCGGTGAACTGGTTGGTCTTGTTCCATTCGCTCTGCCCGTGGCGGAGCAGGATCAGCGTGTAGGGCGCAGTCATGATCGTCATCCTACCGACGCGGACGCTGGCATCATGGGGTCATGCCGCCGGAGAAAGCCCCCGTTCGCGGCGGGACGGCACGCCACGCCTCGGGCCACATCACCCGCGGCACGACGAACACCAACCGGCTGCGCCGCGTCGACCGCTGGATCGCGCGCCATCCGGTGCTGCGACGCACGACAGACCCGTTCGTCGTGGACCTCGGCTACGGCGCGAGCGGCGTCACGGCGTTCGAGCTGGAGGCTCGACTGCGCGCCGCGCGGCCCGACGTCGAGGTGCGGGGGCTGGAGATCGACCCGGCACGGGTGACGCGCGCGCAGGAGCAGTTGGCGCAGGTGCGCGCCGGACGCACGCCGTTCGCTCCCGACGCGCACGTGACCTTTGCCCGGGGCGGCTTCGAGGTGCCCGCCGACGGCGGCCGTCGCCCCGCCGTCATCCGCGCGTTCAACGTGCTGCGCCAGTACGACGAGTCTGATGTCGCGGCGGCGTGGGCGCAGATGTGCGCGCGTCTGCAGCCGGGCGGAATGCTCGTCGAGGGCACGTGCGACGAGCTCGGCCGCATCTGCACGTGGGTCGAGGTCGGCGCCGACGCGGTGCCGCGCACCCTCACGGTGTCCCTGCGGCTCACCGCGTTGGACTCCCCCGCCGTCGCCGCCGAGCGGCTGCCGAAGATCCTCATCCACCGCAACGTCCCCGGCGAGCCCGTGCACGCCTTCCTCGCGGCGCTGGATGCCGAGTGGACGCGCGCCGTGGGCACCGCCCCGTTCGGTCCGGTGCAGCGCTGGCGCACGGCCCTGGCTGCGCTGGCCGCCGCCGGATGGCCAGTGCAGGCGCGGTCCCGGTGGCGGCTGGGGGAAGTGACCGTGCCCTGGTCGCTCGTCGCGCCGCGCTGACGCGCGCCGCCCGCGCGTGCGCCGCCGCGCCCCGCGAATCGGGGGCGCAACACGCGGCATCCCCCACCCCGAGGTGGTCGACCGCGCCACCCATTCCCCCGCCCGCGCCGCCGCCCGCGATCGGGGGCGCAACACGCGGCATCCGCCACCCTGAGGTGGTCGATCGCGCCACCCATTCCCCCGCCCGCCTCGCCCGCCGCCGAATCGGGGGCGCAACACGCGGCATCCCCCACCCCGAGGTGGTCGATCGCGCCACCTATTCCACCGCGCGCCACACCGTTACCGAATCGGGGGCGCAACACGCGGCATCCGCCACCCCGAGGTGGTCGATCGCGCCACCCATTCCCCCGCCCGCGCCGCCGCCGCGCCGCGGCGCGGCAGGGTTTCAGACGCGCGGCAGGGCGGCGCGCGCCTCAGCGGCCGGCATGCCCGCCGCCGTCATGAGGTCCACGGCCAGCGGACGGAGCGCCCCGATGAGATTCTGGTCGACGATCGAACTGCCCGCAGCCAGCGCGGCCGGGTCGAGGCGCGAGGCGACGGCGCGCACCGCCTCGCGGGCGGCGGGCTCGTACGCGATGTCGGTGAGGGCGTCGGAGAGCAGCCGGGCGCCCGCGCCGAGCTCGGCGAGCAGGTCGGCCGCGACGGGACGCGACGCGCCGTCGTCGCAGAGGTACACGACCCGACGCGCGATCACCCGGAGGTTGCGCGTCGCGAGGTCGAGGTGCGTGCGCACCCGGTCCTGCCGCTCGAACTCCGGCCGCTGACGGCGCAGGAACGGCGAGATGCGGGCGATCTGCGTGCCCGAGTCGATGCCCTCCCGCCACCGGTCGACGGGCGCCTGCAGCGCGCGCGCCTTCTGCAGCCCGCGGTCGGCGCGCACGACATCGCCCCGCCGGAGGGCCTGCACGAGCGTCGCAGTGGCACTGTCGAACGCCGCCAGCGCTTCGATCCCCTCCCGCGTCACCGCCCGCAGCGGGCTCCGCGGCAGAAGCGCCGTGACCAGCAGCGCCGCGACGCCGCCGACCACGCCGTCCACGAGCCGCAGGAACGGGACGCTCGCCGGGATCACCAGGACGATCGCGGACTGGATCGCCGCCGCGATCGCGAACCCGGGCTGCGGCGAGAGGAAGCGCGCCACCACCAGGCTCGCCGCGAGCGTCAGCCCCAGCTGCCACCAGCCGATCCCCGCGACCAGCACGATGAGCTCGGCGACGAGGATGCCGACGACCATGCCCACGACGGTCTCGAGCACGCGGCGGGGACGGGCGTCGCGGACGAGCCCGAGACTCGACACCGTCACCGTCGCCGCCAACAGCGGAACGGCGTGCCCCAGCACGGCATGCGCGAAGACGTAGGCCGCGGTCGCCGCCACCACGATCTGCACGATCGCCGGGGCCGACTCAGTGACCCGGTCCCACCCCGCCCGCGGATGCCAGCGGGCACGCCATCCGGTCGGGATCGCCGCGGTCGGCGGCACGGCGGCGGGCTCGGGGGCGGCCACGGCAGGGTCCGTTCAGCGCCGACGCGAGAGCCGCGGCATCCGAGGCACGGATGCGACCCGCCCGGCGTCGGGGGGCACGATGACCTCCTGCGCCGCCGCGAGGCGCGTCGCCTCGACGGCCGCCGTCAGCGCGGCGTCCACGGGCACGGTGCGCTTGAGCAGCGCCAGCGCGATGGGCCCTTCCTCGTGGTGACGCGCGACCGAGGTGATCGTCCCGACGACATCGTCGCCCGAGAACACGTCGGCACCGGGCTCCGGCACCTGCGCGTCGCTGCCGTCGAGCTGCAGGAACGCCAGCCGGCGCGGCGGGTGGCCCAGGTTGTGGACCTTCGCGACGGTCTCCTGCCCCCGGTAGCAGCCCTTGTCGAGGTGGACCGCCGTCCGCAGCCAGTCGGCCTCGTGGGGCAGCAGGCGCCCGTCGGCGGCTTCGGCGGTCACGCGGGGCCGCCACGAAGCCACGCGCAGCGCCTCGGCAGCCAGCCGGCCCACGATCGCCTGGTCGCCGTTCGCCGCGGCGCGGGCGATGCGCGCGAATTCGACCTCGTCGACGATCGCCTCCGCCCAATCGCGCTCGGAGCCCGGATGCGGCAGCACGGCGGCGTAGCCCCAGCCACCGGCAACGATCCCGGGCCACGGGTCGTGCCAGACCGCCTGCGTCGACAGCGCGGCGACGGCGGCGGCCGTGCCGCCGACGACGTACGCCCGGCCGGTGAGATCCTGCAGGTCCACGCGCAGGCGGAAGCGCATGCGGGTGAGCCAGGTCAGCAGCGCCGCGGCGCGCTCGCGGTCGACGATGAGCAACGTGCGTTCCCCGTCGTCGACGACGCCGGCCGCATGCTCCACGTGCCCCTGCGGGTCGAGGACGAGCAGTTCCGTGCTCTCGCCCGCGGCGAGTCCGGTGAGAGCCTGCGAGGTGATCGAGTCGAGCCACGACAGCCGATCGGGGCCCTTCACCGCCAGCACGGTGCGGTCGCCGAGCGGCGCGAGGGCGAGACCCGCGGCCAGGTCGCGCTGCTCGCGGTGCGGCGCGCCGACGTGAGCGAGGCCGGCCTCGTCGACGACGGCGCCGGGGATCGCGCGCAGGAGATCGTCGGTCACGGCGCGCTCACTCCGCCCGCGCCAGGCGCGCAGAGGCGTGCGGGGCGAGCTCGCCGCCGAGCGCGGCGATGTCCCACGCCCACAGCAGGTGGCCGTCGACCAGGCCGTACATGCGTGTGGCCGCGGTGTAGACCTTGGCGCTGGACGGGCGGATCACGGCATCCGTCGCAAGGTCGATGCGCGGCCCGCGCACCTGGCCGAGGTAGAGCTCACTGATGCCGTCGGAGTGGACGATCGCCACCTCGAGGTCGAAACCGCCCTCGGCGTTGCGCAGCGTCTCCACGTCGTCCGCCGTCCGCGGTGCAGGACGGGCGGCGGATGCCGGCAGCAGCGCCGGACCGGCGTCGACGGCCGCCGCGGGGCGGGCGAGACGCCAGTATCCGGTCTCGGCGACCAGCGGCGTGCGGGACTCCCCGTCGCCGAGCAGCCAGGCGCTCGCGGCGTAGTTGACGTAGTCGCCGCCGTCGTGGCTGAAGCTGACGCGGTGCGCGAACTCGCCCTGGAACGCGGCGCCGTCGGCCTTGTAGTCGATGACCCCGGTGCCCTCCCAGACGCCGAGCAGCCACGACAGCGGAACGATGTCCGCCGGCAGATCGGTCGGAAGGTCGATCACGACGTCAGCGCTGGCCGCGGTAGAGGTTCTTGATCACGACGCCCGAGACGAACACGATCGCCAGCGACGCGAGCGCGAGAAGCCCGACGAAGAAGAGTTCGAGTGCGACGAGGTCCATGGGAAACACTCTACCCTTCACCCGAACAGGCTGATCAGTCCCATGCCGAGCCCGAACAGGCCCATCACGACGAGCGCGCCCAGCACGCTCGCGGCGACCCGCCGCAGGAACCCCTCGGCGTGACCGACGCCCAGCTGGACCGCGAACGCGAGGATCAGGCAGCCGGCCAGGCCCACCGGCATCCATGCCGCCCGCCAGTCCTCCGGCGCGACGATCCCGATGACGACGGAGATCACCGCGGCGGCCACCCAGACGGCGATGATGCCGCCGAGTCCGGCGCGCGGAGCGAGCCCAGGAACGGTCATGACTCGTATTCTCGCGCACCCGCGCCCCCCGCGCACACCCGCCGGTGGCGGGCGCCGCGTGACCGGCCGCGACGAGGTCCTAGTATTGAGGTCACGGCCCGGTCGTCCGCGCCGGAAGGGACCGTATGGCTCAGCTTCTCGTCTTGAGTTCCGCCGCAGGCGGAGGGGCCGTCCTGCCCGCGCTCGAGCTGCTCAGTCACCGCGTGCGACAGATCCCCGCCGAACCGGCGCATCTCGTCAACGCCCCGAGCGCCGACGTCATCTTCGTCGACGCGCGCACCGACCTCGTGGGGGCGAAGTCGCTGTGCAAGATCCTCAACACGACGGGCCTGGACGCGCCCCTCGTCCTCGTCGTCACCGAGGGCGGGCTCACGGCCGTGTCGACCGACTGGGGCATCGACGACGTCATCCTCGTGGGCGCCGGTCCCGCCGAGGTCGACGCACGGATCCGCCTCGTGGTGGGGCGACAGAGTGCCGAGCAGCCCTCCAGCCGCATCCAGACCTCCGGCATCACGATCGACGAGTCCTCCTACTCGGCGAAGGTGCACGGCAAGCCGCTGGATCTGACGTACAAGGAGTTCCAGCTGCTGCACTTCTTCGCCACGCACCCCTCCCGCGTGTTCACGCGCGAGCAGCTGCTGAGCGAGGTGTGGGGGTACGACTATTTCGGCGGCACCCGCACGGTCGACGTGCACGTGCGGCGGCTGCGCGCCAAGCTCGGCGACCTCGAGCAGCTCATCGGCACGGTGCGCAACGTGGGCTACCGGTTCAACGTCTACGAGGACGACCAGGTGCCCTCGCCGCGGGAGCGGTCGCAGGCCTGAGCGGGTTAACGCGCCGGTCACCTCGCCCTGACATGATGAAGGGATGATCGACACCGACGTTCTGGACACGGGCCTCGGCGACGCCGACGACGACGACTTCGACGAGACCGTCGAGTACGACGACTCGCAGTTGCCCGACCACCGCTACATGGACCGCGAGCTCAGCTGGCTCGCGTTCAACCAGCGGGTGCTGGAGCTGGCGGAGGACCCGACACTGCCGGTGCTCGAGCGGGCCAACTTCCTCGCGATCTTCGCGTCGAACCTCGATGAGTTCTTCATGGTCCGCGTGGCGGGCCTCAAGCGCCGCATCGTGACGGGGCTGGCGGTGCCCACCAACGTCGGCCGCGCCCCGCAGGACGTGCTCTCGGACATCTCCGAATCGGCCCACGCGCTGCAGGTGCGCCACACGCGCGCGTGGCTGGATCTCGTGAAGCCCGCGTTGGCGGATGCCGGCATCGAGGTCGTCTCGTGGGAGGACCTCGCGGCGGACGACCGCGACGACCTGTACGACTACTTCCAGTCGCAGGTGTTCCCGGTGCTCATGCCGCTCGCCGTCGACCCCGCCCACCCCTTCCCGTACATCTCGGGGCTGTCGCTGAACCTCGCGATCCGCATCCGCAACGCCAAGACCGGCCGGCAGGAGTTCGCGCGCCTGAAGGTGCCGCCCATGCTCCCCCGGTTCGTCCAGCTGCCGCCCTCGGGCGGGCGCGCCCGCTACCTGCCGCTGGAGCAGCTGATCGCCCACCACCTCAGCGACCTCTTCCCGGGGATGGAGATCCTCGAGCACCACGCCTTCCGCCTGACCCGCAACGAGGACATGGTCATCGAGGAGGACGAGACCGAGAACCTCATCCAGGCGCTCGAGGCGGAGCTGCTGCGTCGCCGGTTCGGCCCGCCCATCCGCCTGGAGGTCACCGAGCAGATGGACGAGGTCACCCTCGATCTGCTGATCGCCGAACTCGACATCACCGAGCAGGAGGTGTATCGCCTGCCCGGGCCGCTCGATCTGCGGGGACTGTTCGACCTCGCCAAGATCGACCGGCCGGAGCTGCACTATCCGGCACACGTGCCGGTCACGGCATCCGCCTTCCAGCCCGCCGAGCAGAACGGCCGCGCCGACTTCTTCACCGCGATCCGCAAGGGCGATGTGCTGGTGCACCACCCGTACGAGTCGTTCACCACGAGCGTCGTCAGCTTCCTCGAGCAGGCGGCGCGCGACCCGCATGTTCTCGCCATCAAGCAGACGCTGTACCGCACGTCGGGCGACAGCCCCATCGTGCAGGCGCTCATCGACGCCGCCGAGCGCGGCAAGCAGGTGCTCGCCCTCGTCGAGGTCAAGGCGCGCTTCGACGAAGCCGCGAACATCGTGTGGGCCCGCAAGCTCGAGAAGGCCGGCGTGCACGTCGTGTACGGCCTGGTCGGGCTCAAGACCCACTGCAAGCTGCTGCACGTCATCCGCGAGGAAGACGGGATGCTGCGCAGCTACAGCCACATCGGCACGGGCAACTACAACCCGAAGACGAGCCGGCTGTACGAGGACTTCGGCTTGTTCACCGCCGACGAGCAGGTCGGCCGCGACCTCACGCGCCTGTTCAACGAGCTGAGCGGCTACGCGATCGAGAAGAAGTTCAAGCGGCTGCTGGTGGCTCCCCTGCACCTGCGCAAGGGCCTGCTGCGCCTCATCGACAAGGAGCGCCGCAACGCTCTTGAGGGAAAGCCCGCCCACATCCGCATCAAGGTGAACTCGATGGTCGACGAGCAGATCATCGACGCGCTGTACCGGGCGAGCCAGGCGGGCGTGCGTGTGGACGTGTGGGTGCGCGGGATCTGCTCGCTGAAGCTGGGACTCGACGGTGTCAGCGACAACATCACGGTCCGCTCGATCCTGGGCCGCTACCTCGAGCACTCGCGCATCTTCGCCTTCGCGGGCGACGGTGACCCGCAGGTGTACATCGGCAGCGCCGACATGATGCACCGCAACCTCGACCGCCGCGTCGAGGCGCTCGTGCGGGTCGTGGCCCCCGGCCACATCAAGGAGCTCGTCGACCTGTTCGACCTCGCGATGAGCGACGAGACGAGTTCGTGGCACCTCGAGCCGTCGGGCGACTGGTCCCGGCACAGCGTGGGCGAGAACGGCAAGCCGCTCGTGGATCTGCAGGAGCGGACCATGACCCAGGTGCAGCGTCGCCGCCGGGCGCGCGCGGTGCGATGACTCAGACGGCTGTCTACGCCGCGGGCGGCGTCGTGTGGCGCCTGGTCGAGGGCAAGCTCAAGATCCTGCTCATCCATCGCACGGCGTATGCCGACGTGACGCTGCCGAAGGGCAAGGTGGACCCCGGCGAGACGCTCGCCGAGACGGCGGCGCGGGAGATCTTCGAGGAGACCGGCATCCGCGTCGCCCTCGGCATTCCCGTCGGCGTCTCCCGGTACCGCATGCCCAAGGGCCGCGAGAAGATCGTGCACTACTGGGCGGCCGAGGCGACCGACGACGCGATCCGCGCGTCGGCGTTCGTGCCGAACAAGGAGATCGCCGCGCTCGAGTGGGTGTCCCCCCGCAAGGCGCTCGGCTACCTCTCGTACCCGGTGGATGTGGAGATCGTCGAGGAGTTCCTCCGCTACGTCGAGGACGGGGTGCTCAGCACGTTCCCGATCGTCGTGCTGCGCCACGCGAAGGCCGTCGCGCGCGAGGACTGGGACGGCCCGGATGCCGCGCGTCCCCTCACGGCGCGCGGCGCGCGGCAGGCGAAGGCGATCGTCGGCCCGCTGCGCGCGTTCGGCGTCCGCAAGATCGTCTCCAGCGACGCCGTGCGGTGCGTGACCACCGTGACGCCGCTGGCCGCCGCGCTCGGACGCAAGATCGACCACACCCCGCTGATCGGCCAGGACGCGTGGGAGGAGGGCACGTCCGACCCGCGCGCCGTCATCGGCCGGCGCGTGCGGTCCCGCAAGCCCGCCGTGCTGTGCAGTCACGGCCCGGTGCTTCCCGGCATCCTCACCGAACTCGCGCTCGCCACCGGGACGCTGCGCGGGTCGTACCTGGGCAGCGCGTCGGCGCTCGACACCGGTGCGTTCTCGGTCGTGCACCTCTCGGCGACGAACCCCGGTTCGGGCATCGTCGCGATCGAGACCCACGAGCCGAAGGTCTGAGTGGAAGAGCTCCGCCTGGCGTGGGCACGGGTCCCGGGCGGTGCCGGAGCCGGTGCCGGCGCCGGGCGGGCCGCGCGCCGTGCCGTGGCCTGGGATCTGCTGCGGGTGCTCCTCGCGCAGGAGGGCTGGCCGGATGCCGTCCTGTCGAACCCCTGCGCGCGATGCGGCGGTCCGCACGGCGCGGTGCAGGTCTCCGGCGCGCCGTGGCGGGCGGCGGTGAGCTACGCCGGCGGGGCGGCGGTGGCGGCGATCCACCCCGACCGGGCGACGAGGTTCGCGGTGGATGCCGAGGTGCTCGCCGATCCGGTCCGCGACCAGGCAGGCGGCGCCCCGGGCGGGCTGCTGCGCTGGGTGCGCGTCGAGGCGGTGCTGAAGGCGGACGGTCGCGGCCTGCGCGGCGACCCGGACGCTGTCGTGATCGAGGAGACCGCCGCCGGATGGCGCGCGCGGATGCCGCCGGAGCCCACGACCTACGCGGGACGCGAGGTGGACGGTCCGCCCGGCATCCTCGTCGCGGTTGCCGTCGCGGCGCCCCTGTGAGGCAGTGGCCGGCCGGCCCGGCTGCCCGCTCGCCCGGTGCCCGCTCGCTCACCCGTCGCAAAGTGCGGTTATGGGCGCCGATAGCCGCAATGTGGGCCGGATGAAGAATCGCGCCCGCCGCTCACCCGTCGCATACTGCGGCTATCACGCCGGGTAGCCGCGATCCGCGCCGGATGAAGGAGGACGCGCGGGCCGTCAGCGGCGGGCGGCGGGGAGGGGCGGGAGGGCGGGCTCATCCAGCCACGCCGAGAAGAGATGCCCCAGGTCGCGGCCGGCGACCTCGGCGGCGAGAGCGCGGAAGTCATCGCTCGTGGCGAGGGCATGCCGATACCGGCTCGCCCACTGCGTGAGCAGCCGGGTGAACGCGGGCTCGCCGATCTCGCAGCGCAGCGCGTACAGGGTGAGCGCACCCCGCTTGTACACGCGGTCGTCGAACATGAGGTCGGGACCGGGGTCGGCGAGCAGCAGGTCCTGCGGCAGCGCGCGCAGCCGCGCGTGGTGCTTCGCCGCCTTCTGCGCGACGGTCGCGGTGCCGGATGCCTCGAACCACAGCCATTCGGCGAAGCACGCGAACCCCTCGTTGAGCCAGATGTCCCGCCATCGCCCGATGCCCACGCTGTTGCCGAACCACTGATGCGCCAGCTCGTGCGCGATGAGGCGCTGATCCTGCGGCACGAGGTGATTCGCCCCGAACACCGCCATCCCCTGCGCCTCCAGCGGGATCTCCAGCTCGTCGGCGGTGACGACGAGGGTGCAGTCCTCCTGCGGATAGGGTCCGAAGGCGTCGGCGAAGAGCGCGAGCATGTGGGGCACGTCGGCGAAAGCCCGGTCGACCGCAACCCGGAGCGGCGGCGGCGAGACGACCCGCACGCCGACCCCCTCCACGCTGCCCGCACACGTGAGGGACCGCTCCTCGTACGCGCCGATGTGCACGGCCGCAAGGTACGTCGCGACGGGGACGTCGGATGCCGCGGTCGCCGTCACCCGCCCACCGACGACCGCACGCGTCAGCGGGCGGCCCGTCGGAACGGGGAGGTATCCGGCATCCGTCGTCACGGCGATGCGCATGCGCGCGCGGGCATCGGGCCGGTCGTTGCAGGGGAACCACGTCGGCGCGCCGGTCGGCTGCGCCGCGACGAGGGCGCCGTCCTCGAGCTCCTCCCAGCCGATCGTGCCCCACCGCGAGCGCCGCGGCGCCGGCGCGCCGGCGTACACGACCTCGATCGAGAACCGCTCCCCCGCGGCCATCCGGCGCGGCAGCTTCACGCGGAGCTTCCGAGGCCCCGCGGTGAACGCCGTGCGGCGGTCGCCGTCGACGCGCACGCGCGTCGCGCGCAGCCTGACGAGGTCGAGGCTGATCGCCGTCACCGGGATCGCCGCGACGGCGTTCACGACGGCGACGCCGGACAGCCGATTGGTGCGCACCCGATAATCGAGCGTCAGGTCGTACGACTCGACGTCGAACGAGCCGTCGCCGCTCTCGGGTGCGTACGGGTCGTGCCCGCTCACGATGTCGACTGGTAGGCGCGCACCTTCACGGCCCGCCAGGGGCCGATGGGGTTGCCGCTCCACCGGGAGCCGACGGGCACCGATTCACCGCGCATGACGAGGGATGCCGGCCCCACCGTCGCATGCGCGCCGATCGCGGCACCCGGGAGGATGACACTGTGAGGTCCGAGGGTCGCCCCGGTCTCGAGTTCGACGGTGTCCATGCTCATGATTCGATCATGGAACAGGTGCGTCTGCACGACGCACCCCCGGTTGACCGTCGATCCGTCGCCGAGGGTCACGAGATCCGGTTCGGGCAGCCAGTAGCTGTCACACCAGACACCGCGACCGATCCGGGCGCCGAGCGAGCGCAGCCAGACGGCGAGCGCAGGGGTCCCGGCCGCCGCGCGGGCGAACCAGGGCGCCGCGACCATCTCGGTGAACGTATCGGACACCTCGGTGCGCCACACGAAGCTCGACCACAGCGGGTGCTCACCAGCGCGGATCGGCCCGACGATCAGCCATTTCGCCGCCGTCGACACGCCCGCCGCCACCGCTCCCGCGACGAGCAGCACGACACCCGACAGCAGAATGGCCCACCCCAGGCCCACTGCCTCGATGAGCGCGGCGAGGGCGAACAGCACCAGCAGCCCGATGGCGCACGTGACGACGACGGGAACGATGCGGCACAGTTCCCACAGCGAGCGCGCGAGCTTCAGCCGCGCGGGCGGCGTGTAGGTGCGCGACTCGTCGCCCTCGGCCGACAGCCGCCGCAGGCGCACGGCCGGCGACCCGAGCCACGACGACCCGGGCTTCGCCTTCGCCGGCGCCGACGACAGCACCGCGACGAGGCCGTCGCGAGGGACGCGATGCCCCGGCGCGGCCATGCCGGAGTTGCCGAGGAAGGCCCGCTTGCCGATGCGCACGGCGCCCAGCCGCATCCACCCGCCGTGCAGCTCGTAGGAGGCGACCATCGTGTCGTCGGCGAGGAACGCGCCGTCTTCGATGCGGGTGAGCGACGGCAGCAGCAGCACGGTGGATGCCTCGACGTCGCGGCCGACGCGAGCCCCCAGCATCCGGAGCCACACCGGGGTGAACAGGCTCGAGTACAGCGGGAAGAGGATCGTGCGGGCGGAGTCGAGCAGCCGCTCGATCGTCCACGCCTGCCAGCCGATGCGGCCGCGCACCGCGTGCGTGCCCTCGTGCAGGCCGAGCGACAGCAGCCGCACCAGGACGACGACGGCGGCCGCGAAGACGACGCCCGAGACGAGCACGCCCGGGACGAGCCACACGAACGCGCCGGCGAACGCCTCGGCGAGCGAGTCGGCGCCGGCGATGCCGCGGGCGACCACGAGCGCCCCGGCGGCGAAGGCGACGAGCGGCAGCAGCGCGAGGCCGACGGCGGAGGCGGCGTACGCCCACAGCCACCGGGTGGGCGCCGGCGCCCGGTCGGCAGGCCACTGCGCGGACGACGTGCCGCCGACGCGCTCCGCCGGCGAGCCGGCCCAGGTCTGGTCGGCACGGACGCGGCCGAAGACGGCGGACCCGGGGGCGATCTCCGCGCGACGGCCGATGCGCGTGCCGGGCGCGAGGGTGCTGCGCGCGCCGACCGTCGCGTCGGCGCCGATACGGATGCCGCCGATGCGCACGACGTCGCCGTCGATCCAATACCCGGAGAGGTCGACCTCCGGCTCGATCGCCGCACCGTCGCCGATCTCGAGCATCCCGGTGATCGGTGGCAGCGCGTGCAGGTCGACGCCGCGGCCGATGCGCGCGCCGAGAGCGCGCGCGTAGTAGCTCACCCACGGCGCACCGGCCAGCCCCACGGCATCCACCTGGTCGGCGATCTGCTCCGCGAGCCACAGCCGCACATGGACGGACCCGCCGCGCGGGTAATCGCCGGGGCGGAGCCCCCGCAGCAGCAGCCGTGCGGCTCCCGCCGCGATCGCCATCCGCCCGAACGGCGTGGCGAACACGAGCAGGCCAGTGACGAGCAGCCACAGCGGCGCCTCGGGGAGGACCTCGAACCCCGGGTTCAGCCGGAGGATCGCCGACGCGGTGAGCAGGTAGAGCATCCACCGGATGCCGGTGAGCACGAACAGCGGCGCACCGAGCAGCGACTGCACCCACTGCATGCCACGCGGCGTCGGGGTCGGTCGGTGGAAGCCTCCGTCGGTCTCGTCCTGCAGCGCGGCGCCGAGCGCCTTCGCCATCGCGCCCAGCCGCGGCACGTCGTAGATGTCGGCGACGGAGAACTCCGGCACCCGGGTGCGGATGCGGGAGACGAGCTGGGCGGCGGCGAGCGAGCCGCCGCCGAGGTCGAAGAAGTCGGACTTGCGCTCGGTGACCGGCATCCCGAGCACGGCCTGCCACTGCTCGGCGAGCCACTGCTCGCCCGGCGACAGGTCGGATGCGGGCAGCTCCACGTTCGGCAGCGGCCACGGCAGCGCGGCGCGGTCGACCTTGCCGGAGGTGCGCACCGGCAGGTCGTCGACGACGGCCAGGAGCGGCACCATCGGCGCGGGCAGCCGCGCGGCGAGGTCTGCGCGGGCGGCGAGCCGATCGAAGTCCGGAGCGGCGGCGAGGTAGCCGACGAGAACGGGGACGCCCGCCTCGGTCGTGCGGACGGCCGCCGCGGCGCCGGTGACGCCGGGCAGGTCCTGCAGTGCCGCCTCGACCTCGCCGAGCTCGATGCGGCGGCCGCCGACCTTCACCTGGTCGTCGGCGCGTCCCTGGAAGATGAGACCCGCTGTCTCGAAGCGGACGAGGTCGCCGGACCGGTAGGCCCGGTCCCAGCCGAGCGTCGGCAGGGGCGCATACTTCTCGGCATCCTTCGCCGGATCGAGATATCGCGCGAGACCGACGCCGCCGATGATGAGCTCGCCGGTGCCGCCCTCGGGCACCGGCATCCCATCGGCGTCGACGACGGCGAGCGCCCAGCCGTCCAGCGGCAGGCCGATGCGCACCGGGCCTTCTGCGCTGAGCGGCGCCGCGCACGCGACGACGGTGGCCTCGGTCGGGCCGTACGTGTTCCAGACCTCCCGACCGTCCGCGCTCAGCCGGGCCGCGAGCTCGGGCGGGCACGCCTCGCCGCCGAAGATCAGCAGCCGCACGTTCTCGATCGCCTCGCCGGGCCACATGGCCGCCAGCGTCGGGACCGTCGAGACGACGGTGATGCCCTGGCGGAGCAGCCACGGTGCGAGGTCCTCGCCGGAGCGTACGAGCGAGCGTGGCGCCGGTACCAGGCACGCGCCGTGCCGCCACGCGAGCCACATCTCCTCGCACGAGGCGTCGAAGGCGACGGAGAGCCCCGCGAGCACCCGGTCGTCGGGGCCGAGCGGCGCGTCCTGCAGAAAGATCCGCGCCTCCGCGTCGACGAAGGCCGCGGCCGAGCGGTGGCTCACGGCGACGCCCTTCGGGACGCCCGTCGACCCGGAGGTGAAGATGATCCAGGCGTCGTCGTCGACCGCGGGCGGCGGCACCGCGACGATCGCATGCGTCGCGGGGTGCGGCGCGTCGCCGGCGAACAGCGCGGCCGCGGGGGAACCGCCGGCCATGCTCGCAGCCTCGGGATCCGCGTCGAGGGGGCCGGATGCCGCGACGTACTCCCCCGCACCCGCGATGATCCCGCGGACGGCGGCTTCGCCGAACACCAGCCGGACGCGCTCGTCGGGATCGTCGGCATCGACGGGCACGTACGCCGCACCCGCGGCGAGGATGCCGAGGATCGAGATGTACAGCTCTTTAGAGCCCGACGGCATCCGCACCCCGACGCGGTCACCGCGACGGACCCCCGCCTCGTGCAGCCGCGCCGCCGTGGCGCCGACCCGCGCCATCAGCTCCCGGTAGCTCAGGGCGCCGGAGCCGTCGTCGATCGCCGAGGCCTCCGGGTGACGCACCGTCGTGGCCCGCAGCACGTCGAGGAGCGTGCGCGCAGGCGGCGCGTCGGCGGAGCGGTCGAGGAGCGCCTGGCCTGGTGCCGGCACGTCAGGACAGCAGATCGATCAGCTGCGCCTTCGTCAGGCGCGAGTACCCGGTGCGACCGGCCTCCCGCGCCCGCGCCCGCAGCTGCGCGACGGTCAGCTCGGCAAGGCCGGCGTCTGCGGCGGTCGAGCTGACGGGCGCGGTGGTCTCGGCAAGCGCCTCGGCCGCGGCAATCGACGGGGCGGGAGCGTCGGTGTCGTTCTCGTCCGTCTCCGCGGCGACCTCCTCGACCGCCGCCGGCGCGGTCAGCTCCGCTGCGAGCGACTCGTCCGCGGCGGCGGCGTCGAGCTCGGCGCGGGCCGCCTCCTTCTCGGCGCGGCGCGCGGCCTTGCGCAGCGCCTTCGCTTCCGCGGCGCGGGCCGCGGCATCCTGCTGCGCCTTCTCCGCCTCGGCGGCGGCACGGCGAGCCTCGGCGCGCAGCCGCGCCTTGCGCTCCGCGGCCGCGGCGGCCGTCGCGACGGCGCGCTCGAGTCGACGCGCGGCGCGCTCGGCCGTCTTGGCGACCTTCTTCGGCTTGCGCTTGACCTTCTTCTTGGACACGTCGGCAGCGCTGCGGGCGTCGTCGATGTAGTCGTCGAGGCTGCGCGCCTGCTTGGAGGGCAGGGCCTTCGCCGCCTTCTTCGCGCGGGAGACGGCCGTGGCCGCCTCCTCGATGGCGGCCCGCGCCGCGCGCTCGGCCTTGTCCGTCTTGGTCGTGCTCTTATTCGCCATGGCGCCGACAATAGCGCCGACAGGTGAACCCCAGGGGAACGGCGACGCCCCGTGACGCCCGTGCCTGTCCGGCCGTTCACCTGTTATTCACCACCACAGCCCACTTTGGTAAGAGTCGGTGTCTACCGTCATGGCGAGCCCTGCACCAGGGGCGCATTTCCATGACAACCCGAAGGAACACACACGTGAAGCTCACTCGCCTCGCCCAGATCGGCGCAGTCGCGGCCGTCGCCGCCCTCTCGCTCACCGCCTGCGCCGCGAACGAAGGCGGCACCACCCCGACTGCCACCGAATCGCAGGCCCCCAGCCTCACGGGCACCCTCAACGGCCAGGGCGCCTCGTCGCAGCAGGTCGCCGTGCAGTCGTGGACCGCGCTGTTCAACGAGACCAACCCCGACGCGGTCATCAACTACGACCCGGCCGGCTCCGGCACGGGCCGCGAGTCCTTCCTCGCCGGCGCCGTGAACTTCGCGGGCTCCGACCGCGCGTTCAAGACCGACGAGATCGCCGAGGGCGGCTTCGGCGCGTGCGCCGCCGACTCGGGCCTGGTGGAGATCCCCGCCTACATCTCGCCGATCGCGATCATCTTCAACGTCCCCGGCGTCGACGCGCTGAACCTGGACGCCGCGACCGTCGCGGGCATCTTCGCCGGCACGATCACCAACTGGAACGACCCGGCCATCGCGGCCGACAACGCCGACGCGACCCTGCCGGACCTCCCCATCAACCCGGTCCACCGCTCGGACAAGTCGGGCACGACCGGCAACTTCACCGACTACCTGTCGGCCAACGCCGCGGACATCTGGACGTGGGGCTCCGTCGAGGAGTGGCCCGCCGGTGTCGTCGGTGAGGCCGCGGAGAAGACCTCGGGCGTCGTCGAGGCCGTCAAGGCCGGCGAGGGCTCGATCGGCTACGCCGACTCGTCGCAGGCCGGTGGCATCTCGTCGGTGGCCGTGAAGGTCGGCGACGAGTTCGTCGAGCACTCCGCCGAGGGCGCCGCCAAGACGCTCGACGCCTCCGCCATCGAGGACGGCCGCACCGAGGGCGACCTCGCCTTCAAGATCGACCGCACGACGACCGAGGCCGGCGCCTACCCGGTGTTCCTCGTCAGCTACCTGATCGCGTGCGAGCAGTACGAGGACGAGAACGTCGCGGCCCTCGTGAAGGGCTTCTTCGAGACCGCTGTCAGCGAGGCCGGTCAGGAGACCGCCGCCACCAACGCCGGCAGCGCCCCGATCTCGGACGACCTGCGCGAGAAGTCGCTCGCGGCGATCGCCCTCATCAAGTAACGCGCTCGGGCGGCATCCCGCTTTCCGCGGGATGCCGCCCGGCCCGTGACCTGCACCACCCCACCCGAGTTCCCTCACCAGAGAGAGTGCGATGACAGCATCCACCGCCGACGCTCCTCCGCGGATCGCCGCCAAGCAGCGCCCCGGCGACCTGTGGTTCTCCGGCACCGCGGTCTTCGCGGGCTCGATGATCGTCGTCACCCTCGCCGCCGTCGCGATCTTCCTCATCGTCCAGTCGCTGCCGGCCTTCGGCGCCGACAGCCAGAGCGCGTCGCTGCTGACGACGAACTTCTGGGACTACGTCGGCCCGCTCCTGTTCGGCACGATCTGGGCGGCGTTCCTCGCCCTGCTCGTGGCGGTGCCGCTCTCGCTCGGCATCGCCCTGTTCATCACCCACTACGCGCCGCGCCGTCTCGCGCAGGGTCTCGGCTACATCGTCGACCTGCTCGCCGCGGTCCCCTCGGTCGTCTTCGGCCTGTGGGGCATCCTCGTCTTCGCCCCCTCGGTCGTCCCCACCTACAAGTGGCTGAACGAGAACCTGGGGTGGATCCCGCTCTTCTCCGGTCAGGTGCTCAACTCCGGCCGCACGATCCTCACGGCCGCTCTCGTCCTCGCGGTGATGGTCGTGCCGATCATCACCGCGATCTGCCGCGAGATCTTCCTGCAGACGCCGGTGCTGCACGAGGAGGCGGCCCTCGCCCTCGGCGCCACCCGGTGGGAGATGATCCGCATGGCGGTGCTCCCGTTCGGGCGCTCCGGCATCGTCTCGGCCTCGATGCTCGGCCTCGGCCGGGCCCTCGGCGAGACGATGGCGGTCGCGATGGTCCTCTCGGCCACGAACGTGCTCACCCTGCAGTTGCTGACCTCGCAGAACCCCTCGACCATCGCGGCCAACATCGCCCTCACGTTCCCCGAGGCCTACGCCCTCAACATCAACGTGCTGATCGCGACCGGCCTCATCCTCTTCATCGTCACCTTCGCGGTCAACGCGGTGGCGCGCTGGATCGTCAGCCGCCGCAAGGAATTCTCGGGAGCGAACTGACATGACCACCGCCCCTGCTCCCGCACCGGTCCGCCCGGCCGCCCCCGCGCACATCCCGCTGACCTCCGGTCACCTGCCCCGCTGGGCGCCCTGGGCGCTGCTGGTCGGCTCCCTCGCGGTCTTCGGCGCCATCTACGGGGTGCTCGGCGCCGCCGCCGGCGGCGAGTTCTCCATCGCCGGCTGGCTCATCCTCTCGGTCATCGCCTATCTGGTGCTGATCTACACGATCTCCCGCATCGTCGAAGGCGCGCGCCGCGCGTTCGACCGGTTCGTCACCGGCATCGTCTCCAGCGCCTTCGCCATCGCCATGGTGCCGCTGGTGTCGGTGGGCTGGACCGTCATCAGCAACGGCATCGCACGGTTCGACGCGACGTTCTTCTCCAGCTCGATGCGCGGCATCGTCGGCGAGGGCGGCGGCGCCGTCCACGCGATCTGGGGCACACTGCTGATCACGCTGACCGCCGCGATCATCTCGGTGCCGATCGGCCTCATGACCGCCATCTATCTCATCGAGTACGGGCAGGAGAAGCGCCTCGCCCGCGCCATCACCTTCCTGGTCGACGTGATGACCGGCATCCCCTCGATCGTCGCGGGTCTGTTCGCGTACGCGCTGTTCGCCCTCATCTTCGGGCCGGGTGTCCGTATGGGCTTCGCCGGCGCCGTCGCGCTCTCGGTACTGATGATCCCTGTCGTGGTCCGCTCGAGCGAGGAGATGCTGCGCCTCGTGCCGAACGAGCTGCGTGAGGCCTCGTACGCCCTCGGCGTGCCGAAGTGGCTGACGATCGTGAAGGTGGTGCTGCCGACCTCCATCGCCGGCATCACGACCGGTGTCATGCTCGCCATCGCCCGCGTCATCGGCGAGACGGCACCGCTGCTGATCACCGCCGGGTTCACCGACGCGATGAACCAGAACCTGTTCGACGGGCGCATGCAGACGCTGCCCGTCTACATCTACTCGCAGTACGCCTACAAGGGCATTCCGCCCGAGGCTTACGTCGACCGCGCGTGGGCCGCCGCCCTCACCCTCATCCTCATCGTCATGGCACTGAACCTCATCGCGCGCATCGTCGCGAAGGTGTTCGCCCCGAAGACCGGCCGCTGACCGGCCGCCCACCGGCATCCGCCCCGTTAGGAACCATCGTGTCCAAGAGCATCGAAGTCAACGACCTCAACGTCTACTACGGCGACTTCCTCGCCGTCGAGGGTGTGGGACTGGAGATCCAGCCCCGCTCCGTCACCGCCTTCATCGGCCCGTCCGGATGCGGCAAGTCGACGTTCCTGCGCACCCTGAACCGTATGCACGAGGTCATCCCCCGTGCCCGCGTCGAGGGTGAAGTGCTGCTCGACGGCGACAACCTGTATGGGCCGGGCGTGGACCCCGTGCTCGTGCGCCGTCAGGTCGGCATGGTGTTCCAGCGCCCCAACCCGTTCCCGACGATGTCGATCAAGGAGAACGTGCTGGCGGGGGTCAAGCTCAACAACAGGCGCATCTCCAAGAGCGACGCCGATGCGCTCGTCGAGCGGTCTCTCCAGGGCGCGAACCTCTGGAACGAGGTCAAGGACCGCCTCGACAAGCCCGGATCGGGCCTCTCCGGCGGTCAGCAGCAGCGCCTGTGCATCGCGCGCGCGATCGCCGTCTCGCCCGACGTGCTGCTGATGGACGAGCCGTGCTCGGCGCTGGACCCGATCTCGACGTTCGCGATCGAGGAGCTCATCCAGGAGCTCAAGCAGGAGTACACGATCGTCATCGTGACGCACAACATGCAGCAGGCATCCCGCGTCTCGGACAAGACGGCGTTCTTCAACATCGCCGGCACCGGCAAGCCCGGCAAGCTCATCGAGTACGACGACACGAACACGATCTTCACGACGCCCTCCGTACAGGCCACCGAGGACTACGTCTCCGGCCGCTTCGGGTAAGCGCGGCGCAGGGGGCGGATGCCGGGGGGCGGATGCCGGGGGGCGGCCGGGGGCGGCCGGGGGGCGGATGCCGGGGCAGGCGCGCGGCGTCGGCGCGCGCCGCGGCATCCGCCGTACTAACTGCAAGGGATTCTGCGCGACACGCCGCCTCGCGCCGAGGCATCGCGGCGTGTCGCTGACGATCCCTTGCAGTTGGCCTCTGCCTGCCCGGCGTCATCGCCCTCTCCACAACTCGCGTTTTCCGGCGACTGTCCACGGATGCTGCGCACGCGCCTCCGGGATGACCGAGGCACCGCCACGATGGGCCGCATGTGTGATGCCCGCGCTTCCGTTTTCACCACGTCCGGCCTGCGTGCCGACGGCGTCTCCGGGACGATACTGACCGCGCGGATCGCCGACGGGACGCTGTTCCGTGCCCGACGCGGGGTGTACGTCGCACCGACGATCTGCCCTGCGCTGCGCGCCGTGGCCGAGCACGGCGGCCGTGCCGCCTGCATCACGGCGGCACGACACCTCGGACTGTGGGTGCTGACCGCCGACCATCGCGCGCACGTCTGGCTGTGCAGCGGCCAGCGCAGTTACCACCCATCGCAGGCTTGCGCCTGCGTCGAGCATTGGGATGACGGGCCGCGCGGCGCCCCGGCATCCGCCCCGTCCCTTCCCCGGATGCTCCTGCAGATCTACCGGTGCTTCGGGATCGAGGAGTTCTTCGTCGTGCTGGAGTCGGCGCTGGCAGCGGGCATGCTCGGCACCAGCGGCATGCGCTGGCTGCGCATGCACTCCAACGCGGCGATCCGCGAAGCGCTCGCGCTCGCCCGCAACGACGCGGACAGCGGCCTCGAGTCGCTGCTGCGGTGGAGGCTGCGCCGCCGCGGACTGCGGGTGCGGACGCAACGGCAGGTCTTCGCGGTCGGACGCGTCGACCTTCTCATCGGCGAGCGCCTTCTCGTCGAAGCGGACGGCGTGGACAACCACGGCAGCCCGTCACACCGACATAAGGATCTCGTGCGCGACGCGCACGCCGCGTCATGGGGCTACATCACGCTCCGATTCGACTACGCGATGATCGTGCACGACTGGGAGCTGGTCGAGGCGGCGATCCTGGGCGCGCTGAGCACCCTCGAGGGCGCTGGGGTCGGCCGAGTCTGAACGGCAGGGGATCGCCCCGGTCTCCCGGAGTGTCGCGCCGAGATACCGGCGTGTCGCACATGATCCCTCGCCGTTGACGAGAGCGAGCGCACCGCGCGCCGCGCCGGCGCACCGCCGTGCCGGTCAGTCGCGGGGGCTCAGCAGGTAGGCGTTGACGGCGGCGGTGAGCTCGGCATCGACCGGCACGTCGACGTCGTCGATCGCGGTGATCGGGGCGGCCAGGCGGACGCTGGAGACGAGCCACGCCGCGTCGGCGGTGTGCAGAGCGGATGTCGGGACGTTCTCGTACACCGTCTCGTATCCCTCGGCGGCGAGGTGGTCGAACAGGCTCAGCTGGGTCGTCCCGTGCAGGATGCCGCCGTGCGGGGCGGGCGTGACGAACGTACCGCCGCGCCGGAGGATGAGCGAGGCGGTGGGCGCCTCGAGCACGAACCCATCGGTCGTGGTGAAGATCGCGTCGTCGGCGCCGCGGCGGTGCGCTTCGCGCAACGCCGCCATGTTCACGGCGTACGAGAGGGTCTTCGCGCCCAGCAGCAGCCACGGGGCGCGCGTGGGCGCGTCGAGCGTGTAGCCCCGGTCGAGCGTCACGACGCGGATGCCGCGGGTGCGAGCCCGGGTGTTGTCGGCGGCGGTGGCCGCCGTCACCCACGCCGTCGGCGTCGGGCCGTGCTCGATCCCCCGGCTGAGGATGAGCTTGATGACGGCCTCGCCCGGTCCGCACTCCGCTGCGGCGCGCGTGACCGCCTCCCGCCACTGACGCGCGTTCGGCTGCGGCAGGTCGCACAGCTGCGCGGAGTGCGCGAGCCGGCTCAGGTGCGCCTCGACCTCCTGCGCGTGACCGTCGACGACGCCGATCGACTCGAAGATCCCGTCGCCGCGCTGGGTGCTGAGCTCCCCGACCGTCAGCGCTGGGGCCGCCGGGTCCACGGCGGTGAACGTCTCGGAGAAGTCGGTGCGGGCATCGTCGGATGCCGCGGGGTCGATCATCAGCGCGAAGTGCAGGGCCATGATCTGAGCCTAGGCGCGGGAATGCCCCGCCGGCCGCGCACGTTACACTGGATCAGTCGGGCCGCAGTAACCCCGGGCTCCATCTTTCGCCGCTGCGAGCGGCCACGCGCCGAGAGGCGTTCTGCGGCCCGGCACTTTCACACCCGCCGAACGTCGCACCGCGGAACGCCTCGCCTGCGCAGCGGCCACGTCAACGGGCGTTCTGCGGCCCGGCACTTTCACACCCGCCGAACGTCGCACCGCGGAACGCCTCGCCTGCGCAGCACCCCTCAGGTCAGCGAGTCCCGGCGCCACAGACTCGCGCTCGCGCGGAGGTCGGTGGCGTAGGTGTCCAGCCGCAGCGCCCGCGTCGTGAAGGCGCTCGCCCGTTCCGGCTCGGTCGCGTCGTAGTCGTCGGCGAGGTCGGCCGAGCCTGCCGCCTCGACGCGGCAGAAGGATGCGGCGCGATCGAGCGCGACGGCGAAGTCGCCGCGGAAAACGCCTCGCAGGATCTCGTCGACGAGCGCGGTGAGCTCCTCGGGACCGGCCGGAGTGGGCGCGCCGGCGACGACGTCGTCTGCGGAGCGCAGCACTGCGCGACCCCGCTCGTACAGCAGCGCCGCGGTGCGGGCGTCGTCGCGCACCATGAGCTGCAGCAGGTACAGCCGCCACAGCGTCCCGGGCAGCGACTTCGCCGGCGAGTGGGACCAGAGCTCGGCGATCGTGTCGATGCCGTGGGCGTCGGTGAAGGTCACGAGGCGCTCGATGACGGCATCCGTCGGCTCGTCGCGCACGCGCGTCAGCAGAGCGGATGCCGTGGCGTGCGCGACCCGGGAGACGTCCGCCGGATCGGTCGATCCGAAGCGGCGGTCGAAGGTGTCCGCGGGACGCTGCACCGGACGGTGGTAGTCGCGCGGCTGGTCACTCACCCGTCAAGGGTACCTGCGCACCCCGGCGGGCGGGCCGGCTCAGACGGTCGGGATGGCGATGATCGGCGCGGTCGTCGGCGCGCCGCTCGGTGAACCGCCGGCGGGTTCGACCGTGACCGCGATGGTGTCGCCGGGCTGCATCGCACCCGTGAGTTCCGCCGTCGCCGCGCCGCCGTCGGCGTCGAACGTGCCCGCCGGCACCGGCTCGTCGCCGCGCACGAACCACAGCTCGAACGTGCGGTCGGTGGGCAGCTGCGGGAGCCCCTCCGCCACCAGCACGACTTTTCCGACGCTCTGCGACCAGTGCGCCGTCGCCTGGCCGCCGTCGAAGTCGACGGCGGCTGACGCCGCGTCGGGGGCGCGCTCGATCTCGTCCAGGGCGGTGACCGCCGCAGGCGTGTTCCACAGCTTCGCGATGACACCGGTCCCCCACCCGATGCCGACGAGCAGCACGAGGCAGGCGGCCAGGGCGAAGACGCCGCGCGCCCACGTGCGGCGCCCACTGACGCGGACGTGCTTCTCGCGATTCTGCTCTTAGTACCGTCGCGATGACGCGCGATTGCATTCTCGACAGACCTCTTGCAAGCCGTCGACCCGGGAGCGCTTTCGGTTGAACTCGACGCGCGGCTTGAACTTTCCGCAGCTGCCGCACCGCTTCGCGTTAGCGCCGGCCTCTGCGCCGTAAAGAGACATACGTCAGGAATACACCTGAGCCCCAGTCTGGCAGACACACAACATGGTCTCGATCGCATACCCCCGGGTGTATAGTCGATATACCCCCAGGGGTTTATTGATCGAAGGAGTGGGCGATGTGCAGCAGGGTGACGTGTGCAGAATGCGGCAAGGCGACGTGGGCCGGTTGCGGCCAGCACGTTGAGGAGGCGCTGTGGGGTGTGCCCGAGGCGGACCGCTGCCCCGGACACGACCTTGCGGGCGTCGCGTGAGCAGGCCGCGCCCCATCCGGCTGTTGGTGATCCCGCTCCTGCTGCTGGCAGCGGGAACCGTCGCGGCCTGTGCGCCGGCGACGACATCGATCGAGGTGACGACCGGGACCACCGTCGTCGACGTGCGCACCCCCGCCGAGTACGCCGCCGGGCATCTCGACGGTGCCGTCAACCTCGACGTCAGCGCCGCCGGCTTCGAGACCGAGCTCGAGGCGCTCGATCCGACGGCCGACTACCTCGTCTACTGCCGGTCCGGCAGCCGTTCCGCCCGCGCCGTCGCGCTGATGGAGCAGGCCGGCTTCACCTCCGTTCACGACGCGGGCGGCCTCTCCGACGCCGCGACCGCGACCGGACTCGCCGTCGTCGACTGACGACCCTGACACGAAAGGCCCGACATGACCACCCGAGAGATCGCCATCCGGGGGTTCCACGACGTCATCGACCAGAACGACATCGTGTTCCTCGACTTCTGGGCTGCGTGGTGCGGCCCGTGCCGGATGTTCGCGCCCGTCTTCGAGAAGGCGGCCGGGCAGCACCCCGACATCGTGTTCGGCAAGGTCGACACCGAGGCGCAGCGCGAGCTCGCGGCGGCGTTCCATATCTCGTCGATCCCGACCCTCATGGTGTTCAGGGAGGGGGTGCTGGTGTTCTCACAGCCCGGTGCCCTCGGTGCACCGCAGCTGGACCGGGTGATCGCGGGCGTGCGGGGCCTGGACATGGATGCCGTGCGCGCACAGGTCGCGGCACAGAAGGTGGAGCGGGAGGCTGTGCGATGAGGATCGTGATCGTGGGCGGTGTCGCCGGAGGCATGAGCTGCGCGGCCCGCGCGCGCCGGCTCGATGAGAGCGCGGAGATCGTGGTGCTCGAACGCGGCGCGCACGTGTCGTTCGCGAACTGCGGTCTGCCCTACTTCGTCGGCGGCGAGATCACCGAGGAGCGGTCGCTGCTGGTGCAGACACCGCAGTCGCTTCGCGCCGCTCTCGCTCTGGACGTGCGCACCGGCAGCGAGGTGACGGCCGTCGACATCTCCGCGAAGACCGTGTCGGTGCGCACGGAGGACGGTACCTACGAGCTGTCCTACGATGCGCTCGTGCTCTCGCCGGGTGCGTCCGCTCTGCGCCCACCGCTGCCGGGGCTCGACTCGCCCCGGGTGCGCACGCTGCGCACGGTGGAGGATGCCGTGGCCCTCCGCGACGAGGTGCTCGCCGGCGCACGGCGGGCCGTCGTACTCGGTGCGGGCTTCATCGGGATCGAGGCGGCCGAGGCGCTGGCCAGGCAGGGCCTGGAGGTCTCGGTGGTCGAGCTAGCCCCGCACCCGTTGCCGCCGCTGGAGACAGAGCTGGCATGGCTGATCACGCAGGAACTGGGCGAGCTCGGAGTCGAGGTGCGTACGGGGATCGCCGCCGCGAGCGTTGAGCACGGCGACGATGCCGACGTGGTCGTACTCGCCGACGGCGCGCGGCTGGCGGCCGACATCATCGTGCTCTCAGTCGGAGTACGGCCAGACACGGCGCCGTTCGAGGCGGCCGGCATCACCTGTGAACGGGGCGCGATCGTCGTGGATGCGCACGGCCGCACCTCCGCCCCGGGAGTGTGGGCCGCGGGCGACGCGACGGTGTCGGTCGACGCTGTCACCGGCATCCGTCGCCCGGTAGCCCTCGCGGGACCCGCGAACCGCGCCGGACGCCTGATCGCCGACGACATCTTGCGACCGGACGACGCGCGAGCTCTTCCGCACCCGGTCGGCACGGCGATCGTGCGGGTCGGAAGACTCACCGCCGCCCTCACCGGCGCGAACCGCGCAGCGCTTGATGCCGCGGGCATCGAGTACCGCACCCTGCACCTGCACCCGAACCAGCATGCGGGCTACTTCCCCGGCGCCGCCCAGGTACACCTCGTCGTGCACATCCGCACCGCCGACGGTGCGCTGCTCGGTGCCCAGGCCGTCGGCACCGAGGGGGTGGACAAGCGCATCGACGTGCTGGCGACCGCGATCCGCGCGGGCCTGCGCGTCGATGATCTCATCGACCTCGACCTCGCCTACTCGCCGCCATACGGGCAGGCCAAGGATCCTGTCAACCTCGCCGGCATGGTGGGCGAGAACGTCCTCACCGGCACGCTGCGGCTCTGGTACCCGGAAGACCTCGACGAGGCGCGGGAGAACGCGTTGATCCTCGACGTCCGCACCCCCGCCGAGTACGCCACGGGGTTCGTGCCGAGCTCGCTCAACGTCCCGCACACCGAGCTGCGGGACCGCCTCGACGAAGTACGCGCCGCCGCGGCCGGCCGGGCCGTGCGCGTCATGTGCCAATCGGGCGTGCGATCGGCGATCGCCCACCGCGTGCTGGTGCAGGCGTGCTTCGACTCCGCCTCGCTGTCGGGCGGCATGCTTACGCTGCGGGCCTGGCTCGGCGCGCGGCAGAACGAGGTCTTGGAGCGGCCAGGAGTGCTCGCGGATGCGTAGGCTCGCTGCGGCATCCTGCTCACGCAGCAGGTCAGAACGGGTGCTGATGGCACTTGCCGGGATCTTCCTCGCGGCGCTCTCGCTGAACTCGCTCGACCAGCCCTGGTGCGCGATCCCCGCCGGGGTGTGCGCAACGTTCCTGGCGATCGGCGCGATCACCGGCTAGCTAGTGCCCCACACAACTACTGAACCGCCGCGATGCACACACGCCGACGAATACGCTCGGCTGCGACGAGGCACGCCAGCCCATCGACACCCACCCCCGGCCCTGAAGGGATCCCACTCATGAGCACCACCGACGCCGACGCGCACAAGCGCATCGTCAACCGCCTGCGCCGCGCCCGCGGCCAACTCGATGCCGTCATCGCGGCGGTTGAGAACGAACGCCCCTGCCGCGAGGTCGTGACCCAGCTCTCAGCGGTGTCGAGCGCGCTCGACCGTGCCGGCTTCGCGATCGTCTCCACCGCGATGAAGGACTGCATCGCAGACCCTGACGCCGCCCGCGACCAGCAGGGCCTGACGACCGAAGAGCTCGAGAAGCTCTTCCTCATGCTCGCCTGAGCACCGAACGAAGGAGAAACCCTTGTGTTACGCCGTCGCCTGCCGAAAGTGCGGCAAGACCACCTGGTCAGGATGCGGTCAGCACGTCGACCAGGTCATGCGCGGCGTACCGGCGGCCCAGCGCTGCCAGGGCCACCAGGGCGAGAAAGGTACCGGGTTCTTCGCGAAGCTGTTCGGACGATGAACGCGGGCGATCTCGGACAGTCGAGCGTGGAGGCTACGACGGCTGCGACCCGGCTCTGGTCTCCTGGACACTAGGGAAGAGCAGCAGGGAGATGCCGATCGCCGCGCCCGCACCGAGAATCTGGGCACCGAGGAACGGGAGCGCCGAGCTGGGGGCGATGCCGGCGAAGGTGTCGGTGAAGATGCGGCCGATGGTGACGGCGGGGTTGGCGAACGAAGTGGAGCTGATGAACCAGTAGGCAGCGCCGATATAGGCGCCGACCGCCGTCGCGATCACCGGTGCGGGCCGGCCGGTGCGGCTGAGCCCGATGATCAGGAGCACGAGCCCTGCGGTGGCGACGATCTCGGCGAGGAACGTGGCGGGGGTGGCGCGGTCGGTGGTGGAGATCGCGGTCGGGGTGGCGAACATCGCGTTGGCCAGGATCGCGCCGCCGATCCCGCCTGCGAGCTGCGCCGGCAGATAGACCGATAGTTCGCGTGCGGGCAGCCCGGTGCCGGTTCTGCGGCCGAGGAGGGTGTCGGCGAGAGAGACCACGGGGTTGAAATGCGCGCCGGAGACCGGGGCGAGCAGCAGGATCAGGACGCCGAGGCCGAGCGCGGTGGCGATCGAGTTCTCCAGCAGTTGCAGGCCCGGATCGGTGGAGAGGCGCTCCGCGGCGATCCCCGATCCGACCACGACCGTCACCAGCAGCCCCGTGCCGAGGAACTCGGCGAGGCTGCGCCGCCAGAGCGAGAGCCGCCTCACGACCGGTGAGCCGTGAGGTCGGGCGTGAGCTCGGTGAGCAGCTGCTGGACGTGCTGGCGGATCCCGTCACGGACCGTGCGGATGCCGTCCAGGTCGAGGTCGGTGGCCATCTGCGAGCGGCCGGAGTTCTGCACGCAGACGTAGAGGATCTCCGGCACCGGCTTGCCGATCATCCCGCGCGACTGCGCCAGGGCGACCAGCCGGTCGCGGGCGAACGTCTCCGCAACCGTAGGCGGGTGCGTGGAGACGTTCGCGGTCCGCGCGAGGGCGGCGTAGGACTCGAACACCACCCGCTCGACGGTCTCCTCGCTCACCATCCCGGCGAACTGCTGCGCGAGGCGTTCGGCGGCTCGGTGCAGCACCGAATCCGGGGGGAGCAGCCCCTCCTGGCCGCGCTGCGCGTTCATGCCGCCCTCCCCGAGGGCAGCAGCTCGGCGATCAGCGCCTCGACACGGGAGCGGATCTCGTCCCGGATCGGCCGGACGGACTCGATGCCCTGCCCGGCGGGGTCGTCGAGCAGCCAGTCCTCGTAGCGCTTCCCGGGGAAGATCGGGCAGGCATCCCCGCAGCCCATCGTGATCACCACGTCCGACTCGCGCACCGCATCGACAGTGAGCAACTTCGGCGTGCCGCCTGCGATATCGATGCCCTCCTCGGCCATCACGGCGACAGCGACCGGGTTGATCTGATCCTTCGGCTCGGACCCAGCCGACAGCACCTCGACCCGATCCCCGGCCAGGTGCTGCAGGTAGCCGGCGGCCATCTGCGACCTCCCGGCGTTGTGGACACAGACGAACAGAACAGTGGGCTTCTCACTCATGACGGGTCTCGCTTCCTCTCATCAGAAAGCATAGACCACCATCTATCAGTTAAATGACGGAGGGGCCGATCAACTCCGCCAGGAGGGTGCGGACGCGGCTGTCGATGTCATCGCGGATCTCCCGGATCACGCTGAGCGGCTGGCCGACGGGGTCGGCGAGATCCCAGTCGAGATAGCGACGGCCGGGATAGACCGGGCAGGCGTCGCCGCAGCCCATCGTGACCACGACATCCGCGGCCTTGACGGCGTCGTCGGTCAGCGGCTTGGGGAACTCCCCGCCGAGCGTGACGCCGATCTCGTCCAAAGCGGTCACGATCGCGGAGCGGACCTCGGCCGCGGGGGCGGATCCGGCGGTGCGGACGATGACCTTGTCGCCGGCGAGTTGGCGGAGGACTCCTGCGGCCAGCTGGGAGCGGCCGGCGTTCTGGACGCAGACGAACAGCACCGTCGGCGTCCCCGTCGACGCCTGTTCGACCCGGTGCAGGTCGTCCAGGCGCGCCGCAGTGAACGCCGCCGCCCGCGAAGCCAGCAGCGAGGTGGTGCCGCGCGCGGCGAGCAGATCGCGAGAGTCGGCGAGGGTGCGAGCGACAGTCTCACGGTTGAAGACACCGTGGTAGCGAGCAGCGAGGTCGTTGACCACTCGCTCCCAGTCCGGCTCCTCCGCCGCGAGGGCGGGGGCGCCGAGGAGCGCGGTGATTCGGTCGGCTTCATCGGGGTTGATCGAGTACCAGACCCGCCGCCCCTCCGGTTCCCGGACCACGAGACCTTCGGCGTGCAACGCGGCCAAATGGTGGCTGACCGTGGGCTGACGCAGCCCGAGCTGCTCCGCGAGCCGGCTCACCATCGCCCGACCACCCTCGGCATCACGGATCAGCTGGACGATCCGGGCGCGAGTGGGGTCCGCGAGGACCGCCAGCACCGGGACCTCCACCACCAAATGCATAGACCGCAGTCTATCCGCCCGAGAGGATCGGCGGCCGTTGCGTGCGGAACAGGCAGGATGCCGGACTGGATCCGCCAAGTCGTTCTGGAACCCCTTGCTCACGCGCAGCTGGGCGCAGGCACTTCTGGCGGGCTGGAAGACGCGGCCCTGGGCCGTGGTGATCATCGGCGCGGCGGGCGGTGTCCCGCTCCCTCTCGTGTGCGTAGGTGGTGTCGTCACAGGTCGGCTCGCGGTGTGGTCTCGTTGCTTCGCTCTTGACGCGACGGCCGAGCGGAGGTGAGTCCGCTGGGCGGGCCACCGAGAGCGCGCAAAGCGTAGAGGATCGTGGCGAGGTCGACGAGCTCCTGTGTGAGGGCACCGGCGACGGCGGGAATCACACCCGTCATCGCGACGATCATGAGGCCGACGCTCAGGCCGATACCGATCCAGATGGCGGTGAGCGCGACGCGCAGCGTGTGCCGGCCGATCGAGACGGCATCGGCGACCTTCGCGAGCGAGTCGACCAGGATAACGATGTCCGCAGCATCCCCCGCCACCGTCGCACCTTTCGCCCCCATGGCCATGCCGATGTCGGCTGCGGCGAGTACGGGCGCATCGTTCACGCCGTCGCCGACCATCATCACAGGCCTCGGATGCAGCTGCGCCGCGAGACGGACCTTCTCGGGAGGCAGGAGATCGGCGTGCACCTCGTCGATCCCGACGTCCTTCGCGATCGTCTCAGCGGTGGCGGCCGTGTCTCCCGTGAGCATCGTGATGCGCTCGAGGCCCTGCTCCCGCAGCCACGAGATCACCGCGGCGGACTCGGGACGCGGATCGTCGGCGAGCACCAGCACGCCCGCGAACCGACCGTCGACCGCCACGTATGCGGCGGCTTCCCCGGCCCCGAGCGACACACGTTCGGTGTCGGCCGCCAGCGACGCGACGTAGGCGGGCTTGCCGACCACCACGGTGCGCCCGTCGATCTCCGCCGTCACGCCGTTGGTGGCGACCTCGCTCGCCGCCTCGGCGGCAATCAGTTCGAGACCGCGAGTTGCCGCGGCGCGCCGGATGCCCTCGGCGAGCACGTGCGAAGAGTACTGCTCCGCCGACGCGGCCAGCAGCAGGAGCTCGTCGTGGCCGAATCCCGGAGCCGGCCGCACGTCGACGAGGTCGGGCCGCCCTTCGGTAAGCGTCCCCGTCTTGTCGAACGCGGCGGAACGCACCCGCGCCAGCTGCTCGATCACGGCGCCGCCCTTCATGATCACCCCCGTCTTCGCGGCGCGGGAGAGCCCCCCGAGGAACGCGACCGGAGCGGCGATCAGCAGCGGGCACGGCGTCGCCAGCACGAGCACCTCCGCGAACCGCGTAGAGTCACCCGAGATCAGCCACGCCGTGCCCGCCAGCACGAGCGCGACCGCAGTGAACGGAATGGCGAACCGATCCGCGAGGCGCACCACCGGCGCCTTCGAACCCTCCGCCGCGCGCACGAGCGCGACGATCTGCTGATACTGGCTGTCAACGCTGCGACGCACCGCACGGACGTGGACCGCACGCGTGCCGTTGATCGCACCCGACAACACGTCCCCGCCCACCTCCCGCGTCACAGGAAGACTCTCGCCCGTGAGCGACGACTCGTCGAACGACCCGCTCTCCGACAACAACACTCCGTCCACCGGAACGATCTCAGAAGGCCGCACGAGCAGAACATCACCCACCACGACATCGTCGACCGCGACGTCCCGCACCTCGTCGGACTCCCCCGAGAGGGGATGGACGATGACATGCGCGATGCGCGGCGAGCGATCAAGCAGCGCGGTGAGATCGCGCTTCGCGCGGCGCGCAGCGAAGTCCTCGAGCGCCTCGCCCCCAGAGAGCATGAGAACAATGATGAGAGACGCGAGGTACTCGCCGACGGCAAGCGTCGCCACCATCGCGACGACCGCGAGGATATCGAGACCCACGTGCCCACGCATGACGTCGCGGACCATGCCCACCAGCGTCCAGACGACGAACGCGGCCACACACACCGTGGCGATCCACCTGCCCAACACATCTTCGCCGACGACGTGCAGAAGCAGCACGGCCGCCAGAACGACGACCGTCACCGTGATGACGGGGTAGCGCCCCAAGACTCGCAGGAACCGCATGATCCGAGCATCACCCGGTCGACGCGCCAATTCCAGCAAGGACAGGCAACACTACCCCCGTTGCCATCCGCGCAACCCGTTCTCCGTCCGGTGCCTCATGGTTCTGCTCCACCACCAGAGCCAACACGATCTCGAGCGGGCTCCCGAGGGATCTGAAACAAGAAAGCAGGCCACCGCTTCCGGTGGCCTGCTTCATGATTTCTTGTCAGCCCTGCTCTCCCCCGCCGTGCAAACGGCTCAGAATTGCAGTAGGCCTCATATGGTGCCCCCACAGGGACTCGAACCCTGGACCCACGGATTAACCTGCTGCACTGAGTTTCCCCAGCCACCGAAACGGCTTGCAGTCTGGACTATATCTTCACCTTCGGCCGAGCCGGTCAGGTGCGCCGCGTGTAGTCTCTGAGGTTCCCTTTCGGTTACCTGCTGATCGCCCAATCCCTCGGATTGTCACTGCCCGCGCTCTCGCACGGACGAGTACCTCGGGCTCTCAGGGTGTTCCAGCATATAGCGGCGTTCATCCGGCGTATTTCGACGCCGGCGCTCCATTTTTGTGTTGAAGTCCGTTGCTCTAACCAACTGAGCTATAGGGGCACCTCAAGCCTAGCAAGCGTCCGGGATCTCAGCCTTGCATGTCGAATCCGAGCCGACGTTGACGACCAGGTGACTCGTCGTCGAGCGGCTCGATCCACGCAGGCCACGTCGCAGCATGGATGATGTCCGCGTCGTCGATGCCGTGCTTGCGCGCGCCATCGTGGATGTTCACGCGGCGTACGCGGCGATCGCCCGGCGAATCAGCTCCGACCGAGACGTGTGGTCGCGCTCGGCGCGGGCGTCGATGGCCGCAAGGTATCCCACCGCCATCTGGGAGCGCCCCGCGTTGTGCACGCAGACGAACAGGACGGTGGGGATGCTCACGCGGTCAGGCCGATCGGGAGGCTGCCGAGCATCTGCGCGACGATCGTCATCGTCCAGGTGATCGCGACGATGACGGCGAACACGACGGTGCCGATCCAGACCCAGAGCGGCGGCCACCCTCCCGCCACCGTGCGGCGGCGCAGCACGACGGTGCGTCCGATGATGTAGACGGCCAGGCCCCCGCTGGCCAGCGCGAGAAGCGCCCATGCCCAGTGGAACGGCAGGGGCACCCCGCGACGGCGGAGCTCCCGCCAGTCCAGCCAGCTGAACAGGATGGCGGCGCCGACGAAGACCCAGCTGACCAGTCCGACCGTGAGGCACTGCAGCATCCATGCCACCGAGGCGGCGAAGGCGGCCTCCGCGTCGCGGGCTGCCCCCATCGTCGCGGAGATGTACCCCGACGGGTCGAGGAACAGCAGCCAGGCCAGCGGCAGCGTGCTGGCGGCGATGGCAAGCCAGATCCACACCGTGTTCGTCGGTACGTCCACCGGTCGCGGCGGCACGTCCACCGGTCGCGGCGCCACGGGCGGCGCGAGGGTGTGCGCGGTCCACTGCGCGCCGTCCCACCAGCGCCCGCCGGGCGCACCGGTCGGGTCGGGGTACCACCCGGCCGCGGCGCTCACTCGGCGTCCGCCGTCACCAGCTCGGCTCCGGCGTGGGCGAGTTCGGCGAGCGCGGCCTGCGACGAGTCCGCCGCGACCCCGGCGACGAGGTCTGTGAGGATCCGCACGTGCAGCCCGTGCTCGATCGCGTCCCGCGCCGATGCGCGCACGCAGTAGTCGGTCGCGATCCCCGTGACGTCGACGTCGGTGACGCCGTGGGCGGTGAGGAGCTCGGCGACCCTCTCCCCGGCGTCCGTCGTCCCCTCGAACAGGGAGTACGCCGGGATGCCCTGCCCCTTCTTGACGTGGTGGGTGACGGCATCCGTCGCGAATTCCGGGTCGTACTCGGCCCCTGCCGTGCCGGCGACGCAGTGCACCGGCCAGGTGTCGACGAAGTCGGGCTCGTCGGCGGCGAAGTGGCCGCCGTTGTCGGATTCGGGGTCGTGCCAGTCGCGCGAGGCGACGATGAGCGCGTAGTCACCGGCGCGTGCGGCCAGCAGCCGCGACACGCCCGCGGCGACGGCATCGCCGCCGGCCACGCCGAGCGCGCCGCCCTCCGTGAAGTCGTTCTGGACGTCGACGATGAACAGGGCCCGGGTCATGCTCCGAGGTTATCGCGGGGGTCCGGCGAAAGCTCCACGGATTCGGCGGCCTGCGCCCGCAGGGATCGGCGTGTCGCGCCTTCGTGCACCGTTCTTGTGGAGTTTTCGCCGCCGCCGCGCTGACCGTCCCGGCGCCACAGCTTCGAGGGCCACCAGATGACCCGTCCGAGGTCGTACGCGGCGGCGGGAACCAGCAGCGACCGCACCACGAACGTGTCCAGAAGCACCCCGAAGGCCACGATGAACGCCAACTGGGCCAGGAAGAGGATCGGGATCACGCCGAGCGCCGCGAACGTCGCCGCCAGCACAAGGCCCGCCGAGGTGATCACCCCACCGGTGGCGACGAGGCCGCGCAGGACGCCGGGGCGCGTGCCGTGCGTCTTCGACTCCTCACGCACCCGCGACATGAGGAAGATGTTGTAGTCCACCCCGAGCGCCACGAGGAAGACGAAGCCGTACAGCGGCACGGCGGGGTCCGCCCCCGGGAAGTCGAACACGTGGTTGAACACCAGGGCGCTCACCCCGAGCGCCGCCCCGAACGAGACGATGACGCTGAGGATCAGCAGCACCGGCGCGACGATCGCGCGCAGCAGCAGCATGAGGATCAGCAGGATCACGACGAGGATGACCGGGATGATGACGGTGCGGTCGCGGATCGAGGTGTCGTTGGTGTCGACGTCGATGGCCGTCGACCCGCCCACGAGCGCGGTGCACTCCCCGAGGTCGGCGGCGAAGGCGGCGCGCAGATCGCGGATCGTCTCCTCGGCCGCGAGGGAGTCGGCCTCCTGCGACAGCGTCGCGACCAGCAGCACATCGCCGTCTGAGACGGTCGGTCCGGCCGGTGTCGCCGTGGGGGGTCCTGCGACGGTGTACACCGGCTCGCCGCCGGAGACGGCCACCGCGACCTGGCCCGACGGGGCATCCTTTGACGACGCCGAGACCGCGTCGATGCCGTCGGTCGCATCCAGCACCCCGACGGCGTCGGCGACGCGATCCTCGGGCACGATCACGTACGCGGGACTGCCCGACCCCGCCGCGAAGTGCTCGGCGAGCACGTCCTGCCCGTCGCGCGCCTCGGAGGCACCCAGCACGAGATCGCTCTGCGGCACGCCGTCGGCCTTCAGCTGCAGGACGCCGACGGATGCCGCGAGCAGCACGACGGTCGTGATGATCCACACCGGGCGGGAATGCCGGGCGACGAGCCGCGCCTGCCGGGCCCAGAACCCGCGCACGGGCGCGCCGCTGGAGGCGAGGTCGTCGGGGATGTCGACGGCGCCGGTCTCCGGGATGAACGGCCAGAACGCCGCCCGGCCAGTGAGGGCGAGGAGTGCCGGCAGGAAGGTGAGCGCGGAGAGCACGGCGAAGACGATGCCGATCGAGGCGATCGGGCCGAGGGCGCGGTTGCTCGCGAGGTCGCTGAGGAGCAGGCAGAGCAGCCCGGCGATGACGGTGCCGCCCGAGGCGAGGATCGGCTCGAAGGCGCCGCGCCACGCGCTGACCGTCGCATCCCACCGGCGCAGCCCCGACCCGACCGCCTCGCGGAAGCGCGCGACGTAGAGCAGCGCGTAGTCCGTCGCCGCGCCGATCACGAGGATGAAGAGGATGCCCTGCACCTGCCCGTTCAGGACGAACACCCCGGCCTTCGCGAGCCACCACACCGTCAGCAGCGCGACGCAGAGCGCGAACGTCGACGTCATGAGCACCAGGATGGGCAGCAGCGGCGACCGGTAGACGATCACGAGGATGACGAAGACGGCGCCGAGCGCCACCGCGAGCAGCAGCCCGTCGATGCCGAGGAATCCCTCGACGAGGTCGGCTGTGAACCCGGCGGGTCCGGTGACCCACGCCTGCAGTCCCTCGGGCAGCTGCTCGGCGATCGCAGCGCGCACCGCCTCGGCGGTCTCGGCCACGTCGCCGGAGGTGTCGATCGGGACGAACAGCTGCACCGCTTCGCCGTCCTCGGAGGGGAGGGCCGGCGACACCTCCCCCACGCCCTCGACGTCGCCGATCGACGTCGCGAGGTCGTCGACCTCGGCCAGCTGCGCCTCGGTCAGCGTCCCGTCGCCCGCGACGACCACGACAGCCGGGAGGGTGTCGCCACCGGTGAAGTCGGCGAGGCGCTCCTGCACCTGCGTCGCTTCGGCCGAGGACGGCAGGAAGGTCGACTGGTCGTTGGTGGCGACCTCATCGACTTTTCCGAAGTAGGGGCCGCCGATGGACCCGCCGACGAGCCAGATGAGGACGAGCATCACGGGGATGCCGATACGCAGCCAGCGGGTGGGGGTGTCGCGGCGTGAAGTCATATCGCTAGCTTATCTAGCAATATCTCTCCCGCGCGACCTCGCTAGGCTGACGCGCGTGATGTCGGCCGTCCTCGCGTTCGTCGGCGCGCTGGTGTACGGCTCCGCAGATTTCCTCGGCGGCCTCGCGGCGCGCCGCCTGCGGCCGCTCATCGTGACGGGGGTGGCCGCAGGCTCGGGCGCGGTGCTTCTCGGCATCCTCGTACCCATCGCCGGGGGCACGCCGACCGCGGCCGACCTGCTGTGGGGCGCACTGTCGGGCGTGACGGGCGCGGTCGCGATCGGGCTGCTCTACGCCTGCCTCGCGCGCGGCCCCATGAGCGTGCTCTCCCCGGTGACCGCGGTCGTGTCGGCGGCGGCGCCGATGCTGTGGGGACTTCTCGCCGGCGGTGAGCGGCTGGGCGCCGGGAGCGCCGCCGGCCTCGTCGTCGCGCTCGTCGCCATCGTGCTCGTGGCGCTGCTGCCGGGCGAGCGCATCACCCGGCCCACCGCGCCGGCGCTGAGCATGGCGGTCGGCTCCGGGCTCGCGATCGGTGCGTTCCTGATCCTGCTCGACCAGACGGGCGAGGGCTCGGGGATCGCGCCCCTCGTGCTCAACCGCGTCGTCAACGCCGTCCTCACCGGCGGACTGGCCACCGTGCTCGTCGTCCGCGCGGTCCGCTCGGGCCGCGGTGCGCAGTCGGCCGTGCGTGCGAGCGGAGCGCTGCCGCTGCCGCTGCGGAGCGCGTGGCTCCTCGCGATCACCTGCGGTGTCGTCGACGCGACGGCGAACCTCCTCCTGTTGTGGGCACTGCGCGCCGGCGGCGATCTCGTCGTCGTCGCGGCGCTGACGGCGATGTATCCCGCCGGCACCGTGCTGCTCGCAGCGGCGCTGCTGCGCGAACGCATCGCCCCCGTGCAGGGGATCGGGCTCGTGCTGGCGCTCGCGGCCGGCATCCTGCTCGCGGTCGGGTGACCTCAGCCGCGGGCGAAGTAGAGCACCCAGCCGGCGACCAGGCACAGGATGCCGAGGGCCAGCATCCCGCCCGCCGAGATGATCACGGTGCGCAGGGAGGTCGGGCGACGGACCAGCCGCATCCGATCGCGCCACCCGTGCCGGTACCAGACCGTCGCGCGTTCGGCCTCGCCGAGGGTCTGCGCGTCGGCATCCGTCAGCGGCGCGCTGTTGACGTCGCCGTCATCGTCGATCCAGCGCGCGACCGGCCCGTCGCCGTCGCGGTCGATGACCGCGTCAGCGGGCAGCCAGGAGCCATCGGCCGCCCAGAGACCCACGGCGACGACGGCGAGCGCGACGAAACCGCCGAGACCCACCCAGGTGAACACCTCGATCAGGATGTCGACCGTCTGATCCATGGGTCTGCCTGTAGCGAGGGGAACGGAGAGGAGGAAGTGGAGCCGCCCAAGGGAATCGAACCCTTGACCTTCTCATTACGAGTGAGATGCTCTGCCGACTGAGCTAGGGCGGCGTGCGGGCGCGAGCGCCGTGCACGATGTCCGATCTTACAGGGTCTGCAGGGGTGCCGCGAACCGAGCCTCGACCGGATGCCGCGACATCCGGTGTCGTCGTGTTACGCCCTGATTCGGACACGTCCGCCGCCCTGCGTACGGTCGAAGAGGCACCGCGACGAGGCGAGCGCGGACAGCCGAGCACGAACGACGATCCTCCGCGCATCGCGGTGCCCCGATCCACGAGGAGCATCACATGTCCAAGAAATCCCTGGCCGCCGCACTGGCCCTCCCCCTCGTCCTGCTGCTGGGCGCCTGCGCGAGCGGCTCGTCCGACCCCGCCGCGAGCGGCGACGCGGCGCAGAGCGAGACCGTCCGCATCGGCGTCGTCGGCGCCGGCGACCCGTACTGGGAGACGTTCACCGAGGCCGCCGCGGACGAGGGCATCGACGTCGAGATCGTGAACTTCGACTCCTACGACCAGCCGAACCCGGCCCTGGCGGCGGGGGAACTGGACCTCAACCAGTTCCAGCACATCATCTACCTCGCGACCTACAACGTCGCCGCGGGCGATGACCTCGTGCCGATCGGTGCGACGGCGATCTACCCGCTGGGCCTCTACTCGACGAAGTACACCGACGTCGACGACATCCCCGCCGGTGAGACCATCGCCGTCCCCAACGATGAGTCCAACCAGGCGCGCGCCCTGCTCGTGCTGCAGTCCGCGGGCCTCATCGAACTCAAGGACGGCGGCTCGATCTTCTCGACCGTCGCCGACATCGAGGACGGCTCGAAGGTCACGGTCGAGGCCGTCGCCGCCGACTTCACGGCCTCGTCGCTGCCGGACTTCGCCGGCGCCGTCGTCAACAACGACTTCGTCGCGAAGTCGGGCCTGACGAGCAAGGAGCTGCTCGCGCAGGACGACCCTGCCGACGCGTCGGCGTTCCCGTACATCAACATCTTCGCCGCGAAGGCGGAGGATGCCGAGAACCCGACCTACCTGAAGCTCGTGAAGATCTACCAGGACACCACAGCGGTCCAGGACGGCGTGCTCGCGGCATCCGGCGGCACCGCCGTGCTCGTCAAGACGCCCGTCGCCGACCTCCTCACCTCGCTGAAGGACACCGAGGACGACATCCGCGCGAACCAGTAACACCCTGCCGTGTGCGGCCCGACCCCACCGGACGGGCCGCACACGCATGTCTCCGGGAGAACCATGACCCTCATCCGCCTGCGCGGCGTGACCAAGACCTTCCCGCCCGCGGCCAAGAACGCCGAGCCCGTCGTCGCCGTCGACGACGTGAACCTCGACATCGCCGCCGGCGAGATCTGCGGCATCATCGGCTACTCTGGCGCGGGCAAGTCCACCGTGCTGCGCCTGGTCAACGCCCTCGAGACGCCCACCTCCGGCACGGTCGAGGTGGACGGCGTCGACATCACGCGGCTCGGGGAGCGCGACCTGCGGCGCCTCCGCAGCGACATCGGCATGATCTTCCAGCAGTTCAACCTGTTCGACTCGCGGACGGTCGCCGGCAACGTCGCCTACCCGCTCGAAGTCGCCGGGCGCCCGCGCGCCGAGATCCGCGCCCGCGTCGCTGAGCTGCTCGAGTTCGTGGGGCTCTCCGGCAAGGCGCGCAACTATCCCGAGCAGCTCTCCGGCGGCCAGAAGCAGCGCGTCGGCATCGCCCGCGCCCTCGCCACGAGCCCGCGCATCCTGCTCGCCGACGAGGCCACCAGCGCGCTCGACCCCGACACGACGCAGGAGGTGCTCGCCCTCCTCAAACGCGTGAACGCGGAGCTCGGCGTGACGATCCTCGTCATCACCCACGAGATGGACGTCATCCGCACCCTCGCCGACCGCGTCGTCGTGATGGAGCACGGCCGCGTCATCGAAGCGGGCGCCGTCTTCGACATCCTCTCCGCCCCGCAGCACGCCGCGACGGCACGGTTCGTCGCGAGCATCATCGAAGACGTCCCCACCGGCGACGACCTCGCCGTCCTGCGCGGCCGCCACCCCGGACGCATCGTCACCCTCGATGTGCGCGAGGGCACGGCGGCGCAGGCCGACGTGTTCGCCGCGCTTGCCGCGCACGGCGTGCGGTTCGAGGTCGTGCACGGCGGCATCAACGACATCCGCGGCCGCGTGTTCGGGCACCTCACTCTCGCGCTGACGGGCGAGACGGATGCCGTGGACCGGGCGATCTCCGCAGCATCCGCCTTCGCCGACCTGACCGAGGAGACCGTCCGTGGATAGGCTCATCGACCTCCTCCCGCAGCTGTGGGAGGCGACCCTCGAGACGCTGTATGTCGCGACCGCTGCGCTCATCCTCGGCGGTCTCGGCGGGCTCGTCCTCGGCATGGCGCTGTACGCCTCGCGGCCGGGCAGCCTCTTCCCGAATCGGGTCGTCTTCGGCATCCTGAACGTCATCGTCAACACGTTCCGCCCGATCCCGTTCATCATTCTGCTGGCCGCGGTGCAGCCCCTCGCCCGCGGGGTCGGCATCCCCGGGATCGGCGTGCCGTTCGCGATCTTCGCGATCACGATCGCGTCACTGTTCGCCATCAGCCGGATCGTCGAGCAGAACCTGCTGACGGTGCGCCCCGGCGTCATCGAGGCGGCGCGGGCCGCCGGAGCGAGCCGATCGCGCATCCTGTTCCGCCTGATCCCCCGCGAGGCGCTCGGCCCCCTCGCGCTCGGCTACACGTTCGTCGTCGTGGCGCTCGTCGACATGACGGCCATGGCCGGCGCCGTCGCCGCCGGCGGCCTCGGCGAGTTCGCGATCAACTACGGCTTCAAGCAGTTCAACCCGTGGGTGACGTGGGCGGCCGTGCTCGTCATCGTCGTGATCGTGCAGGCCGTGCAGTTCCTCGGGAACGGGCTGGCCCGCCGCATCCTCCGTCGCTGACGTCCCGCGTGCGGCGCGACACGCGGCTGTCGAGTGGGCCCGTTCCCGTCGAGCGCGCCCGTTATCGCGCACCCGGAACGAGCGCACTCGGCGAGAACCAGCGCACTCGGCGCCCAGCGCTCAGCGCCCGGCGCCGCGCGGCGCGAGGGGTCAGGACGTGCAGGTGAGGCCGTCCTGCGGCACGGTGCCGGACACGAGATACGCCTCGACGGCCGTGTCGACGCACGCGTTGCCCTTGTTGTAGCCGGTGTGGCCCTCGCCCTCGCGGGTGACGAGCACACCCGAGGACAGTTGGGCCGCCAGCGATACCGACCACTCATACGGCGTCGCCGGGTCGTTGGTGGTCCCGACGACGACGATGGGGGCGGCGCCGTCGGCGGTGATCCTCTCCCGGACCCCGGTCGGCGGGTACGGCCATACTTCGCACACGTCGACGCCCTGCCAGTACGGCGCGATCGTGGGCGCCTGCTGTTCGATGCGGGCGGTCGCGGCATCCTGATCGGCCTGCGAGGTGTCCAGCGGATAGTCCATGCAGTTGTAGGCGCGGAACGCCTCGGTGGAGTTGTCGCCGTAGGTGCCGTCGGTGCGGTTGTAGTAGAAGTCCGCCAGAAGGAACGCCATGTCGGGGTCACCGGAGAGCGCATCGGAGAGCGCCTGCGTGAGATTCGACCAGCTGTCCTGGGAATAGAGGGCCGCGATGATGCCCGTCATGAGCGAATCGGCCCCCAGCATCCGGCCGTCGGTCGCCTTCAGGGGCGTCTTGTCGACGCTCGCCAGCAGCGCGCCGAGGTCGGCCATCGCGTCGTCGACCGAGCCGGTGAACGGGCACCCGCGTCCGGCGAGACAGTCGGCCATGTAGGCGCGCAGAGCCGACTCGAATCCGACGGCCTGCGTCGTCCCGACATCCAGGCCCGACACCGACGGATCGATCGCCCCGTCGAGCACGAGGCGGCCCACGCGCTCCGGGAACAGCTTCGCGTACGTCGCGCCGAGGAACGTACCGTACGAGTAGCCGAGGTAGTTGAGCTTCGCATCTCCCAGCACGCCGCGCAGCAGATCCATATCGCGCGCCGCGTTGTCGGTCGTGATGAAGGGCAGGATGCCGCCGCTGTTCTGCTCGCACGCCGCGACGAAGTCCTTGTTGCGGTGAGTCAGCTCAGCCGTCCAGCCGTCGCTGCCGCGGGGGTCGGCGGGGATGTCGAACAGGTACGCGTCCATCGCCTTCGCGTCGAAGCACCGCACCGCCGTGGAGCGCCCGACCCCGCGCGGGTCGAAGCCGATCACGTCGTACACGTCCGACAGCGCCGTGCCCACCGCGAAGGAGGCCGACTGCGCGATGAGGTCGTAGCCGCTGGCACCGGGGCCGCCGGGGTTGGTCAGCAGCGAGCCGATGGCATCGCCGTTCGTGGCGGCGCGGCGGATGACGGCGAGTTCCAGCGAGCCGGCGCCGGGATCGCTCCAGTCCAGCGGCGCGGTCACCGTCGTGCAGTCGTAGCTGCCGGCATCCGTCCCGCTGCACGGCGTCCAATCGAGGCTCTGCGTGTAGAACGACTCGAACCCCGCGGGAATGCCGTCGAGGTCGGGCTGCCGGCTGGGTGCGGGAGTGGCCGCGGTCTCCGGGGGGATCGCCGCGTACAGACAGCCGGAGAGCGTCGTGACGGCGATCGCGACCCCGGCCAGGGCGACGAGAGCGCGGCGGGCGAGGCTCCGGCGGGGACGAGTCGTGTTCACAGGGTCCTTCCGCTCGCGACGGTCACGAGCATGCTCTCCAGGGCGAGGGCCGGTGCGGCGTTGCCTTCGAGGTTGGTGCGGGTCTGGGCGATCGCGTCGATGACGACGAGGGTGCGCGCGGGGTTCCACGCGGCCGCGAGAGCGCGGAGCTCGTCGCTCAGCTCGCGGTTGATGAGGTCGGCGTCACGGCCGAACTGCAGCATGAGGACGTCGCGGTACATCGACTCCAGGTCGGTGAGCACCCGGTCGATGCCGTCGCGGAGACTGCGCGTTGCGCGCCGCTTCTGCTCGTCCTCCAACGCGCCGAGCTGACCGCGGACGGCGGGCGGCACGGCCGCGCCGGGAGCGATGCCGAGGGTCCGCAGCAGCGCCTCACGCTCGGCCTCGTCGCGCTCCGCGGTGAGGGCCTTGGCGTCGTCCGTCGCCAGCTGCACGATGCGGGCGGCGGTCTCCACCGCTCCCCCGACGCCGCGGACGGCGAGTACCGCGCGCAGCGTCTCGTCGCGCCGGGCGCGCGCATCGGCATCCGTCGCGAGCCGCACCGCCATGCCGATGTGACGCTGCGACAGGCGGGCGGCCTGCTCGGCCGTCGCCGCGTCGGCGCCGGTGCGCGCCTGAATGAGGCGCGCCACGTCGGCGACGTCGGGTTCGTGCAGCCGGAGGGTCCGCACGCGGGAGCGGATCGTCGGCAGCAGATCGGCCTCGCTGGGCGCGCAGAGGATCCACACCGTCCGCTCCGGCGGTTCCTCGAGGGCCTTCAGAAGCACATTGCTGGTGCGCTCGACCATCCGGTCGGCGTCCTCCATCACCATCACCCGGTAGCGTCCCAGCGACGGTGAGAAGTAGGAGCGCTCCACGAGGGCGCGCGCGTCCTTGATCGAGATGATCACGCCTTCGGTCCGCAGCGCCGTGAGATCGGGGTGGGTGCGGGCGAGCACCTGCCGCATCGCGGCCTCGTCGCCCGGCTCGGCGATGAGCGCGGCGGCGAACGCGTAGGCGAGCGTGGACCGCCCCGAACCCGCGGGCCCGGTGATCAGCCACGCGTGCGCGAGCTGAGCGGGGTCGGATGCCGCGGCCTGCAGCTGTCGCAGCGCCTCGTCCTGACCCCAGACATCTCCCCACGGCAGCGTGGCGGTGGAGACGGACGTCATGCCGACCAGCCTAAGCGGTGCCGCCGACGCGGCGACGCTTGACCCCCGCCCGGGGCGTCCTCCAGACTCGAGATGACCGGGGAGTCGCCCGGCGTGGCATAGCGTGAGGGATCGACCGTGGACCGCACCATCCGAATCGTCGTCATCGTGCAGGCCGTGCTCGTCGGCGCGGTGGGGGTGTTCTACGGCGTCGTGGTGCCCGCCATGAGCGGGAGCTTCTTCACGTCACCCATCGCTCTGGTGTTGATCCCTGCGTCCGTCACACTGTTCGTCGTGGCCCGCCGCGCTGATCGCGCGGTCCTTGTCGACGCCGCCGGTTGAGGCCGGCATCTCGCTGCTCGTCCGGCGCAAAGTGCGGCTATCGGCCCGCATAGTCGCGATTCGCGTCGGATGAACGCCGAGGCCGCTCAGCCGAGGAGCACGGCGACGCGCTCGCGGACGGCGGCGGCGAGCTCGGACGCGGGGAGGGTGGCGTCCAGGACGAGGAAGCGGTGCGGGTCGGATGCCGCGAGCTCGAGGAACGCGGCGCGCACCCGCTCGTGGAACTCCGCCTTCTCCGCCTCCAGGCGGTCGAACGGCTTGTCCGCCGCATCCAGCCGCTCCCGCGCGACCCGGGGGTCGAGGTCGAGCAGCACCGTCACGTCGGGCAGCGCGCCCTCCGTCGCCCACATCGACAGGTCGCGCACCTCACCCGCATCCAGCACCCGGCCCGCACCCTGATACGCGACGGACGAGTCGAGGTAGCGGTCCTGGATGACGATCTCGCCGCGCTCCAGCGCCGGCCGCACGAGCGTCGCGACATGCTGGGCGCGGTCGGCCGCGTACAGCAATGCCTCCGCGCGCGGCGACACCTCGCCACGGTGGTGCAGCACGATGTCGCGGACGAGCACGCCCACCTCGGTGCCGCCCGGCTCGCGCGTGCGCACGACCGTGCGCCCCTGCTCGCGCAGCCACTCCTCCAGCAGCGTCGCCTGCGTCGTCTTTCCGGAGCCGTCGCCGCCCTCGAGGGTGACCCAGAGCCCGCGGGTCATTTCTTCTTGGCTGCCGGTTTGCGCGTCGTCGTCGCGCGCCGGGTCGTGCGCTTGGGCGCCGGTCCCTTCGCGCGCTTGTCGGCGAGCATCTGCACCGCGACCTCGAACGTGATGTCGTCGGCGGTCTGGCCGCGTGGGATGGTCACGTTCGTGGTGCCGTCGGTGACGTACGCCCCGAACCGGCCGTCCTTGATGCGGATCGGCTTGCCGGAGACCGGGTCGGCCTCGAATTCCTTCAGCGACGTCGCCGCGCGGTTGGCGTACTTCGGCTGCGCGTAGATCTCCAGCGCCTGCTCGAGCGTGATGTCGAAGATCTGCTCCTCGCTGCCGATCGAGCGCGAGTCGGTCCCCTTCTTGATGTAGGGACCGTAGGGGCCGTTCTGCGCCGTGATGGGCACGCCCGACTCCGGGTCGACGCCGACGGTACGCGGCAGCGAGAACAGCTTCAGCGCCGTGTCGAGGTCGATCGTCTCGGGCGACATGCTCTTGAACAGCGACGCACGCCGGGGCTTGGGCGCCTCGACCTTCTTCTTCGCGGTCCGCTTCTTGGGCGCACCCTCAGCGGCCGGCGCGGGCTCCGGCGCGGGCTCCGGCTCGGCCGGCAGCACCTCTTCGAGGTAGGGCCCGAAGCGGCCGTCCTTCACGACGATGTCGCGTCCGTTCTCGGGGTTCTGACCGAGCACCCGGTCGCCGGCGACGGGAGCCTCGATCAGCTCGCGCGCCTTCTCGGGGGTCAGCTCGTCGGGGGCGAGGTCGCCGGGGACGTTGACGATGCGGGTGGTGTCGTCGCCGTTCGGCACCTCGAGGTAGGGCCCGTAGCGGCCGAACCGGAGGGTGGCGACGTCGCCGATGCGCGTCGAGTTGATCTCGCGGGCGTCGATCTCACCGAGGTTGTCGAGGATGTGGCGGAGCCCGACGTGGTTCTCGGATCCGAAGTAGAACTCGTTCAGCCACGCCACCCGCTGCTGCTCGCCGCGTGCGATGGCGTCGAGGTCGTCTTCGAGCGCCGCCGTGAAGTCGTAGTCGACGAGATCAGCGAAGTGCTCCTCGAGCAGGCGCACCACGCTGAAGGCGAGCCAGCTCGGCACGAGCGCCTGGCCTCGCTTGGTGACGTACTCGCGGTTGATGATGACGTCGATGATCGACGCGAACGTCGAGGGGCGGCCGACGCCCTTCTCCTCGAGCGCCTTGACGAGCGAGGCCTCGGTGTAGCGCGGCTTGGGGCTCGTGGCGTGGCCCTTGGGCTCCACGTCGCGCAGGTTCAACACGTCGCCGACCGCCATCTGCGGCAGGGACTGGTCTTCGGCCTTGTCGGCCTCGCCGCGCTTCTCGTCGCGCCCCTCTTCGTACGCCTCGAGGAAGCCCTTGAACGTGTACACGGTGCCGGATGCCGTGAACGACGCCGTCTTGCCCCCGGCATCCGCCTCGAGGGTCACCGTCGTCGTCTCGTACTTCGCGTCGGACATCTGCGAGGCGATCGTGCGCTTCCAGATGAGGTCGTACAGGCGCAGCTCGTCGCGGTCGAGGCCCGACGCGACGGACGAGGGGGTGCGGAACGATTCACCCGACGGGCGGATGGCCTCGTGCGCCTCCTGCGCGTTCTTGCTGTTGTTGCGGTAGCTGCGGGGATTGGCCGGCACGGCCTTGTCGCCGTAGAGCGCAACCGCCTGAGTGCGCGCGGCGACGACGGCCTGCGTGGACAGGGCCGTCGAGTCGGTGCGCATATACGTGATGTAGCCCTTTTCGTAGAGCCGCTGTGCCACGCCCATGGCGTGCTTGGCGCTCATCGAGAGCTTGCGACCGGCCTCCTGCTGCAGCGTGGAGGTCGTGAACGGCGGCTTCGGGCTGCGGGTGCCCGGCTTCGCCTCGATCGCGGCGACGGTCGCCTCGGCTTTCGCCTCGATCGCGGCGGCGAGCTCGCGCGCCTGCGTCTCGGTGAGGACCACAACGGCCTTCTTGAGCTGACCGGCGTCGTCGAAGTCGGTGCCGCGGGCCAGCGGAGCACCGTCGAGTCGGGCGAGCCGCGTGGCGAAGGACTCCTCGCCCGACGCGGCGAGGGCTTCGACGTCCCAGTACGACGCCGAGACGAACGCCATCCGCTCGCGCTCGCGGTCGACGACAAGGCGGGTGGCGGCGGACTGCACGCGGCCGGCGGAGGTGCCCTGGCCGACCTTGCGGCGGGTGACGTCGGAGACGTCCCAGCCGTAGAGACGGTCCAGGATGCGGCGGGTCTCCTGCGCGTCGACGAGCGCGAGGTCGAGCTCGCGGGTGTTGTCGACGGCGGCGCGGATCGCGTCCTTCGTGATCTCGTGGAAGACCATGCGCTTGACCGGCACCTTCGGCTTGAGCGCTTCGAGCAGGTGCCACGCGATGGCCTCGCCCTCGCGGTCTTCATCGGTGGCGAGGAGGAGTTCGTCGGCGTTCTTCAGGGCGCGTTTGAGCTCGGCGACCGTCTTCTTGCCGCGCTCGCTCTCGACGTACAGCGGAGTGAACCCGTTCTCGATGTCGATCGAGTACTTGCCGACCGAGGTCTTCTTCAGTTCGGCCGGGATGTCCTTCTTGTCTGCGAGGTCGCGAATGTGCCCGACCGAGCTGAGCACCTCATACCCGTCCCCCAGGTAGCCCTGGATCGAGCGCATCTTCGTCGGTGACTCGACGATGACGAGCTTCTTTCTCTCCGGGCTCTTGACAGCTGCCACGTGGCGTCCTTTCTCCGATGCACACCATACACACCGCCAGACGCAGAGGATGCTGAGAGCCCCGCCGCGGGCGCGGCGCGCGCCGACGCGGACTCAGGGCGCAGGCCCCGCCCGCGCGCGCGCCTGGGCTGCGAGCAGTCCGACGCCGATCTGCACCCGGACGGTCGCGGTGGTCGCGTCCAGATCGCACTGCAGGAGGTCGGCCCCGGCGGCGGTTGCGACCTCTCGCGCACGCTCGCAGGGCACCCCGGTGACGGCGCCGGCGGCGGCATCCGCGGCGGCGAGGGCCGCGGCATCCGCCGCCCCGCTCGCGCGTGCCGCGAGGACGGATGCGGCCCCGACAGCGCCACATCCGACGACGAGCGCCGCCGTGACCGCCAGCGCGCCGACGCCCAACGCGGTGCCGGCCATCAGCGCCCGTCCGCGAGCGCGCACGAGCGGGCACGCAGCGGTGGCAGCGGCAGCGGCACGCCGGGCGAGAGGGTGGCTTCGACGCACACGAGGTCGCCCTCGCCGCCGACGCCGGCGACCGCGCCGCCCGCGATCGCCGCGATCACCTCGCCGACGCGCCCGCTCTCCCCGCGCGCCGCGACCCGGGCGGCCTGAGCGACCGCCTGCTCGAGCCGGACCTGCCGGCTGACGGCCGACAGGGTGCCGGCCGCCAGCGCGATCACGAGCACGACGACCGGCACGACGACGGCGAACTCGGCCGTCGCCGAGCCCGCGTCGTCCTGCCGGAGCCTCATGCGACCGTCAGTGCACGGCGGACGAGGTCGGTGAGGATGCCGCGCACTTCATCGCTGCGCATGATCATCACGAGCAGGCCCGCGAAGGCGACCGCCGCCATCGTGGCCACAGCGTATTCGGCGGTGGCGGCACCTGTCTCGTCGGAGAGCAGGCGGTCACGGTACAGGGCTCGCGCGCGGCGGGCGGTGAGGGTCGGCAGGGCGGGCACAGCGCGTGCCGCGGCGCGTCGGGTGGGGGTTCGGACGAGGGACATGGTGACTCCTTAATAGAGGGGGTGGATTGCGGGCACGACGGTGGGGGCGGTGAGGACGATGTTCGATCCCGCGAGGACGGACAGCAGCATGGGACCGACCCCGAGCAGGAGGAACGCGGGCAGCGTGCAGACGCCCATCGGCAGCAGCAGCCGCGCGCCCAGCCGCGCCGCGCGCAGGCGCCCGTCGGTGCGGGCGCGGCGACGGGCGTCGGCCGCGGCGGCGCGCAGCAGATCGACGGCAGGCGCCCCGGCGCGGGCGGAGAGGGCGAGCACGCCAGCGGTGTCATCGTCGGGTGCGCCGCCGCCGGCGCCTTCGACGACCGCGAGCGCACGCTCCACCGAGACCCCTCCGGTCAGCGCGATGGCCACGACGTCGCCCTGCACACCGGCGAGTCGATCGTCGGGCTGGGCGCGGGCGACCAGGCGCGACGTCCAGCGGCGTGCGACGAGCATGAGCATCCCGCCCGCGACGAGACAGGCGATTCCTGCTGGCTGCGCGAGGACGACGGCGACGTCGAAGCCGAGCGCCACCCCGAGCACGACCGCCGCGAGCGGCAGCCAGGCCACCAGCCGCGCGGTGGCGGCAGGATCGGCGAGCGCCACCGCGACGTCGTCACGCGACTCCTGGGCGTCGCGCAGCGCCTCGGCGAACCGCCGCAGGCTCGCCGCGAGCGGAGCGCCGACGGTCTCGCTGACGCGCCAGGCGACGGCGACATCGCGCCACGCGCCGCCCTCCGCCTCGAGCACCGTCCCGACCGGCGTCCCGCGCGGCGCGGCGACGACGCGGGAGCCGACGATATCGCCGGCCTCGGCGAGCAGCTGCCAGGCGCGCTCCGGCGCGATCCCGGCCTCGAGCAGCACGGCCAGGCGCTGCACGGTCGCGGCGGCCGCGGTCCCGGCATCCGTCGCCTTCTCGCGCCTGCTCACTGTTCCTCCATCGCCAGCCGCCCGTCGGTGAGGACGGGCCGCGCGAGACCGGCGATGCGGCGGATGCCGTCGCCGGCGCGTTCGACGTGGATCACGGTCCCGATCGCACTGACCACCTGCCGCGCGACGGCGCGCTCGTCCATGCCGGCGAGGGCGCCGAGCGCCTCGAACCGGGCCGGCAGATCGCGGATGCTGCCGGCGTGGACGGTGCCCGCGCCACCGTCGTGCCCCGTGTTCAGCGCCGTCAACAGCTCGCGCACCTCCTCGCCGCGGCATTCGCCGACGACCAGCCGGTCGGGGCGCATCCGCAGCGCCTCGCGCACCAGCCGGGCAAGCGGCACGGCGCCGGTGCCCTCGAGGTTCGGCTGCCGGGCCTCCAGACGCACGTGGTGGGGGTGGCGCACGCGCAGCTCCGCGACGTCCTCGATCGTCACGATGCGCTCGTGGGCGGGGACGCGCCCGAGCAGCGCCGCGAGCAGCGTCGTCTTGCCCGCCCCGGTCGCGCCGGAGATGAGGAGGTTGGCCCGCGCCGCGACGAGGCGCTCGAGCCGATCGAGCATCGCCGCATCGCACAGGCCGCGGCGGGCGAGGTCGTCCAGGTCGGGCAGCTCCACCTGCGGCAGGCGGATCGAGATCGCCGCGCCGGAGCACGCGACCGGCGGGAGCACCGCGTGCACGCGCGCGCCGTGCTCCCATCGCACGTCGACGAGCGGGCTGCCATCGTCGAGGTGCCGCCCGCCGATGCCGATCAGCGCGACGGCGAGGGCACGCAGCTCGTCGGCCCCCGCCTGCCAGCCGGCGACCGGCTCGACGCCGCGGCCGCGGTCGACGAACAATCCGTCGACGCCGTTGATGAAGACGTCCGTGACCTCGGGGTCGCTCAGGACGTCGCGCAGCGGTTCCAGCGCCGGATGGTCGGGCAGCCGCCGCGGCGCCGACCGCGTGCCGACGTCCGACACCGGCGCGGTCGCCGTCGCCGACCCCGTCGCGGTCAGGCGCCCCGGGAGGCGCCGCACCGCCTCGGGTGGCGCGGCGCTGACGCGGCGGTGGACGATGAACGGCTCGGGCATGCCCCGACGCTACGACGCGTGCCGGCGGCGCGGCGCCGCGAGACGGCGATCGGTGGACAGTTGCCCCATCCCGCCGATTGGGGAGAGAGCGATGACGCCACACCCCGAACACAGCCCCCGGGAAAAAAGGACCCGGAGAGAAAAGGGGGCGGCATCCCATCGGGGGGAATGGGATGCCGCCGCGCAGTGTCCCGGCAATGGGGGGTGGTCGGGACACGCGATGCCAGAATCGATGTTCGGCCGCGACCGAGCATACGCATCCGTGCCGGGGCGCTCCACTCCAGCGGGCGTGTCGTCGGCGATATATCGTCGCGGTCATCCCCCACTATCGGCGGTAGTGCCCGGCGGCGGCCGCTGGCTACATTTCCTGCATCGTCCGGGCCCGTATCCCGACCCCTCGTTCGTCGCAAAGGAGCGCGCATATGAGCAGCCAGATCGACCACCTGCTGACCGAGAACCGCCGGTTCGCGCCGTCGCCGGAGTTCGCCGCGAACGCCATCGGCACCGCGGAGCTGTACGCGCAGGCGGATGCCGACCGTGAGGCATTCTGGGCCGAGCAGGCGCGCAGCCTGCACTGGCACACCCCGTTCACCGAGGTGCTGGACTGGTCGAACCCGCCGTTCGCGCAGTGGTTCGCCGACGGGGAGCTCAACGTCGCCTACAACTGCCTCGACCGGCACGTCGAGGCCGGCAACGGCGACCGCGTGGCGCTGCTGTGGGAAGGCGAGCCCGGCGACGAGCGCCGCATCACCTACGCCGAGCTGACCGACGAGGTCAAGCGGGCCGCCAACGTGCTCGAAGGGTTGGGCGTCGGCCACGGCGACCGCGTCGCGATCTACATGCCGATGATCCCGGAGGCCGTCGCCGCGATGCTCGCCGTCGCGCGCATCGGGGCGATCCACTCTGTCATCTTCGGGGGTTTCTCGGCCGACAGCCTCCGCTCGCGCATCGACGACGCCGGCGCGAAGGTCGTCATCACCGCGGACGGCGGCTACCGCAAGGGGCGGGTCTCCCCCCTCAAGCCCGCCGTCGACCAGGCGCTCGGCGACCGCGGCGCAGGCGTGCAGGAGACCGTCGAGCACGTCCTGGTGGTCCGCCGCACCGGCAACGAGGTCTCGTGGGACGACGACCGCGACATCTGGTGGCACGACGCGGTGCCCGCGGCATCCGCCGATCACGAGGCGCGACCCTTCCCGGCGGAGAACCCGCTGTTCATCCTCTACACCTCCGGGACGACCGGCAAGCCCAAGGGCATCCTGCATACGTCGGGCGGCTACCTGACCCAGGCGGCGTTCACGAACAAGGTCGTGCACGACATCCACCCGGAATCGGACGTCTTCTGGTGCACGGCCGACATCGGCTGGATCACCGGGCACTCCTACGTCACCTACGGTCCGCTCGCCAACGGCGCGACCCAGGTGCTGTACGAGGGAACGCCGGACACCCCGCACCCCGGCCGGTGGTGGGAGCTCGTCGAGAAGTACCGGGTCACGATCCTGTACACCGCCCCCACGGCGATCCGGTCGTTCATGAAGCTCGGTCGGGCCATCCCGAAGAAGTTCGACCTGTCGTCGCTGCGACTTCTCGGCTCGGTGGGCGAGCCCATCAACCCCGAGGCGTGGATGTGGTACCGCAAGATCATCGGCAACAAGACGGCGCCGATCGTCGACACCTGGTGGCAGACCGAGACCGGCGCGATCATGGTGTCGGCGCTGCCCGGGGTCACCGAGACCAAGCCCGGCAGCGCTCAGGTGCCGTTGCCCGGCATCGCGATCGACGTCGTCGACGACGATGGCAACCGCGTCGGCAACGGCAACGGGGGGCTCCTCGTCATCACGAAGCCCTGGCCGTCGATGCTGCGCGGCATCTGGGGCGACCCGGAGCGCTTCGTCGAGACGTACTGGGAGAAGTTCCAGAAGCAGGGGTACTACTTCGCCGGTGACGGCGCGCGCCTGGACGAGGACGGCGACGTCTGGTTCCTCGGCCGCGTCGACGACGTCATGAACGTCTCGGGGCACCGCCTGTCGACGACCGAGATCGAGTCCGCCCTCGTCGGGAACGAGGCCGTCGCCGAAGCCGCCGTCGTGGGAGCCTCCGACGAGACGACAGGTCAGGCGGTCGTCGCGTTCGTCATCATCAAGCAGAGCTACCTCGACGTGCACTCCCCCGAGGGCCTCGCCGACACGCTGCGCCGCTGGGTCGGCGACCAGATCGGCCCGATCGCACGTCCCCGCGACGTCTACATCGTGGGCGAGCTGCCGAAGACCCGCTCCGGCAAGATCATGCGGCGTCTCCTGCGCGACGTCGCCGAAGGCCGGGAGATCGGCGACACGACGACCCTCGCCGACACCGCGGTGATGAGCGTCATCTCCGCGCAGCTGAAGTAGCAAGGTCGTCGAACGCCTCGTGCCGCAGCTCGTGGTGCGGGGCGTTCACCGCGCGGGGACACTGAGTACCTGCATCCGCTCGCGCACGGTGCGAAACACCGCAGGGTCGAACGGGAAGTCCGCTCCGTCCTCGCCGACCAGCCGCATGACCTCATCGCCCAGTGCGACGGAGAAGTTCACGATCATCCGCGCCTCGGTGGTGTGGTCGGCGTCCACCAGACGAGCGGATGCCGGATGCTCATCGAGCCAGCTCCTGATCACCTCCTGCAGGCCGGCGCGACTCGTCCCGGCCGCCCAGGACACCGTCGTCGTCGTTCCCGGCTCACGCGCGAAGAGCGCGAATCGTTTGCGCAGGAGTTCGTCATCCCCTTGCCCGCGTACGGACTCCATCACGATCAATGAGGCCGCAACCACGAGATCGTCCTCGTGCGCCGCGAGGATGCGCTCGGTAAGAGCGAGGTCGTATGTCAACGCAGGCCCGAAGATCGCGTGTTCGAGCGACGGGAAGTAGTTGAAGAAGGTGCTGCGCGAGACCATCGCAATCGCGCAGACGCGGTCGACCGTCACCGCTTGCACGCCGTCGTCGTAGGCGAGCCCGACCGCCGCTTCTTCCATCGTGCGGCGTGCGATACGCATCTTGCGCTCTCTGAGCCCTTCGGTCATCACTCTCCCCTCGATCTGGAGGCCATCCTACGTTCGTAGATATTTGACTTGTGTGCAAGATTGCACTTAGTCCATAGTTAGCAGAGAACGATCAGAAGGGATGGCCATGCCCCGCCTCACCGAACAACGCCGTCGCGACCGGATGCCACGCGTGCGCACCCTCGGCGCGCTGTCAGCGATCACCGGACTCGTCCTCGTGACGGTGCCGTTGACCGCCAACGCCGATGAATCCGAACGTGTGCTCATCACGACGACGATCTCGGATGACGTGGCCTCGGCGCCGCTGGGCGGCACGACCGTGAGCGTGCATCCCGCCGACGACCCCGAGCAGGTGATAGCCACAGGCGTCACGGGCGGCGACGGAACCGTTTCCCTCGAAGTCCCGGCGACCGACACCAGCTACATCGCCGAGGCATCCTGGCGCGGCGCCATCGGTGACCTCGTCGACTCCACGGCGCGGACCGAGTTCAACCCCGTCCTGGGCCATCCGGTCTCCGTCGTGCTGGGAGGTTCATTCGGCACGATAGGCGGAGCGGTGACGGCGACGACGGATGCGGGACCCGTCTCAGACCTTTCCGGATCGAGCATCACCATTCTCAGCGGCGGCACGGCCGTGCAGCGCGTCGCCGTCGCCGCAGACGGCACATTCCGATCAGGCTCATTGCCGACGACATCCACTGACGATTACAGCATCCGCTTCGAGCCGGCCACGGGATTCACGCTCGCGGATGCGCAGCCGTCGGACAATCTCGCCTTCGCGCTTCCCCGAGGCGAAGAGAGCCCCAGCCTCATCGGTGTGGCCCGCTCCTTCGCGCTCATCTCGGATACCGCGGCACCGACCCCCTCACCCACAGCCACGGACACCCCGACACCCACCCCCACAGACACCCCGACACCGACACCCACCCCCACAGACACCCCGACACCGACACCCACCCCCACAGACACCCCGACACCGACACCCACGCCCTCCACCGACCCGGTACAGCAGGCCTACATCGCGGTCTTCCAGCGCCCGGACGATGTCGGCCTCACCGGCGCTTTCAGCGGCATCTCGGAGCCCGAGCTTGCCGACCTGCTTGCGGCCGCGGCGGGCACACCGAATGTCACATTCCCTCTCCTCAACGGCTCGGGACAGGCGCTCGGCCTCGCGGAGCGGCCGTCTACGAACGAGGCGGCCGCTGCATCCCAGCTGCTGTCGCCGGTGGTCTCCAGGCTGCCCGGCGTGACCGTGAACGAAATCTCGCTCACCGCGTTCGATCTCGAAGGGGCTCTGCGCGCTGTCCAGGATCAGCGTGTCCGGCTGCTCGACCAGCAGCTTTCCTCTCAGGTCACAGATGTGCAGAAACGCAACGCCCGCGTGGTCACGCTCAACGCGGCCATCACGGCACTGAATGCATACGTCGCCGGGCCGACTGATGAGTCGCTGGCCACAGCGATCGCGGCCGCACACCCGGCCGTGGAGTCGCACATTTTCCTTTCGGCGACGTCGGACTCCACCGAGGTGAGAACGGCCGCTGCCGACCTCGTCGCAACGCTGCGCGTAGAACGCGACGCCGTCACGAACACTCAGCAGATGGATATGTTGCGACTGGCCGGCTTGACCGACAAGCGCAGTGAAGCGTTCGACCTGATGTCCTCATTCCTGACGAAGATGCAGGGTTCGCAGTCGTCGATCATCGGCAACATGCGATCGACCCCGGTATCGCTCGGCACTGTCCAGTGGGACAGCGCCGCCATCACCGGCAGCTTCAACCTCACCGGCGTCACGGACGGGGAGCACCACCTCATCCTCAGCTTCGACGACATCGGCCTCACCGTCGTTGCCGCGGTGACCGTGCAGCGCAATAAACTCGCCGCGACCGGAGGCGAGTTGAGCCCGGCGCTCTGGGTCGGCGCAGCACTGTTCGTGCTCGGAGCGGGCGCACTGATCGGCTCATCGCTCCGGACGCGGCGCCGTACGCGCGTCTGATGCGGTGACACGGGCGGAGGCCGCCGACGCCATCGGCGCGGGCGGTCTCGGGCGAGCTCGAGCTGGCGATGCTCCCCATCGTCCGCGAGACTTGTCGCGGTCTCCTCACCGGACCGGGCATCAGTCCCGACGACGAGAATGACAACGTCGCCCCGCTCCGCTCAACCCCAACGAACCGATCGCTGACGCATACTTTGACAACAACAGGTCAGGCGGTCGTCGCGTGCGTCATCATCAAGCAGAGCTACCTCGACGCGCACTCCCGCGAGGGCCTCGCCGACACGCTGCGCCACTGGGTCGGCGAGCAGATCGGCCCGATCGCCCGTCCCCGCGACGTCTACATCGTGGGCGAGCTGCCGAGGACCCGCTCCGGCAAGATCATGCGGCGTCTCCTGCGCGACGTCGCCGAAGGCCGGGAGGTCGGCGACACGACGACCCTCGCCGACACGGCCGTCATGAGCGTGATCAGCGCCCAGGTCAAGTGACCCACTCGCGCCGAGGTCGCCGGTTGCGCGCCCAGGTCGCCGGTTGCGCGCCGAGGTCGCCGGCGACCTCGCGAACGAGCCGGCGACCTCGCGAACGAACCGGCGATCTCGCGGACGAACCGGCGACCTCGCGAGACGGGCCGCGTCAGGCGACGGAGAAGATGACCTCGACCTCGACCGGCGAGTCCAGCGGAAGGACGGGAACGCCGACGGCGGATCGGGCGTGACGCCCGGCGTCACCGAAGATCTCGCCGAGCACCTCGCTCGCGCCGTTGATCACGCCGGGCTGCCCGGTGAACTCGGGCACCGAGGCGACGAACCCGGTGAGCTTGACTACGCCGGTCAGACGCTCGAGGTCGCCGACCGCGGCCGCGGCCGCGGCGAGCGCGTTCAGCGCGCTCTGGCGGGCGTAGTCCTTGGCGTCGGATGCCGGGACCAGCCCGTGACCCTCGCCGACCTTGCCCGTCGCCGGCAGGGCGCCGGCGACCATCGGCAGCTGGCCGGAGGTGTACACGAGGTCGCCGTGCACGACGGCGGGGACGTAGGCCGCCACCGGCGGGACGACGGGGGGCAGCTCGATGCCGAGCTCGGCCAGACGCGAGGCGATCGCCATGCTCACGCCTCCTCGAACTGCTTGGCGGCTTGCGCCGCGGCATCCAGCCCCGCGTTCTGCGTGCCCGCGGCGGTGACGGGCCGCTTGAAGTACGCGACGAGTCCGCCCTCGGGACCGGGGACGACCTGCACCAGCTCCCAGCCCTGCTTGCCCCAGTTGTTGAGGATCGCGGCGGTGTTGTGAATCAGCAGAGGGGTGGTGAGGTACTCCCACGTGGTCATACGGGACTCCGAATCGGGTGGTGCGGGTCGAACGGAACAGCGAGGCGCACCCTGGCCCACCAAGGGTTCCCCCAGGGTTTTCCCCTAGCATCAAGCCTATGCCTCAACTCAAACGGACGGCCACCGGCGTGCTCGGCGGCCTTGCGGGCCTGGTCGGTCTGAGCGCCGTCGCCGGCATCCTGGTGACCGCGACCGTGACCCCCGCGATCGCCGTGTCCGGCTACGCGGCGACCAGCGCTCTGGACACGTTCGAGAACATGCCGAGCTTCCTGCAGGTCGACCCGCTCATGCTGCCGACGGAGATCTACCGCAAGGACAGCGCCGGCAACGACATCCTCATGGCGCAGTTCTACGACCAGAACCGCATCCCCGTCACCTTCGACCAGGTGAACCCGGTGATGTACGACGCGATCATCTCCAGTGAGGACAAGAACTTCTACACTCACGGCGGCGTCGACCTGATCGGCACGCTGAGCGCCCTCGTCGGCAACGCCTCCAACGGCTCGAACCGCGGTGGATCGTCGATCACACAGCAGTACGTCAAGAACGTGCTGCAGCAGAACTGTGAGTCGGAGGCGACGACCGAGGAGCAGGTGCAGGCGTGCTACGCCTCGACGACGGTGAACACCGGCGCGGAGGGCTACCAGCGCAAGCTCCAGGAGATGCGGTACGCCATCCAGCTGGAGAAGAAGTCGTCGAAGGACGACATCCTGCTCGGCTACCTCAACATCACGAACTTCGGCGGCACGGTGTACGGCATCGGCGCTGCCGCGGAGCACTACTTCAACACGACCGCCGCCAACCTCACCATCGCCCAGGCGGCCACGATCGCCGGAATGGTGCAGGCCCCGAACACCTATCGCTTCGATCTCGGGGATGCCGGGACCACGACCGACAAGGCCGGAAACCCGGTCAACACGACGGCCGACGGCTTCTCGCTCACCCTCGCCCGGCGCAACTACGTGCTGCAGCGGATGTTCGACGACGGCAAGATCTCGCAGGAGGAGTACGACGCTGCCAAGGCCGAGCCGATCACGCCGAACATCGTCAACCGCGACCAGGGCTGCAAGACGGCGACCGGGGCGGAGTTCTTCTGCGAGTACGTGGTCTCGATCATCAAGAGCGACCCCGCGTTCGGCGAGACGAACGAGGAGCGCGCGGCGAACCTGCGCCGCGGCGGCATGAAGATCTACACGACGCTCGACGCCGACCTGCAGCAGGCGGGCCTGGAGGCCATCTCCGTCGTCCCCGCCACCGTGTCGTACATGGATCTCGGCTCGTCGGGAGTTCAGGTGGAGGTCGGCACCGGCCGCATCCTGTCCATGGTGCAGAACCGTCCGTACAGCCCCACCGGCGACGTCCCCGGCACCACCCCCGTCAACTACAACGTGCGCGAGAAGAACGGCGGCAGCATCGGCCATTCCGCCGGGTCGACCTACAAGGTGTTCAGCCTCATCAACTGGCTGCAGCAGGGCAAGTCCGTCAATCAGGCGATCAACGGGCGCATCGGACCCAAGAAGGTGCAGACCTGCGACGGCGCGACGCAGACCGTTCAGACCGACAACACCGGTCAGCCCGGCCACATCGGAAACTTCGAGAGCAACAACGGGTACACCGGGACGATCTACAACTTCACCCGCGACTCGCTGAACTCCGGCTTCCTGTCGATGGCCGAGCAGATCAGCGTCTGCTCGACCAACGAGGTCGCCGGCCAGCTGGGGGTCACCTGGGGTGACGGAACTCCGCTGACCGAGGTCCCGTCGTGGTCGACCGACCCCGCCAACGCCCCGTACAACGTTCTCGGCTCGTCGGCGGTGGCGCCGCTCGACATGGCCGAGGCGTACGCCGCGATCGCGGCCAACGGCATCCTGTGCCAGCCGAAGTCCATCGACAAGGCCGTGGCCGCCGACGGGACGGACATCACCCCGCAGACGACGTGTGAGCGCAAGCTCAGCGAGGCGGTCGCCTCGACCGCCGCCTACACGCTCGTGGGCGTCATGAGCGGCACGGGTGTCGGCGCGCGGATCGGTGATGGCACCCCCGTGTTCGGCAAGACCGGCATCCATCAGTACGAGCAGACCTGGATGGATGGATCGTCCACGAAGGTCGCGACGGTCGTCTGGGTCGGCAATGCGACCGGTGCGGTCAAACTCAACGAGCACCGCGAGAGCGGCTATCAGCTCTCCCGCATCCGCAACTCGATCTGGCCCAAGATGCAGGGGGCTGCCAACTCCAAGTACGGCGGCGACAACTTCCCCGCTCCCGACGCGGCGCTGACCAAGCAGGTGCTCACCAACCTTCCCTCGGTCATCGGCATGACGATCGACCAGGCGACGAAGACCCTGGAGACTGCCGGCTTCTCGGTGATCGTGGGCGACGCCGTAGACGGGGTCGAGGGCGCCGGCACCGTCATCCAGCAGAATCCGGCCGCCGGTCGCACCGCGGCGGGCGCGACCGTCACGATCCGGCCCAGCAACGGGCAGGGCGTCGCGGTCCCCGCCGTCAGCGGCAAGCCCGCCGATGCCGTGCAGGCGCTGCGCAGCGCCGGGTTCGGTCTCGTCGAGAGCTCCTGCACGCAGAAGGACGACGCCTCTGACGACGGTACGGTCACGGGCACCGACCCGGCCGCCGGCACCATCGTCAACCGCAGCACGCAGATCACGGTCCAGTACCAGGCCAAGAACTGCGGCGGGCGCCGGTGACCTCAGGCAGAACAGCCCTGGCCGCCCTCTCGGCGGCCGGGGCTGTCGCCGTCGGCGCGACGGTGTGGGGAACGTGCATCGAGCGGTTCCTGTTCACGGTGCGGCGGCACGAGGTCGCGGTGCTCCCCCCCGGCTCACCCTCGCTGACAGTGCTGCACCTCTCCGACGCGCACATGGCGCCCTGGCAGCACCGCAAGCAGGACTGGATCGCCCGGCTCGCCGAGACGGCGCAGCCCGACCTCGTCGTGAACACCGGCGACAACCTCGGCCACGAGCAGGGACTGACCGGCATCCGCACCGCCTTCGCTCCCCTGCGCGGCGTCCCCGGCCTCTTCGTGCACGGTTCCAACGACGTCGTGGCCCCCTCGGCGCGCAACCCGCTGCGCTACTTCCAGGGGCCTTCCCAGCGCGCGCACCGCGCGACGCTGCTCGACACCCCCGCGATGGACGCGTACTTCACCGACGAGCTCGGCTGGACCGACCTCGACAACACCGCGGGCGCGCTCGAGGTCGCCGGCATCCGCCTCGAGGCCTTCGGTGTCGACGACGCGCACCGCGACTGGGACGACCTGGCGGCCCTGCCCGACGCCATCGCCGCCACCCGGCGCCGCCGGACTCCCCCGACCGCGCTGCGGCTCGGCGTGACGCACGCGCCCTACCGGCGCGTGCTCGACCGCTTCATCGAGCTGGGCGCGGACATGATCTTCGCCGGGCACACGCACGGCGGCCAGGTGCGCATTCCGTTCTCGCCGTCGGCGCTCGTCGCGAACTGCGACATTCCGCTGGACCAGGCCCGCGGGCTCAGCACCTGGCGGGCTGCCGGGAGGAGCGTTCCGCTGAACGTCTCCGCCGGGCTCGGGCACTCGATCTACGCTCCGGTGCGCTTCGGATGCCGCCCCGAAGCCTCCGTGATCGTCCTCCGCCCCGTCGATTCGTTCCCAGCGCCCCTCCCGGGGTAGACTCGGAGGGTTGCCACGGGGTGTGGCGCAGCTTGGTAGCGCGCTTCGTTCGGGACGAAGAGGCCGCAGGTTCAAATCCTGTCACCCCGACAGCAGAAGGGCTCCGCCGGAGAGAATCCGCCGGGGCCCTTCGTCGCAGAACCCCCGGAATGGAGCCGATCCGATGCCCGCGCCCCGCCTCGTCGCGTTCGACCTCGATGACACGCTCGCCCCGTCGAAGAGCCCGATCGATCCGCGCATCGGCGACCTGCTGATCGCGCTCGCGGAGCGGGTCGAGGTCGCGATCATCTCCGGCGGGCAGCTGCAGCAGTTCCAGAGCCAGGTCGTGGAGCGCCTCCCCCAGACGGATGCCGCGACCCGCGCCCGCTTCCACCTCATGCCCACCTGCGGCACGCAGTACTACCGGCTGCGGGACGACGGTGTCGAGACGGTCTATGCGCACGCCCTCACCGAGGACGAGAAGTCCCGCGCCCTGACCGCCGTCGAGGACGAGGCGCGCCGGCTGGGCCTGTGGGAGGCCCAGACCTGGGGCGACATCCTCGAGGACCGCGGCTCGCAGATCACCTTCTCCGCCCTCGGCCAGACCGCGCCCCTGGAGGCGAAGGTCGCGTGGGATCCGACCGGTGAGAAGAAGAACGCCCTCCGCGACGCCGTCGCCGCCCGTATCCCCGACCTCGAGGTGCGCTCGGGCGGTTCCACCTCCGTCGACATCACGCACCGCGGCATCGACAAGGCCTATGGCATGCGCCAGCTCGCCGACGTGACCGGCATCCCCCTGGACGACATGCTCTTCGTCGGCGACCGCCTCGACGAGCACGGCAACGACTACCCCGTGCTCGCGATGGGCGTCGCCTGCCAGGCCGTCGACGGCTGGGAAGACACCGCCGCCTTCCTCACCGACCTCATCCCCACCCTCCCCGCGCGCTGAGCCGCCCGCCCGGTCGGGCTGCCCCCGCCCGGGCGCTGACTTTCGCCGAGAGAACAACCCGGCGCCGAGAGAACGGGTGATACCCGTCCCCTCGGCGCGCCGTTGTTCTCTCGCGGACTCAGGATGCCGGATGCCGCCGGATGCGCGAGCGCCGGAGGCCGGAGGCCGGCAGGGTCAGGCCTTCGCGCGGGACACGGCCGCGCGGCGTGCCGGAGCGGACGCAGCCGCCCCGACACCCGCGACGGGCGTCAGGCGCTGCAGCTGGGTGACGTGGCGCGGCTCGAGCTCGGCGATCGTCGAGACGCCGAGGAGCTTCATGGTGCGCTCGATCTCGGTGCGCAGGATCGCGATCGTGCGGTCGACGCCGCGACGGCCCCCGGCCATGAGGCCGTAGAGGTACGCCCGGCCGATCAGCGTGAACTTCGCGCCGAGGGCCAGCGACGCGACGATGTCCGCGCCGTTCATGATGCCGGTGTCGACCATCACCGTGGCATCCTTGCCGACCTCGCGCACCACCTCGGGCAGCAGCCGGAACGGGATCGGGGCGCGGTCGAGCTGACGTCCGCCGTGGTTGGAGAGCACGATGCCGTCGACGCCGAGGTCGATGAGGCGCTTCGAGTCGGCGACGTTCTGCACGCCCTTGATGACGATCTTCCCGGGCCACATCGAGCGGATGACCTCGAGATCTTCGTAGCTGATCGTGGGGTCCATCGCGGCGTTGAGCAGCTCGCCCACGGTGCCGCCGGTCGTCGTCAGCGAGGCGAACTCGAGCTTGGGTGTCGTGAGGAAGTCGATCCACCACCACGGCCGAGGAATCGCGTTGACGATCGTGCCGAGCGTCAGCTGCGGCGGGATCGAGAACCCGTTGCGCTTGTCGCGCAGCCGGGCACCGGCGACGGGCGTGTCGACCGTGAACATGAGGGTGTCGAAGCCGGCGGCGGCGGCGCGCGTGACGAGACCGTACGAGATCTCCCGCTCGCGCATGACGTACAGCTGGAACCAGTTGCGCCCGTGCGAGTTCGCGGCGCGCACGTTCTCGATCGACGTCGTGCCGAGCGTCGACAGGGTGAAGGGGATGCCGGCGGCCGCGGCCGCGCCGGCGCCCGCTACCTCGCCCTCGGTCTGCATGAGACGTGTGAACCCGGTGGGGGCGATGCCGAACGGCAGCGCCGAGGGGCCGCCGAGGATCTCGACGGACGTGTCGACGCGCTCGGCGGGGCGCAGGATGTCGGGGTGGAACTCGATGTCCTCGAACGCCTGCCGTGCGCGGGCGAGCGAGAGCTCGCCCTCGGCCGCACCATCGGTGTAGTCGAACGCCGCTTTGGGGGTCCGGCGCTTCGCGATGGCACGGAGGTCGCCGATCGTGAGGGCCCCCTCGAGCCGGCGCTTGGTGCCGTCGAGTTCCGGCTTCTTGAACTGCATCAGCTCGAGCAGTTCGGGGATCTTGGGCAGCTGACGCTGGACCATGTCGTGTTCCTCTCGGGTGTCTGGGCGTGTCAGGCCGCGGTGGGCGCCGGCAACCCGGCATCCGCGTAATAGCCGGTGATGTGCGCGCGCACGAGGCCGCGCGCCGCCTCAGACTCGCCGCGCTCGATCGCGTGGAGGATCTCGGCGTGTTCGTGCCGCAGACGGGCACCTGTGGCCGTCCAGTCGGGCACGCGCTCGGCGCCCGCGCGGATGTAGCTCTCGATCGTCTCGCGAAGGCCCGCCATCGTCGCCGAGACGACGACGTTGCCGGATGCCTCGACCAGCCGCACATGGAACTGCGAGTCGAGGGCGAGGAAGTCCTCGATCGACAGCTCCGGGGCATCCATCGCGACAAGCGTCGCACGCGCCTCGGCGAGGTCGGCGCCCTCGAGGTCGGCGAGATGGGCTACGGCCCACTCCTCCAGCAGCAGCCGCGTCTCGTAGACGTCCGGGATGGGGAAGCCGTGGGCGGCCACCTGCAGGCGCAGCAGCTGCGCGAGCCCGCCGTGCGGTGTCGCGGTCACGATGGCGCCTGCCGTCGGGCCGGAGCCGGTCGCGGTGCGGATGAGGCCCATGACCTCGAGCACCCGCAGCGCTTCGCGGACGCTCGACCGGCCGACGCCGAGGGTTGCGGCCAGTTCGCGCTCCGGGGGCATCCGATCGCCGGGCCCCAAGGCGCCGGAGAGCAGATCGGCTTCGATCTTCTCGAGCACGACGCGCCAGGCGCGTGCGGGGGTGGTGTCGCTCATGCGTTCCCTTGCCGATGCGGTAATGGTCAGGCCACAGTAACGCACTGTGGTCGGACCGGCAATAAGTCCGAGTGAAACGATACAACACCCGCGAGCGCGCGGCGACATCCGGCGACGCCGCCGGACGTCCGACCGCGTCGGTCAGTGCAGCCGGCCGCCGGATTCGCGCAGATAGCACTCCGCGCACATCGACTCGTACGTGACCTTCTCGTGCGAGAGCTCGTCGATCGCGACCTGGTCGCCGTCGAAGACGAACCTCCCCCCGACCAGCCGCGCGTTGAACAGCGCCTTGCGGCCGCACCGGCAGATCGTCTTCAACTCCTCGAGGCTGTGCGCGAGCTCCAGAAGGCGCGCCGACCCGGGGAACGCGCGGGTCTGGAAGTCGGTGCGGATGCCGTACGCCAGCACCGGGATGCCGTCGTCCACGACGATCCGCAGCAGATCGTCCACCTGGCGGGGATGCAGGAACTGCGCCTCGTCGATGAGCAGGCACGCCACATTCCCGCCGATGCCGGCGGCGTGCTCGGCGACGAGGGCGCGCACATCGGCATCCGGTGCGATGAGGAAATCGACCCTCCGCGCCACTCCCAACCGGCTGGAGATCTGGTCGGCGCCCTTCGTGTCGATCTCGGGCTTGGCGAGCAGCACATGCTGACCGCGCTCCTCGTAATTGAAGGCCGCCTGCAGCAGCGCCGTCGACTTACCGGAGTTCATCGCCCCGTAGCGGAAGTACAGCTTCGCCATCTGCGGAGGATCAGACGTCGATGTCGAGCACGCGCGCCGTCTCGGCGAGCGTCGCCCGGGCGGCGTCGGGCCGTCCGTTGAGCGTCTGGCCGTAGCTCGGGATGAGGCTCTTCAGCTCCGGCTCCCACGCGTCGATGCGGTCGGGGAAGCACGTCTTCAGCAGGCCGACCATGATGGATGCCGCCGTCGACGCGCCGGGCGAGGCGCCCAAGAGACCCGCGATCGAGCCGTCCGCGGAGGTCACGACCTCGGTGCCGAATTGCAGGACGCCGCCCTTGTCGGCATCCTTCTTCATCACCTGCGCACGCTGGCCGGCCTGGATGAGCTCCCAGTCCTCGTCCTTCGCGGTCGGCATGAAGGTGCGGAGGGACTCGACCTTCTTCTTGTGGTTCTTCATCAGCTCGCCGACGAGGTACGTGATGAGGCTGGGGTTGTCGATGGCGACCTTGAGCATCGGCCAGAGGTTGCCGGGGCGCACCTGCGCGACGATGTCGGTGATGCGGCCGTTCTTCAGGAACTTCGGGCTGAACGTCGCGAACGGCCCGAACAGCAGCGACGCCTCACCGTCGACGACGCGGGTGTCCAGGTGCGGCACCGACATGGGCGGCGCGCCGACCGACGCCTGCGAGTACACCTTCGCCTTGTGCTGCGCGACGATCGCCGGGTTGCTCGTCTTCAGGAACTGCCCGCCGATCGGGAAGACGCCGTAGCCGGAGATCTCCGGAATGCCGGAGGACTGCAGCAGCTTGATCGCCCAGCCGCCGGCCCCCACGAACACGAACCGCGCGTCGATCGAGCCGGGCGTCTTGCCGAGGGCGTTGCGGTAGGAGACCCGCCAGGTGCCGTCCGCGTTCTTGCGGAGCTTTCGCACCTCGCGGTTGGTGACCACCTCGACGCCCTCACCGGCGAGGTGGTCGAACAGCTGACGCGTGATCGCGCCGAAGTCGACGTCGGTGCCGCCGGGAACCCGCGTCGCGGCGAACGGCTCGCCCTTCTTGCGCTTCTGCATGAGCAGGGGCGCCCACTGGTTGATGACGCGGGAGTCCTCGGAGTACTCGATCCCGGCGAACAGGGGCTGCTTCTTGAGCTCCTCGTAGCGCTTACGGAGGAACGCGACATCCTTCTCGCCGCGGACGAAGGTCATGTGGGGGGTGGCGTTGATGAAGGTCTTGGGTGCGTCGAGGAGGCCTTGCTCGACGAAGCTCGACCACAGCTGCCGGCTCTGCTGGAACTGCTCGTTGATCGCGACCGCCTTGGTGGGATCGACCGACCCGTCCTTGCCCTCGGGCGTGTAGTTCAGCTCGCAGAGGGCGGCGTGACCGGTGCCGGCGTTGTTCCAGGCGTTGGAGGACTCCTGCGCGACCTCGCTCAGCCGCTCGAGCACCACGATCTTCCACTCCGGCTGCAGGCGGTGCAGCAGGGTTCCCAGGGTGGCACTCATGATGCCACCGCCGATCAGGACGACGTCGACGGGTTCACTCACAATGTTCCAGTCTAGGCGCCGTTTTCTCCGGCGCCCGCGACTCGCGGCATCCTGCCCCGGCAACTCTCGCGGTTCTTTCGCCCCGCTCAATTCGGCGAGACACCCGCTCTGCACCGAGACGCGCGCTGCGCACCCGTGTGTCGGTGCACGAACGGTGTCTCGCGGGCGGCGGTGGGCGGGCGGATGCCGCGGGGGCGCGGCGAGGCGCGGCGGATGCCGCGGGGCGGGGCGGATGCCGCGGGTCAGGCGGCGGTCGCGCCCAGGCGTGCGGCGACGAGCTCGGCGATCTGCACGGCGTTCAGGGCTGCACCCTTGCGGAGGTTGTCGTTGCTGATGAACAGCACGAGGCCCTTGCCCTCGGGGGCGGACTGGTCGGCGCGGATCCGGCCGACGTAGCTCGGGTCGTTGCCGGCGGCCTGCAGCGGCGTCGGGACCTCTTCGAGCGCGACGCCGGGGGCGGACGCGAGGATCTCGCGCGCCTGATCGGGGGTGATGTCGTCGCGGAACTCGGCGTGGATCGACAGCGAGTGGCCGGTGAAGACGGGGACGCGCACGCATGTGCCGGCGACGCGGAGGTCCGGCAGCTCGAGGATCTTGCGGCTCTCGTTGCGGAGCTTCTTCTCCTCGTCGGTCTCGTTGTCGCCGTCGTCGACGACGTTGCCGGCGAGCGGGATGACATCGAACGCGATCGGCGCGACGTACTTCTCCGGCTGCGGGAAGTCCACGGCGGAGCCGTCGTGCACGAGGTCGAGCGTGTGGCCCTGTGCGAGCACGCCCTCGACCTGACCGAGCAGCTCCTGCGCGCCGGCGAGGCCCGAGCCCGAGACCGCCTGGTAGGTGCTCACGATGAGACGCTCCAGCCCGGCGGCCGCGTCGAGCGGCTTCAGCACGGGCATCGCGGCCATCGTCGTGCAGTTCGGGTTCGCGATGATGCCCTTGGGCGGGTTCACGGCAGCGTGCGGGTTGACCTCGCTGACCACGAGCGGAACCTCGGGGTCCATGCGCCACGCGCTGGAGTTGTCGATGACGACGGCGCCGGCCTCGGCGAAGCGGGGCGCGTGGGCGCGGGAGCCGGTGGCGCCTGCGCTGAACAGGGCGACGTCGATGCCGGCCGGGTCGGCGGTCGCGACGTCCTCGATGATGATGGTCTCGCCGCCGAAGTCGACGGCGGTGCCCGCCGAGCGCGCCGTGGCGAACAGCCGCAGCTCGCGGATCGGGAAGGACCGCTCGGCGAGGATCTCGAGCATGACCGTGCCCACCTGGCCGGTGGCGCCGACGACGGCGACGGAGAGTCCTGAGTCAGAGATGCGGGTCATGAGGGGGTCCTTGCCGGTGGGAGGGGTTGAGTGATTCTATCGTCGGCCGAGAACAGGCGAACGGCCGAGGAGAGGCGGATGCCTGCCAGATCGGCCTCCGCCGGGCAGATCGCCTCCGCTCAGCGACCGATTGCGGCGTCGACGGCGCGCGCGAGGGGCGGATGCCGGGGTCAGCGGCCGGTGCCGGCGTAGACGACGGCCTCGGTGTCGCCGTCGAGGCCGTAGGCGGTGTGCACGACGCGCGCCGCCTCGGCGAGCTCGTCGCCGCGGACGACCACCGAGATGCGGATCTCGGAGGTCGAGATCATCTCGATGTTCACGCCCGCCGTCGACAGCGCCTCGAACAGGGTCGCCGAGACGCCGGAGTGCGTGCGCATGCCGGCACCGACGACCGACAGCTTGCCGATCTGGTCGTCGTGCACGAGGCTCTCGAAGCCGACCCGCGTCTGCTCGCCGGCCAGCGCCCGCAGGGCGGTCGCGGCATCCGACTTCGGCAGCGTGAACGAGATGTCGGTACGCCCGGTGGCGGCCGCCGACACGTTCTGCACGATCATGTCGACGTTGGCGCCACTCTTGGCGACCACCGTGAAGATCTCGGCCGCCTTGCCGGGGACGTCGGGCACCCCGATGACGGTGATCTTGGCCTGGCTGAGGTCGGTCGCGACGCCGGCGACGATGGGCTCTTCCATGGGGGACTCCTCTGAGCGGGACAGGGCGACGCCGTCGGGCAACGACATGCCGGGAGCGAGCACGAAGGTGCCCTGCCCCGAGCTGAACGTCGACCGGGCGTTGATCATGACGCCATGACGGCGGGCGTACTCGACGGCGCGGATGTACAGCACCTTTGCGCCGTTGGCGGCGAGCTCGAGCATCTCCTCGGCCGAGACGACGTCGAGCTTGCGGGCCTTCGGCACGACCCGCGGGTCGGCGGTGAAGATGCCGTCGACGTCGCTGTAGATCTCGCACACGTCGGCGTCGAGCGCGGCGGCGAGCGCCACGGCGGTCGTGTCGGAGCCGCCCCGGCCGAGCGTCGTGATGTCACGGGTGTCGCGGTTGAACCCCTGGAACCCGGCGACGATGACGATCGCGCCCTCGTCGAGCGCTTCGCGCAGCCGGATCGGCGTGACGTCGACGATGCGGGCGGCGCCGTGGGTCGCGTCGGTGATCATGCCGGCCTGGCTGCCGGTGAACGAGCGCGCCTCGAAGCCCATCGAGTGGATCGCCATCGCGAGCAGCGCCATGGAGATCCGCTCCCCCGAGCTCAGCAGCATGTCGAGCTCGCGCGGCGCCGAGATCGGCGCGACCTGGTGCGCGAGGTCGAGCAGCTCGTCGGTGGTGTCGCCCATCGCGCTCACCGCGACGACGACGTCGTGCCCGGCACGGCGGGTGTCGACGATGCGCTTGGCGACGCGTTTGATGCTCTCGGCGTCGGCGACGGAGGACCCGCCGTACTTCTGGACGATCAGCGCCACGTGTGGAACTCCCGGGGACGTGCGGCTCCGCAGCCGCGCGAGGCGGAGCGGGATGCCGGTGGAACACGCAGGGCGCACGGATGCCGCGCCCACCGCACCATTGTAGGGATGCCGACATGCCGGCCCCGCCATGTGACGCGGCCCCGCCCTGTGACGCGGCCCCGCCCTGTGACGCGGCCCGGCCCTGTGACCCGGCCCCGCCCCGTGACCCGGCCCCGCCCTGTGACGGCGAGCGCTAGCATCCGACCATGACGCCGACAGATCTGGCACGCGGTGCCGCGATCGAGCAGTGGCACGACGTCAACGTCGCCATGGTGGGCGCCACGGCCGCCCTCGCCGGCCTCGTGATCGTGGCGGCGAGCGTCAAACATCCCCGACATCGTCAAGGCGACATCGCTGACGTCCCGGCTGGCCGCCGCGATCGGCGGCCTGGTGCTCGCGATCTCGGCATCCGCCATAGGTCTCATCCCCGGCATCGGCGCGACCTCGTACGGTGTCGCGGTTCTCGTGATCGCCCTGCTGTTCACGGCGTTCCCGGTGCAGGCGGCGCTGCGCATCCGGGAGAGCCGCGACCCGGCGAACCGGTTGCGTCCGCTGAAGGCCGCGCTCGGCTTCGCGGCGCCGGCGGCCTACCTCGTCGGTGCGCTGCTGCTCATCGCCGGTGCGCCGGCGGGACTCGTGGTGTTCGCGGCAGGCTCGATCCTGGCGATCATGGCTGCCCTGCTGATCTCGCGGGTCGTCCTCGTGGAGGTGCTGCGCTGACGGCGTTCAGGCCGCCGCGATCGGCGGAAGTTCGCCGTCCGCCGGCCGCCGCGGCCTGAGTCGGCCGCCGGTGGCCGCGAGCCAGCATCCGACGATCACCAGCGGGAACCCGACGAGCAGGCCCGTCGACAGCGCCTCGCCGAGCAGGACGACGCCGAGGAGGATCGCGACGATCGGATTGACGTAGGTGAACAGCGGCGCCCGGACGGGTCCGACCTCGCCGATCAAGGCGAAGAAACCGAGGAACGCCAGCGCCGTGCACAGGATGCCGAGGGCGATCAGCGACAGCCCGCTGCGCAGGGTGGGTATCTCGTGCTGGGTGAGCAGCGCGAACGGCAGGTAGGCGACGCCGACCGCGAGCAGCGCGAGGGTGATGGTGCCCAGCGACGGCACATGCGCGAGCTTGGTCGCGATGATGAACGGCGCGATGGCGTAGAGGAGCGCGACCAGCAGCACCTGGCCGATGGCGCCGAGCGCCTGCGCGGGCTCCGCGACGGCGAGGCCCGGGCCGGCGACGATGACGACGACGCCGGCGAACCCCACGAGCAGCCCCACGGCCCGCGCGGGCGAGAGCACCGACCGGTCGCCCCGGGCGAGCGCGATGCCGGCGGCGAACAGCGGCACGGTGGCCACGAGCAGTCCCGTGAGCCCGGAGGGGAGCGTCTGCTCGGCGTGGCCGAGGAGGAGGAAGGGCCCGGCCATCTCGACGGCGCCGAACGCGAGGACCCAGGGCCACACCCGCAACGCCCGCCGCAGTGCGCCCCGGTGCAGCGCGATCGGCAACAGCACGGCCGCCCCGAGCAGCGTGCGGCCGGCCACGATCGCGGCGGGCGAGATGGAGTCGACGGCCTCTTTGATGAACAGGTACGGGATGCCCCACAGCACGGCCATGAGCGCGTAGAGACCCCACGCGCGGCCGGAGACGGCCGGTGACATCACACGCTGCGCCGGCCCTCGAAGGCCCGGCCGAGGGTCACCTCGTCGGCGTACTCCAGGTCACCGCCGACCGGAAGGCCCGAAGCGAGGCGAGTGACGCGGATCTCCATGGTGTGCAGCAGCCGGCTGAGGTAGGTCGCGGTCGCCTCGCCCTCGAGATTCGGGTTGGTGGCGAGGATGACCTCCTGCACCGTGCCGTCGGCGAGTCGCTGCATGAGCTGCGTGATGCGCAGGTCGTCGGGTCCGATGCCCGCGATCGGGCTGATCGCGCCGCCGAGCACGTGATAGAGCCCGCGGAACTCGCGGGTGCGCTCGATCGCGGAGACGTCCTTGGCGTCTTCGACGACGCAGATGAGCGTGCCGTCGCGACGCGGATCGCGGCAGATCGGGCAGCGCTCCTGCTCGCTGACGTTGCCGCAGATCTCGCAGAACCGCACCCGCTCCCGCAGTTCACCCAGCAGGTGCGACAGCCGGGAGACGTCGAACGTGGGCGTCTGCAGGATGTGGAACGCGATGCGCTGCGCCGACTTCGGCCCGATGCCGGGGAGGCGGCCGAACTCGTCGATGAGGTCTTGGACGATGCCGTCGTACATGGGTCCTTCTCGCCTCACCGCTCCTGGAATCGCGTCGGCGGGGTGTAGGGCTCTTCACGCACGAAGGTCGCCCCCAGCATCTGACGCACCACGGCCTCGCCGACACGCTCAATGCCGCCGGACCGCGGCGGCCGTGCGGCCCCGGGCGCGCGACCGCTCTGACCGCCCCGGTGCTCGACCGCGACCGGCGCGCGCGGCGGCACCGGCGCCTCGGCGTCGACCGGCGGCGGCAGCTCGTCGTCGTCGGCATCGACCACCGGCTCGTCGCGGATCACGTCGCCGTCGCGTTCCAGCGTCAGCACGGGCGTGGCGGATGCCGCCTCTTCGGGCTCGTCGTCCACGGCGAGCCCGGCGGGGACCGGCGCGGCCGCGGGCGCGGGCGCCGATGCGCTCGCGCGGGGAGCGTCGGCCGCGCCCTCCTGCGACGCCGCCGGTGGGCCGCCGGGATCGGGCGAGGAGGGGATGCGGGCGACCGCCCACTCCGTCACGGGAGCGGCGGCCGACTCGCGCACCGCGGGTCGCGCGGCGTGCGGCGTCGGCGCGGTCGGCGCGGCGGCGCGACCGGCGGGCGCGGGCGGAGCAGACGGGCCGGCACCGGCATCCGGCCCACCGGAGTCGCGGCCGGTCGAGGGGGCGTCCGGCGGGATGGCGCCGTCGGAGTCGTGCCGGGCGACGTACTTCACCCGGACGCCGAGGACGTCGCGGATGGCCCCGCGGAGGTCTTCGCTCGGCCCCTTGCCGCCGGCGAGCTTCTTGAACGCCGCGACGTCGGCCTGGCTCTGGAAGCTCAGGGTGAGCACATCGTCGGCGAAGGCGACGGGCGTCGCGACGGTCGCGATCATCCACGATGCGCGGCTGATCGGCTCGAGTCGCTGCAGGATCTCGGGCCACGCGTCCCGGACGTGCGCGAGGGTGATCGGCCCCGCCGGCACGACCGGCGGGGGCGGCGCGACGGGCGCCGACGCTGCGGCGGACGAGGGCGCCGTGGCGGACGCGGTGTGCGCGGCAGGCGCGGCAGCAGGTGCAGGCGCTGCGGCGGACGCTGTTTCCGCGGCAGGCGCGGGCGCTGCGGTGGCGGCGGGCGGCGCGGTGTCCGTAGAGACGGATGCCGAGGTGCT
>NZ_JBNAFJ010000006.1:0-200731 GCF_049707015.1 Microbacterium sp. CH-015 | reverse complement strand
GAGTGTGGTAACCCACATCCTGCCCGGAGGTCTTCGCCTACCTCACCCGTTCACAACCTCCCGGGGAAGTACAGCTAGCTCCTCTGCCCTTGCCGCAAGGGCGGTGTTGGCGGCGATCTTGTCGTCGAGGGCACCCAGCACCTCGGCGATCCCCTGCTGCCCAGGCAGTGGAGGGACGGCGAACGGGATATTACGCAGGATCGACTGATTCAGCAGCGGCTGTCCCGAACCTCCTCGCCAGGAGTTCAGGTCGATAGAAGACAACGCGTATGCCCAGAAACGCGCAGCCTTCCCGGTATGCGGCGTCGCGATCAGCGCGTTCTCGCTCACCCAGGCCGGAGTCGGTGAGTAGTGGATGCTCCCGCAGTAGGACCCCACTCGACCGATTACCACGCCGGCGGTCGCGAGGTTTGAATCGGCCGAACTTGTATAGATTCCGTTTGCCCCAAAAACAGGGAAAGAACCGACTTCGGAGTAACTTCCCGAGCCACCGTTCCTGAACCTCAACCAGTCGCCGAGGACCCCTGGCGTCCAGTCAGACATGGACCCTCCCCAGCTGTTCCCGTACAACCTCTGCCAACCGAGCCGATTCGACGAACTGCGACTCGAGCTCTACCCGAAGCCGGGCGAGTTTCTCCTCGATCGGCTCACCGTCGTCCTCTGCCTCAGCTGCGCCGACGTATCGGCCCGGAGTCAGTGCGTAGTCGGCTGCCTTGATCTCGGCGAGGGTCGCGGAGTAACAGAAGCCGGGGCTGTCCTCGTATCGGGACGACCCCTCGACGAGCTCGGGGACCGGATTGCCACCAGCGACCCGGGGGACGGTGCCGAACCAGGCGTGGTAGGTGTCGGCGATGCGGGCGATGTCGGCATCCGACAGGGCGCGCTCGGCGCGGTCGACCATGTGGCCGAGGTTTCGGGCGTCGATGAAGAGCACCTCGCCAGCGCGGGCGCCCTTGTCTTTCGCGAAGAACCACACGCACACCGGGATCCCCGTCGAGCGGAACAGCTGGGTCGGCAGCGCCACCATGCACGACACGAGATCGGCCTCGACGATCTCGGCACGGATCTGGCCCTCGCCACCCGAGTTCGACGACATCGAGCCGTTCGCCATGACGACGCCGGCCTGCCCACCGGGGGCGAGCTTCGAGAGGATGTGCTGGATCCACGCGTAGTTCGCGTTACCCGCCGGCGGCACGCCGAACCGCCACCGCGGGTCGGACTCGTTGCGCGCCCAGTCCTTGATGTTGAACGGCGGGTTGGCCATCACGAAATCGGCCTGCAGGTCAGGGTGCAGGTCACGCGCGAACGTGTCACCCCACCGCGGGCCGAGGTTGCCCGTGAGCCCGTGGATCGCGAGGTTCATCTTCGCCATTCGCCACGTGCGCTCGTTGAGCTCTTGCCCGTACACCGAGATGTCGCTGCCCTCACCGTGGTGCGCGTCGATGAACTTCTCGGCCTGCACGAACATGCCGCCCGATCCACATGCCGGGTCGTACACGCGCCCGTGGGTGGGCTGCAGCATCTCGACGAGCACCCGCACGACACCGGCCGGCGTATAGAACTCGCCGCCCCGCTTGCCCTCGGCGGCGGCGAACTTCTCGAGGAAGTACTCGTACACCTCGCCCAGCAGGTCGCGGGCGCGGCGCCCGTCCGACCCGCCCTGACCCTGCGTCGTGAACCGCGCCGAGTTGAACAGGTCGATCAGCTCGCCGAGTCGCCGCTGGTCGACGTTGTCGCGGTTGAAGATGCGCGGCAGTGTGCCCGAGAGCTGCGGGTTGGCCTGCATGACGGCATCCATCGCCTCGTCGATCAGCGCGCCGATCGACTTCTCCGGGCTGTCGGCCGAGGCGCCGAGCCCCTTCGCGTTCTGCGCGAGAAATGCCCAGCGCGCGTTAGCCGGCACCCAGAACACGCCCCGCCCGGTGTACTCGTCGGTGTCGTCGATGAGCTCGGCGATCTGGTCGTCGTCGTACCCCTCACCGCTGAGCTCGGTGCGGATGCCCGCGCGGCGCTCGTCGAAGGCATCCGACACGTACTTCAGGAACACGAGCCCGAGGATGACGTCCTTGTACTGCGAGGCATCCATCGAGCCGCGGAGCTTGTCGGCGGCCTTCCAGAGCGTGTCTTTCAGCTCTTTCATGGTCGACGGCGCCTGCGCGGTCGCTTTCGGAGTGCGTGCCATGTGATTCCTTACTTCGGGGTGGATGCCGGGGCATCCAGTTCGGTCAGCGTGACGGCGCCGGCGGCCACGGCCGACGCCAGGGTCTCGATGTAGTGGTCAAGCCGGTCGATGCGACCGGTGAGGTCGGCGCGCGCGACGACGAGCTCGGTGAGCGCGCGGCGCAGCGGTGCGATGGCGGCCGGAGCTACGCGGCGCAGCATCCAGCGCTTCCACGCGCCGGGGCCGCTCGCCTGGGTCGCGATGTCGGCGGCGACCAATTCGGGCACAAGTCCGCCCGGGTCGGCCGGGCTGATCCGCAGCACGCGCGCCGGGTAGGCCACGATCTTCGAGCCATCGTGATCGACCCAGGCCGCAGCGGTGGGACCCGTGCGGAAGACGACGTCGCCGGGGCGCGTCAGCTGCGCCGACGGATGCCGCTGCGCGAACGTCATCGGGTCGACCCGCCGACGCCCGATCTGCTCGGGATCATCGAGGTCGCCAGCTGTGACGACGACAAGGCCTGCACTGTCTGCGGCGTCGAGCGTGAGGCGCGTGCCTGCGACAACGCGAGCGTGACCATCGGCGATCAGGTCGGCGAGCCCAGCGGCAGGGATCATCTCGGCGCCGCTGGGAACCGGCGCGATCGACGCGGGGACGTCCTGCTGCGCGTCATGTGCGGCGGTATCGACGTGCGCTGCGAGCGAGGCGGCCCGGGCCGGCGATATCGCAGCGGCGGCGCGCGGCGCGACGAGCTCACCTGAGCGGGCAAGGAGCGACGCCGTGCGCACGAGCCGCGCGAAGCGGAAGGTACGTGCGCGAACGTCGGCGGCGCTGCCCATTCCGGCGGCGACATCGCTCACGATGTCGGCGCGCGTCGCGGGGGTCAGCTCGCCGTCGATGACGTCGGCGATCGCCGTGAAGCGGTCACCGAGGGCGACCTCCCCCGTCGGCGGGCCGAGCACCCAGAGCGCCAGGGGTTCACCGACGGCCGCGGTGACCAGGCGGCGCGGCAGCCGCACGACCGCCCGAAGCCGGCCTGACCGCAGGATGTCGTCGCGCACCGTCCGCACGCAGGCAGGCAGCACATCGACGAGGGCGCGCGTCGGACCGATGATGACCGCGACGTCGTCATCGCGAAGCGAGAGCACGACGTCCTCGGCATCCGCCAGCATCTGCTCGACGCCATCGCGAGGAGCGGCCGGCACACGCGCGACGCGCAGGGCGGCGCCGATGTCGGCGTGCTCGCCGAGCCACACACCCGCGACGTGCAGGTGGCGCCGGATGCTGCGCTCATGGTGCGAGGGCGTCACCGTCACCGCGGGGCCGTCACCGAGTGCGGTGGCGATGCGCAGCCCGATGCGCTCGTCGACGCCGCGGTCGACGACCACTTCGGTGGCACCGAGGCGCGTCGCCAGCGCCTGCGCGACATCGAGGACGAGCTCGAACGCACCATCGGCGAGCGCCCCCGCAGAGCCGTCGCCGGCCGCGGTGGCAGCGTGACGGGCGCGCGACCGCTCGAGTGCACCGGCCGGTGAGTAGGCGGCATCGATCAGCTGATCGGTGAAGCCCGTCCAGTCGACCCCGCGCACCGAGTACGCCTTGACCTCGCGGGCGAGGAAGGCATCCAGCCTATCGACATCGTTGGCGGCACGCACCAGATCGTCTGCGCTCAGACCGGTGATGCCGTCGAGGTGCGCCGACAGGCAGACCAGCGCATCGAGTTCGGCGACCATCTCGGCATCCGACCAATCGAGGTCGTCGGGCGCTGCGAGCGCGGCGGCATCTGCCACGGCGTCGAGGTTGTTGCCGTGGCCCGTGCGGGCGAGCCACTCGGCGACCTCGCCGGCATCGAACAGCGGCGACCCTGACACGCGCGCGATCGGCGCGGGGAAGGCGTCACCACCCGACGCGAAGCGCGTGCGCCACATCGACGCGACGGGCCGGCGTACACCGGCGAGCTCGGCCACGCCCGACAACGAGAGCCGCAGCGGCGCGCGGCCGTCGGCTTGCTCGGTGGGCATCGTAATGGTCATGAGCCACACCGTATCGGGCAGCTGCGACGTAGCACCACCGGCCATCGATAAGGGGTGTTATCAGCAGCTCTTGCGTTGGCGCGTGGCGCAAGCTCGTAGCGTCGGTCGCGGCAGACGGAATCGTCTCGCCGGAGCGGACGGGTCTTGCTGGGGATGTGCCCGTCCGCTCTCCCCCAGCATCCCGAGGAGACAGACGATGCGACGCTCACTCACACTCACCTTCGCCCTTGCCGCGCCCCTGCTGCTGGCCGGCTGCTCATCCGCTGCGGTGCCCGATGCCGACCACCTGCCCGACACGGCACCCGTCGCGACCGCGACTCCCACACCCACACCCACATCGACCGCGGACGACGACGCGGTGGCGACGTACGGCGAGCGGATCGTCAACGATCGCGGCTACATCGTGAAGGAGATCGGACAGCTCGCCGGAATGTCCTCCGGCGAGAGCGACGACGTCACCGTCGCCCAGTTCGCGGTCACCGACATCGTCGTCGACGTCGCGTGCACCGCTGACTACGCGGACCCCGCGAAGAACGGGCATCTCGTCGGCATCCATCTCAATGTCGAAACGACGCCCGAACTCGCTCACACCACGGTGCCGAGCGTCTCGTTCAGCGAATGGGGGTGGCAGGCATTCGACGCCGACGGCAAGCGCGTGAACGACCCGATCGGCACCGGTTCGTGGTGCATGGACAGCGGCGATCAGCTGCCTGCCGACATCGGTCCCGCGCAGAGCGTGTCGGGGTGGATCGTCCTCGACCTGCCCTCCGACCACGGGTCGGTCGCACTGACGATGGGCTCCACCGCCGGCTGGGAGTGGACGTACTGAGCCCGCCCCCTCTCACACCCACCCAGACCCCGCACCTAGATTCCGCACCAAGGAGAATCACCATGTCCAACCCCACCGCGCCGGTTCCCCCGGGCACACCGTACCTGCCGGCACCCGTGCCGGCCGCGCCGTATTCGCAGCCACCCGCCAAGTCGTTCCTCGCGACGTGGCTGTTCGCCTGGCTGCTCGGCGTCTTCGGCGTCGACCGCTTCTACCTCGGCAAGGTCGGCACTGGCATCCTCAAGCTCGTCACGTTCGGCGGACTCGGAATCTGGGCGCTCGTCGACCTCATCCTCGTGCTCGCCGGCGCGACGCGCGACAAGCTCGGCCGGCCGCTCGACGGATACGCGAAGCATCGCGTCGTCGCATGGATCGTGACCGGCGCGGTCGTCGTCCTCAGCATCACAGTGGGCGCCGTAAACGGCGGCACTGGCACACGGGACGCCGTCGACGTGCCCGCGGTGCAGCAGACCGACACGGCGATCGACGAGGCGGAGCCGGCCCAGACACCCTCGGAGAAGCCGGCCGAGGAGCCTGCCGAAGAACCGGTCGCGACGGCTGCGACCTGGGCGAATGCACACTGGGGCGAGTTCACGCCCGTCGAGCAGTCCGGCTCCGGCGACAGCCTGACCACGCTGCCCGAGGGCGCCGCCGGCGGAATCGTCACCGCGACCCACAGCTGTCAGCGCAACTTCGCGATCTCCGTGCTCGACGCATCCAACGCGTCGACGGGTGAGCTACTCGTCAACACCATCGGCGCCTACTCGGGTACCACCGCATGGGGCATCAACGCCTTCGGCGAGGGCGCACGCCTGCAGGTCACCGCCGATGGCGACTGGACCATCACCATCAGCCCGATGGGCGCCGCCCCCACGCTGGCCTCGGCGGGCATCGGCGACGCCGTGTTCCTCTACGACGGCGGCGCCGCGGCGCTCGCCGCGACCCACGACGGCCAGAGCAACTTCGCGATCATCGAAGAGACGTCCGAGGCCTTCCACATGGGGCTGCTCGTCAACGAGATCGGCGCCTACTCGGGCACGGTTCCGGTCGCCGCCGGTCCGTCGGTCATTGAAGTGACCGCCGACGGAAACTGGACCCTCGCAGTTCAGTAGTGCGGTACCCCGAAGGCGGGGTGGGGATGCCAGGCATCCTCTGCCCCGCCTTTTCGCGCGGTCAGCCCACCCGCCCCTCGAGCACACGTCGATCGCCGCGATCGCCCCCTCGACGGGCAGCAGCTCGCCGAAGATCCCGGGCCGGTTCAGCACCGTCAGGGGCGCCTGCCCCTCGATCTCGGTCAGGCCCGCCGTCGCGCGGGTGAACTCGGCGACGGCACGGTGAATTCGGCGTGGCTCGGTTCCATCGTCGCCGCGCACGGCACCGGCAATAGGATCGGTCACACCGAGCCAAGGAGCACCCATGACCGCCCCGATGGTGCTGTTCGTGTGCGTGCACAACGCGGGCCGCTCGCAGATGGCCGCGGCGTTCCTGCAGCACCTTGCCGGCGACCGCGTCGACGTGCGCTCGGCCGGGTCGGAGCCCGCCGAAACGATCAACCCTGCTGCGGTCGCGGTCATGGCTGAGGCGGGCATCGACATCACGACGGGCGCACCGAAACTGCTGACGACGGATGCCGTGCGCGCTGCCGACGTCGTCATCACGATGGGCTGCGGCGATGCGTGCCCCATCTTCCCCGGCAAGCGCTACGAAGATTGGGAACTCGACGACCCCGCGACCCTCGATCTCGAGGGGGTGCGCCGCGTGCGCGACGAGATCCGCGAGCGCGTCGAGGGGTTGATCGCCTCGCTCGAAGGGTGACCCGCGCTGCGGTTCGCGAGGAGATTTCGGTTCGCGAGGATGCCTGGGCGGCATCCATCCCCCTGAAGTGACATCTCCTCCCGAAGCGCGCGCGCACCCGGAGCGCGCCTCGCGCGCGTGCGCGCGAGGGCCCTACCCGACGGGCTCGACCGCCTCGCGGGCGTGGCGGCCGGCGGCGCGCACGGCGCCGATGGATGCCGCGATCACGAGTGCGATGCCGGCGAGCTCCAGCAGGTTCAGCTGCTGACCGAGCAGCACGAATCCGGCGAGCGACGCCGTCGCCGGGGCGAGGCTCATCAGGATCGCGAAGGCGGATGCCGCCAGTCGCCGCAACGCGATGAGCTCGAACGCGTACGGCAGCGTGGAGGAGAGCACGGCCACCGCCGCCCCCAGCCCGAGGATCTCGGGCCGCAGGAGCGCGGCCCCGGCATCCGCGATGCCGAACGGCAGTGCGACGAGCGCGCCCGCCGTCATGGCCAGCGCCAGCCCGTCGAGCTTCGGGAATGCGGCCCCGACGCGCGCCGACGCCAGGATGTAGAACGCCCAGCTCGCCGCAGCACCGAGGGCGAACAGCACGCCGAGGAGGTCAAGGCGATCCCACCCGCCTCCTCCGAGCGCGACGACCCCGGCGAAGGCGAGCCCAGCCCACAGCCACGCCGACGCGCGGCGACTCGCGATGATCGACAGGACGAGCGGCCCCAGCACCTCGATCGTGACCGTGACTCCGAGCGGCAGCCGCTCGAGCGCGAGGTAGAACAGTCCGTTCATCAGCGCGAGCACGAGCCCGAACGACACCACCGCAGTCCAGGCGGCGCGGCCGTGCCCGCGCAGGCGCGGCCGCGCGATCGCGAGCAGCACCACCGCCGAGAACGCCAGCCGCAACATCACCATGCCGAGGGGGCCGACCTCCGGGAACAGCAGCACCGCGATCGACGCGCCGACCTCCTGGCACGCCAGACCCGCGACGACCAGCAGCACCGCGCCGGTGGGGCGTGCTGCAGCGGGCCCCGGTGCGACGTGGCCGCCCGCGTTCACCCGGCCGCGTCCGCCGCGGGCAGCGGGCAGACGGCGGTGGCGGCGACCTGCGCCGCCATCTCCTCCGCCGTCCACGGCAGGCCGGCGTCGGGCGCGGTCTGCCCGGCGGCGGCCGGCGCCTTCGAGCCGATGGCGGCCAGCTCCCACGCGAGGCTGCGCACGAGGTCCGCCGAGGCGCGGGAGTTGTTGAGCACGACGACCACCGTCATCCCGGTGTTGCGGTCGGCGAACGCCGCCGTGAGGTATCCGAGGATCGAGCCGTACTGCCCGACGAGGCTGCCGGCCTGGTACACGCCGCCGTCGGCGGTGAACCACGACGGCCCGTCCGCGGCGACGGGGAGCGGGTTCGCGAAGCGCTTGTCGGTGTCGTAGTCGCGCGCCCCGACGGCGAGCGCCTGCGCGTAGCGGCCCAGGTCGGCGAGGTCGCTGGTGACGCCGGATGCCGTGTATCCCGCCGACGGCGAGAGTGCCGTGACGTCCACGGGGGCCGCGCACGCGACGCTGCCGTCCTCGGCATCGCCGGACCACAGTCCGCTCAGCCCCACATCAGCGGTGGTCGGCAACGCGGTCGCCGCCATGCCCGCCGGGCCGAAGACGTACGTGTCGTAGAGCTGCGCGGCGCTGCGCCCCGAGGCGCGCTCGAGCGCGAGGCCGAGCAGCACGTAGCTCGTGTCGGAGTCGGCGAACGTCGTCCCGGGCGTCGTCGCCACGCCGCGCGAGATGCCGTAGGCGAGCAGCTCGCGGGGGTTCCACGACCGCTCCGGCGTGGCCCGCATGCGGCTGTCGATGAGCGGCGCGTAGGAGGCGAGCCCGCTCGTCGAGTCGCAGAGCTGCTCAAGGGTGGTCGTCTCGGCGCCCGCGATCCCGGTCACGTAGTCGCCGACGGGGTCGTTCAGCGCCACGACGCCGTCGTGGGCCAGGCCGTACAGCACGTCGCAGGTCATCGCGCGCGTGACTGCGCCGGCCTTGAACGTCGTCGAGGCGGTGACCTCCCCGGCATCCGGCGCCGACGTGCCGACACCCGCCTGCCAGCTGCCCGACCACGGCGCCCACACGCCGACGACCGCGCCGGTGGCTCCGGATGCCGCCACGGCCTGCTCGACTGCCGCCTGCAGCTGCGCCTGCGTCTCGGCCGGTAGCGACGCCTCGACCTGCGCCGGCAGGGTCAGGGTGCTCGCGGGCTCCGCGGAGCACGCGGCGAGCAGAGCGGCGAGCGCCAGCGCGCCGGCGACGGCAACGGCACGCCGGCCGCGGTGGAAACGCCGCATTCTCACCCCCCGATGTTCCTCTTCAGCGTAGATCACAACCCGGGCGGGTCCGAACGCGGGGGCACGCGGACGCGCCGATCCGATCATTAGGGTTATGCCATGCCGCACACCTTCGACGACGCCGCCCTGACCGGCGTGCTCGGTCACATGAACGACGACCACGCCGACGACAACCTGCTCATCGCGCGGGCCTTCTCGCCGCTGCCGGATGTCATCTCCTCCGAGATGGTCACCTTCGACGGTGCCGCCGGCCAGTGGCGCATCATCACTGCCGACGGCGCCGAGGACGTCATCCGCGTGCCGTGGCCCGGGGGCGAGATCACCGAGCGGCGCGAGGTCCGCCGCGAGATCGTGGCGCTCTACGACGAAGCGTGCGCGCGTCTGGGCGTCACCCCGCGTCCGCACGCGTAGATCCCGGCCGGCGAACCTGTAGATCCTGGCGGGCGGACGCAGATCGTCATCATCGGAAACCTTCAGGTTAGTTGAGCCTTAGTTTCAGCTACACTGATGGACGTGACCGAGCTGATCCCGTTCTCCACCGCCCTGCGCGAGCGCTCCCGCAACGCCCACTCCGGCAGCGAGCACGCCGGCTTCATGTCCGACCTCATGCGCGGCAAGGGCACCCGCGACGACTACGTCGCCCTCGTCGCGCAGCACTGGTTCATCTACGACGCGCTGGAGCGCGCGGCCGAGCACATGCGCCTCGACCCGATCGCCGCGCCGTTCATCAGCGACAAGCTGACACGCCTGCCCGCGATCGAGGCCGACCTCGCGTTCCTCATCGGCGACGACTGGCGTGAGCGCATCGAGCCGCTGCCGACCACCGAGCGCTACGTCGCCCGCATCGACGAGGTCAGCGCCGACTGGCCGGGCGGCTTCGTCGCCCACCACTACACGCGCTACCTCGGCGACCTCTCCGGCGGCCAGTTCATCGGCAAGCTCATGGCCCGCCAGTTCGGATTCGAGACGAACGGCATCGGGTTCTACCTCTTCGCCGAGATCGCCGACCCCGCCGCGTTCAAGGACGTCTACCGGGAGCAGCTGGACGCCGTGCCGTGGGATGCCGCCGAGCGCGGGCGTGTGATCGACGAGGTCCTCGTGGCGTACCAGTTCAACACCGACCTGTTCGTGGACCTCGCCGCGGCGAAGGCCGCGGCATCCGCCCCCGCGACCGCCACCGCCTGACCGGCGCGGGTCCGGCGCGGCGCCCGGACCGCGCGGGTCGCCGTCAGAACCCCGCGGCGCGGACGCCGGCCATGAACCGGCGGACGTCGGCGTCGACGAGGATGTCGCTCGGCCGCAGCGGCCGCGACAGGTAGAGCCCGTCGAGCGAGGTCAGACGCGAGAGCGCGACGTAGGTCTGCCCGGGGGCGAACGCCCCCGACCCGAGGTCGATGATCGCGCGGTCGTAGGTCTTGCCCTGCGACTTGTGGATCGTTACCGCCCACGCCAGCCGCAGCGGGAACTGCGTGAACTCCGCGACGATGTCGCGCGTCAGCTTGCGGGATGCCGGGTCGTACGCGTACCGGTATTTCTCCCACACCGTCGGCTCGACCTCGACGTCCTCCCCGTCGAGGTCGACGCGCACCGTGCCGCCCGCGATGCGGGTGACGGTGCCGATCGATCCGTTCACCCAGCGGGGGCCGTCGGCGCGGGCGCCGCCGAGGTCGTTGCGCAGGAACATCACCTGCGCGCCGACCTTCAGCTGCAGGTCGGTGTCGGCGGGATAGGCCTCGCCGCGCCCGAAGTCGCCGCTGATCTCGGCGCGGGCGGTCTGCACCGGACCGGGCAGGGCCTCCAGGTGCCGCTGATTGATGCGGTTGACGATGTCGTTGCGCGTCGCGAGCGTGATGATGGGCGGCTCGCCGTCCGACGGCTCCGGCACCGGGCGCGCCCCGGCCGCGTTGAGCTGCCCCGCGATCTCCGCCGTGACGACGCCGTGGCGGACCGCGTTGAGCATCGCTTTGAACCCGGCATCCGCCTGCCGATGGATCTCGCGCAGCTCGCGGATGTGCAGCGGCGCCCCGACCCGCCCGAGGTCGAGCAGCCCGTCGGAGCGGATCGCCGACCCATCCGCCGAGGGCCCCGCCCACACCTGCGCGTCGAAGAACCAGAACGAGCGGTAGTGGTCGCGAATGTAGCGCAGCTCGTCGCCCCGCGGCGGCACCGGCGACAACTGGTACGGGTCGCCGAACATGACGATCTGCACGCCTCCGAAGGGCTCCGCCCGGCGCCGTCGCGCCTGCCGCAGCGAGCGGTCGATCGCGTCCATCAGGTCGGCGTTGACCATCGAGATCTCGTCGATGACGAGGGTGTCGATCGCGTTCATGATGCGCCGCGCGGGCTCGGACTGCTCCAGCTCGCTGTCGGCGATGAGCCCGATCGGCAGCCGGAACAGCGAGTGGATCGTCTGCCCCTCGACGTTCAGCGCCGCCACGCCCGTCGGCGCGCAGACCGCGATCTGCTTGTCGGTGTTCCAGGCCAGGTGCTGCAGCAGCGTCGACTTGCCGGTGCCGGCGCGTCCCGTCACGAACACGTGCTCGCGGGTGTCCTCGATGAGGCGGAACAGCTCCTCCTGCTCGGGTGACAGGTCGGGGATGCTCACCGCAACATGCTAGCTATCAGCATCCGTTTCCTAGACTGAGCCTGTGGACGGGGTGGATGCGGCGGTGCCGGTGCGGGCGGATGCCGCGACGCGCGCGCCTGCCGCAGAGCCCGTTCCCGAGGCGCGCCGACCGCGTCGCCGGCGCGGGCGCCTGGCGTTCGACCTCACCGCCCTCGCCGTCGTGGGAGTGCTGCTGCTGGGGGCGATCGGCGCCACGACGGCCGTGGCGTACCAGGACCTGTACAGCCCGTCGGCCTTCGTCACCCGCTACCTCGACCTGCTCGGCCAGGGCCGCGCCGCCGACGCTCTCGCCGTCCCGGGCGTGCCGATCGACTCCGCCGACCTCGACGCCGCGGGCCTTCCCATCACGGCGAGCGAGGCGCTGCTGCGCCGCGCCGCCCTCGCGCCCCTCACCGACGTCGCCGCCGTGGGCGAGGAGGAGCGCGGCGACCTCGTCTACGTCACCGTCACCTATACCGCGGGCGGGCACCCCGGCACCACGACGTTCCAGGTGGAGCGCTCGGGCTGGGTGGGCCTCGCCCCCACGTGGCGGTTCGCGCAGAGCCCGCTCGCGGTCGTCGACCTGACGCTGCGCGGAGCGACGGCGTTCTCGGTCAACGGGTTCGCCATCGACACACGGCAGGTCTCCGCCGAGGGCGTGGACGCCGATCCGCTGGACCCGGTGCCGCTGCTGGTCTTCTCCCCCGGCCTCTACTCGATCTCGGTCGACACCGCCGTCTCGGCGAGCCCCGGCGTCGCGGTCCTGTCCGACACGCCGCAGGCGGACATCCCCGTCGACATCCAGACCGAGCCCACGGCCGAGTTCACGCGGGTCGTGCAGGAGCAGGTGGAGTCGTTCCTCATCGATTGCGCGACGCAGCAGGTACTGAAGCCCACCGGCTGCCCCTTCGGACTCGAGGTGCGCAACCGCATCGTCGAGCCGCCGGTGTGGTCGATCGTGCAGCAGCCGACCGTGGTGCTCTCCCCCGACGGCGCGAACTGGGCCATCGGCCGCACGGAGGCCGTCGCGCACGTCGTTGTGGACATCCAGTCGATCTTCGACGGCTCGATCCGCCACGTCGACGAGGACGTGCCGTTCGTCCTCACCGGGACGATCACGATGCTCCCCGACGGCACCGCGTCCATCGCGGTGTCCCCCACCGACTGACCCGCGGCATCCGCCCGGCGCCGGGTGGGTTCAGCGGGTGGCGCGGGCGTCGCGCTCGGCGAGTGCGGCGAGGCGCGCGTTGTACTCCTCGAGCTCGGCGTCGCCGGTGCGGTCGGCGTGCCGGTCGCTGCGGCGCTGGGCGCGGTCATCCGACCGGCTCCACTGGATCGCCACCGTGATCGCGAGGATGAGTGTCGGGATCTCGCCGATCGACCAGGCGATGCCGCCGCCGGTGTACTGATCCACGAGCGGCGGGTCGCCCCACGTGCGCCCCATGGATCCGAACCACTCCGCGACGAAGAGCCCCGTCGACATCATGATCGCGATGCCGAAGAACGCGTGCATCGCCATGACGCCGATGAGGGTCAGCAGCCGGAACGGATACGGGTAGCGCAGCGGCACCGGGTCGATGCCGACGAGCGACTGCACGAACAGGTACCCCGAGATGAGGAAGTGCGCGACCATCCACTCGTGTCCGAGGTGGTCGTAGAGCGTCCAGCGGAACAGGTCGGTGTAGTAGAACGCCCACAGCGACCCGATGAACATCGCCGCCGCGAACAGCGGATGCGTGATGACGCGGGCGAACGGCGTGTGCACGGCCCACAGGATCCACTCCCGCCCGCCGCGGGTGCCGTCGCCGCGCTTCGCGATCGCACGGGACGCGAGCGTCACCGGCGCCCCGAACACGAGCAGCATCGGGATCGCCATCGACAGCAGCATGTGCCCGACCATGTGGATGCTGAAGAGGTAGTCCTGATACGCGTTGATCGGCCCGCTCGTCACCCAGAACAGCAACAGCATTCCGCACACCCAGAGGATCGTGCGGTAGAGCGGCCACTGGTCGCCGCGGCGGCGCAGCCGCCAGACGCCCGCCAGGTAGAAGAACAGTCCGAAGCCCACCGCGAACGCCCACAGCAGGTCGATGTCCCACTGTGTGAGCCACTGCGTCATCGTCAGCTCGGGCGGCAACGGCGACCCGGTGAGGACGACGGCGGGGGTCTGGTCGACGATCGTCGTGTCGACCGGCGGGGGTGTCCGCGAGAGCGCCACCGCGGCGCCGGACGCGATCCCCATGAACGCCAGCTCGAGGGCGATCAGTCCCCAGAAGCGGCGGGATGCGGCATCCTGCGCCTTCTCGTCGTCGGCGCCGATGCGGCCGATGAGACCGCGACGGTAGCGCGCCCCCAGCGCGCCGATCGCGAGCAGGGCGACCACCTTGACCGCCAGGATCGCCCCGTACGACGAGAGCAGGTTCTCCCAGCTGACGACTCCGACGGCGGCGCGGGCGATGCCCGACAGCGCCACGACGACGAACGCGGCGAGCGCGATGCTGGAGTAGCGGGTGAGGACACGCGACAGCCCCGCGCGGTCGAGCTGCGGGCGCAGCACCACCAGGAGCACCACGCCGCCGAGCCACACGGCCGCCGCGATGATGTGGAGCGCGAGCGCGACGACGGCGGTGTTGTGGCCGGCCTCGTCGCCGGAGTGGCCCTGCGTGGCGATCGGGACGAGGGATGCCGCGGCCAGCACCGCGACGATGAGGGTCGACGTCCAGCCGCGGACGGCGAAGGTCAGCACCGTGAGTGCCGCGCCGGCGATCGTCACGAGCGACCAGGCGCGGCCGAGCTCGGTGTCGACGAGGAATCGCCCCAGCTGGCCGCCGAACTCCGCGCCGGCGTTGGGGGTCGTCGGGATGACGCTCACGAAGGTGAGGAACGCGGTGGTGCCGCTCGCGACGGTGAAGATCGCCGCGCCGACGGATGCCGCATCCAGCGCCGTGTCGAAGGGGCGCTCACCCGCGCGCAGCGCGAACAGCGCCAGGACGAGCGAACCGAGCATCGTGGCCGCCGACAGGTTGACCGCGAGCGTGGCCACCGGAAGGCCCCAGCGGACGAGGGGTCCGGGGTCGAGCAGCAGCAGGGGCGCCGCGCCGCCGCCGTAGGCGAGACCTGCGATCAGCGCCGCGAGCGCGGCCACGACGAGGATCGCCGGACCGCCGTAGCGGAGGCTGCGGGTGGACACCCTTCCAGCCTACGCGGGGCCGCGGACGCCCCCGCGCCGTGGGGTGTGCGGCGTCGTGGCGCCTGGGTGGGTCCGCGGGGCCGTATGAACCCGCCGGCGCACCCCGAACACGCAGAAGGGGGATGCCTTGCGGCATCCCCCTTCTGAGGCGTTGCGGGCGGAGTTACTTGACCGCAGCCTTGAGCTTCGAGCCGGCGGTCACCTTGACGCGCTTGCCCGCGGCGATCTTGATCTCCTCGCCGGTCTGCGGGTTGCGGCCGGTGCGAGCGGCCGTGGCGACCTGCTCGAACGAGAGGAAGCCGGGGATCGTGACCTTCTCGCCCTTGGCGACGGCCTCGGAGACGGCCGAGAACAGGCCGTCGACGACGCGGCCGACGGTGGCCTGGCTCTCGCCGGTGGCGCTGGCGATGCTGGCGACGAGTTCGGTCTTGGTGATAGCCATGGGGTTGTCCTCCAGACGGCAGCTTCTGCCGCCTTCAGTGAGATCGGACCGGATGCGGTGCACCCGGGTTGGTCGGTGGGACCGCCCCCGAATATACCCACGAACCGCGGAAATCCGCGGATTTCCGGTCGTTACACGTCATCTTCCCCGGCGTGTCGCCCCCGGATTGGGACGCGTGTGGCTGCTGTGAACGCCGAAGGCCCGGACCTCCGAGGGGAGGTCCGGGCCGTCACTGTGATTGCGAGGGGCTTACCAGCTCGACTTGGTCACACCGGGCAGCTCGCCCTTGTGCGCCATGTCGCGGAAACGGACGCGCGAGATGCCGAACTTCGACAGGTAGCCGCGGGGGCGACCGTCGATGGCGTCGCGGCCACGCAGGCGCACGGGCGACGCGTTGCGGGGCAGCTTCTGCAGGCCGACGCGGGCGGCCTCGCGGGCCTCGTCGGTGGCGTTCGGGTCGACGAGGGTCTTCTTCAGCTCGGCACGCTTCTCGGCGTAACGGGCGACGACCTCCTCGCGCTGGTTGTTGCGCGCGATCTTGCTCTTCTTGGCCATGAGATCAGCGCTCCTCTCGGAATTCGACGTGCTTGCGGATCACCGGGTCGTACTTCTTCAGCACGATGCGGTCGGGGTTGTTGCGACGATTCTTACGCGTCACGTAGGTGTACCCCGTGCCGGCGGTCGAACGGAGCTTGATGATCGGACGGACGTCCTGAGCCTTCTTCGCCATTAGAGCTTCACACCCTTCGCGATGAGGTCCTTCACGACCGACTCGATGCCGCGGGCGTCAATGACCTTGATGCCCTTGGCCGACACGTTCAACGTGATCTTGCGACCGAGCGAAGGAACGAAGTAGGTCTTCTTCTGCACGTTCGGGTCGAAGCGGCGCTTCGTCCGGCGGTGCGAGTGCGAGATGTTGTGACCGAAGCCGGGAACTGCTCCAGTCACCTGGCACACTGCTGCCATAGTGATGTCTCCTTAGTACCGTGCGGCCGGACGGCCCCACCCAAGATCCCTTGTCTGCACCCACGCTCCGGCAGGCCGATTGCGGCCGTTCGAGAGGGAATGGGCACGAACCACGCGCTGGAGTGCGCGCAGACAAGGAGTCAGTCTAGCATGGCCGGCGGATGCCCCCCGCATCCGCCCGCCATGTGCCGCTCTGACCGCACGCTGGTGCGCGAGTCGGCGGTGACGGCCCCCAGCCGTCAGTCCACGGGGTGCCCCGTGCGGATGATCCGCTCGGGATCCCACGCCCCGACGACCTCGCGCAGTCTTTCGACGGCGGGGCCGAACAGGGCGGATGCCGGTGCCGGCACCTCCGTGAAGTTCTTCACGAGGCCCGGCGCGGCGTACGGCCGCACCCCGGTCATGATGTGCGCGGCGGCGCCGCGCACGGGTTCAAGCGCATCCGGGAACGGCACGACACCCACGGCATAGACCAGTCCCGCGCCGTCGATTCCGGTCACGGCACCGCCGCTGGTGCGCCCGGGCGTGAGCATGCCGCCCAGATGCCGTAGCTCGATCGACAGCAGCGCGGCGGCCTCCGGCGCGAGCGCGGCATCCAGCAGCGCATCGATCGAACGCGGGCTGATCTCGCTCAGCACGATCGCCTCGCCGTACGCGGGCACGGGTTCGACGGGATCGCCGTGCACGCCGGCGAGCTCGGCGGGTGCCATCGGCCGCACCGAGTCGATCTCGGGCGCCAGGGCGCGCAGCGGCTGCAGCAGCGCGGCGGCGGTGTCGGCATCCGCTTGGATCGCTGCCTCGACAGCGACGAAAGCGCGTCCGCGCAGGAACTCCGGGATCTCGGGGATCGGCGGGTAGCGCAGCACGCGCGCGAGCGACGTCACCGCGTCAGGCATCGTCTGCACCCACTCGCGCCACGCGTGCGCGACGTCGGCGGCACGGTCGAGCGGCCACATCAGGGCGCCCGCCCACAGCTGCGCGATCGGGTAGAGCTGCAGCTCGAGTGCGGTCACGATGACCGGCGCGATGCCGCCGCGGGCGGCCCAGAACAGGTCAGGGTGGTGGTCGGCGTCGATGCGGAGCGCGCGGCCGCGCGCATCGACGCCGTCGATCGCGACGATGCTGCCGGATGCCAGTCCGTGCGACCGCGACAACCAGCCGAGGCCACCGCCGAGCGTGTAGCCCGCGACGCCGACCGACGGCGCCATGCCCGCGAGGGCGGCGAGTCCGTGCGCGCCGGCCGCGGCGACGGCATCCCTCCAGATGACACCCGCGCCGACCCGCAGTCGGGCAGATCCGGGCTCATCCCCCGGGTCGACCTCGATCTCGCGCAGCTGCGACGTGCGCAGCAGGATCGTGTCGGCGAGCCCCGGGATCGCGCCCGCCGCGTGTCCCGTGCCCTGCGGGGCGACCGCGAGCCCGAGGCGGCGGGCCGCGAGGACGGTCTGTGCGACATCGTCGGCGTCGGCCGCGACGACGATCGCCGCGGGCTGCTGACCGACGAGCAGCTGCCACGCGCGACGCTGATCATCCCAGTCGGGGTCGCCGGGCAGCGACACCGCGCCACGCAGGCGTCCGCGCAGCGCGGCGAGGTGCTCGCCGGGCAGGATGCCCGGGCGTTCGCCCGCGGCGGTCTGGCCAACAGTCGGTTCGGTGGTCGGTCGGGTGGTCGGTTCGGTGGTCGGTTCGCTGGTCACAAGGCATCCGTTCAGCTGACGTGCGTGTGGTGGGTTGGTGGAAGTTCAGTCGCGCGCGACGGCGCGGTCACGGCGTGGTCCCGGCGGGGTCGCGGGCGGGTCGCGGCGTGGTCACAGTGCGCGCGCGGCGACGAGTCCGCGCAGCACCTCGTCGATACCGGCCGGTCCCGGCGCCGCCGCGATCGCGACTCCGAGACGCGCGGCGTGCGTGCGGTACGACGGCTCGGCAAGGATCCGGTCAACGGCGCGCGCGATGGCATCCGGGGCTATCGCGCCGTGTTTCGGCTGCAGGCGCACCCCCGCGCCGCTCCACGCGACGCGGGCCGACACCTCGGATTTGTCCTCGGTGTTGCCGGTCGCCACGATCGGCACGCCGTGCGCGAGCGCGAAGTGCACGCCGCCGTAGCCGCCGTTCGTGACGAAGCCGGCAAGCTGCGGGAACAGCCGGTCGTACGGCAGGTACGGCGCGATGCGGGCGTTCGCGGGCAGGGCCTCCGTCGGGACCTCGCGCCCACCGGTCGACGCGACGACAAGCACGTCGCGGTCCGCGAGAGCCCGCATCGTCGGCAAGATGAGGTCGCCCGGATCAGCGTTGGCGACCGTCCCCTGCGTGACGTGGATGACCGGTCGCCCGTCGGCCAGGTCGCCCCACCACTCGGGCAGATCACGGGCCGGTCCGGGCGCCGCGGCGACCGGACCGACGAAGTGGACGGGCACGCGCAGATCGGAGCGCGGGTATTCGAACTCGGGCACGGTGAGCTGGATGATGGCATCCGCCGTCGACGGATAGTCCATCACGGGCGAGCGCAGCGGGCGTCCGACGAGCTCGCGGGCGAGGCGCTCGCCCTCACGCTGCAGCTCAGCGAAGACGAAGCGGTCGGTGCTCCACGCCATCATGCGGTTGCGCAGGCGCCCGATCGGGCCGGGCAGCGGCGGGATGCCGAGAGCGAAGGGCGCTGTGTCGCGGCTGCGCAGGCCGAGCGGCACGATCCCGAGCCCGGCGACGCGCGGCCGTTCATCTGCCGATCGGCACAGCAGCAGCATCGCGCCGAGGAACATGCTCTCGGCCAGCACGACGTCGGCCTGCTGCGCGGCGAGGGCGTCGTCGACCGCGCGCAGCTGCGCGGCGGCGGGCTCGAGGAAGATGTGCAGCAGATCCCACCGAGCGCCCGCGACGCCGGTCAGGCCGACGCGGCCCGGGAACGAGGCATCCATGTCGCGGTCGTCGTAGTCGGCTTCTGCCGGCAGTGGCAGCCAGCGGGCGCCGACCGCTTCGACCGCGGAGCGGTAGCGGCCGCCGGTGAGAAACCGGACGTCGTGACCGGCGGCGACGAGTCCGCGGGCGACGGCGAGCGACGGCGCGACGTGCCCGTGGACGGGCGTGCAGCACATGAGGATCGAGAGCATGACATCTTCCCCCTGATAAGATGTTGAAAGCACTCGTGAAGTATTCACTACCCTGTTAGGAAAGTCAATGACGCCGCCGTATGTGTCCCCGTTGCGCGAAGCACAGGCTGCCGAGACGCGCAGGCGCATCCTCGAGGCCGCCGCCGAGATCTTCGGCGAGCGGGGCTATTCGGGCACCGCGCTCTCGGCGATCGCGACCCGGGCCGGCGTCTCGCTCGAGACCGTCAAGCAGAACGGGCCCAAGTCGGCGCTGCTGCTCGCGTGCTTCGACAGGGCCTTCGCTGGCTCAGAAGGCGACGGCCCGCTGCACCATCGCGAGCTCGGCGCGCAGGCCGCGCCGCTGCTCGGCGATGAGATGCTCGAGTTCCACCTCGGCTGGGTCGCAGAGGCCAACGCGCGCGTCGCGCGCTTGTGGCCGCGCGTGCTCGAGGCATCCGCCGCCGACGCCGATGTCGCTGCGCGCCTCGATCAGCTGCAGGCCAATCGCCGCTACGACATGCTCAGCTCGATCACGACCTACCGCGAGAAGGGCCTGTGCCACAGCGCGCGGCCCGACGCCGAGCTCGCGTCGGAGTTCTCGTTCCTGATTTCACCCGAGGGGTACACCCAGCTCGTGATCGAGTCGGGGTGGAGCATCGAGGCGTACCGCGCGTGGCTGCTGCGCGCCGTGCGGAAGATGATCCTCGAGGACTGAGGCGGGGGTCGGGCTCGGCGGGGTCGGGGCGCGCGTCGTGCGGGTGCCGGCTTGCTCGCTGCCCGCTCGGTCAGGTGGCCGGGCCCGCCCCGCGACCCCAGCGGAACACCGACACCGTCGGGTCGCCCGCGATCCAGAACCGCCACGGGAAGGCATCGGTCCCCGCAACGCCGGCGACGCCGACCCGCGGGCCCTGCTCGATGTGAGCGGGAGCGGATGCCGGCAGCCACAGCCGCGCGACCGCGCCGGCGAACTCGACGCCGGTGATCGCGTCGATGCCGTCGTGGCGCGGGTGGCGCAAGCCGACCGCGTCGCCGAAGCGACCGGGGCCGCGCGCGAGCTCGCGGGCCGTCCGCGCCGCGCGGCGGCGCGCGAACGCGGCATCCTGCCCCTCGATCACCTCGCCGGCGCGCAGCAGCACACCGCCCGCCTGTCCCTCGGGGCCACACACCACGTTGACGCACGAGTGGATGCCGTGGCTGAGGTACACGTACAGGTGCCCCGGCTCGCCCCACATCGTGGCGTTGCGGGCGGTCCGCCCCATGCGCGCGTGGGAGCCGGGATCGGCGACGGGGCCGGTGCCCGCGCCGTGGTAGGCCTCGACTTCGGTGAGGCGCACCGCGACGGTGGCCCCCGCCACGGTGACCTGCAGCATGCCGCCCAGCAGGCGCGGGGCCACCTCGACGGGCAACCCGGCGAGCTCCTCGCGGGTCGCGGGCGCGAGGCCCGTGGCCAACTCCTTCAATCCGGGAGCCAGGGAGCCCGCGTCGGCCAGATCCCCGTCCGCGGGCGATGATTCGAAGGAGTTAGCCACGTCCGAGGCCGCTCATCCGCGCGGCGGGGTCTGGCACCACGAGATGTCGAAGCCGCTCAGGGCCACGACCTCGTCGCCGTCGGCGAGGGAGACCACGTGCGTCTGCACGCGCTCGGGGAGGGGCAGCTGGTAACCGTCGTACGGGTTCGAGACGGCGTCGGGTGCGATGAGGAAGGCGGCGTAGCGGCCGCTCGGCGACACGCACGACTGCAGCAGCACGTCGGTCGGTTCGATCGCGAACACCGGTCGCGCCGCCCCGGTGCCGTCGACGACGTTGACGGTCGTCGAGGTGACGGTGAATCCGTCGACCACCGCGAGCACCCGCAGCGTGTCGCCGCCGACGAGCGGGACGGTCGCGTTGACCTGGCCCAGGGCCGGATCGGTGGCTGGCAGAGGCGTCTCCTGCGCGGTCGCGAGGTCGACCGCGACCGGCCCGTCGACCCGCTCGACGACCGCCGTCGTCGACCCGCGCGCGACGCCGTCGATCGACACCGCATTGCCGAGCGCGACCGGCGCCCCGCCCGAGGGCGAGACGAGCGTCAGGGCGCCGTCGTAGGTGAGCATGAGGATGCTGTCGGTGGCGGGCACGAACCGCCAGTCGTCCACCCGCGACTCCCCGCCGGTGCGCAGCACCGGGGTGGGCTCGTCGTCCTGCTGGGCGGCGGTGAGCGACGCCGTGAACAGCAACGCCTCCCGGGCGCCGGCGGTGCCGACGGCGGCGTCGGTGAACGTATAGCCGATGAGGTCGCCCTTGTCGGCGCTCTGCAGGTTGGTGACGGTGCCCGCACCCGGCAGCGGCAGCTCCCGCTCGTTCTGACCGTCGAGGTCGGTGACGATCAGGTGCGAGTCGCCGTCGTCACCGAGCGTGGCGACCACGAGGTGGCTCGCCGTCGCGCGGAAGTCCTCGATGTGCGCGTTCGTGTAGACCGGAATGGCCGCGTCTCCCGCGAGATCGGTGCGGAAGATGGTGTCGCCGTCGCCGCCGCGCTGCAGCAGGAAGGACTGCAGCGGCGGGGTGGTGAACGACTCCCGGACGGATGCCGCGGGTCCCCCGCCGACGCCGGTGAGGCCGTCGATCGTCACCGTGTACGCGGTGTCGTCCCACAGCGGCTGGGTGAAGCGCACGCCGACGCTGCGGCCCGAGGTGTCGACGGTGAAGTCCGTCGCAGGCGTTACGGTCACCTGTGCCGGATCGACGTCGGCCAGCGACTGCGTCGTCGTGAAGATCATGCGGGAGCCGGCGGCGGTGACGGCGGCATCCGGGTCGACGCTGACGTGCGTGACGCGCGGACCCTGCGCCGTCGTGACGGCCGCCCCGGCGAGACCGACGACGCCGAGCACCGCGACGACGAGGGCGAAGGCCCCGAGGAACGCGCGCGAGCGTCGCCGCCGCGCCTGCTCGCGGCGGGTGCGGACCTCAGTACTCATACGGGTCCTTGGGCTGGTCGATGACCGTCACGTCCGAGGCCTGCACCTGCAGGCGACCGTCGGCGTCGCGGATCGTGCCGGTGACGGTGACCCACGTGCCGGTGCCGGGCGCGCTGCCGTCCGCGGCGATCGGCAGACTCGCCGGCTGAGCGTCGATGACGCAGTGCGTGATGACCAGGCGCGTGAGCGAGAACCCGTCGTCGCCGGGGGTGACGAATCCGGTGAGAGTGATCTCGTCGCCGTCGAACGCCTCGGGATTGGTCGCCGTCGCGAAAACGCTCGCCCACTCCCCGACGCCGAACGACGCGGTGTCGCCCGTCGCGGCGAGCGCGATGGTGTCGGCGCCCTGGAACAGCGGCGGCGCGCCGGTGTCGCGTTGCATGGCGAGCTCGGCAGACAGGGTCGCCGGCGGCGTCAGCACGATGACCGCGACGATCCCGGTGGCGAGAATGCCGCCGGTCACCGTCGCCGCGGTTCCCAGCACGCCGGGCCCGTGGTGGTGGTGGTGCGGGCGGGATCGGGGCGACGCGGCATCCGCGGGACGGAGCTGACCTCCCTGCTCATCCGGCGCAGAATGCGCGTTCGCGGCCCGGTGACCGCGATATGCGCCGGACGAACCGGGTGCGCCGGCCGCCGGCTCGTGCCCGTGGTCATGCCCGTGGTCGTTCTCCGCGCCCCGCGGCAGGGCGAAGCTCGCTGCGGCACCGGCGAGCGCGACGATCGCCATCGACACCGCGAACCACGACGATTCCGGGTTGATGTAGAGGCCGAGCTGCCCGGTCAGCCAGAGCGCGAGGGTGACGGCGGCGAGGCCCGCCGCGAGTCCCACGCCCAGCAGGCGCGACCCGATGAGGCTACGCAAGGAGGTTCACCACCGATCCGACGGCGATGGCGAACAGCACGACGATCACGACGAGGCCCGCGAGCACGCGGGTGCGGAAGGTCGTGCGCAGCAGCGCCAGCATCTTGACGTCCACGAGGGGACCGACCAGCAGGAAGGCGACGATCGATCCGGGGGTGAAGGTCGAGGCGAACGACAGCGCGAAGAACGCGTCGACGTTGGAGCAGATCGAGACGATCATGGCGAGCGCGATCATCGCGATGATCGACAGCGCCGGGTTCGAACCGATCGCCAGCAGCGCGTCGCGCGGAACGAGCACCTGCACGGCGCCGGCGAGTGCCGACCCGATGACGAGGGCGGGCATGACCGCCCGCAGCTCCACGACGAACTGGGCGAGGCTGCGCTGTCCGCGGCCGGCACGGTCGTGCCCGGCCTCCAGCGAGACCGCGCAGCTGTCGCGGAAGCGGTCGGTGAGGAGGGCGTCGGGGTCGGGATGCCGGCTGTACAGCCATCCGATGAGGTTGGCGACGGCGTAGCCGCCGAGGAGCCGCGCGATGAGGATGCCGTCGTCGAAGCCGAACGCCTGGTGCGTCGTGATGATGACGATCGGGTTGACGATGGGTGCGGCGATGAGGAAGGTCATCGTCTCGGAGACGCCGAACCCCCGCATCATGAGACCGCGGGCGAACGGGACGTTGCCGCACTCGCACACCGGGATCAGCATGCCCAGCAGCGACAGCACCGCGCGGCGCGCCCATGCCGCGCGCGGCATCCAGCGTTCGATCGCGCCCGGGGGCACCCACACCTGCACGACGATCGACAGGAGCACGCCGAGCACGACGAACGGCAGCGATTCGATCAGCACGCTGATCGACAGCGTCAGGCCGTCCTGCAGCCGCGTCGGCAGCGACGGCCCGGGGTTCATCAGCGCCAGCGCGACGAGGACCCCGACGACCACGACGCCGAGCCCCACGAGGGTGGCGGTGCGTCCGACCGAGCGCCCGGCATCCGTCGGCACAGCGCTCAGACGCCCCCTCCGCGACGCGGCGCGCGGCGCGTCGAGGCGGCTCACGACGCCGCGGCGCAGTTCGCGCAGAGGCCGAAGATGTCCACGACGTGCTCGGCCTGGGTGAAGCCGTGCGCGGCGGCGGTGCGCTGCGCCCACGCCTCGACCTCGTGCGCCTCGATCTCGACGGCGAGACCGCACGAGCGGCAGATGAGGTGGTGGTGGTGTCCGGCGGTGGAGCACGCGCGGTAGATGGCCTCGCCGTCCGGGCTCTGCAGCTGATCCGCCTCGCCGCTGGCGGCGAGGGTGGCGAGCGCCCGGTAGACGGTCGCCAGTCCGATGCCGGTGTTCTCGCCGCGGAGGGTCGCGTGAAGCGTCTGCGCGCTGACGAAGCCGGGTGCGTCGGTCAGCGCCTCGCGCACGCGGTCGCGCTGCCAGGTGTTGCGCTGAGCCATGCCAGGGAGTCTACTCGCGGGCTCTTGGAGGCGGCTGGGTGCGGCGCCCGGGTGACAGTGCGGTCACCGCGCCCGCGTGACGGCACCGCGACGGTTGCCGATGAGGCGGCAAACGAGGTAGATCGCGAACGAGATCGTCGTGATGTAGGGGCTCACCGGCAGGGTCCCCATGACGGCGAGGAGAATGCCGCCGACCGCGGCGACGATGCCGAACACCGCGGACAGGACGGGCACCGCGACGGGACCGGACGTGACCCGCGTCGCGGCGGCGGCGGGGGTCACGACGAGCGCCATCACGAGAAGCGCGCCGATGATGTGGACCGCGACGGCGACGACGAGCCCGAGCAGCAGCATGAACCCGAGCGACACCGCGACTGTTGGCACGCCCCGCGCGGCGGCGGACTGCGGGTCGAGCGAGTCGAACCGCAACGGCCGCCAGATGAGCAGCAGCGCGATGAGGACGAACGCGGAGATCCCGATCAGCCAACCCAGCTGCGCATTCTGCACCGAGACAATCTGCCCGGTGAGCAGGCTGAATCGGTTGGCGCTGCGGCCGTCGTAGAGGGAGAGGAACAGGATGCCGAGGCCGAGCCCGAACGGCATGAGCACACCGATGATCGAGTTGCGGTCGCGCGCGCGGGCGCCGAGCCAGCCGATGAGGCCGGCGGCGATCAGCGAGCCGACGATCGAGCCGGTGACGACGTCCGCTCCGACGAGCAGGGCTGCCGCGGCGCCGGCGAACGACAGCTCGCTGATGCCGTGGACCGCGAAGGCCATGTCACGCTGCATGACGAAGACGCCGATGAGACCGCCGACGAGTCCCAGCACGGCGCCGGCCCAGATCGAGTTCGAGACGAGCGCGAGGATGTCGCCGTAGTCCGCCAGTCCGCCGAACATCGCGTCGCCGATGTCTGACCAGTTCACGCGTGGGCCTCGTGATCGTGATGGTGGTGCGAGGCCTCGGCATCCGGAGCCCCGACGACCACGAGCCGGTCGCCGGCGCGCAGCACGAAGACGGGGGCGCCGTAGAGGTCGGTGAGCACAGGCGAGGTGAGGACGTCCTTGGGCGTTCCGAGGGTGAAGCGTCCGTTCGCGATGTACAGGATGCGGTCGACCTTGCCGAGCACCGGGTTGATGTCGTGGGTCACCAGGAGCACCGCGGCGCCGGTCTTGCGGTGATCGTCGATGAGCCGGACGACGGCCTGCTGGTTGGCGAGGTCGAGGCTCGTGAGCGGCTCGTCGCACAGCAGCAGGCGCGGGTCGTCGGCGAGGGCCTGGCCGACGCGCAGTCGCTGCTGCTCGCCGCCGGAGAGCACGCCCACCGGCTGATCGGCGAAGCTGCGGGCCCCGACGGCGTCGATGAGCTCCTCGACGCGCTGCCGATCGCGGCGGCGCGGCAGGGGCAGGCCGAACCGGTGCCCGTCGACGCCGAGCGCCACGAGGTCGCGCCCACGCATCGCGGTCTCCCGGGGGAGCGGGCGGGCCTGCGGCAGGTATCCGATGCGGCGGTTGCCGCGATGGTGCACCGGTGCGCCGAGCGCGGTGATCGATCCGGCGCTCAGCGGTTCGAGGCCGAGGATCGCGCGCAGCAGGGTCGTCTTGCCCGACCCGGACGGGCCGAGGACCGCGATGAGCTCTCCGGGGGCGACCTCGAGGTCGAGCCCCGCCCACAGCTCGCGGTCGCCGCGGCGCAGCGCCGCGCCGCTGATCGTCAGCGGCGCGGGCGCGTCCTGCGGGTCGGCTGTTGCGGCGGTCACCGGGTCAGCGTACCGGCGAGATCGCTGATGTTCTGCGCCATCCAGGTGAGGTAGGTGTCCCCCTCCGGGACGAGCTCGGTGAACTCGAGCACCGGAATGCCCGCGGCCTTCGCGGCATCCGTCACCTGCGTCGTCTCGGCACCGCCGGTCTGCGCGTTGACGATGACCGTGCTCACGTCGCCCGACTTCAAGATGTTCAGCGCCTCGAGCAGGGTCGCGGGGGGCACGTCCTGGCCCTCTTCGACGGCTTCGCTGAACGCCGGCGGGGTCGCGTTCTCGAGCCCCGCCGCGGCGATCAGGTACAGCGGGACGGGCTCGGTCACGAAGACCTTCTGTCCGGTGTGGGCGGCCGCGATGTCCGCGAGGCTCGCCTCGAGGTCGTCGATGCCAGCGGCGAAGGTGGCGTAGTTCTGCTCGTACGTCGCGGCGCCCGCGGCGTCGATCTCGCCGAGCTCGTGCGCGATCTCCTCGGCGACGTGGGCGATGGTGTGGGGGTCGTACCAGACGTGCTCGTTGAAGCCCTCGATGTGGTCGTGGTCCTCGTGATCGTGGTCGTCGTCGCTGTGCGCCTCGGCGCCGGGGTAGTCGTGCGAGAACTCGACGGCGGTGATGACGGGGGCCTCGGTGCCGGTCGCGTCGATGAGACTGTCCATGAAGCTGTCGTAGCCGCCGCCGTTCTCGATGATGAGTCCGGCGCGGGAGATCGTGAGCTGGTCCTTCGCCGACGCCTCGTAGGAGTGCGGGTCCTGAGCCGTCGAGCTGATGATCGACGTGACGTCGACCCGGTCGCCGCCGATCGCCGCCGCGATGTCGCCGTAGACGTTGGTCGACGCGACGACCTGGACCTTGCCGTCCGCCGCGGCGGATGAGCCGCTCGAGCCGGGGGTGGCACCGGCGCAGCCGGCGAGGACGAGGACGGATGCCGCGGCGAGCGCGGCGGGGACGAGGATCTTGCGAGGCATGACCACAAGCTTACGTCTATTGATAATCGTTCTCAAATCGCCGAGATATCTGACGCCCTGACGATAATGGGGCGCATGAGCGAGCCGAAGACCGTGCCGACGGATGCCGATGTGGACGCGTTCCTTCACGCGGTGACACCCGCGGTGCGACGGGACGACGGCATTCGGCTTGCCGAGATCTTTCGCGAGGCGACCGGTGCCGCTCCGGTGATGTGGGGCCCGTCGATCGTGGGGTACGGCAGTTACCGCTACATCTCCCCCTCCGACCCGCGCCGACGGGGCGACTGGCCGAAGACGGGTTTCTCGCCGCGGAAGGCGCAGCTGTCGCTGTACGGGCTGAAGGACGTGCCCGAGGGCGCGGAACTGCTGCCCGAGCTCGGTCGCTACACCGAGGGCGCAGGGTGCGTCTACGTCAAGAAGCTCACGGACATCGATGAGGAGGTGCTCCGGCGGCTCATCGGGATCGCCTGGACGCGGCAGGACGATCCGGAGCCGACCTGACCCCGAGATGAGTCACAGCCCGGTGGCCAAACGCACGCCGTCCTCCACCGACTTCAGCAGGTATCCCGGCAATCGACCGGCGGGCGCGGGGTCGAGAAACTCCCGACTGACCGGACCGATCTGAGTCACGAGAGCAACGGAGTCGCGATCGAGCGCCGACGCCGCCGCCGGAACCACGACATTGCCGGGGAACGCTTCTTGCGCCAGGTTCGAGGTCAACGGGACCACGAGCACCGTATTGATCGACGTCGCGAGCAACCAATCGTCCTGCAGGACGATCGCCGGCCGCACCTTGGCCGGTTCTGATCCCCGCGGAACACCGAAGTCCAGCCAGACGACGTCGCCCCGCGACATCACCATCGGTCGCCCTGCCCAAGAAGTCGCCGCGTCTGGCTGACCACCAGCTCCTCCGTGGGCTGGCCCGCACGGGCGATCGCCGCGTCGGCGATCGCTGTCAGGTTGCTGGACCCCTCGAGTTCATCTGCGAGCTTCCTCCCGGCACGGCGGTAAAACTCCGAGCGTGTCATCCCGTTTCGCGCCGCGACGCGGTCAAAACGCACGAAGTCGTCGTCAGGAAGCGAGATCGCCGTCTTCATGGCGAAAGTATAACCGGTATAACCGCACGGACACCAGACCAGGCACCACTCCGCTTCGGAGACCCGAAATGCTGACAATCGCGCGCTCGGCTTGAATGCAGCGTGGTCCCGCCGCGAAAGTAGAGGAGTCCCCCGGCGCCGGCGCCGATTCCTCTGACGGTTTCGGAGCGCCGATGACCCCCTGGACCCTCGTCCTGCTCGCCCTCGGCGTGTCCGCCGACGCGTTCGCGGTCGCCCTCGGCAAGGGCTTGCAGCTGCGCGCGCACGTGCTGCGCACGGCGCTCGTCTTCGGCGCGGCGTTCGGCCTGGCGCAGGCGGTCATGCCGCTCCTCGGCTGGCTGCTCGGGTCGGCGTTCGCGGAGGCGATCGCGCCGTTCGACCACTGGATCTCGTTCGGCCTGCTCGCCCTCGTCGGCGGCAAGATGCTGTGGGAGGCGCTGACCCCCGACGCGCCGGCGGACGCGCAGCATCCGGAGCACGTACACGACACCGAGGCGTTCACGGTGCGCGAGGTCGTGCTGCTCGCGGTCGCGACGAGCATCGACGCGCTCGCGGTGGGCGTCTCGTTCGCGTTCCTCGACGTCAACGTCGGCGTCGCCGTGGCGGCCATCGGCCTCGTGACCTTCGCCCTGTCGTTCGTGGCGGTGTTCGTGGGCTACCGGATCGGCACGCGCTTCCGCCGCCCGGCGGAGCTCCTCGGCGGGCTCGTGCTGATCGGCATCGGCACGCAGATCCTCATCGAGCACCTGACCGCGGGCTGACGCACGCGCGCGCCCCGGCGCGCGCGTGCGTGCCGCGTCAGTCCGCGAGCTGCGACGTCCTCGTTGGTGAGACCGTTGGTCAGGTCGACGATGTCTCTGCAGCGGTCGCTGAGTTCGGTAGCGCACATATCAACGGGGCAGGTCTGCATTCGCCGGCGACTCCGAACCGAGCCACCTTCGACGACCTCATCAAGAAAGCGGCTCTCTTGGCCGACGTCACCGCTGAGCTACCCGGAGACACGGTACATAACGACCTGTTCTGGCTCACCCTCGACGGAGAGGTTGTCGCGTTTTTGTCGGTCAGGCATGGGTTGAATGACTGGCTCAGGGAAGCCGGCGGGCACATCGGATACTCCGTGCTACGTTCTCGTCGCCGTCAAGGATTCGCGACCTTGGCTCTCCGTCACGGGCTCGAGCGCGCATGCGAGCTCGGGCTAGATCAGGTGATGGTGATGTGTGACGACGACAACGTCGGCTCCTACCGCACCATCGAACAGGCTGGCGGCGTGCTTCAGGATGTGAGCGACCAGTCCATCCATGGACATCCCGCGCTTCGTAGGTATCGGATCGACCTCTCTGCTGGCAGCGCATCCCTCGGGTGAGCGCTGGCGTGCCCACTCCCGAGGCTGCTCACCGCAGCTGCCGCTACCGGCCCAGGACTCGAGGGCTTCGTGAGCGTATCCCTTGCCTGCGCTGGGCTTGGGCAAGCGCAGAGAAAGACTCCTGCAAGCGCAGAGGCGAAGAGTTTTCTCCCGTCAGCCATCAGCGCTCTGAGAGAGGTTTTCATGTCGAACAACATTCATGCCGTCATCGGCGCGACCGGGGCGACCGGACGCGTCATCGTCCGAGAGCTCAATGCCCGAGGCACCGAGGTGCGAGCGGTGAGCCGCCGGGTCCAAACCGACCTCCCTGCTGGCGTGGCCTCGGTGGCTGCCGATGCGCTCGACGCTGCCAGCCTCCGAAAAGCTGTCGAAGGCGCATCCGTCGTCTACCACTGTGTCATGCCGACGTTCGAGAACTGGCAGGGGCAGTTCCCGCGCATCACAAGAGCGATCATTGAAGCCGCTGGCGCCGTGGGCGCACGCGTGGTGTTCGCCGACGACACCTGGATGTATGGCAAGGTCGACGGGCCGATGTCTGAGCGGACTGCAGAAAGTCCTGTGAGCCACAAGGGAGTGCTTCGCGCATGGCTCGGAGAGATGTTGCTGACCGCGCATCACCGCGGTGACGCGGAGGTCACAATCGGGCGAGCGCCGGAACTCTTTGGACCCCACGTCGGTTCACTCCTGAACGCATCTTTCATCGGCGCAGCCGCGCGAGGTAAGCGACCGATCTACATCGGCAACCCTGATCTCCCCATCACTCCGATGTTCATCGACGACTTCGCACGTGGATTGATCGCCCTCGCCGAGGCCGACGACTCCACCGGTCGAGTCTGGATGATCCCCACGCCCGCGCCGACCACAGCACGCGAACTCGTTCAGCTCGCCATTCCCGAGAAAGACCGCCCGGTTCGCTTCTCCCGAATCTCTAGCCGAACCGGCAAGGCGCTCGGCCTGGTGTGGCCGCTCGCACGCGAAGGTGCCGAGATGATCTACCAGTTCGAGCAGCCGTTCGTCATCGACGCCTCCGACTTCACCACGCGCTTCGAAGCGAACCCGACACCCTACGCGGAGTCCGTCCGCATCACCGCGAACTGGTATCGCCGCTCGCGGACAGCGTAGGCGGCGCCCCCACCCGGGTCTTTCGTCGGTTCAACGTCGCGAAAGACCCGTGCAAGGCCATCTCCGCAACATGGCATTGAAAGCGCCAGAACAAATTCGAAGGGCATCCTCATGCACAGGCTTCCGCTCCCGCAGCCGCTACCCGTGGTGTTTCCCCTGCGCGCCGTTCCGGAAGGGCGCACCTCGGTCCAGGAGTTCCCGCACCGACGACTGCGAATCACCATTGACCACGAGCCGCTGCAGGGCGTGACCCCCGAAATGCTCCTCCAATGGTTCTCTCACATTGGTGAGCACATGTCCTATGCGGGCGAAGCTGTTCCGCGCTACCGTGCGTGGCATCCTCTCGACCACATTCACTGGGAGCTGAAGCGCTCGGCGCCGGGAGGCGGCGCCGGTGAAGGCGCACGCTTCCGCATCGTCGAGGCGATGGGACGTGACGAGCGCTTCTACATCGACTCGGTTGACCGAGTGGAAAAGCTCGACCGTACCGGAATACGACTCGTTCTCCGCATCGCGGGCGTCGTGTTCTTCCAGCTCGAGCACACGTGGTCGCGGGCGGAAACCGCCACCCACTACACATCGGTAATGGATGTCGGTGCCCGCTCGGCCTGGGCGCTTCCGATCAACACCTATCTCCGCTCTCGCGTATTCACACCCGGGATGGAACACGCCTGGATCCGCCACAACGTCGAGGAGGTCGGGCTCTTCGAGCATCTCCTCCCGTCTCTCTACCCCTCCGCACAAGCCCTCTGACACGAGACCTGAATGAACATCCGACGCGCCTTCCCCCTCCGAGCGGCGTCCGCCGCGCTCCTCACCGTCGCCCTCGTTGGGGGCTTCGCCGCGCCTCCGGCCTACCCCGCAGAGACGCTTTCGGAGAGCACCGCAGAGACTCCACCCGCGCCCGAGTGGGTGAACGAGCTGCAGGACGAACTCGCCCAGCATCCGGAGCCGGCACCGACGGCTGCTGAAGCCTTCGCCGAGGAAGAACCTCCGCTCTGCGACGTGACGTGGGTTGGCGGTTGGGGCGGGCGATGGGATATCCCTGGGAACTGGAGCCCATCCGCCGTTCCCACCAGCTCGCAGGTCGCGTGCGCGACGGATAGCGAGATCGTCGTGCCGACCGGATACTCAGCGGATGTCGGCCGCCTGATTGCAGACGCCGCCGTTGTCATCGAAGGCTCCCTGGTGGTGCGAGAGCAGTCGAGTATCCAGGAGCTCTACTTCGCCGACCGCTCAGGACACGGCACAGCGCCTCGGCTCGGGATCGGCGAGGGGACCGCCCTCACCGTCCAGGCCTTGGAGTCCGCCAACACCACAGACGCCGCCATCTACGGCGGCACCATCGTCGTCGAGGAGAACTTCCAGGTGCATTCGTCCTGGCTGAGCATCACCAGCTTCCTCATCACCGAACCCGAGTCGAAGACGAACGTCGGCGGCAGCAAGAGCCACCTTGAACTCTTCGGCGGTGCGACGCTCTGGGGCGAGTGGACCATCGACGTGGACAACTACGTCGGCGTCAACACGCGGACCGGATGGGGACAGCCGAGCTCGCTCACCGGGGAGGGCGAACTGGAAGCTCTCGAGGGATCGCGCATCCTGATGCTCGGCGACATCGACCTCGGCACACTTCTCGTCGGTGGCGAGGTCGTGATCGAGTCGGAGGGCAGTGCCGAACTAGATTATTTCGTGAGCGACGGGACCATGACGCTGAACGTCCCCGTCACCGCCGACCGTGCCGAACTCATCGGCGGAGTCATCGCTGGTCCAGAAAACTTGACCGTGACCGACCAGTTCACCTGGGGCGGCGGTGAAGTAGCAACAAACCTGGCGACGCAGCGTCTGCGCCTGGACAGTGGTTCTTCCACCCTCGCCGCAGGCAAGGTGCTCGACGCGGCTAACGTCCTCGTCCTGGCAGGCACGCAGCCCGACATCACACTCGTCGACGACGCACGCCTCAACCTTTCCGGCGGCGTGCTGGACGGAGGAGCCACAGTCACCATTCGGGGCGGCGGTCGCCTCGCGCTCGACAGCATCGTGACCATCGACGCAGCAACCCTCGACGTTGATGCCGCACTCGAGCTCGCACCAGACTCGATGCTGAGCATTGCGAACGGTGCCACTCTCCGTCTCGACGGCGCCTCCACTCTCAACGGAGCGCTTTCGGGAGCGGAAGAGACACGCATCATCGTCGCCGGAGTCCTCAACGCAAGCGCCGACACGAAGATCGAGACAGCCGGCCGATTCGATGTCGACGCCGGAGGCCGAGTGGATCTCTCGGGCTGGACGTCGGCAACGACAGCCGCGCTCGCGGGCGACGTAATCCTCCACGACGATGCCCAACTGCTGGCGAGAGAGCTGACCACCAGCAGCATCCTCGACGTGCGGGACAGCGCTGACGTCATTGCCTCGCGAATCGACCTGCTCGCCGGACGCGCACAGGTCGCCGAGCGCGCCGGAATCGACGCCAACTCCGGAGTCGTCGCCATCGCCGCCGGAGCAGCACTCAGCGGCTCTGGCGCTGTCTTCGGAACCGTTGAAAACCAAGGGACCGTCGAACCCGGGACCAACGACGCGTACGACACGCTCACCATCGACGGAAACTACCGACAGTTCGCCGACGCTTCATTGCGCATCCGCCTCGGCCAGCTCCACCAGGACGCCTTGAACATCACGGGCACCGCCGAACTCGCAGGCCTTCTCGACCTTCGCACGGACACTGACGCCGCCGTCCCCGGAGAATACGACATCGTCCGAGCCAGCTCCGTCAGCGGCGAGTACGCACCGCTGGACGGATGCTCCCAGATCGAGCACCACCCCGATGCGGTGAAGGTGCTGCTGCGGCTGTGCGCTGACCTCCCGAAGACGGCAGTCGTCGGCGAGAACGACGGTTCCGTGCGCATCCCCGTCACCCTCACCGGGGCGCCGAACGAACCCGCTGAAGTCGGATGGGAGACGGTAAACGGCACGGCCCTTGCGGGCCAAGACTTCGTTGCCGGCGACGGTGTCGTCACCTTCGAACCCGGCGAGACCGAAAACTTCATTGAAGTCGAGATCCTCGACGACGAGCTCAAAGGTGGCGACCTCGATTTCCTCGTGCGTCTCACCGGAACCGCCGGACTGACTCTGGGCAATGCAGAGGCGTCCGTCACGATTCTCGAGAACGAGCAGATGCCTGACTGGGTGACGCGCATGCTCCCCGGCATCGGCCGGGCCCGAGTAGGAGTGCTCACCAATGAAGATGCCTACGTCACCGTTCAGGGCCAGGCCTATCGAGTCTCGCTTCAGACCGGGCGGCAGACAGAGCTCACGGGTGCCGAGTCCATCTCGGGCGTCACTGATGACCTTCTCATCGGGTCGTGTCGCGATGATCACGGGAATCTCTTGTGGTGCTGGAGCGATACCGGCACACTTTGGGAGTCGATGCCCCTGCTTGCGGGCGGGGATATCGACATCGTCGGGGTCGACGACAGTGGTCGCGTCTTCGGTCACCTGACGCCGCAAGAAGGCGGCCCCGCTCAGAACATCGTCTGGCCCAGCCCGGGCGAGAAGCCGCTCGTGTTCGATGCGCCGGGGCTCGTGGCTGATGTGAACGCACGAGGCGACCTCATTTACGTCAACGGCGCGCGCAGCTGGTTCCACCCGGCCGCCGGGGACCCCATCGCGATCACCCTCCCCATTTCATTCGCCGGCATTGACGTCGTCGCGACCGCTCTTAGCGAGGATGGTCGTGTGGTCGGTTCGACCGCAGCGGCTGATGGCACGAAGCGAGCGTGGTCCTGGACGAGCACGAGCGAAGGCGTCCTCCTCGGTGATGGCGTTCCTTCGGGTGTGAACCTCCGAGGCGACGTCGTCGGGGATGTCGCCGTGGGTCCTCAGCATCTCGACCGCGGTTGGGTGTGGCGAGAGGGCGTCTACTCTCTGCTCGATCACGTCGGCGACCTCGAAGACTCGGGGTGGGGTTCCTATACGAGCAGTTCAGGCATCACCGATGACCGAGTCATCGTCGCGTCACTGGGCGCTTTGGACCTCGACGACTACACCCACGTTCTGCTCTATCCGTACGGTCAGGCACCGCAGCCGCCACGCCTCGAATTGGGCGGCCGTATGGACGAGCAACGCGTCGATGCGACTCCCGAGGACCGAGTGCTGGTCGTGGACCGCACCATCGACGGCAGCACAGTGCGGCTGACCGCAACCGCTGCGAACAACGACGCCTCGGATCGCGATTCCGCCGAGGGGCTCCGGGCTCAGTTCTTCATCAACGGCGAACTGCGGCACGAAAGCGAACCGTTCAGTCTCCGCCCCGGGGAACGCCGCGACGAGACGTGGGAGTGGGACACGACCGGTCTCTCCTGGAACGAGGGATCCCCGAGCGCGCCCGCAAGTATTCGTATTGCACTGGTCGCGGACGACGGCCCCGTTCAGGCGCTCACCGGAGAAATAACCGTCGAGCCACGCCCCGTCATCACCGTCGGAGGGTGGGGCACGGCAGACGGGTTCACCGCCCTCGCCGAACAATTGGCCGTTCAACGCGAGGACTGGCACATCGAGACTGCCGCAACCGACGTCGTCGCTGGACCCGAAGGATACGTCGAGGCTGCTGCCGAGCACATCGCTGCCACAGTGAACGAGGTCAGGGCACTCACCAACGCCGAGAGGGTCGACATCATCGCCCACTCCACGGGCGGCATCCCCGCCCGCCTGTTCCTCGACCAGTACATGTCCGAGGATGCGCGGACCGTGGAGCGCCTGATTCTCCTCGGAACCCCGAGCGCCGGAGCGGCCTGCGCTGACCTCTTCCTCGACGAGGCCCACCTGGAGTACCGCACCGACGTGATGACGAAGTTCAACGAGCGCGTCACCCGTACGCACGGAGCATACGTATCTGTCGTGGCAGGAGACGCCGAAGACACGACGTGCTTCAGCGACGAGCCTGGCGACGGTTTCAGCACCACGAGCTCTGTCCTGAGCGGCTACAGCGACGCATACACCTATGCGGTGCGTCTAGAAGAGATGCTCGGTGACGACGAGATCACCTCCGATTTCCTTCTCCCGCGCCTGACGACGGTTCCGTCGACGTCACCTGTGGATGGGATCGCAAATTCGGTGCGTTCGTTCATAGACGGAGTCTCCGACTGGCTCTCCGGCCTTGGCGACCCGCCTCAGGCGCCACAGCTTCTGGACCTGCAGACGATGGATGTGCCGGCCGGTGGACGCACATGGGCCTTCTCTGTCCCGCGAGGAGCCTCTGCCGTGGGGATGACGCTCTCCGCGCCCGGCGAGGTGACTGCCACTCTTCGTTCAAATGTGAACGGAAGTACCTTCGAGGTTCCCGCCGGACAGACCGGCGTGCTCTCGGATCGCAGCGGCGAGATCCACGGCGAGACGACTGGTAACTGGACGATCTCCTTCCACACGGCAGAAGCGCGGACCGTGTCGTTCGCCGTGTGGGTGGACGGGCTTCCCGTCCGGGTGACCGCTGAACTCGCTCAACCTGACGAGGAGGCGCCCGCCGAGCTCACCGCCGCACTCGTCCTGCCGAACGCGACAACTGCGCCGACGACGCTGTCTTCGCGGACGGAGGACGCGAAGCAGACGACATTCCGCAGTCCGCTGCGTGACGATGGTACGGCAGGCGACGACGCTGCGGGCGACCGCATCTATACCGCTGAACTGGCGGAGCTTGCCACGGGGTACGCAGGGTCCGAGGTCACGGCTGCAGTCGGGAACACGCGAGTCGTCGCTCTGACTGCGTCGCGGGTCGGGCCCACAACGGACGGTCCCGGAGGGGACGTGCCTCGCGTCTCCGACATCACTCTGCAGACTCCGTACGCGACGGCTGTGACCGGGCGGCTGCGAGGCACAGACCCCAACGGAGATGACCTCACATACAGGGTGATCGAGCAGCCGACGGACGCGGCCGTCACCATCGCGGATGACCGAGTGCTCGTGCGCCCGGATCGGGATTTCGTTGGAGAGCTCTCCTTCGCCTACGTCGCAGAGGACGGGAAGCACACTTCGGAGCCCGCGACGGTCACGGTGTACGTCACACGTGCCACCGTCACCGTGGAGGTGCACCCGACTGTCGGCCAGGGTTCCCTCGTGACGCTACCCGTGGTCCTTCGCGGACCCGCCGGTGTTCTCGGCGCCGTTGATGATTCCGGCATCGAAGTGACGTGGCAGGGCGCGAGGAGCGCGGTGGTCCGCGACGGAGCCCTGTACGGGTTGCCTGTCGACATCGGAACCACCCTGGCTCCAGGAGTGCACAAGATGCTGGTCCACTTCCCCGGCGACGCATTCCATGAACCCGCAGAGCTGGAAGTGAACGTGCGCGTCGCTGCCAACACCGCTCCCATCATCAATGGGTTGCTCACGCCGAACCGACCGGAGGCGGAGTACGACACCCGCTTCGACGTGTTCGCGTTCGACTCCGAGCAGGCGATTGTCCGCTACGAACTCGACGCGGATGGGGACGGCGAATGGGACGTGCGCCTGGATCGTCCACTGTTGCCGTCAGTGTCGTCCGGTGAACGTAATGAGTTCCTCCTCTACCGCTATGACGAGCCGGGGACCTACACAGCCCGCGTCCGGGTCACGGATCGGTTCGATGTCGCAATCGAACGCGAGCTCCAGGTGGAGGTCGCCGGTCACCGCGACATCGGTGGCACCGACTTCCTCCGAGACCACGCCGCTTCGCCGTTCATGACCTACGCGGATGAGATCGGCTTCGCTCCATCAGTGTCGGCGGACGGAGGTCGCTACCTGCTCCGCGGCACAGATGCATTCGATGTTCCGGGCCAGGGCCAGCAAGTCGGCGTGGTCGAGATCGAAGACACCACGACCGGAGATGTGACGCGTTACGAGGTACCCGTGGACCTGCGCTACTTCGACGTGCGCATGTCCCCGGACCACCCGCTCGCGTCCGTCGGACAGACCCTGCTGCACCTGGACTCCGGTGCCACTTCGCAGCTCAGCGGCTACGCCGACCTGACGCAAGCGACGGTCAGCACTGATGGGCGCTGGGTGGTCGCGGCGACCGAGGATGGCGCAGCGGTCCACGTTCGAGACCTACAAGGTGATGACGGACAGGTGGTCGAAGTCAATGGTTCGTCGGCACCTCGCGTCAGCGGCGATGGCTCCCGAATCGTGCGTACGAGCTCCGTGGCTGACGGCATGCTGTTCTGGAACGACTGGCAGACGGGCGAGGCCGACTCACGTCAGATCCTCCCCATCGAGTTCGATCTGCTTGACCTTTCTGACGATGGAACGCTCGCGCTGATTCACGGACGTGGCGACCTAGGCGAGGAAGCGGGCGACACCGACCTCAAGGACGACGTGTACCTTGTCAATCTCGAGACCGGCAAGGTCACCGAGGTCAGCGGAGACACAGCCCGCGACACGGCGGCATCCTCGCCGGTCGTCCAAGCGCTGTTGAGCGGCGACGGCTCGCAGGTGGTGATGTTCGGCTTCTTCGAGGGAAGCGATGGCGCAGGAATGTACCGCTGGAACGTCGCCACCGAGGAACTGGAACGGATCGATGTCGACCGAGACGGGAATCCGGGGGTAACCGTGTTCGCCGGCGAATGCGACAACGGTCGCTGCGACGTCGGTATGTCGCCCTGGCCCGGACGGCCTCTCATGTCGGTGACAGCGGACGGATCGGAGGTGGTCTTCGCCTCCTACTCGAACACTCTCGTGCCGGGCGATGTCCACTTCCGCACGCCCTGGGCCGGGGTGGCTACAGGCAGCGACGGCATTCGCGAGCTGAACTACCTGCGCTGGACAGCCCCCGCCGTCCCGACTGATCCCACGGACCCAACGGATCCCACCGACCCAACGGATCCCACGGACCCGACGGATCCCACCGACCCCACCGACCCGACGGATCCCGCCGATCCGACGGACCCCACAGATCCCACCGACCCGACGGACCCCACCGACCCGACGGACCCCGGTGGACGCGGTTCTGGACAGTCGCCGAACGCAGGAGCGAACGGTCCCTCCGCGCTGGCTGTAACCGGGATGGGTATTGGCGCCGGAGGTGCCGTGGGACTCGTCGCCGTACTGCTCGGAGTCTTCCTGCTCGGGCGACGTCGAGCGGAGCAGTAACGCAGTGGCCCTCGATGGTTGAATCATCGAGGGCCACGCTCTCGACGTCACTCAGACACGACGATGGCCCGTGGTGTTCCGACATCACGGGCCATCGCGTCGTCGTTACTCCGACCGGCTCATTCGCTTCTCAAAGGCCACGCAGGCTCGACGCCCAGGGCAGCGCGAACGTGCTCGGTGACGCGGCGTGCCTGTTCTTGATGCGCTGCTGCGGCGGAACGACGGCCGAGGCGCGTGGCGATGCGTGCAAGAAGCTCGTCTCGCGGCCCGAGGATGGCAACGCCCGTGCCCGCCATCAACAACGGGGAAGATGACCTCGCTACCGCCTCATAGGCGTCTGTGAGCAGCGGTGTTCCCAAGTGAACAGCAATTTCTGCTGCTTGAGCGACGTCAAAGTCTGTGGTCCACGTGCTGGACTTCGGCATGGTCCGCAGGTTCCATCGCCCCTGCATCGCCCGAGCTTCGTCGATGCGGCCAGCCTCCGCGAGGGCGAGCACCGCTCCCCATCGAAGCGCACGCTGCCCGTCCGGCGAGGCTGCGGCGAGGAGGTCGTCGGCGATGTCGGCGACTCGACTTTCGATTCGTGCGAGGGTGAGCCGCTGCGTCCACGTGACCCACGCGCCTCCCCACATGCTGGTTCGTCGCATAATCGCGTCAGCTCGAGCCATCAGCTCCGTTGCGTCCCCGAGCCTTCCCGCTTGTAGAGCTGCTCCCGCCATCTGAGCCGCGTGCTGTGCATTGAACTCCGCGCGACCCGCGCGAGTGAGTAGCTCTCCAGCGCGTTCGATGTCTTCGCTCCACGCATCGATCTCGCCCAGAACGAGATGAACGCTGGCGCGGTGAAGACGCGCGACGATCTCGCCGGGGATCGCGCCGCCACCTGCGGAGGGGGCGAGCCACTCGTCAAGGATCGACAGGCGCGCGGTTTCACTATCCGGTCTCCACACGGAGATCACCGCTGCACTGTATGCCTTCGAACGGCGCGCAGGGTCACCCATCTGCGCTGCCTTGATAACGGCCTCATCGGTAAGTGCCCTCGCGCGGGATCGATCCGGTTCCTCGGCGTAGTACAGCTCCATAGCCAGGGCGATGGACAAGTCGAAACGTTCAGGATCCGGCAGAGACGCGTCAGACAGGAGATCTTCGAGGAGCAAGATGGCATCGACGTCGACCTCGCCGTACTGCCGCCAGTTCCACAGTGTCGCCTCGCCCAGGAGCGCGAGCACCTGCGCCGTGAAGGCTCGATTCTGAAGTTGTTGGGCTGCTCTGATGGCTTGGCGAAGCGCAGAAGCGGCGCCCACGACATCGCCGGCTGCACGTCGTTCCGCGGTGAGGGCAAAGAGTGTCTCAGCCCGCCTTCGGGGCTCTAGCTCGTCAGTCGGGATGCAGCCCAGAGCTCTCTCTCGGAAGGTCGCCGCCTGGTCGAAGGCCAGGCTTCGAGCGGCTCGGTCGGCCGCTGTTGTGCAAGCGAGAAAAGCCCTCTCGTCGCTCATCCCCGCGGCTGCGCGGTGTCGATGGTAGGCGACTGCCTCAAGCACCGGCTCGAGATCGGCAGAGTGACGCCGCTCCAGGGCGTCTGCGAGCAGTTGATGTGCCCTCGACATACCCGCTCGAGACACCGCGGAGAGGACCGAGTCTCGTGCGAGGCTGTGTGCGAACATGAATCCATCAGGCTCTTGTCTCCACAACCCCGCCGCGCAGAGCTCGTCCGCTCCCGACATGATCTCCGGGAGACCAGCGCCCAGCGCTGCAGCCAGGAGCGGAATGTCGATGTGAAGGCCGGCGACAGCGGCGGTGTCGACGAGGTCGCGCAACGAAGGACTCAGCGGAGCGAGGCGTTCGTGGATGAGGTCTGCGATGCTGGCTGGCAGGGTGACGCCGTCGGCTGCCTTCATGAGTTCCGTGAGGAAGAAGGCGTTACCACCGGTGCGTTCACGAAGCCGCTCGGCGGCAGCAGTGACTTCATCAGTTCTCAGCTGGGTCGTGCGAGTCAGCTCCTCGGCGATCTCGGCCAGAGTGAACTCAGTCACTGGTAGCCGTCGCGTCGTCGTCTCCCGTTGGAGACCGGCGAGTGTCGATGCGAGGGCAGGCCGGTGCGCGACTGGTTGGCGCACAGTCAGGATCACTACACAGGCAGAGGATCGCAGGGCGGAGCCAAGCACGCCGATGGCATGAAGGGTAGGGTCGTCGGCCCATTGCACGTCATCGAACACGAGAAGCGCCGGCCGTTGGGTGACCTCGGTGAGAACCTTTGCCGCGAGCGCTTCCGATAGGCGAAAGCGAGCTTCATCTGCGTCATCGGATGGGCTGATCTGCGACCGCAGGCGAGCGATCTCACCGGCTCCTGTCGGATCACTCGCCCCAGGAAGCGCAGCAAGGATTCGCTGCCAGGGCCACAGGGGCGGCGCTCCAGTGCCCTCAACAGTCCGCGCCCATGCCGTCACCAGCCCGACATCCTCGGCGATTCGCGCCGCCTGCTCAGCAAGGTACGTCTTGCCGACGCCCGGTTGACCTTCCAGCACAAGCAGGCGCCCGTGGCCGTTGGCGGCGGCGGAGACCGCCGAGCGGATCTCGTCCAGGTACGTCGCTCTGCCAATTCCGGCGTGGCCCGCTGGCGTCGAAGTGTCGCTCGCAGACGTCACCTGAAGGTCGGTTCGGAGATCGTTCTGGAGGAGATCGGTATGCAGATGTCTCAACCGGGCACCCGGGTCGATGCCCAGGGAGTCCGCGAGAATCTCACGGAACTCCTCGAACAGCGCGAGGGCCACCGCGATGTTCCCGCAGTCCCTCTCTGCTTCCATGCGCAACGCCCAGTGTGCCTCGTTGAGAGGGTCGCGCTCCGTCAGCGTCCGGCCGAGGTCAGCGGCGGCTCGGGCTTGTCCGGTCCCCAGCAGGAGTCGCGCATCCAGTTCCGACATTCGGTCTCGAAGTCGCTGTAGACGTTGCGCTTCGAGGAGAAGGTCACTGCACGCCGATGTTCCCTGGAAGGGGTCACCGCGCCAGAGTACGCGCGCGTGACGAAGACGGGTTTCGGCTTCCTCTAGATCCCGCTCCTCAAGTGCCAACTCGGCTGCGGCGACGGCGTTCGAGAACAGGACGATATCGACCGCGTCCGGGGCTACTTCGAGAACGTAGCCGGGAGCGCGGGTGGTGACGGATATGTCGAGCGGAGCCAACTGTCGCCGCAGGCGCGATACGTACACGTACAGCGCTGCCACTCCTGATTGCGGAGGCGCGTCCTCCCATAGTTGGTCCATCAAGCGCTCCGCGGACACCACTCTTCCTGGCTCCAGGGCAAGGAGTGCGAGCAGTGACGCCACGCGACCCGGTTGCGGGAGCACTGGTGGCAGGGCAGCGGAATTCACCTGCATGTCACCGAGAAGACGGAGCGCGGGAGCCTCGACCTTCGCAAGCGGGTCAGCGACCGTGCCTGCCATGTCAGTCACCGCACGTCAGCAAGGGCCACGCGTCCGGTGGCGGTCGGGGGCACCCAGGTCTGCACGGCGGCGGCCTGCTTGCCCATGGCGTCTGCCGGAGTCAGCCGCATGACCGCGTTGCGAAGCAGGACTCCAGCGCGAGACGGCACATGGGCGAAGGCGCCGAGCATCCGGGCGCGCTTGGCGATGGGCTGGGTGCGCTGCCGGCGAAGGTGGTCGTACTCGGCCAGCGCCAAATCGAGATCCTGACCCGGAGCTGGGCGGCTCGCGATTCCGGAGAGGAGAACGACGAGGGTCGCTGCATCTTCCATCGCCTGGTTCGCTCCCTGGCCCAGATCGGGTGTCATCGCATGGGCGGAGTCGCCGAGGAGCACCCAATTGGCCCGACGGAACGTGGGCAGCGGTTCGGCGAGGTCGTTGATAGGGAGCCGGAAGACGACCGCGGGGTCTGTGGCATCCAGGAGAGCGGGAATCGGGTCGTGCCATTCGCCGAAGAGCTCGCGAACGCGTGCGTACTCGTCGTCGATCTTCGCATCCGCCGGCATCGTCGCGACGCCGAACCAGTAGACGCGGCCGTCTCGGAGCGGCGCCATGCCGAATCGGAGCCCCCGGCCCCACGTCTCGCCCGCGGCGCCCAACAGGTCGACTGGGCGACTCGTCACTCCACGCCAACTTGAGTACCCGGAGTACCGCAGCCCCGGGTCGCCAGGCCAGGAGCGGCGAACGGCGCTGTTGATGCCGTCTGCGGCGACGACCAGATCGAACGTTTCGATGCGTGATTCTCCATCAACCCCAGTCACCTCGACGTCCGTCGAATCGCTGTCACGCGGAGCAGATGCCACGGTGCCGAGGCGCAGGGTGCCGGGCCTCAGATCCGCAACGAGGATCTCGTGAAGCTCTGCCCGGTGAACCACTCGAAGCCCGCTGACGGCTTCCCGGGGCAGATGCGCCAGCCAGCGTCCGTCCGGACGACGCTGCCCCGCCTCGAGTGTCGCTGCGTTCGCGCTGGTGATAGCGCGGAACGAGGAACCGAGCCCGAGGGAGTCCAACGCGGCGATTCCGTTCGGGAACACCGAGAGACCGGACCCGACAGGGGTGAGCTCGGCGGCGCGCTCGAACACGACAACCTCCGCGCCGGCACGCTGCAGACCGATTGCGGTAGCCAGTCCGCCGATTCCAGCTCCGATAATCGCGATACGCATCGATCTCTCCATTTCACTACAGGTGTAGAGGCTCTTCGGAGCAGACTATACACCTGTAGAGTGTCGCGGGTGCAAGGAAATGAGACTTCGCCACCGAATCGGCCGCAGCTTCTCGCAGACGCAGCGATCCGAGTCATCGCAACGAGCGGCTTACGCGGACTCACTCACCGCGCCGTCGACCGAGAAGCGAGCTTTCCGCAAGGATCGACGTCCTACTACGCGAACACGCGGCTGGCCCTGCTGCAGATGGTGGCGGACCGACTCGCCGAACGCAGCCTCGCAGATCTGAACGATTACTTCGCCGCGCTCGCCGCGGCCGAGCCCGCCGACGACGCCGAAGGCCGCATCGAACAGCTGGCAGGGCTGGTGACAGACTTCGTGTCGGCGTTGGTGTCGCGCCCGGACGACATGCGCGCTCGTTACGCGCTGATGCTGGATTACCTCGCCGCAGACCCGCTCAGCGGGATCCTCTCGTCTGAGTCTCCACTTCTTGCGGGTGCGTTCGCCGCTGCTCCCGATCTGCTGAAGCGGTTCGGCTTTCTCGCGACTCCGCAGCAGGGACGCGACATCATGCTGCTTGCCGATGCGATGACGTTCTCACGGACCGTCCACGCCGCGTCCCCGCATCTCCAACTCGACGTGAACGCGGTGGTCGCCGCGTATCTCCGCGCGCTACCACGCGTTTCCGTGTGACGCGACGCAAGGTAGCGAGCGGACCGGTGCAAGGTCGGCGACAGGTGACCGAGAGAGAAATAGTCATCCGTCGATCTCACTGGAGGAATCATGTCGACCAATCTGGACGTCTCGCTCGTCGTCGAGCTCCGCGCCGCAGGGGTCTCGCACGCTTACGCAGCCAGCGACCCCGAGTACAGCTCAGCGCTGCTGGGATTCAACCGGGACATCACCCACACACCTGAACTAGTCGTGGTGCCGCAGTCGCCCAGCGACGTCACGGCTACCGTGACGCTCGCCAACCGGCACGGTCTGCCTGTGCAGGTCCTGGGCAAGGGCCATGGAGCCCAGGCGGCCGTCACCGAAGGAATCGCCGTCGCGACCGACGGGCTGGCGTTCGTCGAGGTGGATTCGGCAGCGCGCACTGCTCGCGTCGGTGCAGGCGCAACGTGGACGGACGTCCTCGATGCGGCTGCTCCGCATGGGCTGGCGGCGCTCTGCGGATCCGCGCCGCACGTGGGCGTCGTCGGGTATCTCCTCGGGGGTGGCATCGGGCCCGTTGCCCGGACGTTCGGCTTCGCCGCCGACCACGTCCGGTGCATCAACGTCGTCACAGCCGACGGCGGGCTCGTCCGTGCCGATGCAGAGTTCAACCAAGACCTCTTCTGGGCATTGCGCGGCGGCAAGGGGGGCTTCGGCGTTGTGGTCGAGGTCGAGATCGACCTCTTCCCGCTGTCGACCCTCTACGGCGGGGCGCTGTATTACGCCGCGGAGGACGCCGCGGCCGTCCTCCGCACCTTCGCCGAATGGTCCCACAACCTCCCGGACGAGATGACCACCTCAGTCGCCATGCTCCGGCTTCCGCCGCTTCCCGAGCTCCCCGAGCCGCTGCGGGGACGCTTCGTCTGCGCCGTGCGCATCGGATACGTCGGGGCGGCTGATGACGCCGAGGCACTGATGGCGCCCCTGCGCGAGGTGGCGCGGCCGCTCATCGACGCGGTGGGAATGATGCCCTATCAGGAGATCGGGCGCATCCATGCCGACCCGGTGGACCCCATGCCCGTCATGGAAGGCGGCATCCTCCTCCACAGTTTCACGGCGGCCGCTGCAGACGCGTTGCTGGCAGTCGCGGGACCGAACGCCGACGTCCCACTCGCCGCCGTGGAGGTCCGACTGCTCGGAGGTGCGCTCGCTCGCACCCCCGACCCAGACAACGCTGTTGGAGGACGCGGAGCTGCGTACAGTCTCCACGTCGTCGGCGCTCCCGTGCCGGAACTTCTCCACACGGTCATCCCCGAGGTCATCGACACTGTCTTCACGACGATGGGCGGCTGGAGATCGCTATCCACGCAGATCAACTTCTTCGGTCGCGCCAACCGTCCCATCCCGGGGACTCCGGTGACGTCATGGGCGCCGGACGTGGCCGCGCGACTCCGAGAGGTGCGTCGCAAGCACGACCCTGCAGGCCGCTTCCCCTATCCCCTCCATGGGGAAGCCATCTGAGGACCCCAGCCTCAGATATCCGACGGTGTGCGGCGTGCCTCAGCGCCGCACACCGTATTCTCGTCACAGGCTTTCAAGGACCGAGCGCGAACGGACTACGAACCCATGCCCGACTCATCAGGTACGTCAGCGGCTCGCGTAGTCGTCGTAGGTCCAGCCTCCTGGAACCACCTCATCGAACTGGACCAGCTGCCCCGACCCGAGCCGCACATGGTCTTTGCAAATCGGTCGGTTCACACCGTTGGGGGGACCTCGGCCGGAAAAGCACTGAACCTTGCGCAGCTTCGAGAGGGTAGCGAACTGCATGCCCTGATCGCCGATGATCAGGATGGTCGACGCGTCCGCGATGCCCTTGCCGCCGCTGGCGTCACGCTCCACGCACACCCATCGAGCCGCACCGAGAGACACACAAACCTGATGACTCCCCATGGGGAGCGGCTATCGATCTACGTCGACACCCCGTCCGCTGCCGGACAAAGCACTCTTCACGCCGTTGAGACGGCGCTCCGCGGCGCCGACGTCGCAGTCATCGATCTGAGCGACCTGGGCTTGACGCTCCTCGAGCGTCGCGACTGCGCCGACTGGAGGGCGAACGTGTGGGTCGACCTGCACGACTACGATGGCGTCTCCGCCTACCACGACCCCTTCGTCACGGCCGCGGACGTCGTCTTCATGAATGACGATAGGACGAATGACCCGTGGGAATTGATGAGCTCGTGTCTCCGACGAGGGCCACGTCTGGCCGTCTGCACCCGCGGAGCGGAGGGTGCCATCGCTTTGAACGCCTCAGGTGATCGGTACGAAGTGCATGCGGAACCCACTGTCGTCGTCGATACGAACGGCGCCGGCGACGCGTTCATGGCTGGGTTCTTGCACGCCTCTCTCAGCGGAGCTGACATCGGGGCGAGCCTCCGCCAGGGCGCCACACAGGCGACCATCGCGCTGGGAAGCCTCCATCTGCACCCGCTCATTGACCTCGTTCTCGGTTAGGACGGGTCGGCCGTCCGCCTTCTCGACGAAGGGGTGCAAGGACGATGCAAGACCGGCGAGAGTCGCGCGAAAGAGCACCGCAAGCGTCCGTCCGTACGGTCACAGCATGGTTTCCACCTCATCCATCCGGCGAACCCGCCGGCCTGCCCTGGCGCTGAGCGCCTTCACGCTCACGCTCGTCTCGCTGACCGCGTGCGCCGCCCCCGCGACACCACCAGCCTCGTCGTCCGACGCAGTGACATTCGACGATGTCCAGTCCGCAACTATCCAGATTGAAGCCGTCGGCACTTTCGTCTCTCCCGAAGAGGGTGGGTACGAGGCGGCCGGCCGCGGCTCCGGTTTCCTCGTCTCGTCCGACGGCATCGCCGTGACCAACAACCACGTTGTGGTGGGAGCTGGCACGCTCGATGTCTGGCTCGGGGGTGATGCGGACAAGAGGTACAACGCGAAGATCCTCGGCTCATCCGAATGCCTGGACCTCGCGGTCATCCAGCTTCCCGGAGACTCGTTCCCTTTCTTCGAATGGCGAAAAGGCGAGATCAAGACGGCGACCGACGTCTACGCGGCCGGGTTCCCTCTCGGCGACCCCACCTTCACCATGACTCGAGGCATCGTTTCCAAGGCATCCACACCAGGAGAAACTCCCTGGGCATCACTGGACAGCGTCATCGAGCACGATGCGCGTATACGCGGGGGCAACTCCGGAGGCCCGCTCGTCGACGAGAAAGGACGGTTAGTAGGAGTCAACTACGCCGGCAACAACACCTACGACACCAACCTCGCGATTCACCGAGACGAAGTCACCGCCGTAATCGACGAACTCATCGCTGGGAACGACATCCTCAGTCTGGGTATCAACGCACAGGCCATCGCAGACGAGAACGGGCAGGGCCTCGGCGTATGGGTCAGTTCCGTGCAATCCGGCTCCCCCGCCGACAAGGCAGGCGTCGAGCCGGGCGACCTGCTCACCAAACTGCAGGGCGTCACCCTGGCGCAGGACGGAACGCTCGCCGACTACTGCGATGTGCTCCGCACCCACGGTCAGGACGCAACACTAGATGTCGACCTATACCGACCCGCCGACGGGATCTACTACCGCGGTCAGTTCAACGGAGATGCCTTGGAGGCAGTCCAGGTGCTGAGCACGCCTGGCGAAACGAGTGACAGCAGCGAAGTTGCCGAAGGCGAATACGTCAGCATCACGGACGACTCCGGCAACATCCAGGTCGAAGTTCCGGCAGCGTGGAATCAGCTCGACGGAGCGGGCTACACCAACGACGACGGCACGTGGTCCAGCGTGATCGCCTCACCCGATATGGCCGGGTTCGCGGACGGCTGGGAGACGCCCGGCGTGTGGGTAGCCGCCTCGCAGGATGCCAGCACAAAGGTCACGCCGGATGAGCTGCTGCGGCGTGCGGATGAGTTCCTCGCCGCGAACTGTGCGCCACAGGAGTCATCCCCGTTCGACGACGGGGTCCACACGGGGACGTACCAGGTCTACGAGCAGTGCGGCGGCGTCGGAGCGGCTTACGTGTTCCTCGCAGCGACCGCCAACGACGGCAGCTACACCATCACTGTAGCCGTGCAGGCCAACACCGAAGCCGACTTGTCCGCCATCGACCGCGTCATCGGTAGCTTCATCGCGCAATTCTGACGCCGCATGGGTGGGGGCAGGGGAGCATCCCGACGACACCCATCCCGATCAGACAAGGACCAGCCGTGAGCACACTACGTATCGAAATCTTCCCCGACGATCTCGACCTCGCCGAGAACTTCTACGTCGAAGTGCTCGACTTTCACGTCGAGCGCGACGAACGCACCCGGGCACCCGCTTACTTGGCGCTCCGCCGGGGCGACGTGCGGGTCGGAGCTGCCGAGCGCTCGGTCATCACGTCCCGTCAGCGCCGGCCTCCTCTCGGCGTGGAGCCGTCGCGCAGCCTCCGGACGGGGGAAGGGTCGTGAGTATCGCTGCGATGACTGCTGATGAGCGCGTGTCAGTTCTCATCATCGGTGGCGGATACGCGGGCGTAATCGCCGCGAATCGGCTTCTTGCCTCGATGACTCCCGTGGAGCGAGCACGTACGCATGTGGCCATCGTCAATCCGACGGATCGGTTCGTCCATCGGATCCGTCTACATGAGCACGCCGCCGGGAACGCTGACGCTGGCATTGAGCTCGCCTCGATGATTCATCCGGAAGTCGCGGTTGTGTTGGGCCGTGCGGAACGAATCGATCCGCACGCGCGGCTGGTGCGTGTGACGACCTCCGACGGACCCGTGGCGCTCGAGTTCGATTGGCTCATCTACGCAGTCGGCTCCCGCAGCTCCTCGGTGGTCCGCGGAGCGTCCCGCTTCGCGGTGAGTATCGGTGACATCGACGGTGCAACTGAGGTCGCGCGCCGTCTCGCGGTAGCGCGCACCCGAAGCGTCTGTGTAGTCGGCGGCGGGCCAGCCGGGGTGGAAACCGCTGCGGAGATCGCAGAAGCCCACCCCCGAGCGAAAGTCACTCTGATTGCCGGTTCTCAACTCGTCCCCGCCATGCGCCCCGCGGCACGACGCTCGATCCGACGACGGCTGAGGAGACTGAATGTCGATGTGAAGGAAGGGGAAGCCGTATCCGAGGTGACGGCCGCTGGAGTGATCACCGTTGCCGGGGTACGCCTCCAGTACGACCTGGTCATTTGGTCGGCAGGCTTTGAGGTCCCTGACCTCGCTTCGCGAAGTGGCTTACCGGTGGACGGTGAGGGACGGCTCTGTGTTGATGACACGCTTTTCTGCGCCGACCACTCGACGATCCTCGGAGCAGGAGATGCTGTGAAGCTGCCGGATTCGGTCGGCCGGCATCTCCCGATGGGCGCGCGCACCGCCTTGCCTTTAGGAGGAGCAGCTGCTGACTCGTTGCTCGCTCGCTTACGTGGGAGTCAACCTGAGCCGGTTTCCATCGGCCTTCTCGGACCGTCCATTAGCATCGGGCGGCACGACGGATACATTCAGCTGGCGCGCCGCGACGACTCCCCAACTCTTATCGCTTTCACCGGGGTCGTCGGAGCCGCTATCAAAGCCTGGGTGTGTCGGATGACGATAGACCGCACTCGCGACGAACGCGTTTCACCCGGTGCTTATCGCGTCCCCCCTGGGCCCAGGCAATACGGCATCGACGCGGCCAAGAGCCGATGATTGGGCGCGAGGTCCCCCGTCTTGAGTAGTGAAAGTGGCCGGAATCGCTTGGCAATTCCGACCGCACGAGGGCAAGGTATCCGCGGCAGGCAGACCGCCGAAGACGTCACCGGATGGGATACAACGACTGGTCCATCGCCTTTTCCAGCAATGCGATGGTTCGAATGTCCGGCCACGTCGATCCAGCGAGAACCCGACGAATGGTGCCTTCGTCGACGTCGGCGTCTCGCCCAACGGCTCGAACGCTTCGGTCTCCAATGGCAGTGCGGAGGTTCAACGCGAACAAACGCGCCCGCTCCGCGGCATAGTCAGACGACGGTGAGGACGGCCAAGAAGATCATTGAGGGCGACGTCTCACATCAGTCGAGCAGCAGCGCCGGCTCCTCGAGGATCGAGGCGATGTCGGCGATGAATCGGCTCATGCCGTCGCCGTCGATGACGCGGTGGTCGAACGAGCCCGATACTGTCGTGACGAAGCGCGGGCGCACCTCGCCGTCGACGACCCAGGGCTTCTGCCGGATCGTGCCCATCGCGACGATCCCGGACTCACCCGGGTTGATGATCGGGGTCCCGGCATCCATCCCGAACACGCCGATGTTCGTGATCGTGATCGTGCCGCCCTGCTGGTCGGCCGGCGTCGTGCGGCCTTCGCGCGCCGTGAGCGTGAGCTTCTCGAGGGCGCGCGCGAGCTCGCGCATCGACAGGTCCTGGGCGTCCTTGATGTTCGGGACGAGCAGCCCGCGCGGCGTCGCCGCGGCGATGCCGAGGTTGACGTAGTTGCGCACGCGGATCTCGGCCGAGCCGTCCTCCTTGTCGACCCACGCCGCGCCGACCATGGGCGTGCGGCGGACGGCCCAGATGACGGCGCGCGCCATGATCAGCAGCGGCGAGACCTTGATGTCGGCGAAGTCGGGCGACGCCTTCAGCCGCTTGACGAGCTCCATCGTGCGCGTCGCGTCGACATCGGTCCACACCGACACGTGCGGCGCGGTGTACGCCGAGCGCACCATGCCGGATGCCGTGGCCTTGCGCACTCCCTTGACCGGGATCGCCTCCTCGCGTCCGGCGACCGCCGGCGGAGCCGACGCGGTCGGGGCGGATGCCGGCGCCACCGCGATCGTCCGCTCGCGCTCGGCGGGGGCGTCGGGCGTCGCGATGTTGCGGAAGACACTCGCCTGCTCGGCGTGACGCACGACGTCGTCGCGGGTCACCTCACCGGCCGGTCCCGACGGCGACACGTCGGCGAGCGTCACGCCCAGGTCGCGCGCGAGCTTGCGGACGGGGGGCTTGGCGACGACCCCGACCGACGCGCGGACGGTCTCGGTGCGCTCGGCAGGGCGCTTCCGCCGCGAGGTCGCGCCTGCGCCGGTGCCGTAGCCGACGAGCACGGCGCCCTCTCCCTCGGCGGATGCCGTGGCCGGCTCCCCGTGCTCCGAACGGCCCGCGGCGGCATCCGGTGCACTGGCGGCACCGGCGATCGTGATGATCGGCGCACCGACGGTGACGGTTTCACCCTCCGGCGCGAGCAGTTCGCCGACGGTGCCGGCGAACGGCGACGGCAGTTCGACGAGCGACTTGGCGGTCTCGATCTCGACCAGCACGTCGTTGACGGCGACGGCATCGCCCGGCGCGACGCGCCACTGGACGATCTCGGCCTCGGTCAGTCCCTCGCCGACGTCGGGCAGGTGGAAGGTCTGCGTGCTCATGGAGACTCCCGGTCAGTAGGCGAGGGCGCGGTCCACGGCCTCGAGAATGCGGTCGGCATCGGGCAGGTACGTGCCCTCGAGCTTGGCGGGCGGGAACGGCACGTCGAAGCCCGACACGCGCAGGACGGGTGCCTCCAGCGCGAAGAACGCCCGCTCCATGACGGTCGCGGCCACCTCGGAGCCGACCGAGACGTTGCCCGGCGCCTCCTGCGCGTAGACCATGCGACCGGTGCGCCGCACCGAGTCGAGGATCGGTCCGTAGTCGATCGGCGACAGCGACCGCACGTCGACGACCTCGCACGAGGTCCCTTCGCTCTCGGCGAGGGCGGCCGCCTGCAGGAGCGTCGTGACCATGGCGCCGTGGCCGACGAGGGTCACGTCGGTGCCGCGGCGGACGACGCGCGACGCGTGCAGCGGCAGCGCACGCTCGGCGGTGTCGACCTCGCCCTTCAGCCAGTACTTCGCCTTCGGCTCGAGGAAGATCACCGGGTCGGGCGAGCGAATAGCGTCCTGGATCATCCAGTACGCGTCGTTCGGGGTCGACGGCGACACCACCCGCAGGCCCGGGGTGTGCGCGAAGTATGCCTCGGGGCTCTCCTGGTGGTGCTCGATCGCGCCGATGTGCCCGCCGTACGGGATGCGGATCACGACGGGGAGGGATGCTGCGCCCTCGAGCCGGTTCGTCAGCTTCGCCAGCTGCGTCGTGATCTGGTCGAACGCCGGGAAGACGAACCCGTCGAACTGGATCTCCACGACCGGGCGGAAGCCGGCCAGCGCGAGACCGATCGCGGTGCCGACGAGGCCCGACTCGGCGAGCGGGCTGTCGATCACGCGCTGCTCGCCGAACTCGGCCTGCAGCCCCTCGGTCACGCGGAAGACGCCGCCGAGCTTGCCGATGTCCTCACCCATCAGCACGACGTGGTCGTCGGCGGCCATCGCGGCGCGCATGCCCGCCGTGAGCGCCTTCGCGAGCGCCATCGACTCCGTCATGCCGCACCTCCCTCGAACGAGGCCTCGTACTCCGTGAGCCAGCGCTGCTGCTCCTCGATGAGCGAGTGCGCCTCGCTGTACACGTGCGCGAACATCGCGTCGGGCTCGAGTCCGCCGAGCGCGTTCGTGCGTACGCGCACGTCGTCGGCGTAGGCCTGCGCCTCGGCATCCACCTCGGTGAAGAAAGACGCCGCGGCTCCCCGTCCCTCGAGGTACGCGCGCATGCGGGCGATGGGATCGCGGCGCACCCACGACTGCTCCTCGTCGGTGGTGCGGTACTTCGTGGGGTCATCGCTCGTGGTGTGGGCGCCCAGGCGGTAGGTCATCGCCTCGATCGCCTGCGGACCGCCGCCGGCGCGCGCCTCGTCGAGCGCGAGCTTGCTGACGGCGTAGCTGGCGAGCACGTCGTTGCCGTCGACAAGGGCCGACGGCATGCCGTATCCGGCGCCGCGGCGGTACAGCGGCCCGCGCGACTGCGTGGCGACCGGCACCGAGATGGCCCACTGGTTGTTCTGCAGGAAGAACACCTGCGGCGTGCGGTAGGTATTGGCGAACACCATCGCCTCGTGCACGTCGCCCTGGCTCGACGCGCCGTCGCCGTAATAGACGACGACGGCCTCGTCGCGCTCGGGGTCGCCCGTGCCGCAGCGCTTGTCGAACACGAGGCCCATGCCGTAGCCGGTCGCGTGCAGCGTCTGAGACCCGAGCACGAGCGTGTAGATGTGCACGTTGCCGTTTTTCGGATCGGTCGGGTCCCAGCCGCCGTGCGTGAGCCCGCGCATGACGCGGATGATGTCGATCGGGTCGACACCGCGCGTCGTCGCGACGACGTGCTCGCGGTACGAGGGAAAGATGTGGTCCTGCGCGCGAGCGGCGCGCACCGAGCCGACCTGCGCGGCCTCCTGCCCGAGCGACGGCGGCCACAGCGCGAGCTGGCCCTGCCGCTGCAGGTTGGTCGCCTGCTGGTCGAAGGCGCGCACCATGACCATGTCGCGGTAGAACGTCTCGAGATCGCTGTCGGCGAGTGCGTCGATGAGCGGCAGGTAGCGCTCGGCTTCGGGGGTGGGAGCGAACGTCCCGTCGGAGGCCAGAACGCGCACGAGTGCCGGGTCGTCAGGCGGGGTCATGGTTCCACGCTAGACCCGCCCGCATGCGTCGCTCTGCATGAGCGAGACAACGGATGCCGGAATCCTCCGTATCCGGCCGACAACCGGCATGGCGCGACAGGGGCGGCGCAGGCGCAGCGCGTCAGCGCGGGGCGACGGATGCCGCGACGTCGACGACCCGATCGAGGGACTCCTCCTCGCCGACCGTGATGCGCACGCCGTCGCCGGCGAAGGGACGCACGATGAGGTCCTGCGCCTCGAACGCGGCGGCCACCTCGAGCGCGCGGTCGCCGGCGGGCAGCCACACGAAGTTGCCCTGCGCCTCCGGCACGTCCCAGCCGGCCTCGCGCAGCCGCGCGGCCAGGCGGTCGCGGCGCTGCGCGATGACGCCGACGCGCTCCAGCAGCTCGTCCTCGGCATCCAGGCTCGCCAGCGCCGCCTCCTCGGCGGCCGCCGTCACCGACAGCGGGATGCCGGTGGTGCGAGCGGCGGACAGGATGCGGGGGTCGCCGACGGCGTACCCGACACGCAGTCCCGCGAGGCCGTACGCCTTGGAGAAGGTGCGCAGCACGACGACGTTCGGGTGACCCGCCGCGAGCACACGGCGGCCGTCGACGGCGCCCGGTTGCGTGACGAACTCGGCGTACGCCTCGTCGAGGACCACGAGCACATCGCCCGGCACGCGGGCGAGGAACGCGTCGAACGCGTTCTGCGTGACGACGGGACCGGTCGGGTTGTTCGGACTGCAGACGATGATCATGCGCGTCCGGTCGGTGACGGCATCCGCCATCGCATCGAGGTCATGACCGCCCGCGAGATCGTTGGGCACCGTGGCCGCCGTCGCGCCGGCGACCGTGGCGAGTCCGGGATAGGCCTCGAACGAGCGCCACGAGAAGAGGATCTCGTCGCCGGGGCCGCTCGTGGCCTGGGCGAGCTGATACAGGATCGACACCGATCCGGCGGCGACGTGCACCGCGTCGTCCGCGACGCGGTATCGCTCCGCGAGCCGCGCGCGCAGCCGCGGCGACGACGCGTCGGGGTAACGGTTGAACGCGCCAGCGGCGCTGACCGCCTCGACCACCCCCGGCAGCGGGTCGAAGGGGTTCTCGTTGCTGGAGAGCTTGAACGCCTCGGCCCCGGCCTGCCGGCCCTGCTTGTAGGCGGGCAGGGCGGCGATCTCCGGACGGATGCGGACGGGGAAGTCGGTCACGCCTCGATTCTAGGAGCGCGGATTCTCTGAGCGCGGGCCTTCACGTGCGCGACGTGGGGCTCTTGTCGTCCGCCGTCGCGCGGCCGGAGAGCTCCATGTTCGGAGTGGAGGCGTACCCCGATCTCTTCGTGAAGGCCGCCGCGCTGTTCTCCTCACTGGCGCAGAACCATCCCTTCTTCGACGGGAACAAGCGCTTCGCCTGGGTCGCAACGCTCACCTTTCTGGAGCTGAACGGCGTCGTCATAGACATGACCACCGACAGCGCGTTCGAACTGGTGCTCAGCGTCGCGCAGAGCCGGCTCGATCTCGACGCCATCGCCCATTCCCTGCGCCCCGCCGCCGTGTCAGACTGACGGCACTATGCGCTTCCTCATCCGCGTCATCGTCAACGCCTTCGCGATCTGGGTCGTCACTCTGATCGCGGCTCTCCGCGTCACGGTCATTCCGTTCCCGCCGGGCGAGACGCTGCAGCTCGTGCTCACCCTGCTCGCGGTCGCGGCGATCTTCGCGATCGTCAACACGATCATCGGGACCGTGGTGAAGATCATCGCGTTCCCGCTGTACATCCTGACCCTGGGGCTCATCTCGCTCGTCATCAACGGGTTCCTGCTGTGGCTGACGGCGTGGCTCACCCACTGGTGGGGCTGGGGGCTGCGCGTCGAGGACTTCTGGCTGGGCGTCGTCGCCGCGCTCGTCATCTCCCTCATCAACTGGATCTTCGGCATCATCCTGCGCCCGCAGCTGAAGCGCCGCTGATACGCCTCACTCCGTCGCGGCGTAGACCGTGACGTCGACGGACGCCGCGTCCCCCCAGCCGGCGAGGCGATCGCGGACGGCGACCATGCGCGGATCGGTCGAGTCGTCGAGCGCCCGCGCGGTCTCGAGGTACTCGCCCATCATGTGCGGCGCCACCAGCAACCCGTCCTGCGTCAGCGGACTCGCCACCGTCCGCTCGGCGACGAAGCTCCCCGCCGCCCCCGCACCGCTCGCGAGCCCGCCGGCGGCGAGCGCCGACACCAGGTCGTCGCCGTGGCGGAGGGCGACGCTGAGCGTGCCCTCCCCCACGTCGGCCTGCACCGGGCTGCCGAACGTGACGAGCATCGGCACCTCGTACGTCCCCGAGAGGGCGACCGCCGTGACCGCCATCGCGCCCTGCGAGTACCCGACGAGGTTGACGGTCGCGCCGGGGCGCGCCCCGGCATCCGTCAACGCCTGCGCGATGGCGTCGTACGACGTCGAGCGCGCCCCGGTGTACAGCTCGAGGTTCGACGCCATATCGAACGGCTCCGCTCCCGGGAGCATCCGCTGCGTTCCGGCGGCGTAGACGGTGAACTCCCGCGAGCCGTCGGCCCGCCGGTAACGCTCCACGCGCACGCGGCCGTCACCGGAGGGGATGCGGCGGGCGAGCGCCGTCACCGAAGCCGGCGCCGTCGTCCGGCCCTCGCGCACGGGGGTGAGCTCGACCCGGCGGGGCTCCCCCGTCGGGGGTGCCGAGGGCGTGCCGCGGCCGACCCGGTCGATGAGGCCGACGTACGCGGAGCCCACGACGAGGCTGCCGAGGCCCCCGCCGAGGAGGAACGCGTAGCGGCCGAGGTGGGTCGTGAGCGCGTCGTCGCGGCCGTGGCGCCACGCATCGGTCACCTGCTCGGCGCGTGCGGGCAGCTCCGGATCGAACCCCGCCAGTTCGCGCCGGCGCTTCTCGAGCATCGCGGCCAGCCGCACGTCGCCGCCGGCGCGGGCCGCCTCGGCCTGGGCCGACAGCTCCACGTACTCGTAGGTGTCGGCGAGCATCGTCAGGCCGCCGGCGACGGCCGCGGCGGCCTCCGCGCAGTCCCGCGCCTCCCTCGTCGGGGTGAACAGGAACCGCCCGCCCTGCACCATCATGACGCTCTCGGCGCGGACCAGCCCGTCGCGCACGCGCTCGCACCCGTCCGCCAGCAACCGCAGCTGAGCCGCCGCGCCGCGGAGGCTCTCGGTGTCGACCGCGACCGCGCCGCCGCTGGAGATCTCGAGGTCGTCGGGGCCGGTCACGGGCTCACCCCGGTCAGCGCGGCGGCGGCCTCGGTCCGCTGCATGTCGGCGAGGTCGCCGTCGCACGCGCCGAGCTCGGACACCAGCCGGTCGAGGCGCGCGATGAACTCGTCCATGGCGGCCCGGTAATCGTCGGCCGCGCGCGAGCGCCACCGCGTGCCGCCGGCGATCCCCATCGCGCGCAGCCGCAGGTCGGCGGCATCCGCCCGCGCATCGCGGACGAGGCCGCGGGCGGCGGCGAGCGCGGCGAGGACGGCATCGGCAGCGGGAGGCGACGAGGGGTGCATGCCTGCCAGCGTGCCCGCGCGCCGCCGGCCGTGGGCGCGGGCGACCCCGATCGGTGGACAATCGGCGCGGATCGCCCGCTGGGGAGGAGGCGATGACCTCCCGGCCTGTGCAGACCGGGCGACCTCGGCCAGAATGAACGGGTGCCCCGCAGTGTCGAGCCCTTCCGCGTGCTGTTCGTGTGCACGGGCAACATCTGCCGGTCGCCGATGGCTGAGATCGTCTTCCGCGGCTTCGCCGACCGCACCGGCCTCGGCACGCACGTCGTCTCGGCCAGCGCCGGCACCGGCGACTGGCACGTCGGCGAGCGCGCCGACGCGCGCACCCTCGATGCGCTCGCCCGCCGCGGCTACGACGGCGCTCGCCACCGTGCGCGGCAGTTCGCGCTCGACGATTTCGACCGCCACGACCTCGTCGTCGCGCTCGACCGCTCGCACGAACGCATCCTGTCCAGCTGGGCGCGCACGCAGGCGGATGCCGACAAGCTCGCGCTCCTGCTGTCGTTCGACCCCGGCGCGGGCGGCAACCTCGACGTGCCCGACCCCTACTACGCCGGGCCGCCGATGTTCGACGAGGTGCTCGGTATGATCGAGAGCGCGAGCCGGGCGCTCTTCCGGCAGCTCGAACCGGCGATCCGACCTCCGTCGTGAGCGCCCGCGCACGCCGACCCCCACCCTGCGATCGGAGCCCGTGCCATGTCGACAGCGACCCCCAAGGCTTCGGCCACCCTGGCCGACCAGCCCCTGAGCCCCCTCGACGGCCGCTACCGCGGCGCCGTCGCGGGACTGTCCGACTACCTGTCGGAGGCGGGGCTGAACCGTGCCCGCGTCGAGGTCGAGGTCGAGTGGATCATCACGCTGACCGACCGGTCGCTGTTCGGCTCGGCGCCGCTGACCGCCGCCCAACAGGAGCAGCTGCGCGCGCTGTACCGCGACTTCGGGCAGACCGAGATCGACTGGCTCGCCTCGACCGAGTCGGTCACCCGCCACGACGTGAAGGCCGTGGAGTACCTCGTCCGCGACCGGCTCGCGTCGCTGGGCCTCGACGCCGTCGCCGAGCTCACCCACTTCGCCTGCACGAGCGAGGACATCAACTCCGCGTCGTACGCCCTCACCGTCCGCCGCGCCGTCGAGAACGTCTGGCTGCCGAAGCTGCGCGCCGTCATCGAGGCGCTGTCGGCGCTCGCGCGCGAGCACCGCGATGCCGCGATGCTCTCCCGCACGCACGGCCAGCCCGCCACGCCGTCGACGATGGGCAAGGAGCTCGCCGTCTTCGCGTGGCGTCTCGAGCGCGTCGCGACGCAGATCGAGGGCGGCGAGTATCTCGCGAAGTTCTCCGGCGCGACCGGCACCTGGTCGGCGCACCTCGCCGCCGCCCCGGACATCGACTGGCCGGAGCTGTCGCGCACGTTCATCGAGGGCCTGGGCATCGGGTTCAACCCGCTGACGACGCAGATCGAATCGCACGACTGGCAGGTCGAGCTGTATGACCGGGTGCGTCACGCCGGCGGCATCCTGCACAATCTCGCGACCGACATCTGGACGTACATCGCGATGGGCTTCTTCGCCCAGATCCCCGTCGCGGGCGCGACCGGGTCGTCGACCATGCCGCACAAGATCAACCCGATCCGGTTCGAGAACGCCGAGGCGAACCTCGAGATCGCGGCGGGCCTGTTCACGACGCTCGCCTCGACGCTCGTGACGAGCCGCATGCAGCGCGACCTCACCGACTCGACGACGCAGCGGAACATCGGCGTCGCCTTCGGCCACTCCCTGCTGGCGCTGGACAACCTGCAGCGCGGCCTCAAGGAGATCTCGCTCAGCCGCGACGTGCTGCTGGCCGACCTCGACGCGAACTGGGAGGTGCTCGCCGAGGCGATTCAGACCGTCGTGCGCGCCGAGATCGTCGCCGGGCGCTCGCAGATCACCGACCCGTACGCGCTGCTGAAGGAGCTGACCCGCGGGCGCCGCGTCGGCGGCCCCGAGCTGGCGGAGTTCGTGCGCGGCCTCGACATCGGCGACGAGGCGAAGGAGCGCCTGCTGGCGCTGACGCCGGCCGGCTACATCGGCCTCGCCGACGCGCTCGTCGACCAGGTCTGACCCGCCGGGCGTCGCAAAAGCAGGCTGAACCGACCCCAAACGACGCCGGAGCGCCTGCCGCGGCCGATTCAGCCTGCTTTCGGAACGAGAGCGGCCTGCGCCGTTCGGTCGGCCGCGCCCGCCGCGCCGCGCCGCGCCGCGCGCCCGCGGTCAGTGCGCGGTCGGGGCGCCCGGCGTCGCGTCGTCGTCGCCGGGGGCGGATGCCGCGGCATCCGGCTCGTCCATCAGCACGCCGCGGTCGACTTCCTGCGTGATCTGCGCCGGGTCGACGGCGAGCATCAGCAGCGCGATGATCACCAGCGTCGCGATGAAGGAGATGCCCGCCACCACGAGCGAGACGACCACGACGTGCTCGCGCTCGGGGCCGGTGAGGTCCTGGAAGAAGCCCATCGACACGAGGGCGATGATGCCGCCGAAGGCCGCGGCTGCGAACGCGAAGCCCAGCAGCTGCACGGGCTTGAGCAGGTCGCGGCGGGTGGGGCGCTGGTCTGTCATGCGGACTCCTCCACCGTGGCCGGGCGGCGAGGCGAGAGCCCCGCGATGCCCAGGAACACGGCGATGATCGCGGCGTAGCCGCCGAACAAGCCGACGCCGATCGTGATGCCCGTGAGGGTGAACGTCTGATTCGCGTCGGAGATGAAGTAATCCAGGCTGTAGGCCGGGTTCACCAGCAGCAGTCCGACGCCGAGCGCGAGGGTGAACGCCCCGATGAGGATGCGGTCGCGCGCCTCGTCGCGGGCGGGTCCCTGGGCGCGGCGGGAGCGGATGCCGACGGCGAGCTCGGCGGCGCCCGTCGCGAGCGCCCAGACGATCACGACGACGAAGAACAGCGTCACCGAGCGGATGCCGGGAAGACCCGTGATCATGCCCGCGACGAGCGTCAGCGCGCCGAGGAGGATCGGGGCGCCGCGACGGCCCTGCGGGTAGACCAGCCAGGCCGCGATCAGGAGGATCAGCGCGGTCGCGATCGCCCAGCCGCTGAAGATCGCCAGTCCCACGCCGGCCGAATGGTCCGGGGAGAAGGTGACCATGACGGCGGCGACGGCAGCCAGCAGGGCACGGCCCAGCTGCACGTGGCGCACCTCGAAGGCGCGCTCTGCTGCTTCGGTCACGTGGGGCTCATCCAGACGGGAAGGGATCAAACCCCTCCAGTCTAGGTCGTCCCGTCCGCCGTGCCCCCGCCGGGTTCAGGCCACCGCCGCGGCGACGAGGTCGCGGATGCGCTTCTCGACGGCATCCGTCACCTCGACCACCGCGAACGAGACCGGCCACATCGGTCCGTCGTCGAGGTGCGCGGGCTCGTCGAAGTTCAGCGTCGGATACCGGGTGTCGAACTTCGACGCGGGCTGGACGAACAGCACGACCTTGCCGTCGGCGGCATAGGCCGGGAAGCCGTAGAACGTCTTCGGGTTGAGGTGCGGCGCGACGTCGCCGACGATGCGGTGCACGGCGCGGGCGAGATCGCCGTCGACGCCGGTGAGGGCCTCGATCGCCTCGACGCAGGCCTCGAGCTCCTTGGCGAGCTTCGCGGCGCCCTTCAGGCCCTTGGTCGCGCGCAGCTCCTCGGCGCGCTGCTTCATCGCGGCGCGCTCGTCGGCGCTGAACCCGCTCTTCGTGTCTGCCATGTCAGTCCTCCGTGTTCACGATCTGCTGGATGCGGATGAGGTCGATCCCGGATGCCACGGTCCGCGCCGTCAGACGAGAATCCCGTCGGCGCGGATGCGCTCGATCACCCGGAGCACGCCCGCCGTGCGCGCCTGATCGGCGGCCGGGTCGGCGCCCGCGACGAGCGCGGCGAAGCGCTCGACCTCGTACCGCATGTTGTTCGCCGCGGCGTCGATCGGGATCTCGCGCCGCGCGCCGTCGATCGTCGTCAGCACGAGGTGCCGCGGCTGGGCGATGTGGTCGATCTCGAGCGTGCCGAGCTCACCCTGGATCTCGCTCGGGACGTCCGACCGGGTGATCTTCGAGTACGTGACCTCGCCGATCATGCCGTCGCCGGCCGCGCCGGGATAGGCGAGGAGGGCCGTGCCCGCACCCTCGACGCCGGTGGCGATGCGCGCGGAGACCGCGGCCACGGCATCCGGCTCGCCGAACAACGCGACCATGGCACTGATCGGGTAGACGCCCAGGTCCCAGAGGGCGCCGCCGCCGAGCGCCGGATCGAAGATCGCGGGAGTCTCGCCGGCGAGGACGCGGTCGTAGCGGGCGGAGCGCTGGCAGTACGAGAACGAGGCGCGACGGAGCGTCCCGAGCTCCGGCAGCACGTCGCGGAGGGCGGCGAAGCCGGGGTCGTAGACGTTTCGCATCCCCTCGAACACGACGACGCCGGCGGCGCGGGCCGCGGCGACCAGCTCGTCCCACTCGGCCGACGCCGTCGTCGCGGGCTTTTCGACGAACACGTGCACGCCGGCGGCGATGGCGGTGCGCGCCTGCGCGGCGTGGGCGCCGTTCGGCGAGGCGATGTACACCGCGTCGACGGCGCCGCTGCGCAGGAGCGCGTCGAGGTCGTCGGTCGCGGTGGCCGTCGTGAGCCCGATGCGGTCGGCGAAGGCGCGGGCCTTGGCGGCATCGCGGGAGGTCACGGCGGTGATCGCGATGCCCTCGCCGACCTCAGCCGCCGCGACCGCGTCGGCGAAAGTCTCGGTGATGACACTGGTCCCGATGGTCGCGATTCTGATCACCCGACCACGATAGGGCGGGTCAGGGGCGCAGCGGCGGGGGCCCGGGCGGGAGGGTCGGGTCTGGGCGGCGCCCGGGGCGGCAGGGGCCGGGCGGGAGGGGCCGGGCGGGTCAGGGGCGCAGCGGCAGCAGGGCGGCGAGATCGGCGCGGGTGCCCGAGGCGAGGATGCGACCGGATGCCGCGGCATCCGCCCACGCCTCGGTGCCCGTGGCGAGGGCGATCCACGTCGCGGCATCCGTTTCCACGACGTTCGGCGGGGTGCCGCGGGTGTGCCGCGGGCCCTCGATCACCTGGACGGCGCCGAACGGGGGCACCCGCACCTCGACGGTGTTGCCCGGCGCCTTCTCCGCGAGCAGCTGCAGGAGGTAGCGGACCGCGGTCCCAAGATCGGTGCGGGCGGGTGTGGCGCCGGCATCCGCCGCCCCGGCAACGGCGGACAGCGCGGCGCGACCGTCCTCGGTGGAGATCTTGCGGGCCATCCCTCCACGGTAGTGCGCGGCCCGCGTCGGTAGGCTGGCCGGGTGCGCATTCTCGTCCTCGGTTCCGGTGCCCGCGAGCACGCCATCCTCCTCGCGCTGAAGGGGGAGGATGCCGGCCACGAGCTGTTCGCGGCGCCCGGCAACGCCGGGATCGCCGCCGACGCGGCCATCGCCGAGGGCCTCGATGCGAACAGCCCGGGCGCCGTCACGGACTACGCCAATGACGAGCACATCGACCTCGTGATCATCGGCCCCGAGGCGCCGCTCGTCGCCGGGGTCGCCGATGCGCTGCGCGAGCGCGGCATCCCGGTGTTCGGGCCGGCACGCGCCGCCGCCGCCCTCGAGGGCTCCAAGGCGTTCGCGAAGCGGGTGATGGATGCCGCGGGCGTCCCGACCGGGCAGGCCACCCGCGCCGCGACCCGCGCGGACGTCGAAGCCGCACTCGACGCGTACGGCGCACCGTATGTCGTGAAGGCCGACGGCCTGGCGGCCGGCAAGGGCGTCATCGTCACGGAGGACCGCGCCGCCGCCCTCGCCCACGCCGACGCGTACCTTCCCTCCGGCCCCGTGCTCGTCGAGGAGTTCCTCTCCGGCCCGGAGGTGTCGCTGTTCTTCGTCAGCGACGGCGACACCGTGCGGGCACTCAGCCCCGCGCAGGACTTCAAGCGCGCGTACGACGGCGACGCCGGTCCCAACACCGGCGGCATGGGGGCATACTCCCCGCTGCCGTGGCTGGCCGATCGGTTCGGCAGCGAGCAGGCGTTCGTCGAGCAGGTCACGCGCGAGGTCGCCGAGCCGGTGATCCGGCAGCTCGATGCCGAGGGCACCCCCTTCATCGGTCTGCTCTACGCGGGCCTGATCCTCACCGAGCAGGGCGTGAAGGTCATCGAGTTCAACGCGCGGTTCGGCGACCCGGAGACCCAGGTCGTGCTCGCCCGCCTGACGAGTCCGCTGTCGCAGCTGCTGATGGCCGCGGCATCCGGCCATCTGGAGGACGAGCCCGCGCCGAGCTTCGCCGACACGGCGGCGATCACCGTCGTCCTCGCGAGCGAGGGATACCCGGAGAGCCCCGTCACGGGTCGCCTCATCGACGGGACGGAGGCCGCGGCATCCGTCCCCGGCGTCCACCTCGCGCACGCCGCCACCGCGCGCGATCGCGAGGGCGCGCTCGTCGCGACGGGCGGCCGGGTGCTGAACGTCGTGGCGACCGCCGCGGACTTCGCGCAGGCGCGGGAGCGCGCCTACGCCGCCCTGGCCGAGATCACCCTCGAGGGCGCGCACTTCCGCCGCGACATCGCCGCCGCCGTCGCCTGAGTCCGGGTTTCGGGTTCGGGTCCCACACCCGCCGCCACACGCGCCGAACCCTCGCTCCCCCACCGAACCCTCGCGCCCAGGCGCGCACAGGCGTGAGGGCTCGGTGTGGGGATGAGGGGCCGGCGGATGGGGAAGCGCGGGCTCAGCGCTTCGCGAGGTGCGCGGGGCGCTGCATGAACAGCACCGCGATGACGCCGATGAGCAGGACGGATGCCGGGAGCAGGATCGACTGCGCCATGGCATCGGAGAACCCGGGCACCACGAAGGCGGGGAGCTGACCCGAGGTGAAGTCGCCGCCGGCGTCGGACGCGCCGGGCAGGTTCGCCTCGAGGCGGTTCTGCATGAGCGCGGCGATCGCGGCCGAGCCGAGCACCGAGCCGATCGTGCGGGTCGTGTTGTAAATGCCCGAACCGGCGCCGGCCTGCCGGGGCTGCAGGTTGCGGGTCGCAGTGGTCGCCAGCGGTCCCCACATGCCGGACTGGCCGATGCCCATGAGCGCCGAGGGCAGCAGGAACATCCAGATCTCGGTGTCGGGGTTCATCAGCGCGGCGTACCAGAAGAGCGAGATCACCGTCAGCAGCAGGCCGGGCACGAGGAGCATCCGGGGGTCGACGCGGTCGAGCAGGCGTCCGGCGAACGGCGCGAGCACACCCGAGAGCACCGCCATCGGGATGAGCAGCAGCGCCGACTCGGTCGGGGTGAGGCCCCGGGCAAGCTGGTAGAAGAACATCATCGGCAGCGACATCGCCGTCACCGTGAACCCGACGGTCGCGATGCCGATGTTGGCGACGGAGAAGTTGCGGTCGCGGAAGAGGTCGAGCGGCACGAGGGGCTCGCTCTTGGTCTTCGCCTGCTGCCAGATGAACACCGCCATGACGACGACGCCGGCGGCGATCATGGTCCACACCCACGGCGCCCAGTCGTAGTGCTCGCCCTCCTGCAGGCCGAACACGATGAGGAAGAGCGCCGCGGCGCTGAGAACGACGCCGACGACGTCGAACCGGTGCTCGTGCGTCGTCAGGTTCGGCACCAGCATCCATGCCAGGACGAATCCGATGACGCCGACGGGGAGGTTCACGAAGAAGATCCACTCCCAGCCGAGGCCGTCGACGAGAAGGCCGCCGGCGAGGGGGCCGACGAGCATGGCGACGCCGGAGGTCGCCCCCCACAGGCCCATCGCCGCACCGCGGCGGTGGGCGGGGAAGGTGCGCGTGATGACCGCCATCGTCTGCGGCGTCATGAGCGAGGCGCCGAGGCCCTGAACGGCACGGAACGCGATGAGCATCTCGAGCGAGCCGGACAGTCCGCAGCCGAGCGAGGCGAGGGTGAAGATCGCGAGGCCGATCAGGTACATGCGCTTGGGTCCGAACCGGTCGCCGAGGCGGCCGGTGATCAGGAGCGGCACCGCGTAGGCGAGGAGGTACGCGGAGGTGACCCACACGACGTTGTCGAGGTTGTTCGTCGTCGGGTCGAGCGCGGCCTTGATCGCGGGGTTCGCGACCGAGACGATCGTCGTGTCGACGAGGATCATGAAGAACCCGATGACGAGCGCCCAGAGGGCGGGCCACGGGTTGGCGTTGCCCTCGGGTGCGGGCGCGGCGGGGGCGGCAGGTGCGGCGGCGGCAGGCGCGGCGGTTGCGGCGGGTGCGGATGCGGCAGGCGCGGCGGGCGCGGATGCGGCGGCGGCGCCCGCGGGCACCGGAGCCGCTCCGGAGGTGGTCGAGGGATCGGTCATCGGCGTGCAGCCTCTCTCTGAGCGAGGTAACGGTCGGTGGGCATGCCGGCGGCATCGCCCCACGGATAGTCGGTGTCGGCCACGCGCGCGATGAGCTCGCGCAGCCAGGTCAGTTCGGCCTCGAGCAGGATGCCTTCCCGCTCGACTTCGATGAGGTACTGGTCGGGAACGCCCTTGGCAAGGGCCTTCGCCCGTCCGCCCTGGTGCAGCTCGAGCGACGCGGCCAGGGCGGTCTCGCGCTCGCGCAACAGGCTGACGGCTTCGTCGCGCTCGAGGTTGTGGACCTCGGCGAGCGCGACGCGGAACTCGACCGGTCGGTCGATCCGCGGGATCTCGCGGCGCACCCAGTCGAGCACGACCTGCCGGCCGGCATCGGTGAGGGTGTAGGTCGTCCGCTCCGGGCGGTTTCCCTCGCGGTCGGTGCCGACCTCGGCGAGCAGCCCTCCCCGCTCGAGACGGCCCACCGTGTGGTACATCGTGCCGTTGGTGAGCGAGACGATGCGGTCGTCGTGCCGCTGGCGCATCAGCCGGATCATCTCGTACGGGTGCATGTCGTCTTCGCGCAGCAACGCGAGCACCATGACCCCTAACGGGGTGAGGCGTGCGACGGCATCCTTCATCATTGCTCCGTTTCGACTAGTCCACATGGACTATACACCCATGTCAGGTCTTGAGACGTCGCGTCGGAGTCTGGTGGAGGAGGCGGTGACGCGTCGCGCTTCCCCCGCGCTCGAGTGCCCGCGAGGGACGAGCGGGCGTACCGAGATCAGGTTGTGAGGATCGCGTGTTGGAGTCGGGTGGGTGAGGTGGTGGCGGGTCGCCACTGGTGGTCGGTTCCCCACCAGCCGGGGGCTTTGACTTCGGGGATGCCGTGGTTCATGCGGATCTGCCAGCCGATGCGGTCGAGGAATCGGTGGTGGTACCAGCAGAGGAGGACGCCGTTGTCGGTGTGGGTGGGGCCGCCGCCTGCGTGTTCGGTGACGTGGTGGATCTCGCACCAGGATGCCGGGACCCCGCATCCGGGGATGACGCACCCGCCGTCGCGGAGCGCGATCGCGCGCCGCTGATACCGGTTGAACACCCGGTCGCGGACATCGATCCGGATGATCCTCCCGTCGTCACGGCTGGTGACGCGTTGGATCGTCCCGGCGCACGCCACATGCCGGGCAAGGGACACCGTCACCGGCTGCTCACACCCCTGCGCGTGCGCGTACCCCCGGCCGGACTCGAGATCTTCCGCGGTGACCGACACCACGAGAGTGGGAGCGTGCCCGCCGATGGTGGGCAGCAGCCCACTGGACGCGGCAACACTGAGCGCGGCGGCGAGGACGTCGTGCTGTTTCTGCGCCCTCGTGCGGGTGTCTTCCGCAGTGAGGAGCGGCGACCCGTCCTCATACGCCGCTTCCGCTTCAGGGTTATCGAAGGTGACTTTGGGGGCGAGGTGCGCGTCGAAGATCGTCTGCAGCTGCGCGGCGACCTCGGGCAGCAGGGTCCCGCGGATGGGGACGCCGGTGGGGGTCGCTGTCCCGAGGGTGAGCCCGCGGGCGCGCAGCGCGGCACGTTCGCGGGGTTCCGCACCGTCCGCGTCCAGGGCGAGCGCCCACGCCTGCGCGTGGACCCGCAGGATCCCCGCCGATGCCGGCGGCGCCCCGTGCGGGCCCTCCCCGCGGGCTTCCGCGACCACGATCTCCTCGGCGTGCCGCCGGGCCGACGGGGCGATCCGCGGGGATGACGCCTGCAGCGGGTCGCAGATCGCGAGGACCCCGTCCACCCCGACCACCCCGTCGAGCATCGCCGAGCGGAGCTGCGGGAACGCCGCGTCGAGAACCTCCCCGGTCGTGCCGGAGACCTCCGGCCGGACCGCTTTCGCAGCGCGCTGCAATCGGGTCGCGGTGCGCGGGTCGACGCGGGTGAGGTTCTCGACCAGTTCGGTCACGTTCCGACATCCCAAATGTGAGGTCATGAAATCGTCCCGGCAGCCGTGCTCGGACCGGCGGGTGATCTCCCCCACCGCGTCGACCAGCAGCGCCTCCGTCATCCGGGCCAGGTCACCGATCGCGGACACCTGGAGGGCGAGTTCATGCTCCGTCGCCCGCTCCAACACCCGTCCCGCGGCGGCATCCCGCACCAGCTGGGATGCCTGCGCGAGCAGGTCATCCAACGAGGCGGTGAGGAGGTCCATACCCTCCATTGTGGTCAGGGCCACCGACACTCAGCGGCCAAAAAACCCCCGATCGAACCGGACAAACCATACTCCGTCATGAGAATTCTCTCATGTGCAAAGCGTCGCGCGCCAGCGGTACGTTTGGTGCGTGGACGCAGAGTCTCAGCAGCAGGCGCACGAGATCTTCGACCCCCTTGCGCAACGGCTTCTGCTGCGCGATGGCGTCGACCTCGGGCCGATGTTCGGCGTCGAGGGGGTGCGCGTGCGGGGTAAGGTGTTCGCCTGCGTCGGCTACGACTCCGACCTCATGCTGAAACTCCCCCGCGATCGGATCGACGAGCTCGAGGCTGAGGGCACCGCGCGGCGCGTCGTGATGCGCGGTCGCCCCATGAAGGAGTGGGCGTTCGTGGATGCCGCGCACGCGCCCGCCTGGTCCGACCTCGTCGACGAGGCGTACGCATTCGTCGACTCGATCACGCCGCGTAGCTGACCCGCCGCGTGCGGCCGACCGCGCCCCCGCGCTCCCGCTCAGCGCCCGCCCGGTCCGCCGCCGCCGGGCGCGCTCCCGGCCGTCGGCGTCGTCGTCGTGTCGACGCGGCACACCAGGGTCGCCGCGAACCCGGCGGTCACGTCTCCCGTGACCGTCGCGACCTGCAGCACGCCGCCGTCGTCGCCAAAGACGTTGTCGGACGCCAGGGTGACCTGCGACAGGTTGCGCGCCGACCCGTCGTAGGCCGCCAGTGCATATACCGCGCCGAGCATGCTTTCGGGGAGGGCGAGCTGCGAGGTCGCGATGGCATTTGCGGAGTCGGTGATCGCGGATGCCGAGGGATAGACCTCGAAGTGGATATGCGGCCAGCGACCCGAGTAGCACCCGGGCACGATCGAAGTGAAGGTGACCTGACCGTCGGCATCCGTCACCTGCACGCCGCGCAGATAGGTCTCGTCCTCGATGCCGGCCGAGTACATCGAATACTCGCCCTGCGCCGTGCAGTGCCAGGCGTACACGGCGACGCCGGCGAACGGGGCGTCGCCGTTCGCCATGTCGGTGATCCGCAGGGTGAACTGCAACGGGACTCCGTCGGCCACCCCGCCCCCGGAGATCGAGCTGCGGATGTCCGAGCGGACGATGCCGGACTGCTCCAGCACGTCGGGGCCGTTCGATCCGTCGCCCGGGTAGGGTCCGGCGGTCTCGTCGGGGATCTCCGCGGTCGGGAGGGCGTCGCTCGCGGTCGGCGCAGACGTCGCGCTCGGGGTGGCCGAGGGGGTCGGCGTGCGCGTCGCCGCCGGGGAGGCCACCGCGTCGGTCACCGCCGAGCAGGCCGCGAGCGCGACCGCGCCGACACCCAGTCCCGCGATGCCGAGGATGCCGCGGCGCGAGACGAGCGTGCGCAGGTCGAAGCCGGCGCCCTGGTCGACGACCTCGTCGTCCGGGCGGTCGAGGAGGCGGCCCTGATAGCGGGGGCCGTCCGGGGTCTGCTCGGGTTCGGGGATCATGCACCCAGCCTGACCCGCCAGCACAGGCGTGCGCTGTCGCCCGGCTATGAGTCCGTGCTGACACGGCTCGCGAGCTCCCCGCGATAATGGACGGGTGACGGATGCTGCTCTCGACCTGCCCGGCTGGACCCACGTGTACTCCGGCAAGGTGCGGGACCTGTACCGCCCGGCCGGCGACATCCCCAAGGACAGGATGCTCGTCGTCGCCAGCGACCGGGTGAGCGCGTTCGACCATGTGCTCTCCCCCGGCATCCCGGGAAAGGGCGAACTGCTGACGACGCTCAGCCTGTGGTGGTTCGACCAGCTCGCCGGCGCCGACGGCGGACCGCGGATCCCGAACCACCTCGCCCCGTCGCACGAGCTGACCCTCGGGGCCGACGGCGAGGCGAACACCGCCGACGATGTCGTGGACCTCATCCCGGCGGCCGTCGCGGGCCGCGCGATGGTGGTGCGCGAGCTCGAGATGCTCCCGATCGAGTGCGTCGTCCGCGGCTACCTCACGGGATCGGGGTGGAAGGAGTACCGCGTGTCGGGGACGGTGTGCGGCATCCCGCTGCCGGCGGGTCTCGCGGACGGCGACCGCCTGCCCGAGCCGATCTTCACGCCTGCGTACAAGGCGCCGATGGGGGAGCACGACGAGAACATCTCGTTCGCACGCGCCGAGGAGCTCGTCGGACCGGATCGCGCGGCCGAGCTGCGCGACGCCTCGCTCGCGATCTACCGTCGGGCCGCCGCGACCGCCGAGGCGAAGGGGCTCATCCTCGCCGACACGAAATTCGAGTTCGGGGTGGATGCCGCAGGCACGCTGACCCTCGCCGACGAGGTGCTCACGAGCGACTCGTCCCGGTACTGGGATGCCGCGGCGTGGGCCACGGGCGCAACTCCGGCGGAGCGGATGGCGAGCTTCGACAAGCAGATCGTCCGCGACTGGCTCGCCGCGGCGTGGGACCAGACCGGCACCCCGCCCGAGCTCCCCGCCGAGATCGTCGAGCGCACCGCCGCGAAATACCGCGAACTCCTCGAGAAGCTCACCGCGTAGCGCCAGCGTCCTGCGTCGCGCACGCCTCTGACGCCGAGTGCGCCCGTTGTCGCCCACCGGGCCGGTTATCCGCGCACCACAGCGGGCGCTCCCGACGCGAACGGGCCCGGTCGGCGGTGGAGACGACGGGGCGAGGGCGAGGGGCAGTGGAATGGATGCCGGGCGGGCATCGTTCGCACTCACATGAAGGCACTCGTGTACTCCGACTTCGGCGGCAACGACCGCTTCCAGATCGTCGACCGGGAGATGCCCCACAACGGCCCCGACACGCTTGTCGTGCGGGTCGTGGCCGCGGGCCTCAACCCCGTCGACTACAAGGTGCGCGAGGGATACCTGCGCGGCGCGATCGACACCCTGCTGCCGGCGGTGCCGGGCTGGGACGTCGCCGGCATCGTGGAGAAGACAGGGCTCGACACCCCGGAGTTCGCCGTCGGCGACGCCGTGCTGGCCTATGCCCGCGCCGACGTGGTGCAGCATGGCTCGCTCGCCGAGTACATGCCCGTGCCGGTGCGCACCGCCGCGCACAAGCCCGAGGGCGTCTCGTTCGAACAGGCCGCCGCGCTGCCGCTGACGGGGCTCACGGCCCTGCAGTCGCTCGAGCGCGCCGGTGTGCGGTCGGGCCAGACCGTGCTCATCCACGGCGCCGCGGGCGGAGTGGGATCGTTCGGCGTGCAGCTCGCGGTGCTGCGCGGCGCACGCGTCGTGGGAACCGCATCGCCGGCGAATCACGAGTACCTGCGCTCACTCGGCGCCGAACCGATCGCCTACGGCGACGGTGTGGTCGATGCGGCGCGCGCCCTCGCGCCGGAGGGTTTCGACGTGATCGTCGACTACGCCGGCGGCGCATCGCTCGACTCGGTGCCTCACCTCCTGGCATCCGCGGGCACCGTCGTCTCTATCGCCGATCCGCGCGCCCGCAGCGAGTTCGGCGGCCACTACGTGTGGGTGCGACCGGGTGCCGCGCAGCTCGCCGAGCTCGCGCACCTCGTCGCCGACGGTGCGCTGCGCGTTGAGATCGCCGCGACCTACCCCCTCGACGAGGCGGCTGCCGCGTATGCGGCGCTCGAGCAGGGCCACACCCGCGGCAAGCTCGTCGTCACCACCGCGGTCTGAGCACCGCTCCCGGCACACCGACTGCGCCCGTTGTCACCCACCGGGCCGGTTAGCTGCGCACAACAGCGGGCGCTCTCGACGCGAACGGGCGCACTCGACGCCGGAGGCACTCGACGCCGGAGGCGCGGGATGCCGGAGGCGCGGGATGCCGGCCTCACAGCCATCTCCCAGATACGCTGACCCCAGGCATCCGCCACCCCAGGCATCCACCACCCGAACGTCGAGGAGCACCCGCATGCCCATCTGGACCCTGCACGGCGACGGCCGCACCGTCGAGCCCGGCGCCGTCGTCACGCCCACCGAGCGGCTCGGCTGGCCGGCAACGATCGCGATCGGCGCGCAGCACGTCATTGCCATGTTCGGCGCGACGTTCCTCGTGCCGATCCTCACCGGCTTCCCGGTGACGACGACCCTCTTCTTCTCGGGCGTCGGCACGATCCTCTTCCTCCTCCTCACGCGCAACAAGCTGCCCAGCTACCTCGGCTCCTCGTTCGCGTTCATCGCGCCGATCCAGGCGTACAACGGCGGCAAGACCCTCGAGACGACGCAGCAGATCACGCAGGCGATGGTCAGCGTCGCGGTCACGGGTGTGATCCTCGCGCTCGTGGGCCTGCTCGTGCAGAAGATCGGCACGCGCTGGATCGAGAAGCTCATGCCGCCGGTCGTCTCGGGCGCCATCGTCGCCCTGATCGGCCTCAACCTCGCCCCCGCGGCCTGGAACAACTTCACCGTGCAGCCGGGCGTCGCGACCATCACCCTCGCCGCGATCATCCTGTTCAGCGTGCTGTTCCGCGGGTTCCTCGGACGCATCTCGATCTTCCTCGGCGTCGTCGTCGGCTACGTCTTCGCGGCGATCACCGGTCAGGTGTCGTTCGACGCGGTGTCGCAGGCGGCCTGGGTGGGCCTGCCCGAGTTCCACCTCCCCGCGTTCGGCGACCCGGTCTCGTGGAGCCTGCTGCCGATCTTCCTGCCGGTCGTCCTCGTCCTCATCGCCGAGAACGTCGGCCACGTGCGGGGCGTCGCGACCATGACCGGTGACCCCACGATCAACCGGCACACCGGCCGCGCGCTCACCGCCGACGGCGTCGCGAGCACGCTCGCGGGCCTGTTCGGCGGCTCGGCGACGACGACCTACGGCGAGAACATCGGCGTCATGGCGGCGACCCGCGTCTATTCGACGGCGGCGTACTGGGTCGCGGGCGCCTTCGCGATCCTGCTGTCGTTCTCGCCCGCGTTCGGCGCGGTCATCAACACGATCCCCGCGGGCGTCATCGGCGGCGCGACGACCGCGCTGTACGGCCTCATCGGCGTCATCGGCATCAAGATCTGGGTCGACAACCAGGTCGACTTCTCGCGCCCCGTCAACCAGTACACCGCCGCGGTGGCCTTCGTCATCGCGATCGCGGGCTTCACGATGAACCTCGGCACGCTGACGTTCTCGGCGATCGTGCTCGGCACCGTCGCGGCCCTCGTGATCTACCACGGCGGCAACGCGATCGCCCGCTGGCGCAACACCGGCACCGACGACGGCGGCCCCATCGTCCCGATCGGCCAGCTCGGCGGCGACCCGCAGTAACGCAGCCCGCGGGAATGCGCCGGGGCGCGGATTAGTTGTAGCTACACATGACTGATCTCGCCCCGGCATCCGCCCGCCTTCACGCGGCCACGCGGATGGATGCCGTCACCCTCCTCGTCGGCGACCTCGACGCGCAGACCGCGTTCTACCGCGACGTCGTGACGCTCGAGGTGCAGGATGCCGCCGGCGACACCGTCACCCTCGGCCGTGCCGGGCGCCCGCTGGTGATCCTCCGGCACGAGCCGGCGCTGCGGCGCGCGCCCGCTGGTTCCGCGGGCCTGTTCCACACCGCGATCCTCTTCGAGACGCAGCCCGCCCTCGCGGCGGCGCTGTACTCCGTCGCCCAGCGCGCGCCGCGCACCTTCACCGGAAGCGCCGACCACCTCGTCAGCCAGGCGTTCTACCTCACCGACCCCGAGGGCAACGGCATCGAGCTGTACTGGGACCGCGACCGCACCGAGTGGTCGTGGACCCACGGCCAGGTCGAGATGGACACGCTGTACCTCGACCCGAACGCGTTCCTCACCGAGCACCTCACCGAGGCCGCCGCGAACGGTGCGACGGCGACGGATGCCGCGGCCATCGGCCATGTGCACCTCTCGGTCGGCGACGTCGCGACGGCGCGCGCGTTCTACGTCGACGCGCTCGGGTTCGACACGACCGCGGCGCTCGGCTCTCAGGCCCTGTTCGTCAGCGCCGGCGGCTACCACCACCACATGGCCATGAACGTGTGGAACTCCCGCGGCGCGGGTCCGCGGATGCCGGCGCTCGGCCTCGGTCGCGTCGATCTCGCCCTGCCGGATGCCGACGGTCTCGGCGCCCTGACCGAGCGCCTGCGTCACAACGGCATCGCAGTGCGCGACGACGGCCGCACAGTCGCGTTCACCGACCCGTGGAACAACCTGCTGCACGCGTCCGTCGTCTGACGGCCACCGCTCGGTCGCGCGGCACCGCGTCCACCGAGTCCACCGTGGCGGTCATGCCTGCCGCATGCCGCGGCCTCACGCCGAGGCGCGGAGGACCAGCTCGGTCTGCAGGATTGTCACGTGCGGCGGCTGTCCGCCGGCCAGCAGCGACAGCAGGATGTCGGCCATCGCCTCGCCCTGCTCGTGGGACGGCTGCCGAACCGTCGTGAGGTTCGGCTGGACCGCCGTGGCGACCGGCGAATCGTCGAAGCCGACGATCGCGACGTCTTCGGGCACGCGGATGCCGGCGCGTCCGAGCGTCGCGAAGGCACCGCGCGCCATGAGGTCGCTCGCGACGAACAGGGCGTCGGGCTCGGCGCCGGCGTCGATCATCCGGCGCATCGCGGCGGCTCCGCCATCCGCCGTGAAGTTGCCGTCCTCGACGGCGACCGGCTCGAGCCCCGCGGCGGCGAGCGCCTCGCGGAACCCGCTCAGGCGGTCGACGCCGGCCGGCATCGTCAGCGGCCCCGTGATGGTGCCGATGCGGCGGAAGCCCTTGGCCACCAGGTACGCCGTCGCGTCGCGGGCGCCAGCGGCGTTGTCGACATCGACGTAGTATGCGCTCTTCCGATCGCGCACCGGGCGGCCGCCGTAGACGACCGGGACCGCGGCGGCGATGCGGTCGATGAACGTGTCGCTGGTGTGGTGGGAGACCACGATGGCCCCGTCGACGGCGCCGCTGCGCACGTACGCCGTCGTCTTGTCGCGGGGATCGTCGCTGGCGATGATGAGGTTCAGCACGTAGTCCGAGCGGCTGAGGCGCGCGTTGATCCCCGACACGATCGACGCGAAGAACGGGTCGCCGAAGAACCGCGTCGTGTCCTCGGGCACGACGAGCGCGATCGCCATCGTGGCGCGGCTGGCGAGCGAGCGGGCGGCGCGGTTGGGCACGTAGTTGAGCTCGGAGATCGCGCGCTGCACGGCCTCGAGGGCGGCCGGGCTCACCGCCGTCGATCCGTTCACGACCCGAGACACCGTCGAACGCGAGACCCCGGCGGCCGCGGCGACCTCTTCGATCGTGGCGACCGCGCGCGGCGTGTCGATGCTCACGTGAGGCCTACCTCGGTGCAAGAAGTGCGGATGGGACGTCGATCGCGCGGGCGGCGATGACCCGACGATACTCCAGCGCGCTGTCCTTCGGCGTGCGCTCCTGGGTGTCGTAGTCCACGCGGACGATGCCGAACCGCTTGGCGTACCCCCACGCCCACTCGAAATTGTCCAGCAGCGACCAGTAGAAGTAGCCGCGCACGTCGACGCCCGACTCCGCGGCATCCGCGATCGCACCGAGGTGGCCCCGCAGGAACGCGACCCGCTCCGTGTCGTGCACCCGCCGGACGCCGTCCTCGACGACGAGTTCGTCGTCGTAGGCGGCGCCGTTCTCGGTGACGTACAGGACCGTGCCCGCCGGCTGGGCGTACTCCGTCCACACCCGCTGCAGCAGCCGAGTGAGTCCCTCCGGCTGGACCTCCCAGCCCATGTTGGTGCGCGGCAGGCCCCGCTCGTGCCAGTGGATGTCCACCCCCGCAGGCCACGGCGACCCCGTCGCCCGGTCGGTGGGAGCGTCGCCCGGGACCGGCGGATGCGGGTCGGGCGCGGCGCCGACGAACTCGCCGTGGTAGTAGTTGACGCCCAGCGCCTGCAGCGGCTGGGCGATCGTCTCGAGGTCGCCCGGCAGGGTCGCGGCGTCGAGGGCGTCGATGGCCCCGGCATCCACGGCGCGGATGTCGGCGACGATGTCGGCGGGGTACTGCCCGCGGAAGATCGGGTCGAGGAACCAGCGGTTGAACTGGCCGTCGATGCGCCGCGCCGCGTCGAGATCGCCGGCGTCGGACGGGTCGACCGGGTCGGCGACGGTGAGGTTCAGCGTGATCCCGAGATCCAGCGACGCATCGCGTGCCCGCAGCTCGCGCACGACCTGACCGTGGCCGAGCAGCAGGTGGTGCGCCGCGAGGACGCCCTCGGTGATCGAGAAGTGCCCGGGGGCGTGGATGCCGCCGGTGTAGCTCAAGAACGACGAGCACCACGGCTCATTGAGCGTCGTCCAGTTCTGCACGCGGTCGCCGAGGGCGTCGTGCACGCTCAGCGCGTACTCGGTGAACAGGTCACTCGTCTCGCGCACCGTCCAGCCGCCGCGGTCCTGCAGCGCCTGCGGCAGGTCCCAGTGGTAGAGCGTCAGCCAGGGCAGGATGCCGGCACCGTGCAGCTCGTCGACGAGCCGCTTGTAGAAGTCCAGGCCCTTCTGGTTGACCGCTCCGCCGTCGGGGCGGACGCGCGCCCACGACACCGAGAAACGGTAGGTGTCGAGCCCCAGGTCCTTCATGAGCGCGACGTCGTCGCGGAACCGGTGGTAGTGGTCGCACGCGACGTCGCCGTTGTCAGCGTTGATCACGGCGCCGGGTTCCCGGCTGAACGTGTCCCAGATGGATGCCGTCCGGCCGTCCTCGAAGGCCGCGCCCTCGATCTGGTAGGCCGCGGTCGCCGCGCCGAACAGGAATCCGGACGGGAAGGGGCGCGCGGTGTCAGACATAGTGGTCCCTTTCTCCAGGCGCGGCGGGCTCAGCCCTTGACCGCACCCTGCATGATGCCGCTGACCAATTGCTTGCCGGCGAAGACGAACACGATGATGAGCGGGATGGTCGACAGCAGCACGCCGGCCAGCACGATCGAGTAGTCGATGAAGTAGTTCGACTGCAGCAGCGACAGCGCGACGGGCAGGGTGGGGCTTTGCCGGTCCAGCACGATGAACGGCCAGAAGAAGTTGTTCCACGCCGACACGAAGGTGAACAGGCCCAGCATCGCTGCGGCAGGACGCGCGGCGGGCACGCCGACCGTCAGGAACGTCCGGAAGGCGGTCGCCCCGTCGACCCGCGCGGCCTCGATGAGCTCATCGGGGACGGCCTGGCGGATGTACTGCGTCATCCAGAACACGCCGAACGCGCTGACGAGGGCGGGGATGATGATGGCGCCGAGGTTACCGGTCCAGCCGATCTCACTGAACAGGATGTACAGCGGCACGACACCCAGCTGCATCGGGACCGCCATCGTCGCGATGACGAAGACCAGCAGGACACTCGAGCCCTTGAACCGCAGCTTCGCGAAGGCCCAACCCGCAAGTGTGGAGAAGAACACGACCGACAGGGCGATGAGTCCCGAGCTGACGATCGAGTTCCACAGCGCAACCCAGAAGTTCACCGCGGGATCGTTGATCACCTTCGCGGCGTTGCTGAAGAAGTTTCCGCCCGGGAGCCACGACATGTTGGGGTCGCGGATCGTGTACGAGGTGCCCGACCCGATCAGCAGCGACCAGTAGAAGGGGAAGATGCTCGCCAGGAGCACGACCCCGAGGCATCCGTACACGAACCAGCCAGGGCGTGACCCCTTGACGCGCCGGGGCCGGCGTGCCGGGCGGGGCGGCTCCGGCTCTTCCTCGGACAGGACGATGGGGTGGGCGTCGAGGGCGCTCATCGGATCACCTCACGGGTCTCGGTGGCGGCGTTGTGGGCGGTGCGGCGCCGTGCGACATCGGCCTTCGCGCTGCGCTGTGCGGCGCGCAGTTGTGCGCGCGTCATGGTCGATCTGCTGCCTTCGTCGCGGACGAGACTCTTCGTGACAAGGAGGTTGATCAGGCCGATCACCAAGATGATGAGGAACAGGATCCACGCCAGTGCCGCAGCTCGGCCGAAGTTCCACTCGCCCCAGCCGATGTTGTAGAGCCAGAGCGTGATCGTCAGCCACTGCGAGTTCGCCCCGCCGGTGCCGTACTGGTCGTACATGCGGGGCTCATCGAAGATCTGCAGTCCGCCGATCGTTGAGGTGATGATGACGAAAATGAGGGTGGGGCGCAGGCTCGGCAGGGTGATCGAGAAGAACTGACGTGCCTTGCCGGCACCGTCCACCGTCGCGGCCTCGTAGTAGTCGCGCGGGATCGCCTGCATCGCGGCGAGAAGGATGAGGGTGTTGTATCCGGTCCAGCGGAAGTTGACCATCGTGGCGATGGCGATGTGGCTGGCGAAGGCATTCGAGTGCCACTTCACGGGCTCGATCCCGATGTTGCCGAGCCAGGTGTTCACGATCCCGTACTGGTCGCCGAACATGTTGGAGAAGATCAGAGCCACGGCCACCGGCGCCATGACGTAGGGCAGCAGCACGCCCATGCGCCAGAAGGTCTTGGCGCGGATGTTCTGGTCGAGCAGTGCGGCGATGAAGATCGCGACGATCAGCTGCGGAACGCTCGAGAGCAGGAAGATGCTGAAGGTGTTGCGCAGCGCAATCCAGAACTTCGGGTTGGACAGGATCCACCCGTACTGGTCGAAGCCAATGAACTCACCCGACCCTCGGACGAGGTCCCAGTTCATGAAAGAGATGACGGCGGTGTAGCCGATCGGGAAGAGTCCCACGATCACGAAGAGGAGGAAGAACGGGGAGATGTACAGATAGGGCGAGACCTTGAGGTCCCACGAGCTCAGCTTGGTGCCGAACCCGATGCGCTTGGTCGCCGTCGCGCTCACGTCGTGCCTCGATCCAGGTGTGCGATGGGGGGATGCCGGGTGCCGGCGCGTTCGCCGGGAGAAGAGCCGTGGGCCCGGAGGCGGTGCCGGAGCACAGCGCCCGGACCCACGGCATCCGATCAGCCGATCGCGTCGACTTCAGACTTCCACTGATCCCAGGAGGCGGCCTTGTCCTGCGTGCCGTCCTCGACGCGGGTCAGAGCCTTCTGCATCGCGTCGTTGATCTGGAAGTAGTACTGGCCCTTGAACGGAGACACCGTCACCGCCTTGGCGCGCTCGGAGAAGATCTCGCCGACCTTCGCGTCGCCGAAGAACGCGTTCGTGCTTCCCAGCAGCGTGTCATCGGTCAGCGCGTCGTTCTGGCTGGGGAAGGTGCCCGCGTTCTCGAACGCCTTGATCTGGGTCTCGGGGCTGGTCAGCCAGTCCGCGAGCTCCTGAGCGGCCGCGACGTGCTCGCCGTTGGCGGGAACGGTCAGGTACGAGCCGCCCCAGTTGCCGCCGCCGCCGGGGAACGTGTTGGCGATGCGCCAGCCATCGACACCCTCCGCGTTTCCGGAGATCACGCCGAGCATCCAGCCCGGGCACAGCATCGTGGCGAAGGCGCCGTTGGACAGACCGGCGAACCAGTCATCCGACCACTGGCCGAGGTGGGCCGACTGCGTCGCGCTGGCGTCCAGAACCTGGTTGTAGAGGTCCTCGACCGCGGGGTCGATGTCGATCTCGCCGGAGTCCGGGTTCTCGTAGGCGGCCTCGACCTGGTTGATCATGCCCTGGTAGGTGCCGCCGGCGGAGTCGAAGAACGCCTTGCCGGTCGCGGCGGAGTACTGCGCGCCGACGTCGAAGTACTTCGCCCAGTCGCCGTCGAGGAGCGTCGCGACCTCGGCCGGGTCGGTGGGAAGGCCTGCCGCCTCGAAGAGGTCAGCACGGTAGCAGATGGCCTCCGGGCCGATGTCGGTGCCGTAGCCGATGAGGTTGTCGTCGGCATCCGTCGCCGCCTTCTCCTTCCAGTCCAGCCAGCGACCCTTCAGCTCGGCAGGGACGGGAGCGAGCATGTCGGAGTACTTCATGACCTCGGGCAGCCAGTCCACCTCGATCGCCTCGATGTCGGCGAGACCGGTCTTGCCGAGCTTCTGGAAGTAGTTGGCGCGCGCGTCGTTGCTGGTCGCGGCCTTATTGTGGACGATCGTCACGTTCGGGTGGGCGTCGGTGTACTCCTTCAGCAGCTCGTCGCTGTAGCCGAAGTCGTTGAACGTCGCGATGGTCAGCGTGACCTTCTCGTTCGGGTCTGCCGTGGCGCCGCCGCCGCTGCCCCCGGCGCAGCCGGCGAGGACGATGGCGGAGGTGGTCGCGACGCCGGCAACGAGACCGATGCGTCGCAGTGCGCGTGTGTTCACGTGTCACTCCTTTGTGGGTGTGTTACTGGTGCGTGGGCCGCTTTCCCGTTACCCAGCGCGTGATTCGGGATGGGAGCGCTCTCACCGGACAGCCCCGACGTTACGGGAGCGCTCCCAAGGACGTCAAGGGAGCGCTCCCATACGGCGGTCACGGTTCGGTAACGGCGAGGACCGGCATCCTGCTCCGCAGCGGCGGCGCGGCAGCGCGGCGCCCGTAGACTGGAGGCGACCCGTTCCCGTCAGATCCCGGAGCCTCGAATGCCCACCATCGTCGTCGACGTCATGCCCAAGGCCGAGCTGCTGGATCCGCAGGGGAAGGCCGTCGCCGGCGCCCTGGACCGCATGGGCGTCGAGGGCTTCTCGGCCGTCCGCATCGGCAAGCGCTTCGAGCTGACCGTCGCCGACGCCTCCGAGGAGACGCTCGCGGTGGCCCGCAAGCTCGCCGACGAGGTGCTCTCGAACTCCGTGATCGAGGACGTCGTCGGCATCGAGGTCGTCGAATGACCACCCGCATCGGCGTCATCACCTTTCCCGGATCGCTCGACGACGGCGACGCGCGACGCGCGATCCGCCTCGCCGGCGCCGAACCCGTCGCCCTGTGGCACGGCTCGCACGACCTCGAGGGCGTCGACGCCCTCGTCCTCCCCGGCGGCTTCAGCTACGGCGACTACCTGCGCGCCGGCGCGATCGCCGCGCTCGCGCCGATCATGGCCGAGGTGAAGGATGCCGCCGCCGCCGGCATGCCGATCCTCGGCATCTGCAACGGCTTCCAGATGCTCGTCGAGGCTCACCTGCTGCCGGGCGGGCTCATCCGCAACGCCCACCAGCAGTTCATCCGTCGCGACCAGCGGCTGCGCGTCGAGAACGCCTCGACGGCCTGGACGTCGCAGTTCGAGGTCGGGCAGGAGATCACGATCCCGCTGAAGAATGCCGACGGCGGGTACATCTGCTCCGCCGAGACGCTCGCGTGCATCGAGGGCGAGGGGCTCGTGGCGTTCCGCTACGTCGGGGTCAACCCGAACGGCTCGCTCGACGACATCGCTGGGCTCACCAACCCGGCGGGCAACGTCGTGGGCCTCATGCCGCACCCCGAGCACGCCGTCGAGCCGGGCTTCGGCCCGAACACGGTCGCCGCGATGCGCTCCGGCGTCGACGGTCTCGCGTTCTTCACCTCGGCGGTTGCGGCCGTCGTGGGCGCCGCGGCCTGACCCGCGCCGCGCGATACACGCACGGATGCCGCGCGCCGCGGCATCCGCCGGTCAGACGGTGCCCGCGGGTGGCCACACACCGATGATCACCGACATCACCAGCACGAGCACCAGCTCGTAGGAGATGTTGAGGATCGTCAGCTGCGACGGGCGCCCGGCGAAGACGTCGTGCGTGATGAAGCGACCGGCCGTGAAGCCGGCCCACAGCGTCAGCCCGGTCACGATCGCGGAGCCGAGGTATCCGCCGCCGTAGAAGTGCCATGCGATCGCGACGGAGCCGGCGAGCACCCAGGCCAGCAGGAACGCCAGCGCGACCGACACCAGGATCGGCAGCCACGCCTGCGCCGAGGTCTCGGGATCGGTGACCTGCCCCCACTTCTTCCACCGGTCGCCGAACACGCGAGGCGTGTACCAGACCGACCCGATGACGATGGCGGCCACCGTCGCCAGCAGCACCGCCCAGTAGTTGATCTCCGGAATCATGCGCACCTCCTGGGGCGAGGATACTGGGCGCGCCCGTCGCACGGGCGGGTAGCGTCGAGGTCATGAGCCTCGTCGTCTCCGTCCCCCGCCCCGAACTCGCCCGCGACCTCGAGCCGCTCCCGGACGGCGTCGAGGTGATCGTATGGGCGATGGATGCCGCAGCCCCGCGCGACCGCATCGACCTGGTCGTACCGCCCTACATGTCCGGCGGCAACGGGCTGTCGCTGCTGGCGGGGGTGACGAGCCGACTCGTGCAGGGCCAGTCCATCGGCTACGAGGGCACCGCGGAGAAGCTCCCGCCCGGGATCGTCTTCGCCAACGCCGCGACTGTGCACGAGACCTCCACCGCCGAGCTCGCGGTGGGGCTGACCCTCGCCGCGCAGCGGCACCTCGACGCGTTCGCCGTCGACACCCGCGCGGGGTTGTGGCATCCGCGCTACGCCCAGAGCCTCGCGGACCGGCGGGTGCTGCTGCTCGGCTACGGCGGCGTCGGCAAGGCGGTCGCCGCACGGCTGGCGCCCTTCGAGGTGGACCTCGTGCCGGTGGCGTCGCGGGCGCGCGACGAGGACGGCATCCGCGTGCACGGCATCGACGAGCTGCCGGAACTGCTGCCGACGGCGGAGATCGTCGTGCTGACCCTTCCCGGCGGAGATGCGACGCGGCACATCATCGGAGACGCCGAGCTCGCCGCCCTTCCCGACGGCGCGCTGATCGTCAACGTCGGGCGCGGACCGCTCGTGGACACCGACGCGCTCGTGCGGCACGTGCGGGCGGGGCGCATCCGCGCGGCGCTCGATGTCACCGACCCCGAACCGCTGCCCGAGGGGCACCCGCTCTGGGGGCTTCCGGGCGTGCTCATCGCGCCGCACGTCGGCGGAGCCTCCAGCGCCATGCACCCGCGCATCGCGGCGCTTGTGAAGCGCCAGATCGCGCACCTGCTCGCCGACGAGGAGCCGGAGAACATCGTCATCCGCACCTGAGGCCCGCGCGGGCGCGGTGCTCGGCGCGGGCGCGGTGCGGCGCGGGCGCGGTGCGCGGGAGCGAGCGGGCACAATTCAGTCTGCTCTGGTGCTCGTGGCGCCCCAGCGGGCTCAGACAGCCGGATCCGGCGCGAGGAGACTGAGTGAGGGACCGGCCCACCCGCGCACCCGGCCGCGCGACCCGCCTGTGGTCCCGGCCGGCGCGGGCCTACAGGCGCTCGGCGATGGCGGCGGCGCGTCGACGTCGCGGCCGTGCCACAGGTCGCCGCACTCGACGAGGGCGGCACCGTGCGCGCGCAGGTATCCGCCCGCGCCGCGGTCGCCGGCCAGCTCGGCGGCGAGCGCGCTCCAGTGCGCCCGCCCGATGAGCGCGGGGTGGCCCACCTCGCCGCCGTAGGCCGCCTGCCGCAGCGTCTCGGCGGATGCCTCCGCCGAGACGCGGATGCACGCGGGTGCCGGCAGCTCGGGCACATCCACGGGGACCACGAGTGCGGCCGTCGCGGCGGTCTCCGCCGCGACGGCAAGTCCCGCCCGCACCGAGGCCGACAACCCGTCGGACCAGTCCGCCGCGACGACGATCGTCGCGGCGGCGGGGACGAGCGCGGTCGCCTCGTCGTGTCGGGCGCCGAGCACGACGAGCACGGGCGCGCATCCGGCATCCGTCAGCGTCTCGACGGCACGGGCGATCCACCCTCGTCCGTCGGCATCCGTTGCCAGCGCCTTCGGGTGGCCGTACCGGGTGCCCGCGCCGGCGGCGAGCACGATGCCGACGACGCTCATGAGCGGGCGGGGACGTCGGGCAGCAAGGCGCACTCGATCGAGGGCACCGACGAAGGCACCGCGGCAGGCACCTGGGTAGCCGCATCAGAACCCGAACCCGCCCCCGGCCCGACCGCAGCGTGCACAGGCCCGGACAGCCCCGACAACCGGGCTCCCGTGCCACCGTGCCGGTCGGCGACGATCTCCGCGAGGATCGACAGGGCCGTCTCCTCGGGGCTGCGTCCGCCCAGATCCAGTCCGATCGGCGAGCGCACGCGCATCCGCGCGGCCGGCGGCACCTCGGCGTCACCGAGGCGCCGCATGCGGTCGTCGTGGGTCCGGCGACTGCCCATCGCCCCGATGTATCCGGCCGGCGACGCGAGCGCCGCGCGCAGCGCGGGGACATCGATCTTGGGGTCGTGCGTCAAGACGCAGACGGCGGTTCCGGCATCCAGCCGCTCCCCCGCGAGATACCGATCGGGCCAGTCGACGACGACCTCGGCACCCGGGAATCGGGCCTCGGTCGCGAACACCTCGCGCGGATCGAGGACGGTCACCCGCATCCCCATTGCGGCGCCCAGCCGCGCGAGCGCGACGGCGAACTCGACCGCGCCGACGACGATCAACCGCGCCGGAACCCCGACCCGCAGCGAGACGACGCCCGGCACCACCGCGGGCGCAGCGGCGTCCGACGACACGACTCGCCCGACGCCGAGTTCCGGCCCTGCCGTCACGAGCTCGAACCCCGTCGGGATCGCGGCGGCCTCGCGCGCCGCGAGCAGCTGCAGATCGGCCGCGGCGGCACTCCCCGGGGGCACGGCCCGCACGAGGACATCGATCGTCCCCCCGCACGTCAGCCCGACGGCGAACGCGTCGGCGTCGCTGTACGCGAACCGGTCGACGCGCGGCGCGGCACCGCCCAGCACCTCGAGGCAACGCTCGTAGACGGCGCCCTCGACGCAGCCGCCGGACACCGTGCCGAACACCTCGCCGCTCGCCGAGACGACCATGCTCGCGCCGATCTCGCGCGGCGCACTGCCGCCGACACCGACGACCGTCGCGATCGCGAACGCCTGCTCGGCGCCCGCCCAGCGGGCGGCGACAGGCAGGATCTCACGCATGCCATTCACGGTATGCGTCCCGGATTGCGGCCGTGTTGCGGCCATGAAACACCCGCGAAACGGGGGCCTGATTCACTCGATCGGGCGCGACAGCGAGTTAGGGCCGCGATCCGGAGAGCAGGGCGACATGGACATCACGTCGGTGCAGGCGTACCGCGTCGCCCGTTCTCGGGAGGATCTGCGGCTTGCCCCCGGCGAGGCTCTCCTCGCCGGGGGCACCTGGATCATGAGCGAGCCGCAGCCCGCCACGACGGGCCTCGTCGATCTCACCGGGCTCGCCTGGCCCGACCTCGAGGAGACCCCCGAGGGCCTGCGCGTCGGGGCGACGTGCACGGTCGCGAATCTCGTCGCGTGGGCCGCGAGAGCTCCCGCGCACTGGCCCGCCGCGCAGCTCGTGCCGGCGGCCGCGAACGCCCTGCTGGCATCCTTCAAGATCTGGAACACCGCGACCGTGGGCGGCAACATCTGCCGCGCGTTCGCCGCCGGAGCGATGGTGTCGCTCAGCGTCGCACTCGACGCCGTCGCCATCATCTGGACAAAAGACGATGAGCGGCGGATGCCGGTGGCCGATCTCGTGACGGGCAACGGCACCACGATCCTCGGCCGCGACGACGTGCTACGCGCCGTCGAGATCCCCGCGCACGCGCTCGCCTCGCGCGCCCTGCTGCGCAAGATCGCCCTCGCCGAGCACGGCCGCTCCGGCGCCGTCGTGACGGGCCGCGTCGACCCCGACGGCACGAGCGTCTTCACCGTGACGGCTGCGACGGCGACGCCGACGGTGCTGCGATTCGCGCAGCTGCCGACCGAGACGGATCTGGCGGATGCCGTGGCATCCGCCCCCGGCTACTACACCGACCCGCTCGGTGCCGCGGACTGGCGGCGGGCGGTCAGCATCGAGCTCGCGTCACGCATCCGGGCGGAGCTCGCATGATCTTCGACGTCGACGGTGAGCCGGTCGAGGCCGACCCGCGCGCGGGCCAGTGCCTGCGGACCCTGCTGCGCGAAACGGGCCACACCGAGGTGAAGAAGGGCTGCGACGCGGGCGACTGCGGCGCGTGCTCTGTGCTGCTCGACGGGGTGCCCGTGCACTCATGCCTGATCCCCGCCGTGCGCGTCGAGGGCCACGCCGTCACGACCGCCGCGGGCCTCGCGCCCGCCGATGAGCTGCATCCCGTGCAGGAGGCGATCGCCGACGGCTTCGGCTTCCAGTGCGGATTCTGCACGCCCGGCATGACCGTGACCGCCTCGACGCTGTGCGGCGATGATCTCGATGACCTCGACCGCCGCATGAAGGGCAACCTCTGCCGCTGCACGGGCTACCGCCCCATCCGCGAGGCGATCCGCTCGTCGGTGCTCGGCGAGGTGCGCGAGACGGGGCCGCGAGCCGATTCCGCGACGACGGCACCGGCCACGGCGGCCCCGCAGCGCGTCGGCACCTCCGCCCGCCCCGAGGCCGCGCGCCGCATCGTGCAGGGCCGCGAGCCGTTCACGTTCGATCTGCCGCCGGATCACCCCGCGACGGATGCGCTCGTGCTGCGCGTCGTCGCGAGCCCGCACGCGCACGCGCGCGTCACCGCGATCGACACCACCGCCGCGCGCGCCGTTGCCGGCGTCGTCGCCGTCTTCACACACGAGGACGTCCCGCAGGTGCGCTACTCATCGGGCCGCCACGAGCACCGCACCGACGACCCCGACGACACCCGCATGCTCGACGACGTCGTGCGCTACATCGGCCAGCGCGTCGTCGCGGTCGTCGCCGAGACCGCCGAAGCGGCGGATGCCGCGTGCCGCCTCGTCGACATCACCTACGACGTGCTCCCGGCCGTCTTCGACCCCGACGAGGCGCGGATGCCCGGCGCGCCGCTCATCCACCCCGATCGCACGCCGGACGACCGCGTCGACGAGGCGCACCGCAACGTCATCGCGAGCGTGCACGCGGGGCCCGACGTGGCATCCGCCCTCGCCGCAAGCGCCGTGACCGTCACGGGCACGTGGCAGACCTCACGCGTGACGCACGCGCAGCTCGAGACGCACGGCTCAGTCGGCTGGCTCGACGACGAGGGGCGCCTGGTCATCCGCTCGTCGACGCAGGTGCCGTTCCTTGCGCGCGACGAGATCGCGCGCCTGTTCGACCTCGACCCGGGCCGCGTGCGCGTGCACGCGGCCAGGCTCGGCGGCGGTTTCGGCGGCAAGCAGGAGATCTTCACGGAAGACCTCGTCGCCCTCGCGGTGCTGCGCACGGGCCTTCCCGTCGCGTACGAGTTCACCCGCACCGACGAGTTCTTGCGCGCCGCCGTGCGGCACCCGATGCGCGTCGCCGTCACGCTCGGGGCGGATGCGGATGGCACGCTCACCGCGATGCAGATCGACCTGCTGAGCGACACGGGCGCCTACGGCAACCACTCGCGCGGCGTCATGTTCCACTCGCTCGCCGAGTCGACGACGATCTACCGGGTGCCGCTGAAGCGCGTGGATGCCGAGGTCGTCTACACCAACAACATCCCCTCCGGTGCGTTCCGCGGGTACGGGCTCGGGCAGGTCGTGCTCGGCGTCGAATCGGCGATGGACATGCTCGCCGAGCGGCTCGACATCGACCCCTTCGACCTGCGGCGGATCAACGCGATCCGGCCCGGCGACGATCCCGGGCACGACGACCTCGTATGGGGCAGCTACGGCTTCGACCAGTGCCTCGACCTCGCCCAGGATGCGCTGGCGCGCGGCAACGGCGCCCTCGCCCCCGACGGCTGGCTCGTCGGCGAGGGCATGGCCGCCGCGATGATCGCGACGATGGCGCCGTTCGGCCACATCGCGCACACCACCGCGACGCTGCGCGCCGACGGCACGTACCTGCTGCGGGCCGGCACGGCCGAGTTCGGCAACGGTACGACGACGGTCCTGCGCCAGATCGGGGCGACCGATCTCGCCGCCGACTTCGACCGCATCGAGCTGTGGCACGCCGACACGGATGCCGTCGCGCACGACACCGGCGCGTTCGCCTCGGCAGGCATCACGGTCGCCGGCAAGGCCCTGCACGCCGCGTGCCTGACGCTCGCGCGGCGGATGCGCGAGCGCGCGGCGGCGCTGACCGGCACCGACGCGGCATCCGCTTCGCTCACCTCGACGGGAGTCGAGACGATCGCCGGGCTCGTCGGCTTCGCCGAGCTGTGCGCCGACGGTGAGCTCACCGCCGACGGCAGCGAGCTCGGCGAGCAGCGCTCGCTCGCGTTCAACGTGCACGCCGTGCGCGTCGCCGTCGACCCGACGACCGGCACGGTGCGCATCCTGCAGTCGATCCAGTCGGCGGATGCCGGGTTCGTCATGAACCCCGCGCAGTGCCGCGGCCAGATCGAGGGCGGCGTCGCGCAGGGCATCGGCAGCGCGCTGTACGAAGAGGTCATGGTCTCGCCCGAGGGCAAGGTCACGACGCCCGTCTTCCGCACGTATCGCGTGCCGCAGTTCGCCGACGTGCCCGAGACCGAGGTGTACTTCGCCGACACGAGCGACGACCTGGGCCCGTTCGGCGCGAAGTCGATGAGCGAGTCGCCGTACAACCCCGTGGCACCCGCGATCGGCAACGCGATCGCGCGCGCCCTCGGCATCCGCCCCTTCACTCAGCCCTTCAGCCGCGACCGCGTGTGGCGTCTCGGACACTCGTCACATCCCGGAAACACCACCGAACGGCCGCCCGAAACGTGAGCGACCTAGGGTCACGAGAGCACCAACAGCACTCAAGGAGACCCGATGCCTGCACCTCACACCCTCCGCCGTCGCGGCGGAATCGTCCTCGCGCTGGCGGCCGCCGCCGCGCTCGTCCTGTCCGCCTGCTCCTCCACGTCTGACCCGTCCGCGTCGTCCTCGACCTCGGGTGAGGCCGCCGACTTCGGCGAGGTCAGCGTCCAGTACTCCTGGATCAAGAACGAGGAGTTCGCCGGCGAGTTCTACGCCTACGAGAACGGCTACTACGACGAGGCCGGCTTCTCGAACGTCGTCGGCGTCGCCGGCCCCGACACGGGCGTGGCGAAGCTGCTCTCCGGCTCGGTCCAGTTCGCCCTCACCGACGCTGCCTCGGTCGGCGCCGCGGTCGCCGAGCAGGATGCCCCGCTGAAGATCATCGCGACGACGTTCCAGAAGAACCCGTTCACGATCCTGTCGCTGAAGGACGGCGCGAACATCGCGACGCCGCAGGACCTCATCGGCAAGAAGATCGGCGTGCAGGACTCGAACGCCTCGGTCTTCAAGGCCCTGCTCGCCGCCAACGGCATCACCGAGGACCAGCTCACGATCGTCCCGGTCGACTTCGACCCGACTCCGCTGATGAACGGCGACGTCGACGGCTTCATGGCGTACCTGACCAATGAGGCCATCACGGTCGAGATGGCCGGTTACGAGGTTACGAACCTCGCCTACGCCGAGAACGGCCTGCCCTACGTGGCCGAGTCGTACGCCGTGACCGACGACTACCTCGCGAACAACAAGGACCTCATCAAGGCGTTCCTGATCGCCGAGATCAAGGGCTGGACGGATACCTTCACACAGCCCATCGACGACACCGTCGCGCTCGTGACGAAGTACTACAACGAGTCGGCCTCTGCCGGTGACCTCACCTTCGGAGACCTCGACCCCGACAAGGTCGCGGCCGGCGTCGAGGCCCAGGCGAAGCTGATCTCGACGGACGAGACCGAGGCGAACGGCCTGTTCACGATCTCGGACGACCTGAAGACGCAGACCCTCGCGTCGCTCGCCGCCTCGGGCTGGGACCTCACGGCCGACCAGTTGTTCGACACGACGATCATCGACGAGATCTACGCCGAGAACCCCGACCTGAAGTCGTACCTCCCGTAACACGATGACCATGACACAGACGCTGGATGCCGGTGCCCGCTCGGGTACCGGCATCCAGATCTCCGGAGTTTCGAAGTCGTTCGCCCTGCGCGGCGGACGGTCGCTGCAGGCGCTGCAGAACACCGATCTGCACACCGAGAAGGGGTCGTTCCTGGCCCTGCTCGGGCCGTCCGGGTGCGGCAAATCCACGATCCTGCGCATCCTCGCAGCTCTCGACCACCCGTCCGACGGCATGGCGCTCGTCGACGGCGAGACGCCCGACCAGCTGCGCGCGAAGAGCGAGCTGGGCATCGCCTTCCAAGACCACGCGCTGCTGCCCTGGCGCAGCATCCGCAAGAACATCGAGCTGCCGTTCGAGGTCGCCGGTCGCCCCGTCGACAAGGCCTACGTCGACGAGCTCATCGACCTCGTGGGCCTGCGTGATTTCGCGAACGCGAAGCCCGCGCAGCTGTCGGGCGGCATGCGCCAGCGCGCCTCGATCGCGCGCGCCCTCGTGCTCAAGCCCTCCGTGCTGCTGCTCGACGAGCCGTTCGGCGCGCTCGACGATATGACCCGCCAGAACCTCAACCTCGAGCTGCTGCGCATCTGGACCGAGAAGCCCGCGACGACGCTGCTGGTCACCCACGGCATCAGCGAGGCCATCTTCCTCGCCGACCGCGTCGCCGTCATGTCGCCGCGTCCCGGGCGGGTCAAGGAGATCATCGAGGTCGACCTGCCGCGCCCGCGCACGCCCGAGATGATGCGCACGCCCGAGTTCCACGCGCTCGTCGACCGGGCATCCGAGCTGCTGTTCGGTGCGGACGGGCACGCCGAAGCGGAGGCGTGAGGTGACCAAGGCTCGCATTCCCGGCCCCCTCGCCGCGACGCTCGGCGGCGTCGCGCTGATCCTCGCGTGGTGGCTGTTCTCGCTGCTCGTGTTCCAGCAGCAGGAGGGCACGACCTTCACGCCCGTCCCCTCGCCGTACGCCGTCTTCGACTGGCTGTTCGTGCAGGGCAACATCGCGGGCGCGTGGAGCGTGTTCCAGCCGACGATCACGGCCGCCGCGATCGGGTATCTGTGGGGCAACGGCATCGCGCTCGTGCTCGCGACGTTCGTGCTCGTGTTCCCGCGCACCGAGACCGTCATCACCCAGATCGCCGTCGTCACCTACTGCCTGCCGATCGTCGCGGTCGGCGGCATCTCGGTCGTCGTGCTGGGCGGCGCGAAGAACCCCGGTGACCCGTCGGCGACGGCGATCTTCCTCGCCGCGCTCGTCTGCGTGTTCACGACGGTCGTCGGGGCGATCCTCGGCTTCACCTCCGCCGACAAGGCATCCCTCGATGTCGTCCGCGTCTACGGCGGCGGTGCGTGGACGCAGTTGCGCAAGGTGCGGCTGATCGCGGCGCTGCCCGCGATCCTCAATGCCCTGCAGATCGCCGTGCCGACCGCATTCCTCGGCGCCGTGCTGGGCGAGTACCTCGGCTCGATCACGGCGGGGGTCGGGCCCACGCTCATCCGCCTGCAGGGCCAGCTCGACTCGGCGGGCGTGTGGTCGGTGTTCCTGCTGTGCGCCGTGTTCGCCCTCGCGGCGTACGGCCTGTTCGGCCTCGTGATCAAGCTCGTCACCCCGTGGGTCGCGGGTGTCTCGGGTGTGGGCGGAAAGGCCTCGTGATGGCTTCGCGTGCGACTCTCGATCCGGTCACCGCCGGAGGGGCCACCGTCCAGCTGGCCGTAGCAGCGGATGCCTCCGCCGTCGCCCGGCTGCGGGCGGAGCGCCGGCGCGCGCTGCGCAAGACGGTGCTGCGCTCGCTCGGCAACGCCGGGATCACGATCGTCGTGCTGCTCCTGCTGTGGCAGGCGGTCGTGAGCCTCACGGGGATCTCGCCGTACATCGCGAAGGGCCCGCTGGATGTGTGGGAGTTCCTCTTCACGTCGCCGAACGCCGAGGCGAACCGCGCACAGCTGTTCCCGCTCGTCGGACAGACGCTCGTGGACTCGTCGCTCGGGTTCGTCGTCGGCATGATCGTCGCGATCGTGCTGGCGGTGGCGTTCAGCCTGTCGAAGGCGGTCGAGGCGGGCGTCATGCCGCTCGTGCTGCTGCTGCGGACGATCCCCCTCGTGTCGATCGCGCCGGTGATCATCCTCATGACGGGGCGCGGCACCACGGCATCCGTCGCCGTCATCGGCACCATCGTCGTGCTGTTCCCCGCTCTCGCCAACGTGCTGTTCGGGCTGAGTCGGGCGAGCCGGCAGAGCCTCGACGTCGTGCACGTGTTCGGCGGGGGACGCCTCACGGCGCTGCGCAAGGTCAACCTGCCCGGAGCGCTGCCGTCGATCTTCGCGGCCGCGCGCGTGTCGGTGCCGGGGGCGGTGACCGGTGCTCTGCTGGCCGAGTGGCTGTCGACGGGCGCCGGCATCGGTGGGTCGATCCTGAAGTTCAACGCGCAGGCGCAGTTCGCGCAGCTGTGGTCGTCGATCGCGCTGATCACGCTCATCACGCTGTTGCTCTACAACCTCGTGCAGATCGTCGAGAACATCGTCCTGACCCGCATGGGCATGACCCCCGGTGCGCGCTGAGCCCGCTCAGTGGGGGTGGCCGCGGAGGGGGATGACGGATCCGGGTAGCTCGTGCACCTTCGCCGACGCCTCGGCGGCCAGCGGGTTGGTCGACACCCCGTTCTCGCTCACGAGGCGGCCGCCGACGTAGACGGCCTTGAGGTTGCGGGGGCTCATCGCGAGCACGTACGAGCGGACGGGATGCCACAGCGGCCCGACATCCGGCATCCGCGGGTCGACGACGACGAAGTCGGCGAACTTGCCCACCTCGAGCGATCCGACGCGGTCGTCGACGCCCATGATCTCGGCGCCGCCGAGCGTGTGCAGGCGCAGCATGAGCTCGGGCATCATCGACAACGGATCCTTCGTGCGTGCCCGCTGCATGTAGATGCCCATGCGCATGTTCTGCCACGGGTCGCTCACGTCGGTGCACGCCTGATCGTCGAGCCCGACACCCACCTTCATCCCCATCTCGAGCATCTCGGGCACGAGCGCGACGCCCGACGCGAGGCGACCGTTGGATGCCGGCTGCCACGACATCGAGGCGCCACCGGCAACCGACTCGGCGATGATCTCGGGGGTCGTCTGGATGAAATGGCCGAACATGAGCCCGAGGCCGAGCGCCCCGGCATCCCGATACAGCGCGAACTTGGACTGCTGGTGCTCGACCGCCTCGGGCGATTCGAGGAAGTGCGCCTGGTTCGTCACGCCGTACCGGCGCATCGCCTCGACCTCGAACTCGGCGGCCTCGGGATGCGGCGACCACTGCACCTGGCCCATGATCGACGAGCCGAGGGCATAGTCGGTGTCCATCGCTCGGGTGTGCGCGACCTCGGCGGCGAAGCGGTCGAAGACCTCGTCGGAGCTGCCGACCGTGACGTCCATACCCGAGGCATCCACGAAACGGATGCCCGCATCGAGCGTCCCGTCGGCCTGCCGGTAGTGGTACTCGATTCCGCGGATGCCCGCGGTGCCCGTGCGCTTGCCGTCGACCATCGACTCCCACGCCTGCAGCGGGTCGGTGAAGTTGTACGCCGTCGTGACGCCGTTGGACAGGAAGTCGAGCGACCCGTGCAGCGTCGACCAGTACAGCTGCTCGGGCGTCATGTGCGCGGTCGTGCCGAGCATCGCGTCGCACCAGCCGTAGAGCGTGTCGGCGACGCCGAGGCCGCGCAGGCCGCTCGTGAACAGGTGCGAATGGCTCGAGACGAAGCCGGGCGCGACGAAGGCGCCCGCGACATCGAGGGTCTCGTCGGCCGTGGCATCCGGCGTTCCCGAACCGATCGCGGCGATGCGGCCGTCTTCGATCAGCATCCAGCCGTCTTCGATGTACCCGGGGTCGGCGGTGCCGGCGGGGATCGTGATGAGACGCGCGTGGGTGACGAGGAGAGACATGCTCGTCAAAGTATCCGGGCGATGTTTCCGCGCTGTCACGGCCTGGAAACACGCAGGCACGCCCCGGAAACACGCGAGTTCTAGCGTCTATCCATGGAACGGTTCACAGTCACGGTCTTCTGCGGATCCTCGCCGGGATTCGACCCGATCTACGTCGACGCCGCCCGCGCGGTCGGCACCGCGATCGGTCGCGCCGGCATGAATCTCGTCTACGGCGGTGGGCATGTCGGACTCATGGGAACGGTGGCGGATGCCGCGGTGGCAGCCGGTGCACACGTCACGGGCGTCATCCCGCGAGCGCTGCAGGCGCGCGAGGCCGTCAACCACAACATCGCCGAGCTCGTCATCGTCGACACGATGCACGAGCGCAAGATGATGATGGCCGACCGGGCCGACGCGTTCCTGGCGCTGCCCGGCGGGCCGGGCACGCTCGAGGAGCTCACCGAGCAGTGGACGTGGGCGCAGCTGGGCATCCATCAGAAGCCCGTCGGCCTGCTCAACATCGACGGCTACTTCGACCCGCTGCTCGCGTTCGTCGCGAACATGCGCGACCGCGGCTTCACCCACCCTCGCTACACCGACATGCTCGTCGTCGCGACCGAGGCCGACGAGGCCCTCGCCCGGTTGCGCGACTACGTGCCGCCGGCGCGGAGCGAGGCATCGCCCGGCGCTGAGATGACCGGCGCGCTGTCGCTTCCCGTGCGGCCCTGACGCGGCGGGCGCGGGCCGCGGGCTGCACGGGCAGCGGGTCAGCGCGGCTCGGCGGCGAGGTGCAGGATCGATTCGGCGAGGGCGCGGATGCCGTGGGCCACGTCACCGGCCGACACGAACTCGTCGGGGTGATGACTGATGCCGTCGGGGTTGCGCAGGAACAGCATCCCCACGTCGGTGATCGCACCGAGCGCCATGCCGTCGTGGCCGGCCGGGCTGAAGAGGACCGGCGCCGCATCCGAACGCACGGGCAGTGTCGCGCGGATGCCGGCGGCCACGACATCCTGCAGCAACGGCGCGCAGAACACGGCCGGGGCGCTGTGCACCTCACGCGCCGACCAGCGCAGGCCGCGGCGACCCATGATCTCGTCGAGGTCGCGCGAGAGCAGGTCCCACACGCGGTCGCGTTCGCCATCGAACTCGCCGCGCAGATCGAGCGAGAACCGCACTTCGCCGGGGATCACGTTGACGGCACCGGGGAAGGCCTCGAACCGGCCCACCGTGCCGATGATGTGGTGCTCCGCGGCGCACACGCGCTCGACGGCGAGCGCCGCTTCGCTTGCGCCCAGCAGGGCATCGCGGCGCATGTCGTAGGGAGTGCCGCCGGCGTGCCGCGCCTCACCCTCGACGACGAGCTGGAACCGGCGCGCCGACGCGATCGACGACACGACCGCGAGGGGCTCGCCGGCGCGGTCGAGCGCGGGGCCCTGCTCGATGTGGGCCTCGAGGTAGGCGACGAGCTCATCGGGGCGGCGAGCCGCCTCGCCGATGCGCGCGGGGTCGAGTCCGAACTCGAGGAACGCCTGCCGCAGGCTCACGCCGTCGGCATCCGTCAACGTCCACCACGCGTCGTTCCACGAACCGGCGACCGCCGACGAACCCAGCAGCGCCTTGCCGAACCGGGTGCCTTCTTCGTCCGAGAAGGCGACGACCTCGATCGGGAACGGCAGCGGGACGGCCCAGCCGGTGTCGGTCGGCACCCGCAGCAGCCGCACGACCTCGAGCGCGATGAGCACGCCGGCGATGCCGTCGAAGCGGCCTGCGTCGATGACCGTGTCGAGGTGGGACCCCAGCAGCAGGGCGGGGGCGTCGGATGGTCTCGATACACCGGCGGGGTGACCCAGGACCGCCTCGATCCGCCCGACCTGGTTGCCGGCGGCATCCTGCCACGTGCGCATGCCGACCTCGCGCATCCATTCGGCGGCGAGGCGGTTGACGCGGGCGTGCTCGGGCGAGAGGTAGACGCGCTCGATGCGCCCCGGCGTCGCGGTGACGCGGGCGAGCTCGTCGCAGCGCGCCATGACGCGGCGCGCGGCTGCCGCGACGGCATCCGGCGACGCGGTGAGCAGGCGGGACGGAGCGCTCACGCGGCCCCCGCGTAGACGTCAGCGGCCGCCTCGACACCGCCACCGGCGGGCACGGAGGCCCCGAACCGCCGCAGCACGGCCTCGAGCGCGGCGAGCGTCGTGAGCACGGCGTCCTTCCGGGCGTTGTAGCCCATCGTCCCGATGCGCCAGACGCGGCCGTGCAGGGGTCCGAACGAGGTGCCGATCTCGATGCCGAAGTCCTCGAGCAGGGCCGAACGCGCGGCATCCCCCGGCACGCCCTCCGGGATCTCGACGGCGACGACGTTGTTCATCTTGTGCGCGACGTCGCCGAAGACGCCGAGGCCGAGGCCCCGCACGCCCGCGAGCATTGCGCGCCCGGCGAGCTCGTGCCGGGCGATGACCTCGCCGCGCCCCTCGAGCAGCAGCACGCGTGCGCACTCGCGCGCCGCGTACAGCATGCTCGTCGCCTCGGTGTGGTGGTTGAGCCGCCGCGGCCCCCAGTAGTCGAGGATCATGCCGAGGTCGAAGTAGTTCGAGAGCACGAAGTCGGATGCCGCGACATCGCCCGCCTCGCGGATGCCCGCCTCGACGCGCCCGCGCGAGCGGATGACGTCGACGGCGCGCTCCGACAGCGTGATCGGCGACGAGCCCGACGGCCCACCGAGGCACTTCTGCAGGCCGGCGGTCGCGGCATCCAGTCCCCACGCATCCGCGTCGAACGCGTTGCCGCCGAGGGACGCGGTCGCGTCGGAGTAGAACAGGACTCCGTGGCGGGCGCAGATCGCGCCGATGTCCTCGAGCGGCTGGTTCATCGTCGTCGAGGTGTCGCCCTGCACGAGGGCGAGCAGGGCGGGCTTCACGCGGATGATCGCCTCTTCGATGACGGATGCCGGGAACACCTGCCCCCATTCGGTCTCGATCGTGTGCACCTCGGCCTGCGCGCGCTCGGCGATCTCGGCGAGCAGGTGCCCGAACCGGCCGAAGACGGGGACCAGCACGCGGTCGCCGGGGCGCACGAGCGAGACGATCGCGGCCTCGATGCCCGCGCGGCTCGTGCCGTCGATGAGCAGGGTCGCGTCATTCGCGGTGTTCCAGACGCCGCGGTAGAGCTCCTGCGTCTCGGCCATCGCCGTCGTCATGAACGGGTCGTACTGCCCGACGAGGGGTGCCGACATCGCGCGCAGCACGCTCGGGTAGGCCGAGATCGGGCCGGGGCCCATGAGCAGGCGCGCAGGCGGGTCGATGGGGCCGGGGATGACGGTGGTCATGGTGCTTCCGTTCCGGTGGTGAGGGCGTGCAGGGCGAGGCCCTGCCGCACGAGGGCGATGTCGGTTCCGGCGCGCGCGACGAGGCAGACGCCGACGGGGGCCGGCCCGAGGGGCGAGGCGACCGTCAGGAGCGGCACCGAGAGGGCGGGCAGCCCCGCGACGGCGGCGGGGGTCGTGAGCCGCAGCGTCGCCTGGCGCACGGCGTCGATGCCCTCGCCGCCGGCCGTCCGCGCGGGGGCGGGGCCGGGCGCGGTCGGCAGGATCAGGACGGAATCCGTCACGAGGTCGGTCAGCCGCGCGCGCAGCGGAGCGAGGGCGGCACGGGCGGCGGCCTCGTCGGCCGCCGTGACGGCGGCGGCCGCACGGAAGCGCTCGGCGACGGCCGGGCCCGTGGCGCCCGGATGCGCGCGCAGCCAGTCGCCGTTGTTGCGCCAGGCCTCCGCGCCCTGCACCGTGCGGAACGGCACGAGGTAGTCGTCGAGGTCGCCGATCGAGGCGGTCTCGACGGGCAGAGCGGATGCCGCGACGAAGGCCTCGAACGCGGCGCGCGTGGCGGCATCCGCGGCATCCAGCGCCTCGGCCGGCATGACGAAGCGCCAGGGCAGGTCGGCGCCGGACTCACCGAAGACCGACTCGGTCGAGTCCGACCCGTCGTAGCTGAGGCACCAGTCCGCGACACGCTGCAGGGTCGCGCCGTCGCGCGTGAGCCAGCCGACGGTGTCGAAGCTCTGCGCGAGGGGCAGCAGTCCCTGCCGCGGCACGAGGCCGTGCGTCGTGCGCAGACCCCACAGCCCCTGGTACGACGCGGGCACACGCACGCTGCCGGCGGTGTCGGTCGCGAGGCCGACGTCAGCCTGGCCCGTCGCGACGGCCGTCGCCGGTCCGCTCGATGAGCCGCCGGGCAGCGCGCCCGGGAGGGCTGCGTTCGGCGGGGTGCCGTAGTGGGCGTTGTCGCCCGCGATCGAGTAGGCGAACTCGTCGGTGCGGGCGATGCCGCGCAGCGACGCTCCGCCGCGGAGCAGGTCGGCCACCGCCGGAGCCGTCGTCGTTTCGGCACGCGCCGAGTCGAGGTAGGTGGGGTTGCCCGCGCCGATGCGGTAGCCCTTGATGGCGAAGAGGTCCTTGACGGCGACGGTGAGACCTTCCAGCGGACCGTCCCACGCGCCCTGGAACAGCGGGTCGCCGACCGACCGCCAGACCGACCGGTCGAGGGCCTGCGCGCGCGGCGTGACGTGGGCGGCCGTGATGAGCCAGCGCCCGTCGGGGCGTTCCCAGACCTGCGTCTGCAGTCCCGTGCCGCCACCGCGGAAGCGCGAGACCGATACGAGCAGCGCGACGTCGTCTGCCAGTGGGCGGTACTCGATGCGCTCGATCGTGCGAGGCGGAACTCCGCCGCGCAGGCCGCGGAACGCGCTGATCGTGTCGTGCCCGACGAGCAGGCCCGCACCGTCGCCGCGCATCGTGTCGGCGCCGGGCGCGAACGCGGCATCCAGCGCATCGAGGTCGTTCGCGAGGATGGCGGCCTCGTAGGCATCGAACGCCGCCCGCAGGTCGGCGGGGATCTCGGTCATGCGTCATCCCTCTCCGCCGACGCGGGCGCACAACTCAGGCAGAACCCCGCCCGCGGACGTCGAAACCCCGGCTTGAGCCCCGAACAGCCTGAGTTATGCGCCGCGCTCACGCGTCGCCCGCCCTCGCGACGTCGGCGAAATCGGCCTCGCGGATGCGGGCGTGCACGCCGCACACGATGTCGACGACCTGCGAGATGTCGAAGTCGGTGGCCGCCGACAGGTACGCGTAGGCGAGGTGCTCGGCCATGCCGTACCGGGCGGCGAGCAGGTCGAGCGCCGCGCGCACGGCCTTGCGCATCGCCTCGTTGAGGTCAGGGTCGAGCCCCGTCGGCACGAGGTACTCGCCGGTCCGCACGAGGGGTCCGGTGACCTCGCCGAAAGCGGCGAGGGCCTCGTCGCGCGGCACGACCTCGAAGCGCAGTGTCGCGCGCAGGGATGCCTCGAGCGCCGTCAGCGCGACCTCGCCGTCGCCCTGTGCGAAGTGCGGGTCGCCGACGTAGGCGAGGCCGCCCGGCACCTGCACGGGCAGGTACAGGACCGTCCCCTCGACGAGCAGGTTGATGTCGATGTTGCCGCCGTGCGCCCCGGGCGGCACCGAGTGCGGGCGTTCCTCCCCCGCGACGGCGACGCCCATCGTGCCGAGGAACGGCGCGAGCGGAAAGCTCACGACGCGCTCGCCACCCTCGACGAGCGGCAGACGTCCGGCGCCGCCGACCACGGGTGTGAAGACGCTGACGTTCTCGGGGCCGCGCGGCAGTGTGCCGGGGAGAGCGCCCTTGCCGTGCCGATTCGAGATGACGCCGTACGGCACGCGCGGTGCGAGAGCTACGACCGTGATCTTGAGGAGGTCGCCGGGCTCGGCTCCCTCGATGAACACCGGCCCGGTGATCACGTGCGGCCCGTCGGCGAGGGCGTCGCGCGGGACGGATGCGGCGATCTCGATCGCGTCGGTGAGCACCGCCTCGGGCGCGACCCCGTGACCCGTGAAGTAGTCGAGCGGATCCTGACCCTGATCAGGCAGGATGCCTTCGTGACTGACGGTGTCGAACGTGACGGTGGCCCCCGCCGGAACGGCCAGCACCGGGGCATCCGTCTCGCACGGAAGCCTCCCCCACAGCACCGTCTGCGGCGACGCGGCGACGTAGTGGTCGCCGGGGATGGGCCCGACTCCGGGCTGCAGGATCTCGCTCACGCCGTTCCTCTCGACAGGAGGCGGCCCGCTGGTGGGCGCCTCAGCCACGGCGCCTCGCCGGCGCCGCCTTCGCTCGCGTCGTACACACTCTGCCCGCGCAGCCACGTGCGGCGCACGCGTCCGGTGAGGACCTTGCCGTCGTAGGCCGAGATGGGGTTGCGGTGCTGCAGGGCGCGCGCCTCGATGCGCAGGGTGTCGTCGAGGCCGAACACCGCGAGGTGCGCCGGCGCGCCGACGACGATCTCGCCGACGCCCGTCAGCCCCGCGACGCGCGCGGGACCGGTCGTGAACAGCGGCAGGAGGGTGTCGAGCGGGATGCCGCGGCGGCGCGCCTCGGTCCAGACGGCCGAGAGCCCCACCTGCAGGCCCGCGATGCCGCCCCACGCGAGACCGAAGTCGCCGTTCCCCGAGCGCTTGAGGTCGACGGTGGAGGGCGAGTGGTCGCTCACGATCGCGTCGATCGTTCCGTCGAGGATGCCCTGCCACAACAGGTCCTGATTGCCCGCTTCGCGGATCGGCGGGCAGCACTTGAACTCGCTCGCGCCGTCGGGGATCTCCTCGGCGGTGATCGTCAGGTAGTGCGGGCAGGTCTCGACGGTGAGGTCGACCCCGTCGGCCTTCGCCGCGGCGATCGCGGGCAGAGCACGGGCGTCGCTCAAGTGCAGGATGTGGGCGCGTGCGCCGTGACGCCGCGCGGCGGCGATGACGGCGTCGATCGCGGCCTCCTCGCTCGCCGGCGGGCGCGACGCGAGGAAGGCGGCGTAGCCGCGCCCGAGCGACCCGTCACCGGAAAGGAGGTCGGGGTCTTCCGCATGGACGATCAGGCGCGAGCCGATCGACGCGACCTCGGCCATCGCCCGGTCGAGCTGGGCGCGATCGAGGTGGCCGAACTCGTCAACGCCGCTCGGTGCGAGGAAGCACTTGAACCCGTACACCCCGGCGTCGTGGACCGGCCCGAGCGCACCGAGGTTCTCGGGGACGGCGCCGCCCCAGAACCCGATGTCGACATAGGCGGATGCCGCGGCCGCCGCCCGCTTGATCTCGAGGGCCTCGGTCGTCGACGTCGGCGGGATCGAGTTGAGCGGCATGTCGACGAGGGTCGTCACGCCGCCCGCGGCCGCGGCGAGGGTCGCCGACCGGAAGCCCTCCCATTCGGTGCGGCCGGGTTCGTTGACGTGCACGTGCGAGTCGACGAGACCGGGGACGAGGGCCGCATCCTCGGGCACTTCGACAGCGCCGCGCGGGGCACCGTGGGGCACCCCCACGTCGGCGATGACGCCGCCGCGCACGACGACCTCGGCCGGGCGGAACGCACCGTCGATCCACGCGCGCTCCGCACGGATCACGAGCTCCGCGGCATCCACCTGCACTTCACCGGTCTTCACGCTTCTAAAGCTATTGCTTAACGTGACGCGAGCGATTACCCCCACGTAACGGGCGTGTGAAACGCCGCGGGGTTCACGCGCCGCGCGCCGGGAGGATCGTCAGCCAGATCGCCGAGGCGACCTCCGCCGTCTGGTTGACGACGCGGTGCGGCCGCGACGCGGCGAACGAGAGCGACCCGCCTGCGCCGAGCCGCACGGCGCCTTCCGTGAACTCGAACGTGAGCTCGCCCGACCGCACGTAACCCGACTCGAGGCCGTCATGCACGAGCATCGCACCGTCGGCGCTCGACGCGGAGCCAGGCGGGTAGATCGACTCGAAGAAGTCCACGCCGGGAAGAGGCGCCGGCGACAGCCGCCGGTAGACGACGCCCTGGTCCAGCTGTGCGGGGGCAGCCTCGCCCGGCCCGGTGACGAGGACCCCCGGGACGGGCTCGGCGACGTCACCTGCGGCGTGATCGAGGTCGGGTGCGAACAGATCGAGATCATCGAAGATCGCCGACACGGGAGCGCCCAGCACGGCGACGAGCTCGACGAGCCGGTTGACCGAGGGACGCATCGTGCCCGTCTCGATCTGCGACAGCGCGCTCGACGAGATGCCGAGCTGCTGTGCGACCGACGCGAGGGAGCGGCCCGAGGCCGTCCGCAGCCGACGCAGTCGCGCACCGATCTGTGCGGGCAGGGGGCTCTCTTCCACGGCATCCTCCGGTCCTCGTGCGCGACCCATCGTATGCGCGACCGACTGCGCGTGTGTTCAGTCATGACTTAACACAACCGTTACACCGCCTTCATGGCGAGCGCGACCGCGCTCGCTTTACTGGGGCCACACAGCACCTCGCACCGTCCGTCGGCCGTGTCGTCGGCGGACCGAACCCGGGAGTCCTTCACATGGCACGATTCCGTCCTCGCATCGCCGCCGCGCTGGCCGTGGCATCCGTCCTCATCCTGTCCGCCTGCAGCTCGGGTGACACGACACCCGCGTCGTCGGATGCCGCCGAGACCGTCACCGTCAAGATCGGCACCCTGCGCGGCCAGCCGCACTTCTACCAGCCGTTCCTCTACGACGACCACGCCGTCGACGGTGTGAAGTTCGAGGTCGTCACGCTCGACACGACGCCCGCCCTGTCCGACGCGCTCGTGTCGGGGTCGATCGACTTCGCGATCTCGGGTGTCACCCCGACGATCTCCTCCATCGCGCAGGGCCGCGACCTCAAGATCATCGCGAGCGCCGCCGACGGCGGATCCGGCTTCATCGGCAACGGCGAGTCGAGCCTCGACGAGCTCGTCGGCAAGAAGATCGGCATCGTCCAGGGTTCGGCCCAGGAGGTCGCCCTCCGCCTGCTGATCGATGAGGCCGGCCTCACCCCCGAGGACTTCGAGCTCTCGGTGATCCCCGTGCCCGAGATGGCGTCGGCGTTCATCGCGGGCGACATCGACGCGTTCATGGGCGTCGAGATCGGCGTCTCGATCGCGAAGAACGCGGGCGGCACCGAGGTCGTCGATCCGTACTCGACGCCCATCGGCAAGGTCAACATCGGCCTGGTCACCACCGGCAAGCTCATCGAGGAGAACCCCGAGCTCGTGCAGAAGGTCGTCGACACGCACGCCGCGACGACCGCCTACATGGCCGACAACATCGAGGAGTGGCTGCCCGGCATGGTCGAGGAGTTCGGCGGTGACGAGGACGTGTTCACGTCGGCGCTGGCGAACTTCTGGCTGCGCTCGGATCTGTCCGACGAGTACGTCGGACAGCTCTCCGCCCTCGCCGAGGCGATGGCCTCGATCGGGCTCATCACCACGACGCCCACGGGCGACGACATCGTGGACACCTCCTTCACCTCGTGATCGCGCGTGCGGGGGCGGCTGCGGCCTCCCCCGCACGCCAGAAGGGCGGCCGCATGGCCACGCAGACGACGGCGCGACCCGTGCGCCGACGCCCTCCCGCGCAACGACCCAATCAGCGCGCACTCCTCACGCGGATCCTCCTCGGGATCCCGATCCCGTTCCTCTTCCTCGTCTTGTGGCAGGTCGGGCGCGACCAGGCGTGGGAGATTCCCCTCATCGGCATCCGGATGGGGTACCTGCCCGCCCCCGGCGACGTCGTCGCGTCGCTGTGGGACTACGCATTCGGGGGCATCCACGACGACGCCTTCTCCGGCGACCTGTGGGTCAACCTCGGGGCGTCGTCGCTGCGGGTGCTCATCGGCTTCCTCATCGCGTCGGTGCTGGCCATCCCCCTCGGCATCCTGATGGGCCGCTACTACAAGATGGACGCGATGTTCGATCCGTTCATCAACCTGTTCCGGCCGATTCCGGCGACGGCGTGGGTGCCCCTCGTCGGCCTCCTCATCGGCTGGGGCGACCAGGCGACGATCTTCCTGATCGCCCTGTCCTCGTTCTTCCCGATCGTGCTCGGCGCGATCAGCGGATCCAAAGAGGTCCCGGGTCGGCTCATCGAGGCCGGGCAGATGCTCGGCGCCAGGCGGTGGGAGATCCTCGGCCAGATCGTCGTGCCCGCCTCGGCGGCAGCCGTCATCAACGGAATGCGCGTCGGGCTCGGGCTCGCCTGGGTCGTGCTCGTGCTCGGCGAGAGCATCGGCGTCAACGTCGGCCTCGGCTCTGCGATCATCCTCGCCCGCGACGTGGTGCGCACCGACATGATCGTCGTCGGCATGATCGTGATCGGCCTCGCCGGCTTCCTCTCCGACCGCATCCTCGTCGGAGCCTTCCGCCTGCTCACGCGCGGGCGCCCCCTGGTGAAGTGACGGGAGCACAGCACATGACCGATCTGACCACCGCCGACGTCGTCCTGCAGGATCTCGGCAAGCGCTACGGTCCGGAATGGGCCGGCGTGCAGGCCGTCGCCGACGTCGACATCGACATCGCGGCGGGCGAGTTCATCGCCGTCGTCGGCGCATCCGGCTGCGGCAAGAGCACCGTGCTGCGCATCCTCGCCGGATTCGAGCCCGCCACGAGCGGCAGCGTCACCGTCGGCGGGCGGCCCGTGACCGCCCCCGGTCCGGACCGCGGGGTCGTCTTCCAGGACTACGGGCTGTTCCCCTGGCTCACGGTGCGCGAGAACATCGCCTACGGCCCGAAACGGCGGCGCCTGCCGCGCGCACGTGTGCGCGAGCTTGCGGACCGGTTCACCGAGACCGTCGGGCTCAGCCGCTTCGCCGACCGTTACCCGGGCGAGCTGTCCGGCGGCATGCAGCAGCGGGTCGCGATCGCCCGCGTCCTCGCGAACGAGCCGAGCGTGCTGCTGATGGATGAGCCGTTCGGCGCGCTGGATGCGCTGACGCGGTCGGATCTTCAGGCCGAGCTCAAGCGCATCCACCTCGAGACCCGCACAACCGTCGTCTTCGTGACGCACTCGATCGAAGAGGCCGTGTTCCTCGCCGACCGCGTCGTGGTGATGACCGGTGGGGCCTCGCACGGCGTGCCCGGGCACATCGCGCGCACCGTGCCGATCGACCTGCCCGAGCCGCGGGATGTCACGACCCCCGCGTTCAACGCGTACAAGCGCGAGATCTCAGACCTCGTGCACGGCGCAGGCGATCACGCCTGACACCGGCCCCGGCCCCGGCCGCGGGGCAGCGCCTCACACGGCGACGAGGCGGGGCGGGCTCGCGTACTCGCTGCGCTTGCTCGTCTTCAGCCCCATCCGCACCATCGCGGTCGCGAGGCCCACACCCGACGCGACACCGTCGACGACGGGGACACCCGCTGTCGCGGTGAGCATGCGACACAGATCCGCCATCCCGGCGCAGCCGAGCACGATGACGTCGGCCTCGCGGCGCACCGCTTCGTGGCAGAGGCGGGCGATGGATGCCGCGGCCTCCGACCCGGTGTCCTCGAGCTCGAGCACGGGGATCTCGGCGGCCGTCAGCCAGACGGCCGCGTCACCGCGGTCGCGGCGGCGCCGTCGATCGTGCCGTCCGAGATGCCCTCGTCCTCGCCGTCGAACGTCGGGACCTGCGGGTCGAGACGCTCGAACAGGATGAACAGGCCATAGCCGAGAGCGCATCCGATGAACCAGGTGAAGTTGCCGATCCACGAGATGTCGAACAGCCCCAGGTCGGCGAACGTCTTCGGCAGGATCGCGAGGAGGACCGTCGGGATGCCCGCTGCCGCAGATCGAGCGCGGCGTGCTGCAGCCGAGCATCGCGCGTCTGATCGCGATCACCGAAGCACTGGATGTGCCGCTCGCCGACGTGTTGGGAATCGGTGACGATCGTTCCGCCGACGATGACGAACACCACGGGTTCGCGCTGCAGCGTGCGGGGCATGCCGTGCAGATCCCGCTCGAGGGGGGCGTGACGTTCCGGCGCATCTCGCCCGTGCCCTCTCCCGTGCTCCGTGCCGCACCTGCTGCACAACACCGGCACCGAAGATATCGTCGCGCAGTGGCTGATCGTCCACCCGGGCCGCTGAGCGCACGTTACGGGGCCGAAACGCCGCGGCGATACGGTCGGTGCATGCAGCTCTCGGAGTTCAACACCGCTGACCGCGAGACAGCGGCGGCGACGGTCGCGGTGTGGGCGGCGGTCCCCGCGTGGGTCGACGCGGTCGTCGCGGCGCGGCCGTACGCCTCGGTCGGCGAGGTCGCCGCGCGCGCCGACGCGCTCGCCCGCGGCTGGACCGACGCCGACCTGGATGCCGCGCTCGCCCACCACCCGCGCATCGGGCAGAAGCCCGCGGGGTCGGGGGCGGAAGCCGTCGCGAGCACCCGCGAGCAGGCGGCGATGGCGACGGCATCCGCGTCGACGACGGATGCCATGGCGCAGGCCAACGCCGACTACGAGACCCGGTTCGGGCGCGTGTTCCTCATCCGCGCCGCGGGCCGCAGTGCCGAAGAGATGCTCGCCGAAGTGCGCCGCCGCCTGGGCAACGACGACGCCGCGGAGGCCGCCGAGGCGCGCGATCAGCTGCGCCAGATCGCGCTGCTGCGCCTGCGCTCAAGCCTGGAGGACTGACATGAGCCACCTGACGACCCACATCCTCGACGCGACCGCGGGTGTGCCGGCGACGGGCGTCGCGGTGACCCTGGCGGGACCCGACGGCGTCGCCGTCGCGTCGGGACAGACCGACGCCGACGGGCGGCTCGCGCTCGGTCCGGACGTGCTGGAGCCGGGCGACTACTCGCTGAGGTTCGACACCGGGCCGTACTTCGCGGCGCAGGGAGTCGAGACCTTCTACCCGTCGGTGACGGTCGCGTTCACCGTCGCAGACCGTCCGCACTACCACGTGCCGTTGCTGCTGAGCCCGTTCGCGTACTCGACGTATCGCGGGTCGTGACGGCGTAACGCCCCGGTAGCGCGACGAAACCTGACGGTGACACAGCCTCCGTAGCCTGCGGATGTGAAGGTCATCATCGTGGGCGCGGGCATCGGCGGGACGAGCGCGGGGATCGCGCTCGCACGACTCGGACACGAGGTCGTCATCTACGACCGGATGCGTGAGAACAAGCCGGTCGGCGCGGCGCTGTCGCTGTGGTCCAACGGCGTCAAGGTGCTCAACTGGTTGGGCGTCGGCGCGGAAGTCGCGGCCCTCGGCGGCGACATGGCCGACATGGTCTACCTCGACGGGCACACCGGCGAGACGATGTGCGACTTCTCCCTGGCGCCGGTCACGGCGATGTCGGGGCAGAAGCCGTACCCTGTCGCGCGCGCCGACCTGCAGGCGCTGCTGATGGAGCGCGTCGGCATGGATCGCATCCACCTCGGGCGCCAGGTCGTGGCGATCGCCGACGACGGCACGCAGGTCACGGTGACGTTCGCCGACGGCACGACCGACACGGGCGACCTGCTGATCGGCGCCGACGGCGCTCGCTCGATCACGCGCGACTACGTGCAGCCCGAGGGCGCACCCGAGATCGTGCGCGAGTACTCCGGGTACACCAACTTCAACGGGCTGATTCCGACGGATGCCGCAGTCGGCCGCGCCACCGCGTGGACGACCTACGTCGCCGACGGCAAGCGCGCGGCGGTCATGCCCGTCGCGGGCGACCGGTTCTACTTCTGGTTCGACGTGCCGCAGCCGGCGGGACTCGAGTACGATCGCGCCGACGGCGTCGCACCGCTGCGGGCGGCGTTCGACGGGTGGGCGCCGGGGGTCGTGGCGCTGCTCGACGCGATCGACCCCGCGGCATCCCTCAATCGCGTCGAGATCTGGGACATCACGCCGTTCTCGACGTGGGCGAAGGGGCGCGTCGCGATCCTCGGCGATGCGGCGCACAACACGGCGCCCGACATCGGGCAGGGCGCGTGCTCGGCGCTCGAGGATGCCTTCGCGCTCGGGATCGCGTTCGCGACGAACACCGTGAGCGTCGAAGACACCCTGAAGCGGTACGAGCAGATGCGCGCGGAGCGCGCGGGCGACCTCGTGCTGCGGGCGCGCAAGCGCGGCTACGAGACGCACGCGTTCGACGTGGACGTCACCGAGGCCTGGTACGAGAGCCTGCGCGGCGCCGACGGTGTTGGCATCATCCGCGGGATCGTGGGCAACATCGACGGCACCCCCGTCGACCTCGGCGGCGGATTGCGCGCGGTCTGAGCCGCGGGGCGCGGGCGGTGCTCGGCCCGCATCCGTTCATCCGGCCCGTCGTACCGCTACGCGTGCGCGGAAGCGACCCCGAGGGACGGATGAACGGGGGTCGCGGGTCAGAGCCGCTGGGCGATCGCCGCGGCGGCCGTGAGCCAGGCGTCGCGCGACTCGGGCGACAGCGCGTCGAAGTCGATCGGGCCGCCATCGACCAGCGCCGGGTCGAACGGCACGTGCACGACGTCGCCCGTCACCTGCGAGAAGTGGTGCTCGAGCCGCTCCGCGAGCTTGCGGTCGGGCCGCGCCGACGGCGCCGCGAGGATCGTGACCGCGTCGTCGATCTTCGCGTCGAAGCCCTTCTCGCGCAGCCCGTCGAGCAGCCACGCGGCGCTCGCGGCGGTGTCCTCGCGCACCGTCGAGACGATCACGAGCTGATCGGCGGCCGCGACGGCGGCGACCCAGTTCGACGCGCGCATGTTGTTGCCCGTGTCGACGATCAGGAGGCGGTAGTAGCGCGACAGCACACCGTGGAGGCGGTCGAACGCGGCCGCGTCGATCGTGGAGGATGCCGCGGCATCCTCATCCGACGCGAGCACATCGAAGCGGGCGTCGACCTGCGTGCGCACGTACGTGTCGAGCGCGGCGAGGCTCGCCTGGCTCGGCTCGGTGAACTGGTCGAGGTGCTCGAGCAGGTCGACCGCGGTGCGGTGGTGCGGCGCGTTCTGCGCGCGCCAGCCGAGCGTTCCGCGGGTCTCGTTGTTGTCCCACGCGAGCGTCGCGCCGCCGCGCTGCGTGCCGAAGGTCGCGGCGAGGAGCAGCGTCGACGTCGTCTTGTGCGCGCCGCCCTTCGGGTTGAGCACGACGATCGTGCGGGATGCGTCGAGCCGCCGCTGCACCGTGCGCTCGCGATCGAGGCGGGACTGCTCGGCCTTGCCGGGGCGCGGCGAGATCGCCCCACCGGTCGCACGGCGCACGGCGCCCTGCCAGCCCTCGGTCGCGCGGGGCTTGGTGCGATCGGCGCGGGAGTTCAGCAGATCCTCGACGGTCGGCGTCGCCCGCTGTGCGGGGTCGCGGTGCGCGCTCTCGCGACGGGCGAGATCGCTCCGGGACAGGTCGCTGCGGAGGTGCCCTGCGGGGGCGGCGGCAGGCTCCGGCTGCGCAGCCACGGGGGCGGGAACGGGCTCCGCGACGGAGGCGGTAACGGGTGCCTCGACCGAGGCAGGCACCTCGACGCGGGCGGGCTCCTCGACGGGGGCGGGTTCTTCGACCGAGGCGGGCACCTCGGCGACCGCGCCCGCGACCGCCGCAGCCGCGGCCTCCGGGAGGACGGGCACCTCGCCGGTGCGCACCGGGTGGGGCGCGGGCGCCGGCTCGCCGTCGGCGTGCTCGGCGAGGGCGGTGGCCTCGATGAAGGCGCCGTCGGGGTGGACGATCAGCGGCCAGCGCACGTCGCCGTCGACGACGATCGCCGTGACGGGCTCGCCCGCCGAGGCCGCGAGCTGGCGGATCGACTCGACGATGCGGCCGCGCAGGCCCTCCTCCGTCGACGCGAAGACCTCGTCGACCTCACCGGCCACATGGATGCGGGCGAGCGTGTTCGAGGTGAGGTGCACGATCGGTTCGGAGGTGACGGTTCCCACGGGAGCCCTTCTGTCGGGTGCGTTCGGCGCGGCGCGGCGCTCCGAGTATCCCATCGACGCCGCGTCGCTCCCGGCATCCCGCGCCACGCCCCGCCGAACCGGCTACACCCGGAAGACGGCGTGCACGGGGCCGGCGACCTCCTGACCGCCGAGCGAGGCGAGCTCCATCAGCACGGCGGTGCCCGCCAACTCCAGACCCAGCTCAGCGAGCAGCTGCTGCCCGGCGCGCAGCGTGCCGCCGGTGGCGAGGATGTCGTCGACGAGCAGCACCCGCGTGCCGCGCGGGAGGTCGTTGCTCATCTCGATCTGCGCCGTCCCGTACTCCAGCGCATAGGAGACGGATGCCGCGGGTCGCGGCAGCTTGCCCGCCTTGCGGATCGGCGCCATCCCGACGCCCGCGGCGATCGCGACGGCGCCGGCGAGCATGAACCCGCGCGCCTCCACGCCGGCCACGACGTCGAACCCACCCGCGAACGGCGCGATGACGGCGTCGACGACGGTGCGCAGCGCCGCGGCGTCGGCCAGCAGCGGCGAGATGTCGCGGAACAGCACCCCGGGGGACGGGAAGTCGGGGATCGTGGCGATGAGCGATTCGGCGCGGGCGAGGGCCTCGGAAGTCACCGGTCCAGCGTACGCGCGCGCCGGGCGCCGACGCGTGCCGTGGCTAACTCCTTCGATCCGGGCGCGCACTGCGCGAAAACCCCGGAGTATCGCGGCTCACGCGCGGAATCGAGGGAGTTAGCCACGCGCGACCCGCCAGCCCCTCCTGTGCGCAAGCGCTTGCGCTACGCTGGTGCGCATGACGTCGCAGCTGACTTCCCCCCTGCCCGAGATCGGCGAGACCCGCCCCGGCGCCGAATGGTGGCGCACCGCGGTGATCTACCAGATCTACCCGCGATCGTTCGCCGACGCCTCCGGCGACGGCATCGGCGACCTGCCGGGCGTCACCGCCCACCTCGACGACCTCCGTTCCCTCGGTGTGGATGCCGTGTGGCTGAGCCCCTTCTACCGCTCACCGCAGCACGACGCCGGCTACGACGTCGCCGACTACTGCGACGTCGACCCGCTGTTCGGCACTCTCGCCGACTTCGACGACATGCTCGCCGCGGCGCACGCCCGCGGCATCCGGGTCATCGTCGACCTCGTTCCCAACCACAGCTCCGACCAGCACCCGTGGTTCCAGCGGGCGCTCGCGGCGGCGCCGGGCAGCCCCGAGCGCGCGCTGTACATGTTCCGCGACGGCAAGGGCGAGAACGGCGACCTGCCGCCCAACAACTGGGAGTCGGTCTTCGGCGGCCCGGCGTGGACCCGCACGACGAACCCCGACGGCACGCCCGGCCAGTGGTACCTGCACCTCTTCGACACGACGCAGCCCGACTTCGACTGGTCGAACCCCGCCGTGCAGGAGGAGTTCCGCCGCATCCTGCGCTTCTGGCTCGATCGGGGCGTCGACGGGTTCCGCGTCGACGTCGCCCACGGCCTGGTGAAGACCGACGGCCTGCCCGACCATCTTCCGGCGGTGGATGCCGACAGCATGGGCGGCGGCGAGGAGAACGTGCCGTACTGGGGCCAGGAGGGTGTCCACGAGATCTACCGGGACTGGCATCGCGTCCTCGCGGAGTACGACGGCGACCGCGCGCTGTGCGCCGAGGCGTGGCTGCCGACGGTGGACCGCACCGCGGAATGGGTGCGCCCCGAAGAGATGCACCAGGCGTTCAACTTCCCGTACCTCATGACGGAGTGGGAGGCCCCCGCGATCCGCGAGGTCATCGCCGAGTCGCTGCGCGCGTTCCCCGCCGTCGGCGCCCCGGCGACGTGGGTGCTCTCCAACCACGACGTCGTGCGCCACGCGTCGCGGCTCGCCCTGACCGCGGAGAACCCGCAGGGTCACGGCATCGGTCCCGACAGCCCCGGCCAGCCGATCCCGGAGGTGGGCCTGCGCCGGGCCCGCGCGGCGACGACCGTCATGCTCGCCCTCCCCGGCTCCGCCTACCTCTACCAGGGCGAAGAGCTGGGCCTTCCCGAGGTCATTGCCCTGCCGCCCGAGTCGCGCCAGGACCCGACGTGGTTCCGCACCGACGGCGAGCGCTACGGCCGCGACGGATGCCGGGTCCCGATCCCGTGGTCGGCCGACGCGCCGGGGTACGGGTTCAGCCCGACCGGCGAGGCGTGGCTGCCGCAGCCGGCGGAGTGGGCACAGCTCGCACGGGACGTGCAGGAGGACGACCCGGAGTCGACGCTGTGGCTGTACCGGACGCTGCTGGCCACCCGCCGGGCCGAGAACCTCGGCGCCGGTGAGCTGGAGTGGCTGGACGGCTACGGCGAGGACGTCCTGGCGTTCCGCGTCTCGACCGGCGCGGCCGGCTCGGTGACGGTGCTCGCGAACGCCGGCAGCACGCCGGCGCCGCTTCCTGCCGGTACGGTGCTGGTGGCCAGTGCTCCGTTCGACGGCACGGATCTGCCCGTCGACGTGGCGGTCTGGATCGCCGCGGACTGAGCCGCCACCGACCGAGGGCGAGCGCGAGATGATCGGGATCGACGAGGTGGCACGTGCCGCCGGTGTGTCGACGACGACCGTCTCGCGCGCCCTGAGCGGCCGGGGGCGCGTCTCGGAGGCGACGCGTGAGCGCGTGCGGCAGACCGCGGAGCGGCTCGGCTACGTCGTCACCGCCGCGGCGGCGACGCTCGCCTCCGGGCGGGCACAGAACGTCGGGGTCGTCGTGCCGCTCCTGGACCGCTGGTTCTTCGCGACGGTGCTCGACGGCATCGCCGCGCAGCTCGCCCGGCGCGGGTACGACCTCACGCTGTACGCGCTGACGGACGACCCCGCGCAGCGGCGCGGACTGTTCGAGACGTCGCTGCGTCGTCGCCGGGTCGACGGGCTCATCGTGCTGTCGGGCCTGCTGACCGACGACGAGGTCGCCCACGTCGCGGGGCTCGGCCTGCCCGTCGTGGGGCTGGGCGTCCCGCGCGGAGACTTCCCGTCACTGCGCGTGGACGACACGGCGGTCGGCCGGACCGCGACCGAGCACCTCCTGCAGCGGGGCCACCGCGACATCGCGCACATCAGCGAGAGCCTTCCGGCGACATCGCCCGCCGACCCGGAGTTCGACATCCCCTCGCGCCGCCGGCGCGGTTACGAGGCGGCGATGGCGGATGCCGGCATCCGCACACCCCGCTTCGCCGAGGCCGACTTCACGATCGACGGCGGGCGGCGCGCCGCGCACGCGCTGCTGCGGTCGGCGCAGCCGCCGACGGCGATCTTCGCCGCCTCGGACGAGATGGCGTACGGCGTGCTGACCGCGGCGCGCGAACTCGGCCTGTCGGTGCCCGGGGACCTGTCGGTGATCGGCGTCGACGGGCACGACCTCGCGGGGCTGTTCGACCTCACGACGATCGACCAGTTCCCCCACGCCCAGGGCGAGCGGGCCGGCGAGGCGATCCTCGCCGCGCTCGAGGCGCCGACCCCGGCCGAGGCGGGGCTCGCGGCGGCATCCCTCCCCTTCGAGCTCGTCGTCCGCGGCTCGACGGCGGGCCCGCCCGCGTAGGCGGGTTGCGGGCCCGCGTAGGCTCCTTGGCATGGCCATCGATCTCGAAGCGCTGTACATCGACCTGCACCGGCATCCCGAACTGTCGTTCCAGGAGACCCGCACGGCGGGCGTCATCACCCGGGAACTGGCCGCGCTGGGGCTGGAGTACGTGGAGGGGCTCGGCAAGACCGGCGTCGCGACGCGCATCACCGGCGGCGCGGGCGAAGGCCCCGTCGTCTGGCTGCGCGCCGACATGGACGGCCTGCCCGTCGCCGAGCAGACCGGCCTCGCGTACGCGTCGACCGCCCGCGGCACCGACCCTGCTGGCACCGATGTCCCGGTGATGCACGCGTGCGGGCACGACATGCACGTGACCGCCCTGCTCGGCGCCCTGGAGAAGCTCGCCCAGACCCGCGACGAGTGGTCCGGCACCGTCGTCGCGGTCTTCCAGCCCGCCGAGGAGTACGGCGCCGGGTCTCAGGCGATGATCGCCGACGGCGTGCTCGAAAAGTTCCCGAAGCCCGACATCGTCCTCGGCCAGCACCTCACTCCCCTGCCGGCCGGCACGATCGGGGTGCGTCCGGGCACGCAGATGGCCGCCTCGGACGGCCTGACGGTGACCCTCCTCGGCCGCGGCGGACACGGGTCGCGCCCCCACGCCACGATCGACCCCGTCGTCATGGCCGCGGCGACCGTCATGCGGCTGCAGACGATCGTCTCCCGCGAGGTCGACCCGCGCGAGATGGCCGTCGTCACGGTCGGATCGATCCACGCGGGCCTGAAGAACAACATCATCCCCGCCGAGGCGCGCCTGGAGCTGAGCCTGCGCTACCCCGACGACGACGCGCGCGCCGACGTCATGGCACGCGTGGAGCGGATCGTGCGGGCGGAGGCCGCGGCATCCGGCGCCGAGCAGGAGCCCGTCATCGCCGTCGACCACTCGCTGCCGCCGACGATCAACGACCCCGACGCGACCGCGCGGCTGACTGCCGCGTTCGACCGCGCGTTCGGCGAGGGCACGGTCATCGACCCCGGCATGTTCACCGGCAGCGAGGACGTCTCGTGGTTCGCCCGCGAGGCGGGCGTTCCGCTCGTGTTCTGGTTCTGGGGCGGGCTCGACCCGCAGCAGTGGGCGGATGCCGCCGCGCGCGGCACCGTCAACGAGGACATCCCGACCAACCACTCCCCGTTCTTCGCGCCGATCCTGCACCCCACGATCGAGCGCGGCGTGGATGCCCTGGTCGTCGCGGCCCGGGAGTTCCTCGCGTGAGCGGCGACGACCCGTTCGGCCTGCTGCAGCCGTCGCCGTCCGAACCCGAGCCCGAGCGCGAGCCGCGGCCCGAGCGTGAGCCGCGCTCGCGCGTGCCGCTCGTGCTGGGGATCATCGCGGCGGTGCTGTTCGTCGCGGTCGTGGTGACCCTCGCGATCGCGCTGACACGGTCTCCCGCGGCGACCCCGACCCCGACGACGCCGCCCGCGACCTCCGCGCCGACAACCGCCGCGCCCTCGCCGACGCCCACCGATGACCCCGCGACCGAACCGGTCGCCCTGCAGCTGAGCGGCACGGGCTTCGCCCTGGTGGACGAGGCGGGCGAGGAGGTCTTCACCTACACGTGGGCGGGCGACGCCGCGGCCGCCGTGACCGCCCTCACCGACGCGTTCGGCGCTGCACCCACGACGCGCGTCGAACCCGGCGACGGCAGCCACTACCCCGACTACACCGTCTACCAGTGGGACGGCTTCATGCTGTTCGACATGGTCGAGACGCCCGGCGGCACGCCCCGCGCCGAGTATGCGCAGCCGTCGTACGTGCTGTTCTCGCGCAACGAGATCGGCGACATCTCGCTCGTCGCCGAGCACGGCCTGAAGATCGGCATGACGGTGGATGCGGTCCGCGCCCTGTCTCCCGACCAGGAGATCCCCCGCGGCACGGTGGGCGCCATCCGGTTCGTGTTCGACCAGGCGCGATCGAACGCGGAAGGACCGCTGCAGTACAGCGTCTTCGCCGACACCGACGGGACCGTCGTGACGGCGGTGCTGTACTTCCGCTACTCCGACCTGTGAGCCGGGTCTTCCCGGGCATCGGTGAGCCGCTGGCGTGAGAGCACGCCGGGCTCGCAGGATGTCGCGCCGCGGGTCGCATTGCGCGGCGGACGGCCCGGGCGTAGTGTCGCGCCGTGACAGACGACAGTCGGGGCCCGGCGGAAGAGACGCCGATCGCCAAACGCATCCTCATCGGCGAGCCGCTGACGAGCGAAGAGCTCGAGGGGCAACTGCTCCCGAAGAAGATGGCGCTGCCGATCTTCGCCTCCGACGCGCTGTCGTCGGTGGCGTACGCGCCGCAGGAGATGCTGATGATCCTCCTCATCGGCGGCACCGCGTTCCTCGCGTTCAGCCCGTGGGTCGCGGCGGCGGTCGTGGCGCTGCTCATCGTCGTCGTGCTCAGCTACCGCCAGCTCATCAAGGCGTACCCCTCGGGCGGCGGCGACTACGAGGTCGCCCGCACGAACCTCGGCGAGAAGGCAGGCGTCGTCGTCGCGGCCGCGCTCCTGGTGGACTACGTGCTGACGGTCGCGGTGTCCGTGGCATCCGGCGTCGACAACATCATCTCGGCGCTGCCCGGCCTCGACCCGTGGCGGGTGGAGCTTGCGGTCGGCTTCGTGATCCTCATCATCCTCGTGAACCTCCGTGGTGTCCGCGAGGCATCGACCGCCTTCGCCATTCCGACGTACTTGTTCATCGGGTCGGTGCTCCTCATGATCGCCACGGGGCTCGTGCGCTGGATGCTGGGCGACGCGCCCATCGCCGAGAGCGCGCAGTTCGCCGTGCAGGCCGAAGACCTCAGCCAGGCCGCCGTGATCCTCCTCATCCTGCGCGCGTTCTCCAGCGGATGCTCGGCGCTGACCGGCGTCGAGGCGGTCTCCAACGGCGTGCCGGCGTTCCGGCACCCCAAGGTGCGCAACGCCCAGACGACCCTCGTGCTCATGGGTTCGATCGCGATCATCATGTTCGCGGGCCTGACGCTCCTCGCCCTCGTGGCCGGTGTGCATTACGCCGAGAATCCCTGCAACCTGATCGGCTTCGACTGCAAGGCCGCGGTGCAGCCGAGCCTCATGGCCCAGGTCGCCGCCGCCACGTTCGGAAACGGCAGCATCCTCTTCTTCGTGATCCAGGCGGCGACGGCGGCGGTGCTGCTCCTCGCGGCGAACACGGCGTTCAACGGGTTCCCCCTGCTGGGCTCGGTCCTCGCCCGCGACGGCTACGCCCCGAAGGCGCTCAACACGCGCGGCGACCGTCTCGTCTACTCGAACGGCATGATCATCCTGGGTCTTGCCGCCGTGCTCGTCCTCGTGATCTTCCAGGCGAAGCTCACGGTGCTGATCCAGCTCTACATCATCGGCGTCTTCGTGTCGTTCTCCCTGGGCCAGATCGGCATGGTGCGGCACTGGCGGCGCGAGCTGCGACTGCTCTCACCCAAGGCGGTGGGCGAACGCCGAGAGGCGTGGTCGGGCCTGTTCATCAACTCGCTCGGCGCGACCTTCACCGTCGTCGTGCTCGTGATCGTGACGATCACGAAGTTCACGCACGGCGCCTGGCTCGTCTTCCTCGCGATCCCCGTGCTGTCATTCCTCATGATCGGCGTGCACCGGTACTACCGCGACGTCGAGCACGAGATCGAGATGGACGACGACGTGCACTTCGGCGCGTCCGGGGACGTCGCGATCGTCCTCGTCGGCAAGCTGCAGAAGCCCGTCGCGAAGGCGATCGACTACGCCCTCGCCGCAAAGCACGACAAGACGATCGCGGTGCACATCGCCGTCACCGCAGATGACGCCCGCGAGGTGCAGGACGACTGGGAGTTCCACCACATGCCCGTGCCGCTGCTCGTGATCGAGTCGCCGTACCGGCAGTACGCCGCACCGCTCGCGCAGTTCATCACCGAGTACCGCAAGAAGCACGGCTCGTCGATCGTCACGGTCTACCTGCCGCAGTACATCGTCGGCCACTGGTGGGAGAGCCTGCTGCACAACCGCCGCGCACGGCGCATCGCGCAGCAGCTCATGCTCGTCCACGGCGTGCAGATCACCCTCGTGCCGTGGCTGCTCGACTCCTCCGAGCTCATCTACGGCCGCCGGTCCCGGCCGCTGCCGGGCGACGATCGCGCCGGCCGCATCACGACCTACGGACTCGTCGCCCACACCGACGACGGGCCCTGAGCTCACCCCGCCAGCAGCAGCTCCTCCCGGCGCCGCGCGAGCGCGGCCAGGTGCTCGGCGACGGCCAGGCGCCGCTCGGCGAGTACGCGATCCAGCTCGCTCAGCCTGACCCGCAGGTCCAGCGCCTCCTCCCGCGCCCGGGCGATGCGATCGCGCACCATCCAGTCGCTGAGCACGTTGTCGAACAGCACGTCGAAGACGGCGAGCGTTTCGGAGATCTCGACCCCCTGCACGCCCGTCACGCCGATGTCGGCGAGCTCGATCCGCAGCCGCTCGAGCGCCCGGTTCACGCGCCCGAACGCCTTGGCGGAGTCATCGATCCGGCTGTGCTTCATCAGGTCGGCGACCATGCCGCCGCCGAAGAAGGTGTCGTAGGTCGACCAGCCGCCCGCGCTCTGGAGGTGCCCGAACGCCTCTTCCAGAGCGGCGGATGCCGCGCGCAGCGCCGTGACAGCCTCGTCGATCTCACGCTGCTCGGCCGTCGCGACTCCGATGCCCTGCGCGATCTGGCCGAGTTCGGCGGCCGCGGCGCCGGTCCCGGCCGAGCGGACCGCGCGCTCGTGAGCGGCGAGCGCGGCCGCATAGCGTGCCTCGACATCGCCGAGCGCCGCGCGGGCGGCGCGCAGTCGCGCGACCTCGCTCTCCGCCTGCTCGCGACGGTGCGTCGCACCGGCGACGGCGAGCGCGGCGGCATCCCGCTCCGCCCGCTCCCGCGCGGCCCGCTCGTCGAGGTCTCCGCGAAGCGTCGCCCACAGCCGCGACGGCGAGACGCCCACCAGACGTCGCACGTCGGCCTCCTCGACGCGCAGCCGGGCGGCGAGGTCCGCCTCCTCGGTGCGTCGCGCGGCGGCGGCGGTCTCCGCGGCGTCGAGCTGGGTCCCGAGACGGCGGTGCGCGGCACGGGCTTCCGCGGCGTCGCGGAGGTCGGTCTCGGTGTCAGAACCCATGCCGCCAGCCTGCCACGCCCGCCGGTGTCCGCCGACGTCCGCTCGTCCCCGAGCGCGGACGCCGGGCTCCGGAGCCCGGCCGACCCCCGGGGCGTAGCCTAGAGGGGTGACTTCAGCGCCCGCGTCCCCGACCCTTGCCGCAGCGGCGGCGTCCACGGCGTCGGCGCTGCCGGCGCTCGACCCCGAGGCGATCCGGGCGGACTTCCCGATCTTCGCCGAGCAGGTGAACGGGCACCCCCTCGCCTACCTCGACTCGGCCGCGACCAGCCAGAAGCCGCTCGCCGTGCTCGACGCCGAGCGCGACTTCCTCACGCACGCCAACGCCGCCGTCCACCGCGGCGCCCACACCCTCGCCGCCGAGGCGACCGAGCTGTTCGAAGACGCGCGAGCGACGGTCGCCGGTTTCGTGGGCGCCGAGCCGGAGCAGCTGGTGTGGACGAGCGGCGCCACGATGGGGCTCAACCTCGTCGCATACTCGCTCGGGAATGCGGGCCTCATCCGGCCCGGCGACGAGATCGTCACGACGGCGATCGAGCACCACGCCAACCTCATCCCGTGGCAGGAGCTCGCCGGCCGCACGGGCGCGACCCTGCGTCATATTCCGGCGCGGGACGACGGCACGCTCGACATGGATGCCGCGGCCGCCCTCATCGGCGAGCGCACCCGCGTCGTGGCGTTGACGCACGTCTCGAACGTCCTCGGCATCGTGAACCCCGTGGCCGAGCTCGTTGCGCTCGCCCGCGCCGTCGGCGCCCTCACGGTGCTCGACGCCTGCCAGTCCGCGCCGCACCTGCCGCTCGACCTGCCGGCGCTCGGCGTCGACCTCGCCGTCTTCAGCGGGCACAAGATGCTCGGCCCCTATGGTGTCGGCGGTCTCTACGGGCGCTCCGACGTGCTCGAGGCGCTGCCGCCGTTCCTCACCGGCGGATCGATGATCACGACCGTCACGCTCGACCGCGCCGAGTACCTCCCACCGCCCCAGCGGTTCGAGGCGGGAACCCAGCCAGTGGGCCCCGCGATCGGCCTCGCCGCGGCCGTCCGCTACCTGGACGGCATCGGCCTCGAGCGGATCCATGCCCACGAGAGCATGCTCGCGTCGCGCATGCACGACGGCCTCGTCGGCATCCCCGGCATCCGCCTGCTCGGCGATGCCGTCGGTGCCGAGCGCGTCGGGCTGTGGTCGTTCGACGTCGACGGCGTCCACGCGCACGACGCGGGTCAGTACCTCGACGCCCTCGGGATCGCGGTGCGCGTCGGCCACCACTGCGCCGCTCCCCTCCACGCCCGCTACGGCGTGACGGCGAGCGTCCGCGCGAGCGCGGCCCTGTACAACACCACCGACGACATCGACCGTCTGGTCGAGGCGGTCGCCGGCATCCGCCCCTACTTCGGAGCATGAAGGCACCACTGACATGAGCGACCTCGACGCCCTCTACCGCGAGCTGATCCTCGATCACTCCAAGCATCCGCAGCACTTCGGTCTCACCGACGAGGGCGACGCGCCGACCAAGCCCGGCAGCTTCGGCACCTCGTACCAGAAGAACCCGGTCTGCGGTGATGAGATCACCCTCCGCGCCCGCGTCGACGGCGAGACCGTCGCGGATGTGGCCTGGGAGGGCCGCGGCTGCTCGATCTCGCAGGCCTCGGCGTCGATGCTCGCCGACCTCGTCGCCGAGGAGGGGCTCAGCCGGGCCGACGCCCTCCAGCTGATCGAGGGATTCCGCGAGGCGCTCCGCTCTCGCGGCGCGATCGAGCTCGACGAGGACGTCTACGGCGATGCCGCCGCCCTGTCGGGGGTGTCGAAGTTCTCCGCGCGCGTCAAGTGCGCCATGCTCGCCTGGGTCGCGCTCGAGGACGCCATCGCGAAGGCCTGACCCGCAGAACGGCGGCCGTCAGGCCGTCGGGGGTTCAGGCGTTCAGGCAGTCAGGCCGTCGCGGAGGAAGGCGATCGCCTCGGCGCGGAACACGCGCGAGCCCGGTGCGTTGAAGTGGTGCCGCGCGGGGATCTCGAGGAATCGCCCCTGCGGGCAGGCGGCGGCGAGCGCCTTCGACCCCTCGATCACGGCGTCGAGCGAGCCGGTCGCGAACAGCACCGGCTGCTGCGGCGCGTGCGCCGGGTCGGGATCCACGGTGCGCGACGCGCGCATCCCCTCGGCGATCGCGAGCAGCGACCGCAGGTCGTTGCCGGAGACCCGGTCGGCGAGGCGGATGTAGTTCTGGGTGACGGGATCGGTCACCGGGGTGCCGTCGGCGATCAGCGCGCGCACCTGGCCGATGTCCAGTCGCGCGAGCGGGATGCCGTCGGGCACGCCGCCGAGCACGGCACGGGGGATCCGCGGCGCGATGTCCTGCACGACCTCCCAGCCGACGCGCGCACCGAGCGAGTACCCGACGTAGAACGCCTCGTCGACGAGGTAGGTGTCGAGCATCGTCTCGACGTCGCCGGCGAGCTGGCGGATGTCGAACGCGTCCGCCTCGTGGGGCTTGTCGCTCGCGCCGTGTCCCCGCTGATCCAGCGCAAGCACGCGGAATCCCGCCGCCGTCAGGTCGCGCACCCAGCCGGTGGCGACCCAGTTGTCCTTCGTGCTCGAGGCGAATCCGTGCACGACCACGACCGTCGGGTCGGCGTCGTCCCCCCACGAGTACGTCGCGATGCGATAGCCGTCCCCGACCATCAGGTACTGCGGGTCGGGCATCTCGGTGAGAATCCGCAGGCCGGTCACACCATCGATTCTCGCGCGCCCCGGCGCCGGCGCGGTCACTCCTGGACGCTGATCTCTTTCCAGAACGCGACGTAGCCCGAGAAGTCCTTCCCGACGCGCTCGATCCCGCTCTCGTACGGATGCGGGTACGCCCAGGCGCGGTCGGCGAGCACCTCGTCGCCGTCCCGCACCGAGTAGTACTGGCACTCGCCCTTCCACGGGCACGTGTACGGGGTCGGGCTCTCCTGCAGCAGCTCCCACCGCACGCTCGACGGCGGGAAGTACCAGTTGCCCTCGATGGAGATGAGATCGTCGCGGTCGGCCTCGGCCACCGTGGTCTCGCCCAGCACAGCCTTCATGGCATCCTCCGCCTCATCGCCGCTTCTGCGTCGCCCTGGTCACACCCTTCCACCGGCGCCGCCCGGGCGCAACGAGGTCGGTCGCGGGATGCTGGGGCAGCGGAATCGGCTGCGTCACGACGGCATCGACCACCATCGAGCCGTCCGTGGGACCGACCACCGCGATGGGGGTCGTCAGCGTCGGCTCGTCGGGATCCACCGGCATCCGCTCCAGCGCGCGATGGGCGCGCAGGTAGGCCGGCACGAGAATGACGACGGCGCCGATCCACGCGAGCGGATTGCTCCACACGACGCCGACGAACCCGAGGGCATGGCCGAGCACGACCGCCGCGCCGACGCGCATCGCGAGTTCGACGACACCCGTGACGGTGGGGATGATCGTGCTGCCGAGCCCCTGCAGCGTGCCGCGCAGGATGAACAGCACTGCGAGCGCGGTGTAGGTGTACCCGTTGATGTGCAGCATGAGGGTGGCCATCTCCACCACGCGCTCCGACCCGTCGCCGACGAAGAGGCGCACGAGCGGGGTGCCGAACGTGATGAGCAGGATGCCGAGGACCACCGCGGCCGCCACGGCCATCCATATCGCCTGCACGACGCCGCGGCGGATGCGGTCGGGACGGCGGGCGCCGAGGTTCTGCGCGGCGTACATCGACGCCGCGAGTCCCAGCGACTGCAGGAGCGCCACGGCGAGGCCGTCCACGCGCGAGGCGGTCGTGTAGGCGGCGACGGCATCCGCCCCCAGCGTGTTGAGGGCGACCTGCACCGTCAGGGTGCCGATCGCGATGATCGACGCCTGGAATCCCATCGGCAGGCCGAGGCGCAGGTGCAGGGCGAGGTCGGCCCGCGTGACGCGCCAGTCGAAACGGCGCACGTGCAGCACCGGCACCCGGCGGCGCACGAACTCCAGGCACAAGAGCACCGACACCGCCTGCGAGACGACGGTCGCCATGGCGGCGCCGCCCACGCCCCACTCCAGCGGCCCGACCATGAGGATCACGAGCCCGACGTTCAGCGCGCACGCGATCGTGAGGAACACCAGCGGCGTGCGCGAGTCGCCGATCGCGCGGATGATCGCGGCGAGGAAGTTGAACGCCATCATCGCGCCCGCGCCGAGGAAGCTGATCTGCGCGAACACGGTCGCCTCGGCCATGAGCTCGTGCGGCGTCTGCAGCAGTGCGAGCGCCGGGCCGGCCAGCATCGGTGCGAACACGGTGAGCAGGAGGCTCGTGATGGCGGTGAGGACCGTGCCGGCGGCCACCGACCGGCGCACCGCCGCATAGTCGCGCGCGCCGAAGGCCTGCGCCGTCGGGATCGCGAAACCGCTCGTGAGACCCCAGGCGAAGCCGAGCAGCAGGAACAGCAGGCTGCCGGTGGCGCCCACGGCGGCGAGCGCGTCGACGCCGAGGTGACGCCCGACGACGATCGCATCGACGACCTGGTACAGCTGCTGCACGATGTTGCCGATGAGGAGCGGCACCGAGAACGCGAGGATGACGCGCCACGGGCTGCCGGTCGTGAGCGAACGTGCCATGAAGGTGCCTTCGAGAGTGGGGGATGCCGGGGACGACGCCCGGGAACAGCGAAGGGCGCCCCGGATCGGAGCGCCGCGACTCCAGTGTATCGAATCGATTCGGAGCGGCACAAGTCCGCGGCATCCGGCACGATCTCGTCGAGACCCCGGTGGCGCGGCGTCGGAGGCCGGGCCGGTACTGTTGGACGCATGTCCGTGGGTCTGCTCGCCGTCGTCGACGACATCCTCAGCGCCGCGCTCAAGGCGTCAGCGAAGTCAGCCGGCGTCGTGATCGACGACGCGGCCGTCACGCCACAGTACGTGGAGGGACTCTCGCCGGCCCGCGAGCTGCCGGTCGTGGGACGCATCGCGCTCGGGTCGCTTGCGAACAAGTTCCTCATCATCATCCCGATCGCGATGGTGCTGACGGCATTCGCGCCGTGGGTGCTGCCGTGGCTGCTCATCGTGGGTGGTGTCTACCTGTGCTTCGAGGGTGCCGAGAAGGTGCTGGAGTGGTTCGGGTTCCACCACGGCGGGCATGAGGACGAGGGCGGCCGCGACGAGAAGCGACTCGTGATGGGCGCGATCCGCACCGACCTCATCCTGTCGACCGAGATCATGCTGATCGGCCTGTCGAACGTCGATCCCGATCTCGACTTCTGGCTGCGGCTCGCCGTGCTCGCGGTCATCGCGCTCGCCATGACGGCGCTGGTCTACGGCGCCGTCGCCCTGCTCGTGAAGATCGATGACATCGGCCTGAAGATGGCCAAGAGCTCCTCGGCGCGCGTGCGTCACACGGGTACCCGCATCGTGCGGTCGATGCCCGCGGTCTTCCGCGTCATCTCGATCGTCGGCACCGTCGCGATGCTATGGGTCGGCGGGCACCTCGTGCTCGCCAACCTCGGCGAGGTCGGCTGGCACGCCCCGATCGAACTCCTGCACGCCGTCGAGCACGCGCTAGAGCCGCTGGGGCCGGTCGTCGTGTGGTTCGGCGACACCCTGGTGTCGGCGATCGCGGGTCTCGCGGTGGGCCTCGTCATCGTCGGCATCGCGCTCGTCATCGGCAAGGCGTTCGGCAAGAACCTGAGCTTCGCCGAAGGCCACGCCGCGCCGCAGGCGCCGGGCGAGTAGCGCCGGCACCGTCCGCGCCGCAGGCACCGGGCGAGTAGCGCGGGCGGCGGCCGTCAGCCGCCGATGACGGATGCCGGGACGCGCAGCGCCTCCCAGCCGCCGCCGAGCGGCGGGATGTGCCACCCCGCCGCGATCCGGCCGTCGGCATCCCGGTGCACGATGACGCGGTGCGGCGACGTGGTGTCGACGACGTGGACGAGCACCGACCCGTCGGGCCGCTGCTCGCCGCGGGTCGCGAGCGCGAGGCGATCGGCTCCGGCGTTCGAAAAGCAGGCTGGATCGCGCTGCGCGGCGCCCTCGGGGGCGCCAGCGGCCGGTTCAGCCTGCTTTTCGCACACGATCTCGTGCCACCCCGCTCCGACGGGCAGCGCACCGACGCCCGGGAGTGTCAGCGTCCACCCGGCCGCGGCGTCGGTCAGGGTCGGGCCCGCCGCGTCGAAGGGCGCCTCGGCCATGATCGTCAGCCGGTCGCGGGCGTCCCAGGAGTCGCGGGGGCGAACGGCGTCCGCGGCGGCGGCGACCGTGCCCGCCGCCTCACCGACGGCATCCGCGGTCTCGACGGCCGCGACGAACGCCCAGAACGCGCGCAGCGTCGCCTGCGTGTCGAGCGTCGCGCCCTGGTACGCGATGACGAGATCGTGCTCGGGCAGGACGAGCGCGAACTGGCCCGCCGCCCCGTCCAGCCGGAAGCCGTGGCGCCCGCGCCACACCTGGTAGCCGTAGCCGAGCGCCCAATCGTTGACCTCACTCGGTCCCGCCGGCGGCCCGTCGAAGGCAGCGGTGACCGACCAGGCCCGGCTCATCTCCTCGACGTACCAGGCCGGCGCGACCTGCGCCCCGGCGAACACGCCGCCCGCGCCGAGCATGACGCCAGTGCGCGCGAGGTCGTCGACGGTGAGGTGGTACCCGCTCGCGCCGTGCTGGATGCCGCCGCGCGAGCTCATCCACCGCTCCCCGATCCCGAGCGGATCCAGCAGCCGGGGGCGCAGGTAGGCGGTCAGCGCCTCACCGGTCACCGCCGTGACGATCGCCGACAGGGCGTGGGTTGCGGGGGAGTTGTAGGCGAAGTGGCTGCCGGGCGCGTGTGCGGGATCGATCGCCAGCAGCATCCGCGGGTCGTCGCCGACCCGCTCGATCTGCTCGGCGGAGTGGCCGGTGTTCATCGTCAGGAGGTGACGCACCGTGATCTCGTGCGGGTTCGGCACGCCGAGGAGCGCTCCGGCGGAGTCGTCGAGCCCCAGCCGCCCCTCGTCGGCGAGGAAGCCGATCGCGAGCGACGTGTAGGTCTTGGATGCCGAGTACACCAGCGCAGGCCGGTCGAGTCGGTACGGCGCCCAGGCCGTCTCGAAGGCGACCTCGCCGTGCCGCGCGATGAGCAGGGCGTGCGGGTCGAGCCCTTCGTCCTGCAGGCGGTCGGCGAGTGCCGCGAGGGCGGCGGTGGGAATGCCAAGGGCTTCCGGTGTGCGGCGGGCCAGCGCCCGCGTCGTCGGGAGGGACGTCATCCCTCCACCGTAGAAGCCCTCGGCGGCGGTCTCAGCGCAGCCGCCGGTTGTAGCGACGGGTCGCGATCACGGCGGCCACGATGAGGATGCCGGTGCGTGCGCTCGGTGCCCCGCGCGGGGCGCAGCGGCAACAAGCTGCGCTACGCCCGCCTCATGGCCGACGCCGTCGAGCTGACGCGGATGCCGCCGCCGCTGCGCGCTCTGCTTGACGCGTGCTGACCGGCGACAGGGGTGTCGCTCAGACGGTCAGCAGCACCTTGATCGCGCGACGCTCGTCCATGGCTTTGTAGCCATCGGCGGCCTCCTCGAGCGGGAGCGTCAGGTCGAAGACGACGCCGGGGTCGATCTCGCGGTCCCAGATGAGCTGGATGAGCTCGGGTAGGAACCGGCGCACCGGTGCCGGGCCGCCGTGCAGGTGCACGCCGGAGTGGAACAGCCGCTGGCCGTCGAGCGTCACGTCGTGCGAGACGCCGACATAGCCGACATGCCCGCCGGCACGGGTCGAGCGGATCGCCTGCGTCATCGACTCCTGCGTGCCGACGGCTTCGATCGTCGAGTGCGCGCCGAGGCCGTCGGTGAGCTCGCGGATCCGGGCGACGCCCGCCGAGCCGCGCTCCTCCACGATGTCGGTGGCGCCGAAGCGACGGGCCAGGGTCTGGCGGTCGGCGTGCCGTGACATGGCGATGATGCGCTCGGCGCCGAGCTGCTTCGCGGCGAGGATGCCGAGGAGACCCACCGCTCCGTCACCCACGACGGCAACGGTCTTGCCGGGACCCGCCTCGGCTGCCACCGCGGCGAACCAGCCCGTCCCGAGCACGTCGGAGGCGGCGAGCAGTGAGGGGATCAGGTCGGGGTCGGGCTGGCCGGGCGTGGCGACGAGGGTGCCGTCGGCGTTCGGGATCCGCGCGTACTCGGCCTGCGTGCCCTCGCGGCCCGCGGGGGTGCGATGGACGCAGAAGGATTGATAGCCGGCGCGGCAGATCTCGCACGTGTTGTCGGACGTGAAGAACGAGCCGACGACGAAGTCGCCGACCTTGACGTTCTGCACGGCCGCACCCACCTCGGTGACCGTTCCGACGTACTCGTGCCCCATCGGGGCGTCGTGCACGTCGTCGGCGCCGCGGTACGGCCACAGATCCGACCCGCAGATGCACGTCGCGGCGAGGCGGATGACGGCATCCGTCGGCTCGATGATCTGCGGGTGCTCGCGGTCTTCGACGCGGACGTCGCCGGGGGCGTGCATGATGACTCCACGCATCGTGGTGTCCCTCCTTCTCGTTGCTGCCGTGGCCACGCTACGCCCTCGCGACCGGCATCGCGTACGGCGATCCTGCGCGGGTTGTGGAGCTTCGGCAGCTGGCTGTTCCGCGGGGCCGGTGCGGCTCAGCGCCGCGCGCGGTAGTGCAGGAACACGACGCCGCCGTCGAACCGGCGCTCGCCTAGGAGCTCGAGGTCGACCCGCTGATCATCGCGGGCGAAGAAGGGGATGCCGCCGCCCACCAGCACGGGGAAGACGCGGATGAGGTACTCGTCGATGAGGCCGGCGGCCGCGGCATCCTGTGCCAGCGTCGCCCCGCCGATGGCGATGTCGCCCTCGCCCGGCTCGGCACGCAAGCGCGCGATCTCGTCGGCCACGGTGCCGGTCGCCAGGCGCGCGTTGCCTTCGACCGCGGTGAGCGTGCGCGAGAACACGACCTTCGGCAGCGGATTCCACAGCGCCGCCCACTCCCGCTCGAGGTCGTTGAAGCCGGCGGGGTCCTCGGTCTCCCAGTAACGCATCGTCTCGTAGAGACGCCGGCCCATGAGATGGACACCGATCGTCCGGATCTCATCGAGCGAGATGCGGAAGACGTCGTCGGTGAAGCCCGGCCAGTCGAAGTCGCCATCCGGCCCCGCGATGTAGCCATCGACGGACATGCTCATCGAGTACGTGACCTTGCGCATGGCGGCGACCCTACTCCGCACCGCGTCCGCTGAGGAGCCCTGCCGCCCGCCGTAGATTGGCGACATGGTCACGACCCGGCAGGTGCGTCTCGTCCAGCGTCCGACAGGACTTCCCGACGACGACACGTGGGAGGTGACGACAGACGAGCTCCCCGAGCCGGGCGAGGGTGAGTTCCTGGTCGAGATCGACCACATCTCGCTCGACCCCGCGATGCGGGGCTGGCTCGACGATGTGCCGTCCTATCTGCCTCCCGTGCGACTGGGTGCCGTGATGCGCGCGCAGGGCACGGGCACGGTGTCTCAGTCGCGGCATCCGGACTTTCCCGTGGGTGCCGCCGTCACCGGGACGTTCGGTGTCACCGAGCGCGCCGTCAGCGACGGCACCGGCGTCCGCGTCATCGACACGTCGATCGCGGGCCCGGCGACCTGGCTCGGCGCCCTCGGCATGACCGGACTGACCGCGTTCCACGGACTGCACGAGGTCGGCGAGCTGGCCGCGGGAGACACCGTCGTCATCTCCGCGGCGGCCGGCGCGGTGGGAAGCGTGGCGGGACAGATCGCGCACGCGGCGGGCGCCACGGTGATCGGCATCGCGGGTGGCCCGGAGAAGTGCGCATGGCTGCGCGAGATCGGATTCGACGCGGCGATCGACTACAAGAGCGAGGACGTGCTCCGGCGGTTGCGCGAGGTCGCGCCCGACGGCATCGACATCTACTTCGACAATGTCGGAGGCGAGATCCTCGACGCGGCGCTGGCGAACCTGCGCCGCGGTGCGCGGGTGATCCTGTGCGGCGCGATCGCGTCGTACAACGCCACGACGCCTCCTCCCGGGCCGCGCCGCTACATGAGTCTGCTGGTCAACCGCGCGCGGATGCAGGGATTCCTGGTGTTCGACTATCCCGAGAAGGATGCCGCGGCGATCGCCTCTCTGGCGGCGATGGCGGCCGAGGGGTCGCTGGTCTCGCGAGAGACGGTCGTCGACGGCTCGGTCGCCGATTTCGGCGCGACTTTCCTGCGCCTGTTCCGCGGTGAGAACACCGGAAAGCTCGTACTGCGCATCGCTGAGATTTCTTAAGAACCTTTTTATCTAGGCTTGCCTTTTTCGTCACTGTCTTCTATTCTGAAAGTGGCAGTTGCGCCATTCATGCGGCTGCTGTGGGTGAGCCGGCCAAAGCCTCCGGACGTTGTCGAACGACGTCTGGAGTACCCCATGGAACCGCAGCCCGACCCCTCGGGACCCGTCGAGTTCCGCGACGCGTCCGCGTCGGGCGGGATGGATCCGCGCGGCATCGATCCCCACTGCATCGATCCCCACTGGGCGGAGCTGTCGGCCCTCGTGAGCCGCGCTGAGCAGAACCGCATCGACATGGCGCGTCTGCAGGCCCAGCGCGCGGAGCTCTTCGCCGAGGCGTTGCAGCTGGTCGCGCTGCGCGTCGCGCAGCGCCGGGCGGCGAAGGGCAACCGGGAGTTCGGCGACTCGATCCCGCTGCGCGAGGTCATCGCGGAGCTCGCGTGCGCCCTGCGCGTCGGCGAGCGCACGATCGCCTCGTGGCTCGGCGACGGTGACGCGCTCGTCCGCACGTATCCGGCGACGCTGGAGGCGCTGCGGGAAGGGCGGATCGATGAGCGGCATGCGTCCGCGATCATCGACGGCGGCATGCCGCTGGATGACGCGCACCGCGGACAGTACGAAGAGCTGGTGCTGCCGCTGGCCGAGACGGCGACGGCGCCCGAGCTGCGCGAGTCGGCGCGAGTCATCGCCGCGCGGCTGCAGCCGGAGATGGTCGAAGAGCGTCAGCGCGCCGCTCTCGCGCAGCGGCAGGTGAAGACCTACGGGCTCGAGGACGGACTGTCCCGCCTGCTGCTCGACGGTCCGGATGCGCTCATCCAGGCGGCGTTCGAGCGGCTGACCGACATGGCGCGCGCGCTCGACGGGGAGGGCCCCGTCGCCGTCGACGCGGACGATGTCGAGGACGGCGCCGAGGATGCGGTGAGCGCTGATGCCGACGCGGATGCGGATGGCGATGGCGAGCCGGCAGATGAGCGCACGCTCGATCAGCGGCGCGCCGACATCATGCTCGACATGCTGCTGTGCGGAGCCCCCGCCGCGCACGGCGAGGAGGGGGCGCTCGGTGCGATCCGGGCGACCGTGCAGGTCACGATCCCGATCCTCACGCTCGCCGGAATCGATGACCAGCCCGCGATCCTCGCCGGCTGCGGACCGATCGACGCGGACACGGCGCGCACGCTCGCGGCATCCGCGCCCTGCTGGGAGCGCGTGATGGTGCATCCGGTCACGGAGGAGCCGCTGCGGCTGGATACGTATCGCCCCAGCAAGAAGCTGCGGCGACTGCTCGATGCGCGGGATCGGCAGTGCCGTTGGCCGGGATGCCGGCGGCTCGCGCGCCGGAGCGAGGCCGATCACACGATCCCGTTCTCCGAGGGCGGGCCGACGTGCGCCGGGAACCTCGCGATCCTGTGCAAGAGGCATCACCGCCTGAAGCATGCTTCGCCGTGGCAGGTGGTGCAGCTCGGGGCCGGAGTGCTCGAGTTCATCTCGCCGACGCGGCGAAGATACCGGAACAACGCCCCGCCCGTGGATGAGGCCCGCACCGCGCGGCCCTGGGCGCGACTGCTCGCGACGCCCTACGATTCCACCGACCCCGCCGCGTTCTGAGCGTGTGGTGCCGTCGTCAGGCCCGTCGGCTGCGGCGCGTCGTCGAGGAGGGAGCGGGCGAGGAGGGTTGAGCCCGCGACGGCCGCGGGCATGGCGACGACGGCGCCGAGCGGAACGAGGAAGCACAGCTGGGTGGCGATGCCGAAGCCGAGCACACGCGCGCGGTGAGCGCGACGGAGTGCGCGGCGTTCGGGTCCGGTGAGTCCACGCGCCGTGAAAGCGCGCGAGGTGAGTTCGTCGGCGACGATCCAGCCGGTGAGCGTGACGCCGACGACGGTGCTGACGAGGCCCCCGACGAGGGGAAGGAAGCCCAGGACGAGCGCGAGCAGGGCGATGACCGCGCCGCGCGCGATGAGGGAGACGGCGTCGCCCAGTGAGCGCCAGAATCCGTAGGGCGCGTTGATGGCGCCGGTTCCACCATCGGATTCGACAGCGCGCCAGATCCGCGCGTAGAACGGCTCACCGACGAACAGGGTGAGCGCGGTGAACGAGATCGCGACGAGCACGAGAGCGGCGCCGACTGTCGCCGTGCCGACGGTGATGCGGATGACGGTCGCCCAGAGTGTGGGCCAGCCGTCGGCGAACGGAGTCAGCACCTCGGTGAGGCGAGGGAGAACGCTCGCGAGGGCGATCAGTCCGCCGAGCAGCACGAGCGCGACGATGACGGCCGGGACCAGACCGAGCAGCATGAGGCTCGGGCGGCGGCGCCAATACGCGAACCCGCGCCCCAGCATCCCGACGCCACCGAAGAACTCACGCATCGACGCGCACCATATCGTTCACGGGCCACCACGAGTCACGTCGATGACCTACGGGGTGACCGTCCCCGGCGATCCCATCCCCGACACGACGGCTACGAGTACTCCGCCGGCGCCCTGGGTCCGAGCACCGTCGATCGTCACGGCATTGACCGCGTCGAAGGTCTCGTCGAAGCGGATCACCTGCTCCGCACCATCACACTCGATCTCGACGGACGTCACGCCGATCCATGACGATCCCACCCGCACGGTGAAACCGACCCGCGCCGTTCCGTCGCCGAAGCAGGCGGTAGTGGCACCGTCGACGCGCGCATCGTCAGGGTAGGACAACACGACACCGCTCTCGCCTGATGCCTGTGATTCATCACCTTCCACCCGGAAGCTGCCGGAGCCGAGGAAGCCCTCTTGACTCGAGGCGACGCCCTCGAATTCCTGCGCAGCGGCCTCCGCCGCCGCCCAGTCCGGCTCGGCTTCCGGGGCACACCCGACCAAGCCGACAGCGAGCGCACCGACGAGCGCGAATGTGGCGCAACGAGAGTACATGCCCGCAACACTACCCAGTGGTTCGCTCGAGCTGCGGGTGCTGTGACGCATACGCGGGCGCTCTAGCCGGGAGGAAACATGTCATTTCGGCGCGGAACCTGCAATCACTGTAGATCGCCGGGTGGGTGGTTCCCAGACGAGAGAAAACAGCGGGCATCCATGCGGCGACAAGCCGCTCCTCCGCAAGTTCGATCACCTGCGATGCTCATGTGCGCACTAGAGACGCCGCGTGGACATCTCATCCGAGAGATGGCAGGTCAAGAAAATCCCTACACCCACCTACCTGTAGGTTCCCGCTCGAGATGGCGAGGAATGCCGCGATTCCACGGTAGTTGGCTGGGGTTTCGGGTTCAGGATTCCGCGAGTAGTGGCGGATTCTTACAAGAGCTCATGGCTGTCGCGGCGATCGGCTACACACCATGCAGCGTGTCCGAACCGGCAGCGACGCGCTCTCCCCGGCCGCAGCAGCGCCCCCCGACGTGAACGGGAATACTCTCGTCAATCGGGGAGCTCCGGCAGGCGTCATCCTCCGCCGGGCAGATGCTCGAGGTGCCCGATGGCCTCCTCGAGCAGTTCGGAGACGTGGTCGTCGAAGAGCGAGTAGTGGATGTGCCGGCCGTCGCGCGTGCCAAGGACCAGGCTCAGATGCCGCAGCAGCCGCAAATGGTTCGATGTGGTCGTCTGTCCGATGTGCAGCTGTTCGCTGAGGTCGGTCACGGTGCTCGGCTGAACACTCAGCGCGCTCAGAATGCGCAGCCGCACAGGTGACGCCAGTGCCTGCATGATCTCGGCGAGACGCTCAGCATCCGCTACGGACAGGGTGCCTGCTTCCCGACGCGTCTCAGTACCGGCCATGCTCACCATTGTGCCCTCCGATCACGATAATCATTCACAACTACAATATATCATGATCTTGTGATGTATCCTGGTCGCATGACTGCTTCTTCCCCGACGACTACCGCGCCCGCTGCGGAGACGCACGACCATTCCCACGGTTCGGCCCGGTGGGAGCTGTGGTTCGCGATCGCCGCGGGCGTGACCTACGCCGGCGGGATGATCGCCGAGTTCGCGTTGGGGCTGCCGATGGTCGGGTGGCCGTTGGTGTTCTTCCTCGCCACCTACTTCTTCGGTGGGTTCTTCACGTTCCGCACCGCGATCGCCTCGACGATGCGAGGGAAGTTCGAGGTCGACTTCCTCATGCTGGTGGCCGCGATCGGCGCCGCCCTCATCGGCCGGTGGGCGGAAGGGGCGGTGCTGCTGTTCCTGTTCAGCCTCGGCCACGCGCTCGAGGAATACGCCCTCAGCCGTGCCAGCAAGTCCATCGAGTCCCTGGCCGAGCTCGCTCCCCGCAGCGCCCTGGTGCGCCGCGGCGGGGACGAGCCGGTGGAGGTGCCGGTGGAGGAGATCGTCGTCGGGGACATCGTCGTCATCCGCCCGAACTCCCGCATTCCCTCAGACGGGTTCGTGATCTCCGGGGTGTCCGCGGTGGATCAGTCCGCGGTCACCGGGGAGTCGATTCCGGTGGAGAAGGAGCCGGTGGCCGACCCGGAGCGGGCGATGCGCACCGTCGACACCCTGCCCGCCGCCAACCGTGTGTTCGCCGGCACCGTGAACGGGTCCGGCGTGCTCGAGGTCGAGGTCACCGCGACCTCCGCGGACTCGACGCTCAGCAAGGTCGTCGAGCTCGTCCGCTCCGCCGACCAGGCCGCCTCCCCCACACAGCAGTTCATCGACCGGTTCCAGCGTTGGTACGTGCCCGCCGTGATCCTCGGGGTCGCCGTCACCCTCCTGATCTCCTGGCTCGCGTTCGCGCAACCGTTCCCCGACGCGTTCTACCTCGCCATGACCGTGCTCGTCGCCGCCAGCCCCTGCGCGCTCGCGATCGCAACCCCGGCCGCGGTGCTGGCAGGGGTCGCCCGTGCTGCGCGTGCCGGGGTGCTCGTCAAGGGCGGCGCCCCGCTCGAGACGCTCGGGCGGGTCAAGGCGATGGCGTTCGACAAGACCGGCACCCTGACCTGGGGTGCCCCCCGGGTGACGTCCGTCACCCCCGCCGCCGACGTGCCCGAGTCCGAGCTGATCCGCACTCTGGTCGCTGTCGAAGCGCTCAGCGATCACCCGCTGGCCGAGGCGATCGTCCGCGACCTCGAGCCCCGCGTCCCCCAGGCCGAGCGCCTCACCGCGACAGACCTGAACGCGGTCGTCGGGCGTGGCGTCACGGCGACGATCGACGGCGAGCGGGTCGACGTCGGCAACCTGCGCATGTTCGACGAGCAGCAACTCGCGCTGACCGGCACGCTCGCCGACGCGTACACGCAGGCGCGGGACTCCGGGCAGACGCTGATGATCATCCGCCGTGGCGACCGGTTCCTCGGCATCGTCGGCGTGATGGATGCGTCCCGCGCGGAGTCCGCCCAGGTGCTCAGCGCGCTCCGGGGCGCGAACGTGGGGCAGCTCGTGATGATCTCCGGCGACAACCAGCGCGTCGCCGACGCGGTCGGCCGGGAAGTCGGCGTCGACACCGCGATCGGCGAACTGCTCCCCGAGGACAAAGTCGCTCAGATCACCCGCCTCGCCGAAACCCACCGACCGATCGCGATGGTCGGCGACGGCGTCAACGACGCCCCCGCGATGGCCCGCGCCGACGTCGGCATCGCGATGGGCGCCGCCGGCTCCACCGTCGCGTTGGAAACCAGCGACATCGCGCTGATGAGCGACGACCTCGGCCGCGTCCCGTTCGCCGTGCGGCTCAGCCGCGCCACCAGCCGCATCATCCGGCAGAACCTCATCGCCAGCCTCGCGATCGTCGCGTTCCTCATCCTCGCCACCTTCCTCGGCCTGAACATCGGCGCGGTCGTACTCATCCACGAAGGCTCCACCCTGATCGTCGTCGGCAACGCACTCCGCCTGCTCAACTTCGAGCGCGGCAAAGAGCACCACGGCATCGACCACGAAGACAGGCCCACCGCTTGAGAGACTCAGCCGGCGCAGGCGACGGCCTCCCTTGCGCGGCTATGTGGCCCAGCAGGATTGCACGGTGCCGGTCGTTGCCTGCGCGACGGTCGGGATGGTCTCCACGAGTGCTCGTGTGATCTCCTCGGACGCGGGGTACTCGATGACCCGCCAACCGACGATGCCGAAGTCCTCATCCAATGCCTGCACCGCGCATGCGAACGACGTCCCAGCGGGTGGCGTGGCTTGGAAGGATACGGTCACGGTGCGCGCATCGACCAGCTCGTATCCGGTCTCGTCGAATCCGACGTCGTCGAGCGAGTTCGAGACAGTCAGCCACGAAAGCCCGGCGACAGACAGGATTGCCGCCGTCGCGACGGTGACCCAGAACACGCGGCGGCGGATGGGCCGCGGTCCCCGACCGTAGCGGTCGGCGAGCTCCTCTTTCGTCGTCACGTAGTGCGCCCTATCTGCGGCTGCGAGCATCGCGGTCGGCGAGCTCGGTGAGGCGTGCGTTGTAGGCCTCGAGCTCGGCTTCGCCGGTGCGGTCGGCGTGCCGGTCTCGCCGCTTGGTCTCGCGGTCGTCGCTGCGACTCCACTGAATCGCGACCGTGATCGCGAGGATCAGGGTGGGGATCTCACCGATCGACCACGCGATACCGCCGCCGGTGTACTGATCCTCGAGCGGTGTGACACCCCAGGTGCGACCCATCGACCCGAACCAGTCGGCGACCATCAGCCCCGACTGCATCATGATGGCGATGCCGAAGAACGCGTGCATCGCCATCACACCGATGAGCAGCAGCAGCCTGCCGGCGTAGGGAAGCCGCCACGGCACCGGGTCGATGCCGATCAGGGAGAGCGCGAACAGGTAGCCGGTGATGAGGAAGTGCGCGATCATCCACTGGTGGCCGAGGTGGTCGTACAGCGACCAGCGGAACAGGTCGGTGTAATAGAACACCCACAGTGAGCCGATGAACAGGGCGGCCGCGACGAACGGGTTCGTCAGGATGCGGGCGACGGGCGAATGCACCGCCCACAGGATCCACTCCCGCCCGCCGCGGGTGCCGTCGTCGCGTTTGCGGATCGCCCGGGCGGCGAGGGTCACCGGGGCGCCGGCGACCAGCAGCACCGGGATCGCCATCGTGAGCAGCATGTGCCCCACCATGTGCATGCTGAACAGGTAGTCCTGGTAGACGTTGACGACGCCGCCGGTGACCCAGACCAGCAGCACCATGCCGGCGACCCACATGATCGTGCGATACACAGGCCACGCGTCGCCGCGCCGGCGCAGCCGCCACACCCCGGCGAGATAGAAGAAGATCGCGAACCCGGCGAGCACCGCCCACAACATGTCCACGTTCCACGCGGTGACCCACCGTTCGATCGTGAGCTCCGGGGGCAGCGGGGCACCGGTGAGGCGTTCTGCCGGCGAGGGGATCTCGGGAAGCGGGGCCGGGTTCGGTGGCGGAGTGCGGGCCAGCGCTGCGGCGGCGCCGCTGGCCACACCCATCAGTGCCAGCTCGAACGCGATGAGCATCCAGAAAGGGCGGGATGCCGCGTCGGAGCTGCGCATCCTGCCGATCAGGCGGGTGCGGTACCACGCCCCGAAGAGGCCGAGGCCGACGAGCGCGACGACCTTGATGCCCAAGATCGCGCCATAGGGCGAGAGCAGATCGGACCACTCCTGCAGGCCGATGGCGGCGCGCACCGTGCCGGACACGGCGACGAGCACGAACGCGGCCAGAGCGATGCTCGAGTAGCGGGCGACGAGATCGGGGATGCGGCGACGGTCGAGGGCTGGACGGACGGCGATGAGCAGCAGGAGCCCGCCGAGCCACACCGCGGCGCCGATGATGTGCAGGATGAGCGCCATCATCGCCTCGTGGTGGAAGGCGTCATCGCCGGAGTGCCCCTGCGTGCCCATCGGCACGAGCGAGGCCACCGCCACCAGGGCGACCAGAAGCGTCCCGACCCAGGACCGCACGGCGAATGTCAGGACGGTGAGGGCGGCGCCGGCGACCGTCGTGATCAGCCATGTCCTGCCGACCTCGAGCTCGACGAGGAACCGGCCGAGCTGGGCACCGAACTGGGGGCCTGCGTCGATGGCCGGGTTGAACACGCTGAGAAGCGTGAGGAACCCGGTCGCGCCCGCGGCCACGGTGAACAGGGCTGCAGAGATCGACGCGGTATCGAGGGCGACGTCGAACTCGCGCTCACCGGCCCGCAGCGTGAACAAGGCGGTCACGAGCACACCGACCATGCCCGCGGCGGCGAGATTCACGACCAGTTTCGTGACCGGAAGCCCCCAGCGCACAACAGGGCCGGCGTCGCCGAGTGGGATCTGCGCAGCACCCCCACCGAACCACAACGCCCCGACCAAGGCGATGAGTGCGACCCCGCCGAGGATCGCAGGCCCTGCGACCCGCAAGACGCGAGGAGTCATTCCTGTCGCGGTCGGAGTGACCGCTGTCCGCGTTCAGTGGCATCCGCACCCGTGGTGGCGGGAATCGAGAGTATCGGGGTCATGTGCGTGCTTTCGGCTCGGGCAAGAGGGCGGGGCAGGGGTGCGGGGTCATGTGAGCCCGGAGTAGGAGTGGAGGCCCTGGAAGAACATGTTCACGATCGTGAAGTTGAACAGCACCGCGACGAACCCGATGATGGACAGCCAGGCGGAGCGGGTGCCGCGCCAGCCGCGGGTCGCGCGGGCGTGGATGTAGCCGGCGTAGAGCACCCAGATCACGAACGTCCACACCTCCTTGACATCGAAGCCCCAGTAGCGACCCCAGGAGTCGTTGGCCCAGATCGCGCCGGCGATCAGGGTGAACGTCCAGAACACGAACCCCACGATCGCGAACCGGTACGCGAGGGACTCGAGCACGTCGGCGGCGGGCAGAGTGCGCAGAAACCCAAGACCGTCGGCGCGGGCAGTGTCCGAGGATGCTCGGGTGCGGCGCTCCCGGCGGGCCTGCAGGAGCTGGGTGATGGAGATGCCGCAGGCGATCGCGAACAGGGCGGTGGCCAGGGACGCGACGAAGACGTGGATGACCAGCCACACGCTCTTGAGCGGATCCATCAGCGGAACGACCTCGACGTAGAACGAGACCGTCGCGCCACCCAGCAGCAGCACCACCATGCCGATCAGGAACGCACCGAGGAAGCGGAGGTCGTAGCGGCGCAGCACCAGCAGGTAGACGGCCACGATCAAGACCGTGCCGGTCAGCGCGAACTCGTACATGTTCGCCCACGGCACCCGCTCCGCGGCGATGCCGCGCAGGATGGTGCCGGCCAGGTGGAACAGGAACGCGAGGACCGTCAGCGACGTCCCGATCCGCGCCCACAGCAGCCGTTGACGCTGCGCGGGCGGCGTGCGAACACTGTCCACCGACCCACTCTGGGCGTTGTCCGTCTGCTGGCCCGCCCGTGCGGTAGCGCCGGCCAGGACCGGCTCCCGCTGCGGGACGCTGGCGGGGACGGAGCGCCCGGCCAGGTCGATGGTGTACGCGATGAACGCGAGCAGGTAGGTGGCGATCGCCGTCCACACCAGCAGCAGTGAGATGCCGTCGAGGGAGAGCGCGTCGGTTCCGGTCATGGCAGGGTCGTCCTCTTCGTCGTTGCGGTCAGGGGGTGCCCGCGAGCGGGGTGGCGCGGTAGATCCGTGCACATCGGTCAGCCCGCGTTCGCTTCCAGCCAGGCCAGCGAGTCCACGGCCGCGCTCAATGTTCCCGCCGTCAGCAGAGTGCGCCGGCTCACCCCGGCCCGGAATGCGCGGCTCTCCGCGGGCGTGGGCGCGCACCCACACTCCTCCGCCGTCAGGTCACCAGGAAGGGTGAGATCGCTGCCCGTCGCCAGCGTTCGCAGCGACCAGGCCAGTCGACCTCCGGCAGGCCTCATCCGTGGCGTGTTCATGGGTGCCTCCCCGGATCAGTCGAACGATCTGCGGCGGCCGCACGCGTGCGGGCACGGTGGGAGAACCCCGCCGCGGTGAGAGCGCCGGCGGCAGCGAGGACGATGAGAGCGGTGAGCCAGGGACCGAGGATCACCGCCGGGGTGAGTCCGGTGCGCAGCGGGACGGTGGTGATCGACGCGTCAACGGTGTCGACGCCGATGCTGTCGACGGTGGTGCCGTCCGGGGTGATGACCTGGCTGGTGCCCACCGTGGAGACGTTGACGACCGCGCGGCCGGTTTCGATGGCGCGCATCCGGGCGAACGCGAGCTGCTGCAGGTTCTCGTCGGTGCCGCGGAAGTCGGCGTTGTTGGTCTGGAACACGAACACCTCTGCGCCGGCGCGGGCACCGTCCCAGATCACGGCGTCGTAGATCACGTCGAAGCAGATCGCCAACCCCACCCCGACGTCGCCGACCTGCACGAGCGGCGGGTTGCTGCCGGGGGTGTATTCGCGTTGGATCAAGCCCACCAGGTCGGGGACGATCAGCTCGTAGAACCACCGGTCCGGCACGTACTCGCCGAACGGGACCGGGTTGACCTTGTCGTGCCACTGCCGGCCCGTGGGATCCGCGGTCCACAGCAGGGACGTGTTGAAGACATCGTCGCCGCGGGTGGTGGCGGCGTTCATCAGCAACGGCGCCCCGGCCGAGCGCACGACCCGGTCCAACGCCTCGGCGGCGGCGGGATCACTGAGCGGGTCGGCGTCGACGCCGCCCTCCGGCCAGGCCAGCAGATCCATCGGCTGCCCGTACAGCGGCACCGTGGCGGCGGTCTGCGCGGCCAGGACGTCGCCGGGCACCTTGTCGTCGAAGTACCCGGTGGGGCCGTTGCCCTGCACCCATCCCACGCGGAACTCCCCGGCCGGCGCGGTGGGGAACTGCGGCGCTATCACCAGGAGAGCGGCGACGCTCACAGCAGGGTGCAACCCGAGCATGAAGCGGATGCCGCCGGCGCGGATCCACTGCACCACAGAGGCGCACAGAATGACGATCAGCAGGGACAGGCCGGTCACGCTCGTCCACGACACAGCCTCCGCGAGCGGGCCGCCCACCTGGGTCATCCCGAGGCGCGCCCACGGGAACCCGGAGTACGGCCACGCACCCATCACCACCTCACGGGCCGTCCACAGAACCCCGATCAGCGGCGGTACCGCGAGCAGCTGCACGAGGCCGCGGGCCGGATAGCGGGCGGTCCACCGGTAGGCGAGCGCGATCGGCACCGCGCCCGCGCCGAACAGGACCGCTTCCAGCCCGGCGAGGGCAAGCCACGGCACCGGGCCGAGGAACTCCCCCACCCACACCAGATGGGTCGTGTAGAACACGGCGCCGAACACAGTGCCGACCAGCAGCGCCCCGCCGATGCTGCGGCCGATCAGGGCCACCAGGGCGACCGTGACACTCACGAACGTCAACGGCCACCACCCCACCGGTGCGGAGGCGAGATCCAGCAGCAGGCCGGCGGCCGCGGATGCCAGCACCGCCGCCCACACCGGCAGCGACCATGCCGCCACGGTGCGGCGCGGCGTCTCCTGCTCCGGTGCGGCGGCCGGGGCGGGTGTCGGCAAAGGCGTGCGCATCGGTCAGGTGTCTTTCTGGTGGAGTCGGGTGAGGTAGTCGTTGTACGCGTCGAGCTCAGGGTCGCCGTGTGCGTCGGCGCGACGGTCGGCGGCGACCGCTTGGGCGGTGTCGTTGCGGAACCAGCGGTGCATGACGTAGATGAGCATCAGCAAGGTGGGGGCCTCGCCGTAGGACCAGGCCAGCCCGCCGGCGAGGCGCTGGTCTTCGATCGGGTCGATGCCCAGCGCGCTCGTCGGGCCGGCGAACCCGTCGATGAGGGTAGTGGTGGCCATCATCAGGAAGACGCCGAAGAAGGCGTGCACGGCGGCCTCGGCGAACACGTCCAGGGCGCGGCCGCCGTGGCTCATCCGCACCGGCAGCGGGTCCGACGACAGGATCGGGATGGTGAACAGCATCCCGGCGACCAGGAACCCGACCTCGAGGAGGGTATGGCCGGTGACGGTGGACAGGATCGGATCGGCGAAGTTCGCCAGGTACAGACCGTAAAACGCGGCCAGGTATAGCGGCACCGCCAGCCACGGGCTGAGCAGCCACCGTGCGGTGCGACTGCGTAGCCCGGCGTGCGCGGCGCGGAGCACCAGGAGACCTGGGCCGTGGTGCGGGGTGGCGCGCAGCAGCAGGGTGCCGGGAGAGCCGAGGACCAGCAGCGGCGGGATCGCCATCATCAGGGTGAGCTGCTGGAACATGAACACCGAGAACAGGGCGTACCCGAAGTTCTCCACCGCCAGGCCGGTGACCGCGGCGAGGGCGACGCAGCCGAGCAGGAAGCTGACCGTCCGCCACACCGGCCAGCCGCGGCCGCGGACCCACATCCGGATCGCACCGGCCAGGTAGGCGACCGCGAGGAGTCCCGCGAGGAGCGGTAGCACCGGAGCCGGAAGCGGGGCCGGGGTGAGGAACCCGCCGAGGGTCGGCGGGGCGTCCGGGATCCACACGGTCGTCACGGTGTGTCCTTCGCAGGCTGGTCTACGCCGAGGGCGTGCGCGTGGCGGGTCGCGAACTCGTCGACGGCGCGCGCCAAAGCGGGGTCTTCGCCGCGGGCCAGTCCCGCGTACTCGACGTGCACACCATCCGGGGTGGTGCGGGCTTTCACCCAGAGCCGGCGGCGGGGCACGAACAGGCCGGCGAACAGGCCGAGGGTGGCGAGCACGGAGAACGCGAGCACCCAGCCGCTGCTGGGGTCGCGTTGGATCTGCAGCGACGCGAACCGCTTCACCGGCTCCTCCGCCGTGACCTCCTCCCAGGTGATCGTGCCCCACCCGTTCGGCAGGTCGACGGTGGCGCCGGGGGTGAGCTCAAGGGAGTCGGCGGCGGTGTCGCCGCCGGTGTGCTGGGTGAGCCCGTCGACCTCGAGCGTGTACACCGACCTCGGAGTGCCGTCGTCGATGCCGAGATCCCCGCTGAACACGTTGAGAGTCAGCACCGGATTGACCACGTCCGGGTAGACGGAGGTGAACGCGCCGGAGGGCAACACCCCCTGGGTGGGGTAGAAGAACCCGACCAGCCCGACCTGTTCGGGCAGCCCGTCCGGGATCTTGATGATGCCCAGCGAGGTCATGTTGGAGTCCTGCGGCAGGAACGGCTGCGACTCGCTGTACACCACCTCGCCGGCGGCGTCGCGGATCGTGAGGGTGGGGGCGTAGCCGTTGCCGAGCAGGTAGATGCGATCGCCGTCGACGGTGATCGGGTAGTTCACGATCACGCTCTGCGCCCGATCGTCCTGCCCGGGTTGGCGGATGGTGATGTCGGCGGAGAAGTCTCCGGCCTGGCCTGCGCCGGGGGTGCCGGGCAGCCGGTAGGAGACCTGGAAGTCGTCGAGGGTGAGCGAGTAGGGGGCAAGGCCCGTGCCGTCGACGAAACGGCCGGGGTTGAACGAGGAGTAGTCGCTGAGCGCGTTCACGAACGTGGTGCCCTCCACCACCACCCGCTGCCCGGTATACGCGAACGACCCGCCGATCGCGACCGAGACCAGCACGCCGACGAGGGCGACGTGGAAGATCAGGTTGCCGGTCTCGCGCAGGTAGCCGCGCTCGGCCGACACCGACGCGGCTCCGCGGGCGTCGTATCGCTCCACCCGGTATCCGGCCTTGCGCAGCTGCTCTGCCGCGACGTCGATCGCGTGCGCGGCCGGGTCGGTCCTCCCTTCCTCTCTCGGCAAGGTCAGTTCCCGGTACTCCGAGAGCCGCGACAGCCGGGCCGGGGTGCGAGGGGGGCGGGAGCGGAGCGCCTTGTAGTGGTGCTTGGCGCGCGGGATCACGCAGCCGATCAGGGAGGTGAACAGCAGCAGATAGATCGCGGAGAACCACGGCGACAGGTACACGTCGAACAGGCCGACCGCATCGGCGAGGGGGAACACGTCAGGGTTGTCCCGCTCCCACTGGATGACACCGTTGGGGTCGGCGCTGCGCTGCGGGAACAGGGACCCGGGGACGGCGGCGATCGCGAGGAACAGCAGCAGGACCAATGCGGTGCGCATGCTGGTCAGCTGCCGCCATGCCCACCGCAACCACCCGGTGATGCCCAGCGCCGGCTGGGTGATCTCCGTCGCGGATTCGCTGTCGGCGTGGTCGCCGGGGCGTAGCGGGTCGGCGGTGACGTCGATGCCGGTGTCAGAGCGGGAGGGGGACATTGATCACCACCTGTTGCAGCTGCGACATCAGTGCCGTCCACAGCCCGGTCACCATCAGCAGGCCGAGGGCGATGAGCATGGCCCCGCCGATGATGTTCAGGGCGCGGATGTGGCGGCGCAGGAACGTCACCGATCGGGACGCCCACCCCCATCCGGCCGCGAGGATCAGGAACGGGATGCCCAGGCCCAGCGAGTACGCGAGCCCGAGCAGGCCCGCGCGGGCGGGGTCACCGAGGTTCCACGACATGGAGATGATCGCTGCGAGCGTCGGGCCGATACAGGGGGTCCAGCCGACGCCGAGCGCGAACCCGAGAAGCGGCGCCCCGATCAGCCCGGTCCTACCCTGGGCGCGAGGGCGGAGGGTGCGCTGGGCGATGCCGAAGAAGCCGAGGAACACCAGGCCGAGGGCGATGATGACGACCCCGAAGACGCGAGTGAGCACATTGGCGTATTGCAGCAGCAGGTACCCGAAGGTGCCGCCGAGGATCGTGACGGCGACGAACACCACGGTGAACCCGGCGATGAACAATGTCACGCCCAGCAGCAGCCGCGCGCGCTCCGCCGTCACCGTGCGCCCCCCGTCCAGCGTGGGGGCCGCGGTCGTCGTGGTGGTGCTGCCGAGGTAGCCGAGGTAGCCAGGCACCAGCGGCAGCACGCACGGGGACACGAACGACACCAGCCCGGCGAGGATCGCGACCGGGATCGCGACCCACAGGGCGCCGTCGACGATCACCGCTCCCGGATTCATGAGCTGTCCTCGGCGAGGGTGTCGGCGACCAGGGTGGACAGGATCGACGCGCTGGCCAACTGCCCGATGATCCGCGCCGCGACCCGCCCCTCCTGGTCGATGACCAAGGTGGTGGGGGTGGCCTGGATCGGAGTGACCTGCGCGAACGCGAGCTTGACCCGTCCGTCGTTCACGTCGATCACGCTCGGGTAGGTGACGTTGTTGTCACGGGCGAACGACAGTGCGGTGGCTGGCTGGTCGTAGGTGTTCACCCCGAGGAACGCGACGCTCTGGTCCTGATACTCCTGCCAGACCTCCTCGAGCATCGGGGCTTCGACGATGCACGGCCCGCACGCGGCGTACCAGAAGTTCACCACCAGCACCCCGCCGCGGTAGTCGTCACTGGACACCGTCTCCCCGGTCTCGGTGACGCCCTCGAACACCACCGGCTCCCCGCGGTCGGCATCCGGGATCTCGACGATCTGGAAGTCACCGGCGATGTAGCCCTTCTCGCTTCCGTCCCGGTACTGCTGCGCGAGCGAGTCGCTGGACGTGCACCCGGCCAGCAGCAGCGCCGCGACCAGCGTCATGGCGGCAAGGACGGGGCGGCGGATCATGCGCGCTTGACCTTGATCAGGGCGCCGGCGACCAGGAACACGACCGCGGCGACCGGCTGCGCCGCAGTCCACACCGGGCCGGTGAACGGGAACGGGAACACCGGGTTCCAAATCACGGCGATCACGACGAACACAGGCAACCACCACCACTGCCGCGCCTGGATCGCGAACCACCCCACGATGACCGCGAAGATCGCGGCGACGAACAGCACAACGGTGAACCAGTCCCCGCCCATCAGTACCGGCGCGAGGAACAACACCGCCGCCGCGAGCAGCCCCGGCGCGAACGCGTTGCGCTGGTATACGGACGGGGTCCGCTGCTTCGCCATCATGACCCGCTCACCACGGAGCCCGTCGCAGGCGCCGCGCTGTCCGCGCTGACGCGGGAGCGGCGGTGTCGGGTCCACAGGCTCAGGCCGAGGACGATGACGCCGGCACCGAGGGCGACGTCGGCGAGGTTGCCGATGAACAGGTTCCCGTAGGCGAGGAAGTCGGTGACGTGCCCGACCCCGAACCCAGGGGGGGAGAACAGCCGGTCGATCAGGTTCCCGATCGCGCCCCCGAGGATCAGGCCGATCCCCATCGCCCACCATCCGGTCCGCGCCCGCGCGGCGGCGACGACCAGCAGCACCACGGCACCGACCCCGAGGAGAGTGAGCAGCCCGGTGACCCCGGCTCCGAGGGAGAGGATCGCGCCGGGGTTGAACGCGAGCTGCAGCCCGAGCAGATCCCCCAGCAGCGGGATCCGCTCCTCCTGACTCAACCCTCCCAGTGCGGCCGCCTTCGTCGCCTGGTCGACCAGGACCACCACAGCGGCGGCCAGGCACGCGACCGCGAACCGCCGGGTCTGCTCACGAACCATCAGCGGCTCCTCCTGCGTTCGCGAGGGCCGCTGATAACCCGGTCATCAGACCGGCTATCAGGAAGAGGTTTTTGGTGTCAGAAGTCGAAGAGGTCACCGAGGAACCCTTCCTTCCGCCGACGCCCGGAGCGACCGTGATGATCCCTGTCGCGGTCAGAACGGTGGTCGCCCTCGCGCGGATAGGGGGCGGTGCTGGTTTGCCGGCCGCCGCCGGCAAGGTCGGCGGCGCGGTCGATGATCTTGTCGAGCTCGCCACGGTCCAGCCAGACGCCCCGGCACTGCGGGCAGTAGTCGATCTCGACCCCGGAGCGTTCCGTGATCAGCAGGGCGGTCCCGTCGACCGGACATTTCATGAGGGGTTCTCCTTCTGTTGCTGGTCGTCGGCGGTTCCACCATCCGCGGCGGCCGCGGCCGCGGCTGCTCGGTCGCGGCGACGACGCTCTCTGGCCACCATGAGCACGACCACCAGCGCGCCGCCCAGCACGATTACGCCACTCAGGACCGCAAGGACGGGGAGGAGTTCCCCACCTCCGGATGGCCCGTTGTGAACCTCTCCGGACGTATTGGCGGCAGATGTGGGAGACGGGTCGGGTGTCTGCTCCTCGGTCGCTTCGGGGGTAGGGGCGCTGGTGGGGACGGTGACCGCTTCGACAGTGTACTGGTACTCGTTGCTGATCGGGTGCCCGTCGCTGGACACGACCCGCCACCGCACCGTGTGCACGCCCGCCTGACCAGGCGTCACCGCCTGGGTGACCGTGGTCCCGTCGATGACCGGATCCCCCGATGCGATGTTCTGCCCGTCCGGGGCGACCACCTCAATGATCACGGCGCTGAAATCGGTGAGGATCTCGCCGCTGAACGTCAGCGAAATCTCCTCCGGGACCACGCTGACCGTGGATCCGGCTTCCGGGGAGGAGGAGACGATCTCATCGTGCGCGGCTGCGGGCGCCGCGGTGGCGAACAGGAGCCCGGCGGCCAGCAGCAGCGTCGTCAGAGTGGACAGGAGGAGGATGCGTCTCCGTGAGCCGGATCGGTGCGGGTGTTCGTGGTCGGTGACGGTGGTCAAGGCGGTGGTCCTTTCAGGGCCGGTTGATGATGTGCTGGGCGATCGTCGTCGCGTCTTTCCAGACCCCGGCGAGGGTGTCGGAGCCGCGGCCGCCGTACTGCGGCATCCCCGCCACGAACAGCCCGGGCAGGCCGGTCAGGGTGCGCCGCGGCCGGTCGACGCGGGCCGGTTCCGGGAGCCAGTCGTCGCCAGGGGTGTAGCCGGTGGCGAGGATCACCGAGCGGGGGGATGCCTGCGTGCCATCGGCGAAGGTCACCCCGGCGCCGGCCGCGTCCTGCACCGCAGCTGCGATCGTGACCCCGACGCGGCGCAGCTGCTCATAGCTGTCGCCGAAGATCGGCTCGGGTCGACGCTCCCGCGAGAACAGCGGCACCCTCTCCCCCGCCGCGGCGGGATAGCTCATCGCGGGGCGATGCTGCCGCCGGGTTCGCACGGACAGCGTCACGGTGTGCGACGCGGACAGTTCGCGGGCCAGCTGCACGCCGCTGTTCCCGCCGCCCACGATGAGGAGGTCGCCGACGGGGATCTGCTTCGGGTACAGGTACTCGCTGCTGTGCAGCACTACCCCGGGCACCGTCAATCGGGGTGCCCATTCCGGAATCCGCGGGTGCGCGGCCGCGCCCGTCGCGCAGATCACGTTGCGGGTCTGCACCTCCCCTGCCGTCGTCGACAGCAGCAAAGTCGAACCATTCCCGCGGTGCTCCACCCCGGTCGCCTGGATGCCCCAGACCGTCTCCACGCCCAGCCCGGCTTCCACGAAGGTGAGGTAGTCCGCCATCTCGTCCACTCGCGGATGCCGGCGCTGGTCCCCCAGCAGCCGCCGCGGAGACAGCGCGCTATGCCGGGCGTCGCTGAGAAGCTCCATCGAATGCCACCGTGAGGACCAGGAACGCTGCCCCGTGCTGGCGGCGTCGATCACCACGAACTCGTGCTGCGGCCGCAGCCCTTCCGCGCTCAGAGCCGCGGCAACCGCGAGCCCGGACTGCCCGGCGCCGACGATGATCGCCCGCCGATGCGTCAAACCCGCCCTCATCACTGGCCACCGTTCACCGCAGCCTGGATGGCGTTCTCGAGGTCGTCCCACTCCTGCAGCTCGAGCAGCTCACCGTCGAGGAAGAACGTCGGTGTGCTGCTCACGCCGAGCGCCTGGCCCTCCTCGAAGTCCAGCTCCACCCGCTCCGTCGTGGCCGGGTCCGCCACGGCGGCGTCATAGGCGGCCATGTCCAGACCGATCTCCTCCGCGAAGCCGCGGAACAGGTCGGCGCGAGATTCCTGCGCCTCTCCCCACTCCGCTTGCGTCTCGAACAGCCGGACATACATGTCCTCGAACCGGTCCTGTTGCGCGGCCGCTTCCGCTGCGACCGCCGCGTTCTTGGAGTTGAAATGGCCCGGCAGCGGGAAGTAGCGGACCACATATGTGATCTCCCCCGCGAACTGCTCCCGCAGATCCTCCACGATCGGGAAGAACGCGCCACACGCCTCGCACTCGAAGTCGAGGAACTCGACCAGGGTGACAGCGCCCTCCCCGCCGTCGTCGAGGACATGCGAGCTCTCTCGCACCACCTGCGGGGATGCGTCACCGCCCCCCGATGAAGGTGGAGCTGTCTGGCTCTGATTGACAAGGACGTAGATCAACGCGGCGACCACCATCACCACCACTACGGCTATGGTGACGAGTGTCGCCTTCACAGGGGTTTTCATCGGGTACTCCAAACCAAGACACGGCACAGGACAGAACCCGGGCACGCAGCCCGGGACGAAGCGCCACCCGGAAGGGCGGCGTGCCAGATGTCAGGTTCGGGAAAGGCCCAACTGAGTCAGCGAGAAGACGATCGGGTGAGCACGGGCGGCCGGCGCCGGAAGCAGCGAAGGCATTCGTGGTCCGTCACCGAGCACCGGAGGTATCCGCCGACGCCACAGTCCTCGCAGCACCACCATGAACGTCAGCCCGCACAACACGCCGAGTATGCACAGCGCAGCGCCCACCAACGCGTCCGGCCCAGAAGCGACGGCACCGGCGACCGCCTCATGCTCGGCCGGGGCGTCTGCCACGGGCTCGACATGCGGGTCCATCAACCCAGAAATCACCAGCGGGACAGGAGTCGAACCGTCCGCCTCTGTGTGACCCGTCGCTGCCAGACCCAGCATCAGCAGCAACGCCAAACCGACGCTGGTAATGAGCCTCATTATCAACAACTGCTCATTCAGCGTCACGGATTGCGGAGTCCGGGCCGAAGAGACCATCGCCAATAGCCTACCGTGCGCACCTAAACCCATTCGGAGCCCGGTTCACCCGAGCACGGGAGCGCCGGCAGCGCCGGCCGGGTCCGGCGCGGCTAGCCGGTCAACCAGGACGATGACGACGGCAACGGTGGCGAAGGTGGCTTTGATGGGGGTCTTCACAAGGGCCGGTTCCAAGTCGGGCGGTGTTCTGCCACCGCGGGGCGAGGGGTCGGTGGTCAGGCGTGGGCGGGTTCGGGCTGGCGAGCGGGCACCGTGGCGAGTTGCCGTAGCGCAGCGGGGCGACGGGCGGCGCGGACGCCATTGAGGATGACGACGACCTCGGCGATCTCATGCACCAGCACGACGCCGGCGAGCCCGAGGATGCCGAACAGGGCGAGCGGGAACAGCGCGACGATGATCGCCAGAGCCAGACCGATGTTGGCGGTCATGATGCGTCGGCCGCGGCGGGCGTGGGCGAGGGCGCCGGGGATGAGGCGGAGGTCGTGGCCGATGAAGGCGACGTCGGCGGACTCGATCGCCGCCGCGGAGCCTTTCACACCCATCGCGATCCCGACCGTCGCCGTCGCCAGTGCCGGGGCGTCGTTGATGCCGTCGCCGACCATCGCGGTCGGTTGCTGCGTGACGAGCGCCTCAATCGCGGCGGCCTTGTCGGCGGGCAGCTGCTCGGCGCGAACGTCGGTTACGCCCGCCTCGGCGGCGATGGCGTGGGCGGTGCGGGTGTTGTCGCCGGTGAGCATGATGGTCTCAATGCCCTGCGACTGCAGCATCCGGACCGTCTCGGCCGACTCCGGGCGCAGCTCGTCCCGCACGCCGATCAGGCCGGCGATCTGCCCGTCCGCCTCGACCACGACGACGGTCATGCCCTGCGCGGCAATCGCCTCCGCGTTCAACTGCTGGCCGGCGGGATGGAGCCAGCGGACATTGCCGACCCGGATCGCCCGGCCGTCGACGGTCCCGGTGATGCCATGCCCGGCCTCCTCGACCACCTCCGTTGCGGGGCTGGCGACGGGTGCGGCCGCGATGATGGCCGCGGCGAGGGGGTGGGTGCTGGTGGCCTCCACGGCGGCGGCCCAGGCGAGTAGGTCGTCGCGGGTGATACCGGGTGCGGGCTGGACGTCGACGACGGTGGGCTCGTTGCGGGTGAGGGTGCCGGTCTTGTCGAGGGCGACGGCGCGGATCGTGCCGAGCTGCTCGAACGCTTCACCTGACTTGATGACGACGCCGAACTTTGACGCCGCTCCGATCGCGCTGATCACCGTCACGGGCACCGCGATGGCCAGCGCGCACGGGGATGCCGCAACCAGGACGACGAGGGCGCGTTCGATCCAGGTCCACGGGTCGCCGACCAGCAGCCCGAACAGGGCGACCACGGCAGCGGCGATCAGGACGACGGGAACGAGCGGCTTCGCGATCCGGTCGGCGAGGCGTGCCCGGTTGCCCTTGCGGGCGTGGGCCTGCTCCACGAGGGCGACGATCTGGGTGAGGGAGTTGTCGCGGCCGTCCGCAGTTGCCTCGATCCGCAACGTCGCCGCCCCGTTGACCGAACCGGCGGCGACCGGATCGCCGGGGCCGACCTCGACCGGGATCGACTCGCCCGTGATCGCCGACGTGTCCAGGCTCGACCTACCCTCCACGACCACGCCGTCTGTGGCGATGCGATCGCCGGCACCGATGACGAGGATGTCCAGCTCACGCACGTCCGCGGCGGGGATCGTGACGTCGCTGGTTAGGCGGGAGACGCGGACAGTGTCGGGGATGAGGGACAGAAGGGCGCGCAAGCCTTCCTTGGCGCGGTCCATCGCCCGGTCTTCAAGCGCCTCGGCCAGGGAGAACAGGAACGCCAGGGTCGCGGCCTCGCCAACGTGGCCGAGCAGGACCGCGCCGATCGCGGCGATGGTCATCAGCAGCCCGACCCCGAGGCGACCGCGGATGAGGCGGCGGATCGCGCCGGGGACGAAGGTGTAGGCGCCGGCGAGCAGCGCCGCCCACTGCAGCACCAGCGCCGGGATGTGCAGACCAGTCCACTCGAACGTGTATCCGGCGAGGAGGAACAGCCCGGACAGCGCGGAGGGAAGCAACGCGAAGTCGCGCCACCAGGGCGGGCGGACCTCCGGCTCCTCGTCCGCCTCGGTGGGGGTGGTGGCGAGGTCGGGGCCGCAGCAGGCATCGCCCGCATCGTGCACCGCGCTTGGCGCCGCGGTCTTGGAGGAGGGTTCCGCGGCGCAGCAGGCGTCACCGGTCGAGAGCGGCCGGGACAGTTCGATGCGCCGGACCGTACCGGGCTTGCGCGGCTCGTTGGGGCCGCAACACTCTTCGCTCACTGCACGCTCTCCTTCGTTGCGGGGGCGGGCGTCTGCTCTAGGAACGTGAGCGCGGCCAGTGCGTCATCGGTGCCGGTAACGGAAAGGGGCAGGTCGGGGTGGGTCGTGTCGATCGCCCAAGTCGCGAACGCGCAGCAGGACTGCTCGGTGCGGACCAGCTCCGTCAGCCGGGCGGTCGCGTCGTCGATCTTTGGGTAGTGGACGGTGATCTGGGCGGCCGTCCTGTCGATGTCGAGGAGGTAGTCGTCGTTGAATTCCTGCCACGCGGCTAGCTGTGCAGCACCAGCGCCGGGCGTCAGCGTGCAGGCCACCGGCAGCAGGTCACGGTCGATGAGGCTCATGCGCAGCACTCGCACTGATCGTCCATGCACGGGGCGCCCTCGTCGACGGCGACGACCGCCTCGAGCAGCTGTCGCAACCCCTGGGTCAGATGCGGGTCGGCGATCTCATACCGGGTGCGCCGACCTTCCGGTGTGGCGACGATCAACCCGCAGCCCCGCAGGCACGTCAGATGATTCGAGACGTTCGTGCGGGTCAGCTCGAGATCTCGTGCCAGCTCAGCCGGGTAGCCGGGAGCGTCCAGCAGTGTGAGGAGGATCCGGGAACGGGTCGGGTCGGCCATCGCCCGACCCAGCCGGTTCATCACATCGAGGCGAGAAGTAAGAGTCAGCACAGGCTGACTATACATTCTCCGCTGTACTAATGCGAGGGCGGATGAGTCGCGGTACCCCGGCGACCATGACCACCATTGCGACGAGCTCCACCAAGGTCTGAGTCACTACAACCAACGGCGTCAGAGCGAAAGATGCCGGCAGCGCGAGAGCGAGCGGGAGCACGACCAGCGAGTTGCGGGTGACCCCGCTGAACGTGGCCGCCCGGCGGCTGGGAACATCCAAGCGTGCCGCGCTCCCGAGGAGCGCACCGAGTGGTGCCACGATTAGGAAGAACACGACGAACACGGGAACCGCGATTAGCAGCTGGCCGAGAGCGCTGCTCACGCCGAAGACCTGCGAGCCGATCACCACGGCGAGAGTCAGCATCATCAGCGGCACCATTGCCGCCAGCACCACGCCCTCGATCGCGCGGCGGGCACGGAACCGTTTCGCCAGCAGCTGCGTGGCGGCGGCGAGAACGAGCGGCAGCACGATCAACAACAGAAATGCCTCCACGAACGGATGCGGGTCGAACGCACCCACCACCTCGGCGCCGGCCATCAGCCACAGGTACACCGGCAGCAACACGATCTGCAGAAGCATCAGCAGGGGCGTGGCAGCAAGCAGCCGCGCACGTGCACCGCCAGCCAGGCCAGTGAACACAATCACGTAATCCACACACGGCGTCAGCAGCACGAACAACACCCCAACGAGCACCGCCTGATCAGCCGCCACGGCGCGACTCAACCCGAACACGACCACCGGCACGACGACGAAGTTCAGGACGAGCACGACGCCCAGGAACCGCCAATCCGTGAAGGCCCGGCCGATCGCCGTGAACGGCACCCCCAGGAACGTCGCGTACAGCAACAACCCGAGCACGGGATTGATCGCCGACTCGAGCGGATCCGCCACCGCCGGCACGAGTAGACCGACCACCGCACCCACGGCGATCGCTGCGAGGTAGAGCACTACCTGATGCCGCTCCCACCACTCCACAGCTGTGCACACGAGCACAAGCCTGTCGAATGTAGCCGGTTCGCCCCTAATCGAGTGAGCGAGTAACCCTTCACCCCCAGCCAATGGCAGGACTGCTAGGTGCATGCCAACTACCCGCGGAATCTGTCATTTCGGATAGGAACCGACACGGCACTTACACGCATCGTTCTCACCAATCTTTCGGATCCGCCACTTGTCCGCCACTTCATCTAAGAATCCGCCATCTTCGCCGAGAACCTATAAGGGGTGTAGGTTCCCGGTCAAGGTGGCGGAGAACTCGGGGATTCCACGCTAATTGGCAGCAGTTTCGTCAGCAGGATTCCGCGCGAAATGGCAGATCCCTACATAAGAGTAGGAAGTCCACTTAGACTTGACGTCCGCCGCCGCCGTCCGATCGCCCGCGCGATCATCCTCCCGTGCTGGGGATGAACGCGCGGTTCATGACTGGTATCCGAGCACCGTGGTCATGCCGGTCTCGGCGTGGTAGATGTTGTGGCAGTGCGCGACCCACTGGCCGGGGTTGTCGGCGTCGAAGTCGACTGTCAGGGTCTGGCCCGGGAGGATGATGGAGGTGTCCTTCCGGGGGCCGCCGTTCGCGTGCTGGTAGGTGTGGCCGTGCAGGTGGAACGGATGCCACATCTCGGTGTCATTGCGGATCCGCAACTGCACCCGCTCCCCCATACTGACCGCGTGCGCGTCCCGCAACGGGTCGTTCATGTCGAACCGGCGCCCATTGATCCCCCAGTCGTACGCCTCCATCCCCCCGGTCAGCGCGAGGTGCACGACCCGGTCGGGGGATGCCTGGTGCAGGGTGACGGAGGCGGTCGCGCTCAGTCCGGCAGCGGTGCCGACCCTGCCGGTGCCGAGCTCGGCGACGGGGACGTCGCTGGCCGGAGCCGTGCCAGCGGCGGTGCGAACGAGCGCGAACGCGCGATCCTGCTTGCCTTCCGCGTCGGCGACGACAGGGAACACCCCATCGTCCAGGGTGACCTGCAGGTCGTAGCGTTCGCCCATCCCGATCAGGACACTGTCGACCTCGACAGGATCCACCGGGAACCCGTCGGTGTGGGTGATCGTCAGGGTGTGGCCGCCGATCGCGAACCGGAACGCGGTGTCGCTGCCGGCGTTGATGACACGGATCCGCACCCGGGCACCAGGAGTGCCGGTGAATTGGGCGGGGTCGGCTTTGGGTTTGCCGTTGATGAGGTAGTGCGGGTAGTAGACGTCGCCGGCGTCGCCGCCGAGCAGGTCGGAGGTGGCGCCCATCAGCAGGTTCCCCATCCGCATGAACATGTCGCCCATCCCGCCCATGTCTCCCATGCCCTTCGAGAGGTCGGTGAGGACCTGGTCCGGGGTGGCGGTGACGCCGTCGAGCCAGTCGTCGAGGATCAGCACCCACTCGTCGTCCCACGTCACCTTCTCGTCCGGGTCGTCGATGATGAGCGCACCGTAGAGGCCGTGGTCCAGTTGCGGGCCGACGTGGGGGTGGAACCAGTAGGTGCCCGGATGCGGGGTGACGAACTCGTATGCGAACTGTCCGCCCGGGGCGATGGGGGCTTGGGTTACCGGAGGGACCCCATCCATGTCGTTGCGGAGGGCGAGTCCGTGCCAGTGCACGGAGGTGTCCGCGTCGAGCTGGTTGCGGACGGTCGCTTTCAGCGTGTCGCCTGCGGTGAGCCGGATTACCGGGGCGGGGATACCTCCGAACGCCCAGGTGGCGGCGGCGGTACCGGCCAGGTCGAGCGTGGTGGGGGCGGCGGTGAGGTCGACGGTGGTGACTCGGCCGGTGCCGCCGCGGTTCTTCTCCGTGCCGGACACCGCTGCGCCGGTGGGTGTCACCCATTGCGGCGCGGGGGTGCAGGAGGCGAGCACGGCTGCCGCGACGGCGCCCAGTCCGAGTCCGAGCACACCTCGTCGGGTCAGCAGCATCGGGGAGGACGGTGTGGGAGAGAGCGGACGGTCAGGCATGTTCGGGCTCCTTCTGCATGGTCGTCGCAGCGGGCGCCTGGGCGGGCAGGCGGAGCCGCTTGAGGAGGAGGGCGTTGACGGCGACGATCACGGAGGAACCGGACATCGACAGGGCGGCGATCTCCGGGGACAGCATGATCCCGAACGCCGGATAGAACACGCCAGCGGCGATGGGGAGGGCGGCGGCGTTGTATCCGATGGCCCAGCCCAGGTTCTGCCGCATCTTTCGCAGTGTGCCCTTGCCGATCTTGAGTGCGATCGCAACATCGAGCGGGTCCGAGCGCATCAGGACCACGTCGGCGGTCTCGATGGCGACGTCGGTGCCGGCGCCGATCGCGATGCCGAGGTCGGCCTGGGCGAGGGCGGGGGCGTCGTTGACGCCGTCGCCGACCATCGCGACCTTCTTGCCCGTCTTCTGCAGCTCGGCGACCTTCGCGGACTTGTCCTCGGGGAGCACATCCGCGATCACGGTGTCGATGCCGAGGAGAGCGGCGATCCGGTCGGCGGTGGGCTTGTTGTCCCCGGTGAGCATTGCGACCTCGACGCCCTGCTCGTGGAGAGCGTCGATCGCGGTCTTTGCGGTGTCCCGGGGTGCGTCGGCGAGACCGATGATCCCGGCGACTTGCCCGTCCACGGCGAACAGGATCGCGGTGCGGCCGGACCCAGCCAGGTCCTGCTGAGCGGCCTGCACCCCGCTGATGTCGATCCCCTCCCCGGTGAGAAGGCGCGGGTTGCCGAGGACGACCTGTCGACCGTCGACGGTGGCGATCGCGCCCTGCCCGGTGACGTTTCGGAACGCGGTCGCGGTGCGACGGGGGATGTCGCGGGCGTCGGCGTAATTCACGATCGCTTTCGCCAGAGGATGCTCGGATTCCCGCTCCAACGCGACCGCGAGGGAGAGAGTCTCGAGCTCGTCGCCGCCGACGGGGATGTAGTCGGTGACCTCCGGCTCCCCCTTGGTGAGGGTGCCGGTCTTGTCGAACACGACCGTGTCGATGTGGGCGGCGGTTTCGATCCCGGAGGCGTTCTTGAACAACACGCCCCGTTTCGCGCCGAGCCCGGTGCCGACCATGATCGCCGTCGGGGTGGCGAGGCCGAGCGCGTCGGGGCAGGTGATGACGACGACGGTGATAGCGAACAGGATCGCCATCGGGATTGCAGCGCCGGCGAAAAGCCACACCAGGAAGGTGAGGGTGCCGCCGATCAGGGCGACCAGGACGAGCCAGAACGCTGCCCGGTCGGCGAGGCGCTGCCCGGGGGCTTTGGAGTTCTGCGCCTCCTGCACGAGCTTCACGATCTGCGCCAACGCCGTGTCCGAGCCGACTTTGGTGGCTGTGACGCGGAGGGTGCCGACGGTGTTCACGGTCGCTCCGATCACCTCCGACCCGGGCGCTTTGTCCACCGGCATGGACTCGCCGGTGACCATCGACTCGTCCACCTCGGACTCTCCGGATTCCACGACACCGTCGGTGGGGATCTTGGCCCCCGGCCGCACCAGCATCAGATCCCCCGGGACGACCTCGCTGGTGGGGATCTCGACCTCCTGCCCGTCACGGATCACGACCGCCTGCGAGGGTGCGAGCTCCAGGAGGGTGCGGATGGCGTCGTTCGCGCCGCCGCGGGCGCGCATCTCCACCCAATGCCCCAGCAGCACGAATGTGGCAAGCACCGTGGCGGCTTCGTAGAACACTTCACCGCCGCCGGTGAGGGTGACCGCGAGGGAGTACAGCCAGCCAGCGCCGACACCGACCGCGACGAGCACCATCATGTCGAGGGTCTTCGCGCGCAGCGCCCGGTAGGCGCCGTCGAAGAAGATCCACGCCGAGTAGAAGATCACCGGCAGGGACAGGATCAGCATGAACACGTCATCGCGCAGCCCGAACGGTGCCGGCACCTCGAATCCGATCACCTCCCGCCCGATCGGAGACCACAGGGTGATCGGGATCGACAGGATCAGCGCGACCAGGAACCGGTTGCGCATGTCGCGGATCATCGCGTCCATCGACATCCCGCCGTGATGCCCACCGTGGCCCATCATCTCCTGCGCACTGTGACCCGACGCTGCACCCTGATCGTGCCCACCCGCGGCCGCGGTGTGACCGGCGTGCTCGACGTGGTGACCGGCATGCTCACCGTCATCCGCCGTCGCCGACGGGGCGTGCGTGTGGTCGTGGCCAGCGGCGTGATCGTGGACGGGGTCGTCGTGATAGCCCGCAGGACCCTTATGGCCCGCGTGGCTGGCGTGACCCGTGGCATCCGTGTGGCCCTCGTGCGCGTCGTGACTCGCGTGCGGTTCTTGTGCGCCCTCAGCTGCGGGGCCGTGGTGGGCGCTGTGGTCGTGCGCACCCTCGTCGTGCGGGTCGTGCGCGGGGTCGCAGATATGGTCGGGGACGGACTGGCCGGCGCAGTGATACCCGCAGTCGATGACCCACTGCTGCAGGTGCGCGACCGAGGTGGTGTCGGGGTCGTAGGTGACGGTCGCGGTCTGCGAGACCGGGTTCGCGTCCACGGCGATCACCCCGGGTTGGCGGCTCAGGTGGGCTTCGGTGACGTTCTTGGAGGTCGCGCGGAGCATACCGCTGACTTGAAGGGTCACGGTTTTGGTGTCGTTCATCACAGTTCCTTCCCGATGACGGGGTCGGTGGCGGGTGTATCAGTGTCGGGGTGAGGCCATTCCCAGTCGGCGACGGCGGGGATGTCGGTGCCGTGCTGACGGGTGTGGGCGCGGGCGCGCAGGCGGGCGTCCTGCAGCTCCTGACGCAGCCCGGCTTGGCGGGCGGCCAGGCCAGGGACGTGGTCGAGGACGTCGATGGCGAGCTGGTAACGGTCGAGGTCGTTGAGCATGACCATGTCGAACGGGGTCGTGGTGGTGCCGCGCTCCTGGAACCCGTGCACGTGCAGGTTCTGGTGCCCGGCACGCTTGTAGGTGAGCCGGTGGATCAGCCACGGGTAGCCGTGGTAGGCGAAGACGACTGGCTTGTCGGGAGTGAAGATCGCGTCGAACTCCCGGTCCGGGAGACCGTGCGGGTGCTGGTCCTCGGATTGCAGCCGGGTCAGGTCGACCACGTTCACCACCCGCACTCTCAGGTCGGGGATGTGCTCGCGCAGCAGCGCCGCCGCGGCGAGGGTCTCGAGGGTGGGGACGTCGCCGGCGGCGGCGAGCACCACGTCCGGCTCGGTGCCTTCGGTTTCGGTGCCCGCCCACGGCAGGATCCCGAGCCCGCGGGTGCAGTGCTCGATCGCCTCGTCCATCGTCAGCCACTGCGGGGCGGGCTGCTTCCCGGCGACGACGACGTTGATGTACCCGGCCGAGCGCAGGCAGTGGTCGTAGGTGGACAGCAGCGTGTTCGCGTCGAACGGCAGGTAGACGCGGACGATGTCGGGGCTCTTGTTCAGGGCGAGGTCGATGAACCCGGGGTCCTGGTGAGAGAACCCGTTGTGGTCCTGCCGCCAGACGTGGCTGGAGAGCAGGTAGTTGAAGCTTGGGATCGGGTCCCGCCACGACACCTCCCGGGCCGCTTCGAGCCATTTGGCGTGCTGGTTGAACATCGAGTCGACGATGTGGGTGAACGCCTCGTAGCAGTTGAACAGCCCATGCCGGCCGGTAAGGACGTAGCCCTCGAGCCAGCCCTGGCACTGGTGCTCGCTGAGCACCTCCATCACCCGCCCAGTCGGGGCCAGGTGCTCGTCGACGGGCTCCACGGCCGCGTTCCACTGCTTGCCGGTGGCCTGGTAGACGGGTGGGGCGAGCCGGTTGGAGGCGGTCTCGTCCGGGCCGAAGATGCGGAAGTTGTCCGGGTTGTCCCGGATCACCCCCGCCAGCCACTCGCCCAGCACGCGGGTCGCTTCCCCGGTTCCCGCACCCCGCTCGGCCGGGTCGACCGGCTGCGCGTGCTTGTGGAAGTCCGGGAGCCGCAGCGGGACGGTGAGTTGTCCGCCGTTGCCGGCCGGGTTCGCGCTCATCCGCCGATCCCCGTCCGGGGCGATCGCGACCGTGGCCGGGCGGGGGGCGCCGGTCACGTCGAACAGCTCGTGCGGGCGGTAGGACGCCAGCCAGTCCTCGAGGATCCGCAGGTGCTCGGGATTGTCGCGGACCTCGGCGAGCGGCACCTGGTGTGCCCGCCAGGTGCCCTCCACCGGCAGACCGTCGATGATCTTCGGGCAGGTCCACCCCTTCGGGCTGCGCAGCACGATCGCCGGCCACGCCGGCCGCCCCTCCAGCGTCCCGGCCGCCGCGGCGGCCTTGATGTCCGCGATCTCATCCAGCACCGCATCCAGGACCGCCGCGAACGTCGCGTGGGACTCCTGCGGGGTCTCGCCATCGAAGCCGACCGTGACGACGTGGGGGTGATGGCCGTAGCCGCGCAGCAGCGCGACCAGCTCTTCCTCGGGGATGCGGGACAGCACGGTCGGGTTGGCGATCTTGTACCCGTTCAGATGCAGGATCGGCAGCACCACCCCGTCATGGGCGGGGTTGAGGAACTTGTTGCCGTGCCACGCGGTCGCCAGCGGCCCGGTCTCCGCCTCCCCGTCACCGATCACGCAGGCGACCAGCAGGTCGGGGTTGTCGAACGCGGCCCCGTAGGCGTGCACGAGGGAGTAGCCCAGCTCCCCGCCCTCGTTGATCGACCCGGGCGTTTCCGGGGACGCGTGCGAGGGGATCCCGCCCGGGAAGGAGAACTGCCGGAACAGCGCCCGCAGCCCCTCTTCGGTGCGGTCGATGCCCGGGTAGCGTTCGGTGTAGGTGCCGTCGAGGTAGGCGTTGGCGACCATGCCGGGTCCGCCGTGCCCGGGCCCGGTCACGTACAGGGTGTTCAGGTCGCGGTCGCGGATGGCGCGGTTCAGGTGGGCGTAGAGGAAGTTCAGGCCCGGGGTGGTGCCCCAATGCCCCAGCAGCCGCGGCTTGATGTCGTCCCGGCTGAGGCGGTGGCGCAGCAGCGGGTTACCCTGCAGGTAGATCTGCCCGATGCTCAGATAGTTCGCCGCCCGCCACCACGCATCCACCGCCGCCAACTGCTCGGCGGTGGCATCAGTGGTGCGGTGCGCCCACGCGGGGGGTGCCGGTGTGGGGGTCATGGTCGGTCTCCTTCCGATCCGCGACCGCTCGGGTCGCGCCAGGTGCGAATGACGGTGGTCATGGTGTTGCCGCCGGGATGAGAACGGTGGCGGTGGTGTCGCGGATCCAGACCACGCCGCGGTCATCGACCAGGACGATCGCACCGTCCCCGGTGACCCCGAGGGCTTGGACGGTTCCCGTGGTGGTGCCGACGTTCTCCCAGCCGGTGCCGACTAGGCGTCGCAACGTCCCGTCGGTGTCCACTCCGACCACCCCACCGGTTGGGTCGGTCTCCACCAGGTACAGCACTGGCGCGTCCGGCGCCGGGGTGAAGGTGGCGCCACCGTCGGTGCTGTGCTGCAGCCCGTCCTGGGTGGCGGCGTACAGGGTGCCGTCGGTCGCGGCGGCCAGGTCGACGGCGGGCAGCTCGGCACCGTCCGCCCAACTCTGCCCGCCGTCGCTGCTGGTGCGCAGCAGCAGCCGGGAGGATCCGATCCCGTACAGGGTGCCGTCGCCGGTGACGGTGAGGACGTGGAAGTCCTCTTCCCCGGTGAACGCGACCGGTTCCCACGAGGCGCCGGCGTCGAGGCTGCGGATGATGCCGAGGTTGGGGGCGCCGAGCTCCGCCGGGGTGGACGGGCCGGGGTGCCCGGACGCGTAGAGGGTGTCACCGGTAGCGGTCAGTCCCATCGCGTCCAGGTCGATGCCACCGACCGGGCCGGTGACGGTGCCGTCCTCGCCCAGCGTGTACAGGCCGGTGTGGGTGCCCAGCAGCACGGTGCTGTCACCGGCGTCGACGATGCCGTGCACATGCCCGAACCCGGCCGCGGTGCCCGCGGGGGCATCGGGCTCCGCAGGGGTGGTGCTGCAGCCCGTGAGCAGCAGCGCGACGGTGACGGTGGCCGTGATCGCCAGTCTGCGGGTGGTGGGAGAGATCATGAACGGAGGTCCTTTCCGTGCGGGTACGCCGGATACCGGTGACCGCACAGGGGTCGAGGGTGGGGCCTCGGACGGGACCGGCATCGGGAGCGCGGGTCCCGTCCGAGGGGTACCGGGTCAGAGGCTGGCGAGGATGTCCTGCATCGTGGTGATCTCGGCGGTCTGCCCGTCGATGATCTGCTGCGCGAGGGCGGCCACGTCCGGGTTCTGTCCGTCGGTGAGCACCGACTGCGCCATCGTCACGGCGCCCTGGTGGTGAGCGATCATGCCGTTCAGGAACAGGCGGGTCGCCTCGACCCCGGTCGCGGCATCCAGAGCGGCCATGTCGTCCTCCGACATCATCCCGCCGCCCATGTCCATGCCGTCCATCCCGGACATGGAGTCGTCGTACGGGACGCCCCACTCCTCCAGCCAGCCCTTCATGGTCTGGATCTCCGGGTCCTGTGCGGCCTTGATCTGCTCGGCGAGGGAGACGACTCGCTCGTCGATGCCGTCTTTCGCGAGGATCTGATCGGCCATCTCGATGGCCTGCTGGTGGTGCGGGATCATCATGGTCACGAACATCTCGTCCGCGGCGTTGAACGCGGCGGCGGACTGGGAGGGGGCGGTGCTGGTCATCCCCCCGGGTCCGTGGTCCATGCCGGGCATGGTGCCGTCGGTGGGGGCGCAGCCGGCGAGCACGAGCACGGTGGCCAGGGCGCCGGCGGTCAGCGTGAGAGTACGAAAACGCATCAGGGGTGTCCTTGTCTATTCAGTCGGTGAGGGTCTGATTCAGTGCCCGGGAGGGCAGGGTGCAGCATCCCCGGCAAGGGTCGCCGGGGTTCAGGCGGAATCAGGTGCGACTGATGGACAGGACAAGCAGTGAAGGCGGGCGGGGATGCGGCAATCCGACCAGCAGAGTCCGGGTATGGGAGCGCGAGCGGGCTACGGCGTATGTGAGAAGGGCACGGGACGTCGGGGCGAGCAGGACGATCACCGCGGCCAGCAGCGCCAGCACGCACACCATCATCAGCATCGAGTGATCCGGCATCCCCGCAGGGCTGCCGCACCCGTCCTGGCAATGCCCTCCAGCGCCCTCCGCCGCAGCTGCGGTCATCGGCGTATCGTCGGCGGCGGCTGGTGCGGAGCCGACCTGGCTGTGCGTGCTCATCGCGCTGGTCTCTGATGCCAGGGCGGGCTGGTGGGAACCGGTCAGGACGTGCATGGACAGCAGCCCGGTGATGATCGCCAGGGCGATCGGAGCGGCCAGCAGGAGCCGTCGCACCCCGGGGGTCAGACGCGCGTGCGAGCGAATCACGTTCACGACCGACCTCCTTCCCGTCCAGGGTAGCGGTGCCTTGCCTCCGCGACACGGTCAGAACACCACGCACGGGAGCGGGTGCCCCCTACCACTCAGCATATACCCATCCGGGGTATCCAGGATGGGTATCGCTTCGGGGATGGCTACCCGCCCGGGGTATGCTGGGCGTGATCGAGGAAGGGGCGTCGACGGTGAACCAGGTGGTGGCGCGACGGCGGGCACTCGGGTCCCGGCGTGCCCTGTGGTTCTACCTGGCCGCGGTGACCGCGATCATCGCGGGGCTGCTTGCGATGCATTCGCTGAGTCTGGAAGAGGACCAGGCGGGCACTGTCGTGTCCGCCTCCGCAGTCGTTGCGGCCCCCGATGCCGCCGCTGATGTCCTGGTCAGCGGGGTGGTGACGCCCTCGTGCGATGAGACGGTCTGCGGGACGTCTCATGCTTTCGCTGCCGTGACGTGTCTGCTCGCGTTGCTGACCCTGCTCATCCTGGTGCTCCCGGCCCGGGACGGGTGGATGTCGCTGCTGGCGTGGCTGCGATCCCTCCCCGGCAGGTCGAGCTCGTTCACGTCCGGGTCGCCTCTTCTGCGGCCCTCCCTGATCGTGCTGTCGATCAGCCGCACCTGATCAGCACCCCGCCCGCGCCCGCCGCCTGAGCCGCCGCCGGCGCGTGATGTCGCCGACGGTCCACGATGTGCGGCCCGCAGGCGAGCGCGACCCGTCTGCGGCAGCGCCATGGGTGATCCGATCCCGGATTCTCGCCGTGCACTCCGGGCCGCGGCTCCCGGTTGGACCGTGTGACGGCGACCGTGCGCACCTTCATCGTCCCCCTCATCCAGGAAAGTCTTGTATGCCCGAACCCGCCCCCTCCACCCCGACTCCCGGTACCGGAACGCGCCGTGCGGCGAGAGCCGCCCTGTCTTCCCCACCCGTCCAGACGCGACGCGATCGACGCCGTCGGCCCACCCGTGCCGCCCGGACACCTCGACACGCGCCGCGCCGCACGCTCACCCGATCCCGGATGCTCGCCGGCGCGGTGATGCTCCCGGTCGCGTCGATCGCCGGACTGCCGTTGCTGATCCCGTTGACGCCGGAGCCGGTGTTCGCCGTCGAGGCGACCCGCACCCCGGTGCGCGCCCAGTCGTTCACCACCCCCGACACCGTCACCGGGACGGTGATGGTGCGCGGGGACTACACGGTGGCGGTGACCGCCCCCGTCGGGACCGAGTCGTACGCGCACACCGCGGACACATTCACCAACGACCCGGCATCGGCGGTGCAGTGGCCGTTCACCGTGGGAGTGCCGATCAGCAGCACGTTCGGGTACCGCACCCCGCCATGCCCGTCCTGCTCAAATTTCCATGCCGGACTGGACATGACCCCCGGGATCGGCACCCCGATCCAGGCGATCGCCGACGGGGTGGTCACCACCGCGACGGAGCAGGGCGGCGCGTACGGGGTGTACGTGGTGATCCGGCACGAGATCGACGGGCAGGTCGTGGAAAGCGCGTACGCGCACATGCGGGAAGGGTCCCTCGCCCTGACCCCGGGACAGACCGTGCGGGTGGGGCAGATGGTCGGCCGGGTCGGGGACAGTGGACGCAGCTTCGGCGCACACCTGCACTTCGAGATCCGCACCGGAGGCGAAGCGGTGGACCCGCTGGCGTGGCTTCCGGCGAGGGTGAGGCCCTGATGGACGCACTCCTCATTGTGGCTCCGGCGCTGATCCCGAGCCCGGGGATCAGCTTCGTGCAGGTCGGTCCGTTCCAGATCCGGTTCTACGCGCTGGCGATCCTGGCCGGGATCGTGCTGGCGGTGCTGATCACCGGCCGTCGACTGCGGGCGGTCGGGCATCCGGCCGGGGTCGTGGTGGATGTGGCGATGTGGGCGGTGCCGTTCGGGATCCTCGGCGCCCGCATCTACCATGTGCTCACCCATCCGGGCGACTACTTCTTTCCCGGCGCGGACCTGTGGCGGGTGCTCTACATCTGGGAGGGCGGGATCGCGATCTTCGGTGCGATCCTGGGCGGGCTGGTCGGGATCGTGATCGGCACCCGTCGCGCCGGGATCCCGGTGCTGCTGTTCCTGGACGCGCTCGCCCCGGGGATGCTGGTCGCCCAGGCAGTGGGGCGGCTGGGGAACTACTTCAACCAGGAACTGTTCGGCCCACCTACCACCTTGCCGTGGGGGTTGCAGATCGACCCCTCAGCCCCCGCGATCCCGCCGGGGACCCCAGCGGGGACCCTGTTTCATCCGCTGTTCCTGTACGAGCTGCTGTGGAACCTGGCCGGTGCCGCCGTGATCGTGCTGCTCGAGCATCACCGTCGCCGGCACGGCCGGATCACGTTGGGCGCCGGGCTGAGTCTGGGCGTGTACCTGCTGTGGTACGGGGCGGGGCGGGCGGTGCTGGAGTCCATCCGGCTGGATCCCACCGAGCTGCTCGTCGGCGGGCTGAAAGCGAACGTGCTCACCGCCCTGGTGGCCGCCGTACTGGGGGTCGGGCTGCTCGCCCACGCCTCCTGGCGCGCCCGCCGCCGCGCACCCGTTCTGGAGAGGGGGGATGCGCGTGTCGATCCGCAGTGAGCAGGCCCCGCAGCTGCCCACCGATCACGTCGACCGGCCGGTGGACGAGCCCACGAATCCGCGCCTGAGCGTGTCGGGGTGGGCGCGGTGGGCGTGGCGGCAGCTGACCAGCATGCGCACCGCCCTGGTGTTGTTGCTGCTGCTCGCGGTGGCCGCGATCCCCGGGTCGTTGATCCCGCAACGCTCCTTGTCAACGTCGGCTGAATCCTGACCCCTTTTCGTCGTCTGAATCTTGACCCCCTGGGTTGTTGTTATCGGTCTCCGCCCGGGGTGGGCGGGGTCTTGAGGAGCTCGCGTCGAGCGCGGGTTCGGTAGGAGTCGCCGGCGAGGGTGAGGACCTCGGCGTGGTGGACGAGCCGGTCGATCATCGCGCTCGCGACGATGTCGTCGGCGAAGATCTCGCCCCATCGCCCGAACGGCATGTTGCTGGTCACGAGGATCGAGCCTTGTTCGTAGCGGGCGGCGATGAGCTGGAAGAACAGGTTCGCCGTGTCGGCGTCGAAGGGCAGGTAGCCGACCTCGTCGATGATCAGCAGTCGGTAGCGGCGGAGCCGTTTCAGTTCGTGCTCGAGGCGCCCCTCGCGGTGCGCGGCCTGCAGGCGGGCTGCCCATCCGGTGGCGGTGTCGAACGCGACGGGGTAGCCCGCGTGGCAGGCCTTGATCCCGAGCCCGATGCCCAGATGGGTCTTCCCGACCCCGGGTGGGCCGAGCAGGATCACGTTCTCCGCCTTCGCGATCCAGGTCGTCGTCGCGAGGTGCGCGAGAACGTCGCGGCGCAGCGAGGGCTGGTGGTCGGTGTTGAAGTCCTCGAGGGTCTTCACGGCGGGGAAGTGCGCGCCGGCGATGCGGAGGCTGGTGCCGTTCGCTTCCCGGTCCGCGACCTGGCGTTGCAGCACCGCGGCGAGGTATTCCTCGTGTGACCAGCCTTCCCCGCGGGCGGTGATGGCGAGGTCTTCCCAGACCCGCCCGATCGTGGGCGCCTTGAGCGCGCGGGCGAGGTAGCCGAGGGTCGCGGCGGTATCGGTGGTGGCGCCCATCAGAACACCTCCCCGGTGGTCTCATCGAACCGCACCCCGAACAGGGTGTCGTAGTCGCCCGGGTCGCGGAACATCACCCGCCGCTCCGGTGAGGCGAGGCCCGCGCGTTCCCGCTCGCGTTTCGCGACCGAGAACTGGCTGCGCAAGCCCTTCGCCGTCATCACGTGGGCAGGGTCGGTGACTACTGCGCTGGTCGCCCAGGACCGTTCGTGGTCGGCGACCGCGGTCCCGTCGCAGACCACGATCACCCGAGTGAGGGTCGCGGTGACATCCACGAGCCGGCCGATCACCCTGGGATCGACGGAGTAGTCGTTCCCATCGACGCGGACGTAGTAGTCCCTCCCCAGCCGGACCCGCGCCTGCAGCCCGGTGGCCGGCGGATGCGGCGGCAGCGCCGTCATCGCAGCCAGGTCTCTGTCGAGGACGTCGACGGGACGGCCGCCGAGGGAACGGACTATCCGGGCGTTCGCTCGCGGCAACCAGTCCTGCAGTTGTGTGTTGAAGTCCGCCGGGGAGGCGAACTGACGGCCGGGCAGGAACGACGTCTCGAGGAAGCCGTTGTTGCGTTCGGTCATTCCCTTGAACTCCGGATCCCGAGGCGGCGCGAGCACCACCCGGGTCGCGAGGGTCCCCGCGAACGCGGCCGCGAGCTGGGTGACCTTCCCCTTCCCGCCGATCGCCGATTCCCGATCCCAGACGAGCGTCTTCGAGACCTTCCCGACCTGCGCGATCAGCTGCCACATGCCCGCGGTCAGATCTCCGCCCTGACGAGACGGGAGCATCACCGCGGCCAGGAACCTCGAGAACGTGAGCGTCATCACCAACACCGGCAACATCGCCGCCTGCCCGAACCCGACCGGGATCCGCGGCTCCGGGAACCACAAATCCATCTGCGCCGCCTCGCCCGGCTGATGCACGATCCGGTCCGCCGGGTCGACGCCGGCATACTCGGGCCGGATCTGCCGGATGCGGTCTTTGAGGATCGTGATCGAGTGCTCCCACCCGATCCGCTCCGCGATCACCGTCGCCGGCATCTTCGCGTCCACACGCAGCCACTTCCGGATCTCCGGCTCCACCGCGTCGACCAACGACCCGCGCGGCGGCCTCCGATACACCGGCGGCTCGTCCGACGCGAGCGCCGCCCGCACCGTGTTCCGCGCGACACCGAGCCTCCGGACGATCGCCTTGATCGGCAGCTTCTCCGCGTTATGCAACCGGCGGATCTCCGCCCAATCTTCCACTGAAATCACCCTCCAAGAGTGTCGGAGGGGTCAAGATTCAACCGTCGCCTCGGGGTCAGTCTTCACCCGTCGTCGACATGCGCCCTGCACTATCCGGGACGGACCGACCCAGCCCCGCCCGGTCATACACCACGGCCCGCGTGAACGCGGCGACCCGGGTCTGCACCGACGCCCAGGTGGAGCGGGTCGCCGCCGATCCCGCCTCGAACACCACCGTCGGCACCCGGGGCCCCGGCGGGGCCCGGCAGCACCATCGCATAAGGGGCGCGCCCGCCACGGGTGCGCACCCACACCGGCTCCCCCTGCGTGTGCACACGCTCCCCCGCCATGACCCGCCCTACCGGTCCGTGCCCTGGCGGGAGGCGCCGGTCGCGGCGCGGTGGGCCTTCTCCCGCAGGGCCAGCAGGGCGAGGGTGTCGTCCTTGATCTGGGTGCGGCCGAGGATGCCCCAGTGCGCGCTCAGGTGGTCTTCGAGGTAGCGCAGCACCCGGGCGAACGGGACGGTGTGCCACGGCGCCCCCGCCCCGGGCGGGGAGGTGGGGTTGCCGAACACGACCGTGCGGATCGTGCGCCCTTCCGGCGCCACCGTCCGTCCCGTTTCCAGCAGTTCGGCGACCAGCCGGGCGGCATCGGTCGGGGCGCAGCACCCGAACCGGGTGAACGCGGCTTCCAGCACGGCCGGGTCCCGCATCGCCGGGTTGGGGTGCGGGCGGCCTTCCTTGACCTCGCCGACGATCATGTCCGCTCCGCCCCCGGCACCCAGGGCCGGGTCCAGCGGTGCGTCGACGGTCCCGGACGCTCCCGGTGCGCGGTGCAGCCGTACGGCGAGGATGTCCAGGTCGGTGATGGTGCGGGGACCGCCGGGACCGGTGGCGTCCAGCACGGGGTATTCGGCGACGGTGAAGTAGCCGTTGACCCGCAGGTACGCCTGCACCAGCCCGACCGCCGTGTCCACCCTCTATCTCCGACCGGGTTATCTGGCCGGTCAGGCGGCGTGCGCGTAGCGGGCCGGGTCGGCGTCGAACAGCGGCCCGCACTCGGCGCAGCAGAACCAGTACCGGCTGCCCTGGTAGTCGCGGAACAGGCCGCGCTGCTCGGCCCAGGCCGGGTCGACCTGGTTGCCGGGCATCACCGGACAGGTCACCAGGTTCGTCGCCCCCGCCGGCGGCTCGTGATGGTGATGCTCGTGCGCACCATGCTCGTGTCCTCCATGGTCGTGCCCGTGCGTGTGGTCGTGCCCGGAGTGGTCGTGGTCGTGGGACATGGTGTGTCTCCTTCTCGAGCGATGGTTAGGCCTGGACGGGCGCGGGCTCTCGGGTGGCGGGGGCGCCGGCACGGGTCGGGGTGGGCAGGGGGCGGAAGCGGCGCAGGCGGAGGCTGTTGGTGACGACGAACACGCTGCTGAACGCCATTGCCGCGGCGGCGAGGATGGGGTTGAGCAGGGCGAGCATCGCGACCGGGATCGCGGCGACGTTGTACGCGAACGCCCAGAACAGGTTCCCCTTGATCGTGCCCAGGGTGCGGCGGGCCAGCCGGATCGCGTCCGGGACCAGCATCAGGTCGCCGGAGACGATGGTCAGGTCCGCGGCGGTGATGGCCGCGTCGGTGCCGGTGCCCATCGCGATCCCGAGGTCGGCGGCGGCGAGGGCTGCGGCGTCGTTGACGCCGTCGCCGACCATCGCGACCACCCGGCCCGCGGCCTGCAGGTCGCGGATGGTGTCGAGCTTGCCCTGCGGGGTGACCCCGGCGCGGACGTCCTCGATCCCGGCCTGGTTGGCGATCGCGCGGGCGGCGCCGGGGTTGTCGCCGGTGAGCAGGATCGGGGTCAACCCGAGCTCCCGGAGCCGTGCGACCGCCTCACGGCTGGTGGGTTTGATGGTGTCGGCGACGCTGATCGCCCCGCGCACCTGCCCGTCCCACGCCACCACCGTGACCGTCGCTCCCGCCGCCTCGTCCGCCGCGATGGTGTCGGCGAGCTCGGCGGGGATGGGGAGCGCCCATTGGGTGGTGATCCAGGAGGCGCGGCCGGCGGCGACCAGGCGGCCGTCGACGATGCCCTGCACGCCTTGACCGGCCTCGGCGGCGAATGACTCCACGGCATCCGTCGGGCCGTCGGCTGCGGCGGTGATGGCGCGGCCGATGGGGTGCTCGGAGCCGTGCTCGAGCGCCGCGGCGAACCGGATCAGCTCCGCCTCATCGGTGCCGGGAGCGGGGTGGATGCCGGTGACGGTCATGGTGCCGGCGGTGATGGTGCCGGTCTTGTCGAGCACGACGGTGTCGATGCGGCGGGTCTGCTCGAGCACCTGGGGTCCGCGGATGAGGATGCCCAGCTGGGCGCCGCGGCCGGTGCCGACCAGCAGAGCGGTCGGCGTCGCCAGCCCCAGCGCGCACGGGCAGGCGATGATCAGGGTGGTCACCGCGGCGGTGAAGGCGACCTCCAAGGGCGCCCCCGCGATCAGCCACCCGGCGAACGCGGCCAGGGCGAGGACGATGACGATGGGGACGAAGACGGCCGACACCCGGTCGGCGAGGCGCTGCACCTGGGCCTTGCCGGTCTGCGCCTCCTCGACCAGCCGCGCCATCCGGGCCAGCTCGGTGTCGGCGCCGACGCGGGTGATCTGCACGAGCAGGCGCCCGCCGGTGTTCACAGTCGCGCCGACCACGCGGGAGCCGGGGGCGACTTCGACCGGCACGGACTCGCCGGTCAGCATCGACTCGTCCACCGCGGACATTCCCTCGGTGACGAGGCCGTCGGCGGGGATCTTCTCACCCGGCCGCACCACCACGACATCACCCGGAACGAGCTGTGCGACGGGGACGCGCTGCTCAGTGCCTTCGCGGAGGATCACTGCGTCCTTGGCGCCGAGCTCCAGCAGGGCGCGCAGGGCCTCGCCGGACTGCCGCTTGGCACGAACCTCGAGGTAGCGGCCGAGGAGGATGAACACGGTCACCAGCGCGGCGACCTCCAGGTACACCTCGTGGCCACCGGCCTGCGGGGTGCCGACGAAGGTGACGCTCATCCGCATTCCCGGCATCCCCGCACCGCCGAAGAACAGCGCGTACAGCGACCAGCCGAACGCGGCCAGCACCCCGACGCTGATCAGAGTGTCCATCGTCGCCGCCCCGTGCCGGGCATTGATCGCCGCGGCGCGGTGGAACGGCCACGCCCCCCACACCACCACCGGCGCGGCCAGGGTGAGCGTGAGCCACTGCCAGTAGGTGAACTGCAGGGCGGGGATCATCGACAGCACCGCGACCGGCACCGCCAGCACCGCCGAGACGATCAGCCGCTGCCGCAGCGACGCCAGCTCATCGTCCCGCGGGATGGTCTGCTCAGCCGTGTCGGGCACAGGCGGGGCTGGGAGGCTCGCTCCGTACCCCGCCTGCTCGACCGCCGCGATCAGCTCCTCCACCGGCACCGGGGCCTCCGAGTGCACGCGGGCCTTCTCGGTGGCGAAGTTGACCGTCGCCTCCACCCCGGGCAGCTTGTTCAGCTTCCGCTCGACCCGCGTCGCGCACGACGCGCAGGTCATCCCGGTGATGTCGAGATCGACGTCCAGCGTGCTCATGAGGCTGCGGCGAGGCTGTACCCGGCCTCCTCCACCGCCGCCCGCACCCGCTCCGCATCCACCGGCGTCGCGCTGGACACCGTCACCGTGGACACGCCACCGGCGTGCAGATCGACCGCGACGTCGGAGACACCGTCGATCGCGGAGACCTCCTCGGTGACGCTACGCACGCAGTGCGCGCAGGTCATCCCCTCCACCAGGAACTGCGCCGACACGGTCTCACCCGCCGCCGTCTGCTGCGCCGGCGCGCCGGTGTCGGTGGCTGCCGTGGCGTGGGAGGTGGGGCTGCAACAGGCGCAGCCACCGCCGGTGCTGGTCGCCTGCAGGCCGAGGTCCTGGAATCCCTGTCCGGTCATGATGTGCTCCCTTCAAGAGCGTTGAACGATGTGAGTGGGGACGACGTTAGGAGCGCACGAGGCGCGCGATCGCGGCGTTCGCCTCGCGGAGCTTCTCCTCCGCGAGCGGGCCGCCTTCGGCGGTCGCCTGCGCGACGCAATGCGCGAGGTGGTCTTCCAGCAGCGACAGCGCGACGGACTCCAGCGCCTTCGTCGCCGCCGACACCTGGGTCAGCACGTCGATGCAGTACACGTCCTCGTCGATCATCCGCGCGATCCCGCGCACCTGACCCTCCGCGCGGCTCAGCCGCGCCAGCAGCGCCGGCTTGTTGTCCACATACCCGTGTGCCATCTCGCACCTCCACCCACAATCTACCATACCCTGTAGGGGTACAGGGTGTAGGGTGAGGTCATGACCGGCATCCAGGAGCCGCGGCCCGCACAGACCACCCGTTGGCACGTCGTGACGGGCGGTCCCAGCTCGGGCAAGACCACCACGGTCAACCTGCTGCGGGGCCGCGGGTACACGACCACAATCGAGCACGCCCGCCACTACATCGACCTGCAACGGATCACCGGGCGCAGCACCGCGGAGGTGCGGGCACGGCAGAGCGAGTTCCAGCTCGCCGTCGTCGACATGCAGATCGAGCAGGAACGCTCCCTCGACCCGCAACAGACCGTGTTCCTGGACCGTGCTCTGCCGGACTCGCTCGCCTACTACCGCTTCCTCGGCCTCGCCCCCGGCACCGCCCTGCTGGGCGCGCTGGCCGGCGCCCGGTACGCGACGGTGTTCCTGCTTGACCTGCTCCCGCTGGCGTCCGACTACGCGCGCACCGAGGACCCCGCCGCGCAGCGGCGCATCCACGACCTGCTCGGGCTGGTGTACCAGGAGCTGGGCTTTCCCGTCGTCACCGTCCCCGCACTCGCCCCCGACGCGCGCGTCGACTTCATCCTCGAACGAGCATCGGCCGGCACTCCAGCCGAGAGGGGCGTGAGCTGATGGGCGCGGGGAGTAGCCGGTACCGGCAGATCGGGGCCGTGCTGCGCCGGCACGGACTCGGCGTCCTGGCCGGCGTGCTGGGCCTGGGCGGCTTGGTGCCGTTCCACCGCGGCGCCCTCGGACACGCCCGGCAGGAGGACCCCTACACGAACCCCGAGCATGTGCGGGTCGCGTTGGAGGAGCTCGGGCCGACGTTCGTGAAACTGGGCCAGATCCTCTCCACCCGGCACGATCTGCTCCCCGCGGCATGGGTCGCCGAGTTCGCCAAACTGCAGGACGACGTCGCCGCGGCACCGTGGGAGGGCATTCGGGACGTGCTCCGTGAAGAGCTCGGCGCCGACCCAGAGCACGTGTTCGCCCAGTTCGACCCGGTGCCGCTGGCGGCGGCGTCCATCGGGCAGGCGTACGCGGCAACTCTTCACGACGGCACCGAGGTCGTCGTGAAGGTGCGCCGGCCCGGCGTGGTCGCGCAGGTGCATGAAGACCTGGACATTCTCCGCAACCTCGCCGACCGCGCCGACCGGCGCTGGGATGCCATCCGGCAGTACGACCTGCCCGGGCTGGTGGAGGAGTTCTCCCGCACGCTGCGTGCCGAGCTGGACTACCTGCAGGAGGCCCGCAACGCCGAACGGTTCGCGCAGGAGTTCGCCCACGCGGCGCGGGTGCGGATTCCCCGCGTGCACGGGGAGACCACGACCTCGCGCGTGCTGACCCTGGAGCGGATGAGCGGGGTGCGGATCGACGACCTGGAGGGCCTGGACGCCGCCGGCATCGACCGGGTCGCACTCGCGCGGCTGGGTGCCGACATCGTGCTCACGATGGTGTTCGACAACCGGTTCTTCCATGCCGACCCCCATCCCGGGAACATGTTCGTGCAGCCCGACGGCGCGCTCGCGCTGATCGACTTCGGGATGGTCGGGGAGCTCACCGAACAGACCACGGACGGCCTCGCCGGCATCGTGCTCGCCTTCACCCGCGACGACCCGGACACCCTCACCACCGCCCTGATAGAACTCTCCCGGACCGCCGACGTCGTCGACCGGGCAGGGCTGCGGCAGGCGATCACCGCGTTCACGGCCCGCTACCGGGGCCGTTCGCTGTCGGAGATCAGCCTCGCAATCATGCTCCAGCAGCTGCTCGGCATCCTGCAGCAGCACCAGCTGCACCTTCCGCAGGAGACGGCGCTGCTGTTCAAAGTGCTGATGATGGCCGAAGGGACCGCGGCGCGGCTGGATCCGGACTTCCAGATGCTCGACGCCCTGCAGCCCTACGCTGAGCAGCTCACCCGCGCCCAGCTGTCCCTGCCGGCTCTGGCCCGGCGATGGGCGCGCGCGGGAGCCGACACCGGGGCACTGCTCACCGAGCTGCCCGCCACCCTGAGCCGGCTCCGGCATCTCCTCGAAGACGGCGGGTTCGAGGTGCACCTGCGCGCGACGGAGCTGGAACCTCTCGTCGGGCGCGCCGAACGCGTCGGCAACCGTGTCGTCGCGGGAATGATCGCCGCCGCGCTGATCAGCGGGATCGGCACCCTCGTCGGCGGGAACACGAAATGGCGCTCCCGGGAAGGCGTCCTGATCGGCGCCGGGACCGGCACGATCGGCGCGCTCGGCGGCTACCTGCTGTGGACTCTGCGGCGCCGCCGGCCCCGCCACTAACCCGTGCACGGCTCAAGAACACCACGAAAGGAGACGAAGATGGACAGGATCAGAGTCGGCGTCAACGGGTACGGAGTGATCGGCAAGAGGGTCGCCGACGCCGTCCACGCCCAACCCGACATGCACCTGGTGGGCGTCGCGGACATCGTCACCGACTGGCGAATACAATCCGCCGTCCCGCGGCTGCCCGTATTCGCCGCCACCCCCGACGCGCACAGCGGCATGGTGGACACCGGCATCCGCCCCGAGGGAACCCTCGACGATCTCCTCGCGCAGAGCGACGTGATCGTCGATACGACCCCCAAGCACGTCGCCGCCGGAAACCTGCCCCGCTACCAGGCGGCGGGAGTAAAGGTGATCGTGCAGGGAGGGGAAGCGCACTCGACCACCGGGCACTCCTTCGTCGCCCAGGCCAACTACGCCACCGCGCTCGGCCGGGACCTGACCCGGGTGGTGTCCTGCAACACCACCAGCATCGTCCGCGTCCTCGGCGCGCTCGAAAACGCCGGGCTGCTGCTGCGCGCCCGCGGGGTCCTCATCCGCCGCGCCACCGACCCGTGGGAATCGCACCTGGGCGGCATCATGAACACGATGGTCCCCGAACCGGTCATCCCCTCCCACCAGGGCCCCGACGCGAAGACCGTGCTCCCCGACCTGGACGTGGTCACCATCGCCGCCAAGGGCGCACACACCCAGACCCATAACCACTACTGGACCCTGCAGCTGACCCGCCGCGCATCCCGCGACGAGGTCCTCGACGCACTGCGCGCCGCACCCCGGATCGCGTTCATCCGGATGTCCGACGGGCTGGTCGCCCTCAACTCCACGGTCGAGCTGATGCGCGACCTCGGCCGGCCCCGCGGGGACATGTGGGAGGTCGCGGTCTGGGAAGACCTCGTCACCGTCGACGGCGACGAGGCGTACCTCACCTACCAGGTGTGCAACGAGGCGATCGTCATCCCCGAGACCGTCGACGCGATCCGCGCCCTCACCGGCACCGTCACCGACCCCGCCGCCTCCATCCGGCTCACCGACGCGACCCTCGGCATGAGGCAGGACTTCCTCGCCCCGGAGCGGTCATGACCTCCCCGAACGCCGGGCCGCCCCGTGCCCCCCGCGCTGGACGCGTGTGGATCTGGGTGATCATCGCGCTGGCCGTCGCCGGGATCGTCCTCTACCTGATCATCGACCACTGGACCCACCTCGCTGCGGCCGCCCCCTACGCCGGCATCATCGTGATCGCCCTGCTGCACCTGTTCAGCCACCGCGGACACGGAGGCCACGGACGACACCGTGAACAGACCCGTCACGACCACACGAACCCGCCCCCCGACGACGCATGAGCACCCCCACCGCTGCGCGTGCATATCCACATGCTGTTGCCTCGTCGGCGTGCGACGGAACCAGCACACACGACAGAAATCAGTGGGCAGTGTAGGGACCGCTCAGAGATGTCCATCCGCGGAGCAGGAGGACGGGGAGTTGACAAGCGAAATGTCCTCGATGATCCGCCGCGAGCATGCAGCGAGATGTCTTTCGAGGTCGATCTGCTCTCGTTGAGCTGATGACTCAGCCTTCTGCCCTCGGCTTGGAGAGGTAGAGCAGAAGCCCGAGCGCAACGCCGACACCGAGGATGACGTCGGCGAGGTTGCCGATGAATAGGTTGCCGTAGGCGAGGAAGTCGGTGACGTGGCCGCGGCCGAATCCGGGTGGGGCGAAGAGTCGGTCCAGGAGGTTGCCGACCGCGCCTCCCCACAGCAGCCCGATCGCGACCGCCCACCCCGCGGTGCAGGCGCGTGTGGCGGCGATGAGCAGAACCACAGATGCTGCGGCCGCGATGAGGGTGAGCAGCCAGGTCGAACCGGATCCGAGAGACATCACTGTGCCGGGGTTGAACGCGAGCTGCAGGCCGAGCCAGTCACCTAGGAGCGGGATGCGGTCGTGTTCGCTGAGCTGGGCGAGGGCGAGGGCTTTGGTGCCTTGGTCGATCAGCATGGCACCGGCTGCGACAACGCTCGCGAGCAGGAATCTGCCGAGCCGGCCTCGTGCCGCTGCCGGACTCCGGTTGCTCAGTTCCACGGCGTCCGCCCGGGTCGGGGTGAGAGCGGAACCGTCAACGGGGCCGGTCATGCCTTCGTGCGCCGCGCTGCGCGGAGGCCGTTGAGGATGACGATGACCTCCGCGACCTCGTGCACGAGCACCACGGCGGCAAGGCCCAGGATGCCGGTAATCGCCAGCGGCAGCAGGACCGCGATGATCGCGATGGACAGCGCCACGTTCTGGTTGATGATGCTGCGGCCGCGGCGGGCATGAGCGAGGGCCTGCGGGATGAGGCGCAGGTCGTGGCCGGTGAACGCGACGTCGGCGGACTCGATCGCAGCGTCCGCGCCCTTGGCTCCCATCGCGATCCCCAGATCGGCGGCCGCCAGCGCGGGGGCGTCGTTGATGCCGTCTCCGATCATGGCCGTGGGCTGTGACTTCGACAGTTCCGCGACGGCGGTGGCCTTGTCCTCGGGGCGCAGTTCGGCGCGCACGTCGCTGATACCGGCCTGGGCGGCCAGCGCTGCGGCGGTGCGGGCGTTGTCGCCGGTGAGCATCGTCACGCCGATGCCGCGGCGGTTCAGCGTGGCGATGACCTCGGGAACCTCGGGCCGCAGCTCGTCCCGCACCCCGATTGCGCCAGCCGGCTGGTCGTTGCGGTGGACGATGACGACGGTCATCCCCTCGGACTCCATCGCCTCCACGTCGACCGCCAGTGTGCCGGCGTCCAGCCACCGCGGGCTCCCGACCGCGAGACGGGCACCGTCGAGGGTGCCGACGATGCCGTGCCCGGCGGTCTCAGTGACGTCTGCGGCGTCCTGGGCGTCGGGAACCGCGTTGGTGATCGCTGCGGCCAGGGGGTGTGTGCTGTGACCTTCCACGCTCGCCGCCCACGCGAGAACCTCAGTCTCGGTCGCGCCGGTGGTGACGACGCGCGTGACGGTGGGCTCGTTGCGGGTGAGGGTGCCGGTTTTGTCGACGGCGAGGTGACGGATGCCACCGAATCGCTCGAACGCGGCCCCGGACTTCACGACCACACCGAACTTCGACGCGGCGCCAATTGCGGATACGACGGTGACGGGGACGGCGATCGCGAGGGCGCAGGGCGAGGCTGCGACCAGCACCACCAGGGCACGGGTGATCCACAGCTCGGGGTTGCCGCTCAGCAGCGAACCGAGCACGCCTACCAGCACGGCGAGGATCATCACGCCGGGCACGAGGGGGCGGGCGATCCGGTCGGCCAGGCGGGCACGGTCGCCCTTCTCAGCTTGGGCCTGCTCGACCAGCTCGACGATGGTGGTCAGTGAGTTGTCAGTGCCGGCGGCGGTGGCCTCGACCTCGAGGACGCCGGTGGTGTTGATCGACCCGGCCGAGACGTCGGTGCCGGGTTCGACCTCGACGGGGATCGACTCGCCCGTGATCGCGGATGTGTCCAGGCTGCTCCGCCCGGCGCGCACGATGCCATCAGTCGCGATCCTTTCACCCGGCCGGACCACGAGCACGTCGCCGACGCGCAGCTCCTTCGCCTCGACCTCGGCCGTGGCGTCGCCGCGCTTGACGAGTGCGGTGTCGGGCACGAGCTTCAACAGCGCCCGCAACCCGGCACGGGCGCGGTCCATCGCCTTGTCTTCCAGCGCCTCCGCGATGGAGTACAGGAACGCCAGCGCGGCGGCCTCCTCGACATAGCCGAGGATCACCGCGCCGGTGGCGCTGATTGTCATCAGCAGGCCGATGCCGAGCTTGCCCTTCGTGAACAGCTTGCGCAGCGCGCCCGGCACGAACGTGTACGCGCCCAGCAGCAGACCGATCCAGAACAGCACCAGGCCCGCGGTCTCCGCGCCGGTCCACTCGCACACCAGACCGGCACCGAACGCGACACCGGAGGCAATCGGGATCAGAACGCTGGGACTCCGATACCACGGCCGGTCATCGTCATCGTCATCATCGTCATCGAGGTCGACGTGCTCGACCTGCGAACCCGTGACCGCGCTCACGCCCGCACCTCCCCCGCCACGCAGCCCTCAACGCCACAGTCGGGGTCCATGCACGGCACGCTCTCGTCGACCGCGAGCGTCACGTCCACCAGCGCCGTCAGAGCACGAGCCAGGTGCGGGTCCGCGACCTCGTAGCGGGTCTGCCGGCCCTCCGGCTCGGCCACCACGATCCCGCACCCACGCAAACACGTCAGATGGTTCGACACGTTCGACCGGGACAGCCCCAGATCGCGAGACAGCACCGCGGGATAGCTCGGGCCGGCCAGCAGGGTCAGGAGGATGCGAGAGCGGGTCGGGTCGGCCATAGCCCGGCCGAGCCGATTCATCACATCGAGTCGATCAGCAATAGTCAGCATACGGTGACTATACATCAGCAACTGTACTAATCCGTAGGCCGTGCACTCACGCCTTGAGCCGCGAGTCTCCCTGAAATGTCCAGATGGACATCGCGTGGACATTTCACCCGCGAAATGGACATCTCAGAAAAACCCCTACACCCACCTACCTGTAGGAACCGCTCAGAGATGTCCATTACAGTCGCGCCATTGCGCAGGCTGACTCGGCAAGATGTCCACGGCGGCGGAGCCTCAGCGCCCAACGACTTGTCCATCCAGCGCCTCGGTCGCGCGGCGTGGATCAAGTGCGGGCCGGCACACGCGGCTGCTACGGGGCGAACAGAAAGTCCCACCCTGTCCTGATGGGCTTAGCGATCGCCCGGTATCTGGCCTTCAGCCACCACCGGCCCTTGCGAAGCGCTACACGCACGACCCCCGATTTGTGGTTCGAGTCCATCTCCCTCTCGCGCCACATGTACTCCGCGTCGAGTCGTTCTCGCATTCGTTGCGCCTCGCGTGCTGTTCGCCGTGCGTGCCTAGGGACGCGCTCGCCTCGCAGCCAAGCGGCGACGGTGTCGAACGCAGCCCAACCCATCTGCGTGTATCCGGCTTGCGGTGTACTGCCGATGCTCTCGCCCTCGCGGTACGCAGTCGACTGGATCGTGATGCCATCGATTAGCGTGAGCACGATCGTCCGGTGTCGCCCCCTGCCCGCCATCCGTGCGGCCGTCGCAGGCAGCGCCGGCGAAACCGTTGCCCACTGTTCCTCGAAGGGCTCGCATTGCGTGTCGATGCGCTTCCCGGGGTACGTGTGTCGAGCAAACTCGACCCAGTCGTAGAAAGCCATCATCAGCCCCTGCACTTCGTCCCGGACAGCCCTGGTCAACTCGTCGCGCCGCTTGGCTCGCTCATTGATGAGTGTGATCGTTTGCGCTACCAAGACACCCAACAGCGCAATTACGGCGACCACGATGGCGAGCGTCGCGGAATCGATCCAAGGGTCGGCGGACGTCTTCGTGGCTTGGACGATCTGCATCACGGGAACGACCTCGTAACGCTCACCATCGTTGCCTGCCTCGCGTTCTCAATTCGCTCCGCTGTCCTGAGGGTCTCCTCGGCTACATAATCGATCTGCCTCGAGAACCGCAGTTCTTCATTGAGGGGATCATCCGCCAGCGGGGCAAAGTTGTGCAGCACGTCGTACGAGTGGCCACAGCTGAACCAAAGGAATCGATTCTTGAGGGGCGTCGCCTTAACTGCTCGCACATGAACTGTTAGTGGATCGGTGCGCCCGCTCAGAGCCGTGGCGAGAAAGTCGGCAATCCTTGCCTCTTGATGGATTCTCTCGTCGCTATCCCAGTGCCACTGCAACTTCCCAAGCACTGACAATGTCGCGTTCGGAGGCATCGCCATCCCCAATGTCGTCACAAGCCACTCCGTGTGGGGGATAGTTGCACTCCCGTTCACGATGTCCTCAAGCAGGTGGGGGTCAACTGCCTTAACCGCGTGGGATCGCCGTGCAAGCGGTTCGAGAAAGCGGCTCGCAACGGCGCGCCTGCGGGACTGGCCGGCAGGGAAGATGCCTACCGTCTCCGAGGCCTGAAGTAGAGCAGCCCGATGAAGGGTGCCCGCCAAGACCACCTCCGTGGCACCAACGACACGGGACCCCACCGCGTAATCGACGCCCTTCGCGGCCGCAGCCGTGCCCCCTGCTACCAGGAGACGGATCCTGTTCGCGGCATCGCTTAGACCGAGCTCGTTCAAAAGGCTTGCTACCGATAGAGCGTCGGGATCCTGGTCTAGCCGGTTCAGGTCATACAACGCGCCCAGCAACTTGACCCAGAGCGTCTTGGGAAGGTCGCTCAGCCCTTTGATCGCGTCGTAGAAGTCATCGAGGTCGCTGTCTGAGATCGTGAGAACGCCACGATCCGATATCCAGTCCACGAGCGTATTGTGCACGGCCTCGTCCGAGTCTCGGGGGTGGTCGCGGAGGGCATCGGGGTCGACGCTCATCGGGATCAGCGCCTCTGCTGATGGACTCACTTCGTGATCCCGAGGATGTCCGCGAGACCATCGTCGAAGAATCCCGTCGGCCAAGGATCGAGCAATTCGCCACGATCTCCAAGCCGCAGGCGGCGAACCGATGCACCAGCTTCATCCACGTTGTCCACGTATAGGACTGCGACTTCTTCAGGACGCAACTTCCCGTTGCGAATCAGCCTTCGAACACGGAGAAGGATGTTCTCCGAGTGGGTCTCGACGATCACCTGGTTGCGCCCGCGAACTACAGCCGTGGCGAACAAGTTCCCGAGCCTCGCTTGAAGGCGAGGGTGGAGGTGCAACTCGGGCTCCTCGACACAGATGACCTGCCTCTCGGCATGGACGGCTACGTCAACGACCGGCAGTAGCTGGCTCACTCCATAGCCAACCTGATCCAATGCCACTGGCGCGCCAGAGCGGACGTCCTTCATGATCCACGTCTGCTGGATCGGGCTCCGAAGTCGTGCAAGTGCGTCCTGTTCGAAGACATACGGCACCTCGAGCTGAGCGAGCATCTGGTTCAAGAGGTCGAACTCACTGAATCCGGCGCGCCGAGGCTTGCCGAAGAACTCAAACCAGTCCGAGTTGTAGACACCTCGCTCCGGATCGTAGCTCTTGCCCGGCTCGCCACGGTGAGGCCCGCAGTAGCGAAGCAGGAACGCCATCTCGAATAGATCAGACTGCAGCTTCCGGTCCTCGTGTGCGAACAGCTCGGCATCCACAAGTCGTGACTCTTCTACCCAGTCGGACCCTCCGCGGCTCTCGCCGACGCGATAGCGCGTGAGAAGGCCGTTGCCGAAATCAGATGGGTGGAAAGGGTCGCGGTCATCCGCGAAGTCCTCCGGGATGAATCGCTTGCGGGAGGCCTGACCCTCCCCGATCACCGCCAGGGCGGTGGAGTGCATATCGATCGACCCGACGGGGTTGAGGTCGTAGCTGAGTTCCGCCGCAGCGAGACGCCCGTCCCGGGTCCGGAATTCAACACCCAGGACGAGCGGCGACTGCCACTGGAACCCACTCGGATCCTCGGGATCGGGCTCGGTGTAGGTAATCAGGTTGCGCGCGCTTGCCTCCTCGAAGGCCTTGTCCCAGGCACGAAGAGCATCAGTCCGTCCTGCGTCGACGGTCTGCATCAGAAGCTTGAGTGCCTTGAGGACGGTCGATTTCCCAGCGGAGTTCGGCCCGTAGATGAGGGTGAGCGGCGCCAGCTCAACGTCGTGAGCCCCTGAGAACGACCGGAGGTTCTCGATGTGGAGCCGCTCGACCAATGCCGTCGGTCGCGCGCGCTGCTGCGGAGCGCGCGGAGCCGGTGCGGAATTGTGTGGAGCGGGATTGACCGAGACCGGGACATCGTCGACTGACATCGCGAGGATCTCCGCCTCTTCACGCTCGCGACGCTCTCGCTCTTGAGCGACTGCTTCCTTCGCCCGCCGACGCTGGGCGTCCCGACGTGCACGCATGGCTCGTCCGTCAATCCCTACCCAGTCCGATCCGTAAGCCTTGCGCGCCACGTCAACTGGGTCGCCGGCCGAGTCGCGTTCGACTACTTCATCTTGGTTCTCCACCCTGCGCCCTTTCGTTCCCGCGGTCTGATGCTATTGAGTCGGCCACTGCTTGCGAAGCAGAGTGCGAACGTGTCCCGCTCGCTGACGCCGAGCCGTCGAGCGAGCGGGACACGCGGGGCCACTAGTGCGTCTGGCGCATCCAGTACGAGCCGTCCCCGTTGCTGACCTTCTCCCAGCCGCCGAAAGCGTGCTGGGGTCCGGAGTGCTGGTGCAGACGGGCGTCGCTCACCTCCCCACGAGACCAGCAGTTCTGGTCGCGGTTGTACTTCCCCATGAGTTCACCTCCCTTCGAGTTGAGTTATCGCCCGTTGATTCCTTGAGCCGCGCGGTCGGTGTCGAAGACAGGTCGGCGCGAAGCAAAGTTGATCAGGATATGGGCTGCACGCACGCACCGTCAACACCCAGTCGCAGGCTGATGCCTCGCCGCTTCTTGACCTGACCGGCCGGCGGGCATATTCTGATCGACTTTGCGTTCTCGGTCGCGCGTGCTGGGCGGTCCGAACTCGAAGTCACGCGGCCGACTGCCGACCCAGCGTGGTCCTTGCCGGCACCCACGACTTTTGGGAGGAGGTGAAACCATGGCACTCATCGACGCAACCCCGCGAAGCGCCTTCGCGACCGCTTTCGCCAGCGCCGCCCAGCATGCCCTCGACGTGTGGCGCGAGCCAGGCTTCCAGACCGCGCTTCGACGCGAAGCGAAGCACTTCCTCAAGAGCGTCGCCTCAGAGGCCGGTGCCGCGTCGCAGCGCGTCCGTAGCTAGCGAACGTGGGGACTGGTATGAATTACCAACTCGGGCCCAACCGTGTCGTCGCCGGTCGATTCTCGCCGTACACGGCGAGAGCCTGCACGCGTGCACGTGCAGGCTCTCGTGTCACAGTCAGACGCGCTGGCTGATCGTGCCGCTCGGGTTGCGGTTGGCGGTCGATTCGGTCACGAACCGGCCCGTCGACGCGGAGCGGTGCACCGTTGTTGAGTTGCTCGTGCCGGACCCGACACGTTCGGTGGTGGTCTTTCCGGGCCAGCGGGCCGCGGCGGCCTTGGAGACGAAACGACCGGTGGATGCGGAGCGACGAACGGTTCCCATGGGAACTCCTTCACTGATTGAGCCGGGTGCTCTGAGACGGAGCGCCGCTAGTCTGCGGCTGCCAACTCCGGTACAGTCAGTGCTCTGGATGAGACCTGACGCTCTCAGGGCTTGTGAGCCGTCCCGTTACCGCGGGGCGGCTCTATTCAGTTGTGATCCCGACATCTCGGTATATGTCCGCCGCCGGTTACTTCCCCTCGCGCCCGCTCGACTTCTTCGTCGTCGCGTTGGCCGTCATCGATCTCGAAACCAGCGACTGCGCCTTGCTGGCCGGCACGCTGCGTCGCGCCGCCTTCGCGCTCTGGGTGCCAAAGGACGAGCGCTCGATCTTGCCCCGAAACTCATTGCTCATGCGGACTCCCGGTTCTCTCGTACTTGCTGGCGTGCTCGCGCGATCGCCGACTCCACCGCTTTCGCGGTCATGCCCAGCTTCTCGCCAATCTCGGCGTGCGTGAACCCATGCGTCACGCTCAGGTAAAACGCTGAGCGGACACGCTCATCCTTGATGCTCCCGAACGCGCGTCGTAACTCGTCCTTCGCCTGCGCCGCTTCGCTTGCATCAGGACCTACCGGCGTCGACGGGCTCTCCTCGAAGTCGTCAGCCCAGGCCGCCGTACGCGGAGCCTGCGGCTCCGCATACGAACGCAGCTCTTCTCGACGCCAACGTTTGTAGACGTTGCTGAACTGCAGCAGGCACTGGCCCACAAAGAATGTGCGCAGGGACGCACCTTTGGCGGGGTCCCACTTTGCCAGGGACGAGCACCTTGTCCCGGAACGCGCTGAGCGCCAGGACAACCGTCTCATCGGCCAAGCTCTCGGCGTCTTCGATCATCGACCCGATGCGAGGCTCGGCTTCCAGTGCTCCGAAGCCTTTGCGCTTCACCTCGCTGCGGATCTGACTCTTGTAGATCCAGCCACGGATGACGGCCCAGCCGTACTTAGCGATCTCGTTCGCGAAGAGATCGTAGTTTCGGCCGCGATATCCCTCGGCGCAAAGGGCGGCCGCAAGATCGCGGTCTCCGGCGAGCCGGTCGACTCTTTCCTCGGCTCGATCACGATCCGCGTCGGCCAACCAGGCTTGATCCGCTGCCCATTCCCTGAGAGCGGGAACGCCATCGGAGGATGAACCATCGGGCTCGTCGCTACCGGTCATGGCGTTTCCTCGCGATCCTGATCAACTCATAGTCACCACGATCCCTCATATGTCCGACATCGGGGAGTTCCCCTCGCCGCTCGCTAGAAAAGTTGAGCGCGTGATCGGATCACGAATCGTTGGCAGACGATCGCGCAGTTCTTCACCCCTCGATTCCTGGCAATGGCGATCCACTCGTCACCCTAGAACTAGAGGCCATACCGATTAGGCCATACCGACACGCGATCACAGGAACGCTGGACCGGTGGCGAAGCGCACCGGATCCGAGGACGCTGCGTGGAGCGACTATGCCGGCCAGCTGGCCGCGAACCTCCGGCGACTACGCGCCGAAGCGGGTCTCAGCCAGGAGGACGTCGCCTACCGTTCGGGGCTGACGCGCTACACGTACCAGAAGTACGAGAAGGGCGAGTCGAAGCCGGGCACGCCGGCGAACCCGACGATCCGCACTCTGCTCGCGATGTCGCAGGCCCTCGACGTCGAGCTCACTGAGATCCTTCCGCCGCACGCGCCGGATCTTCGACTTCGCTGAGGCCGAAGGCGCGCGACAACTCGTTGTGTGCCTCCACGCCGAGCTCGGTGAGGGTGAGGGGCTGACCTCGAAACGCACGCTGGATCAGCGGGCCGCCGGCGTCCACCCCGATGCGCCTCATCTGGTTCGCGAGGATGCTCAGCGTCACTCCGAGCTCGGTCGCGGCTGCCGTCATCGTGTCGTGGCGGGCGACGATGAGGAATCGTTCGGCGCGCTGTGTGGCGTCCTGTCCGACGAGGATCCGGCGCAGTAGCGGCGAGTCGCCGGCGCGTGGGTCAACCCGGATCGCGGTCGCTCGGCTCGCGCTGCCGCGGGCTCGGCGCGGGATCCCAGCGGCCTCGAGGTGGCGGTTGATCGTGGTCATCGTCACGCCCACCTCCGCGGCTATCTCAGGGATGGTGCGGCGCTCGTCGATGTAGCGGCGCCGCAGCCACTCCACATCGATGTTAGCCCTCCGTCGACCGATGCGAATCTTGACTCCGACCTCCTCGAGCACTCGGCTGACGGTCTGACGGGCGACCCCGTGTTCGAAGGCGATCTCTCTCACCGACTGCCCCGCGGAGTACGCCGCGACCGCGCGGGTCGGCTTCACCACGGCGCGTGCCGGGCGAGCTTGCGGCCATTCGTTCCCACTTGACATGGGGGCATCCGCGACCACACCGGCGAGCTCGAGGTGCGGCATCCATGCCACGGGCTCGTCGACGCGAAAGGCCTTCAGGAACGCGGCCGCGGTATCCATGAGCGCACGGGACACGACCTCGGGCAGTCCGTCACGGAACGAGCGAACTTCGGCAAACGCAGGGAAGCCAGCCTCTTGAGCGAAGGGCGCCCGCGCCACGCGATTGCCGCTGAGTAGGGCGTAGAGATGCGCACGGGCGGTCTGCCATCGCCGATCCCCACCGGGCAGGACGTTCGCCGTCCGGCAGATCTCGTGCCACTCGTCGCGGGGCAGGATGCCGGAGTAGTCGATGACCCGCCGGCGTGCGAAGTCGATCGGCGTCGAGGTCTCATCGAGGAACGCGACAAGCCGAGCGATCGCGCGGATAGTGTCGGCCTCGGGTCCGTTGCGGCCGAGAGACCGCATGACGTGGCTGACCTGGCGTCCCTGAGCTGCGGGATCGAGGAGCGTGATGGCCGAGCCGTGAGTGAGGCGGGTGCCCACGAAGACCACGGCCGCCGCCAGCGCACCGCCGGCGATCTCCGCATCCAGGCGCCGCGGTGCGAGGCGTGAGGTCCATTCGGGCCACAGGACGGCGGGGAGCTTTGCGGCTCGCGCGGCCGGATCCACCACCGACATCGTCACCGCCTGAAGGGTCGCAGTAGGACGCCTCATTCGTCCGAGCGCACGGCTCACGTGATCGCGCAGTGGCGGGGAGTAATGGTCGAGCGCGGTGTGGACGCTGACGCGTCCGCGCAGCAGGTCAGTGATCCGGGCGCCTGACTGTAGCGCCACGAAGGCGATCGTGTTGCCGAGAGCAACTTCTCGGGCAGCGCCTGGCCGCAGATCCACCTTGCCGGTGCGGTTGTGAGACGCGATCAGGCTCACGTCAACCTGACCCGCAGGCATCCACTCGAAGTGCTCTCCGTCGACGAGCGCCTGTCGTGCCGCTCGTGACAGCAGCAGCATGTCGGACAGCACCTGGACGGTGCTCGGTCGACCGTCGGCGTAGATGCCGAACTCGCCGACGCCGGTGGCGATGACCCTCAGGATCGCACGTTGCGCCTCGCGAGTCTCGGTGTCCGCCGCCACAAACTCCTCGCTCGTGGTGAGGTCGGCGCCGCAACGCGCGCCAAACGCTGGCGATTCGGTCGGCGGTCTGTTGTGACAGTGCCCGGGTTCCGGAACGAGCGTGAGGGGATGCGCGAGGAGCCGGGGAGGCTGGGCGCATCCCGGGCACCTGTCGACGAGGAGACGCCTGTGGCGTGGGCAGGCGAACCCGAACGGGAACTGCCAAGAAAGGCGCCAGCGGCCTCCCGAGTCGGCGAGACACTCGGGGCAGTAACGGGCGGCAACTCCCGTGGCCGGACAGGACGCGCTGATGCGTCCCTGAGGCGTGAGGCGGATGGCGTTCGCGGCGAACATGGTGCGGGTCATCGCACGGAACTCGTCACCCGACCGGCCGGTCGTCAGCTCGAGATTGCGCAGTTGCTGGGGTTCGAGCGCGGTGGACCACGCCCGTGAGGACTGGGATCCAGCGGCGGGAACCTCGTCGCTCCCGATCAGTCCGAGCGCTCGAGCCATCTCGCCGACAGTCGCCCCATAGCTGTGGGCCATGAACTCTACCCACGAGTCGAAAGGTTCATCTGGGAGCGGCATCGCGACGTGGAACAGGCGTCGGAGGCTCATGCGACGGACCGAGGCTTGCTCCGTTTGGCGGCGGCGAGCTTCTTCTCCTCGAGCTCCATTGCAACGACCTCCCGCGCATCCTCGGCCGCCACGTCGATGTCGATCTCGTCCAGCACCGCACGGGTCAGTTCCTCAGTGCCGTCACGCATGGCGTGCACGGCACCGAGGGTGATCAGCTTGAAGAGCGAGCCGATCATTCCGGTTGAGCGTTCGTAGAGGTAGTCCGCTTGCTCACGGAGCATGTGCGGTCGCGCGTTGGCCAGCACGAGGCGCGCATCGATCGCGCCCAGCAAGGTCATCCAGGTCTTTCGGTGCTCACCGACCGGGTGCGCGAATGGCGGGAGGGTCAGGCGTGTCCAACGCCGCGCGATCTGCGACATCGCGAGCTTTTTGTCGGTCTTGCTTTCGCTGAGCAGTCCTGTGCTGCTCATGTTGACGCCGGTGAAGAGGAAGGTTGCCGGGTACTCGTTGGCGAGCCACTTCAGCTCGTTGGCCAGCGCGACTCCCTCGTCGGTGTGGATCTTCAGGAAGTGCACGTCGTCGACGATGATCAACCGCGTGCCGTGACGGCGGACCGACTCGGCTGCCAGCGCAGCCAGGTTTCGGTTGCGCAGGTATCGGCTCCTAGAGGCGTCGGCGGAAGGATGATTGTAGAAGTTCAGGATGGACTCGTTCAACGCGCGCGTCGTCGTGTTTCCGGAGAACGCCACTCTGCAGACGGGGATGTGGAGCGTCTGCCCGTCGTCGAAGTCACGCCCGTGCCGCAGGATCTGCCGTTGGTGGAAAGCTCGCCCGAACGCGTCGACTGCGGTGGTCTTGCCCAGTCCGGGTGGCGAGTCGATGACGGCGGCGCCCTTCACCCGTGACGGTCCCTGTTGGTTCGCATCGAGCAGGTCCCAGAGGCGTCCGTTCAGCCTCACGACCTGCGGAGTCTTCACCAGGAAGTTCGCGTGGTATCGCTCGCGGTGGTAGTCGTAGGCGACACGCGCGTCCTCGCTGAGCTGCTCGATCTGTTTCACCGACAGCCGCTCGGGCTGCTCAAGGGCTGGCGCTTCGGCGAAGTCCCGCCACCCCTCCCAGCGAGAGAGGAGTTCGTCGCGCTCGAGCGGAAGGATCACAGGTCCTCCAGGAGGTCGATGTCGTCGAGGTCCTCGTCGATGAGCTCGTCAGCGGTGAGGGCGAGAGGATCGTCGTTTTCGCTCGCCGGTGCTGGTGAGAGCGAGACCATGCCCAGCTCCTCGCTCAGATCCGGTCCAGCCACTTGCTGCGCGATCTGCTTGGCGATGTGCGGGAAGAACGGGCTGTCCGGGCCGTCAGCGGTCTCGGCGAGCTGGGCGGCAAGTCGCGCGCTGATGCGCTTTTCGGCGGGCGTGCTCGCACGGCCGGCACCCCATCGTTCGAGGAGTTCACCGAGCACTTCGGATACATTCACACCGTTGCGCCGGTCAAGAGCGATGCCTTTGGCGTACTCGAGGGCGTCGAAGCTGAACGGCACCGGGACCTTCGGCGCGTGCTCCCAGCGCAGCACGTGCCAGGAGTTGTCGTCGGGGTCGTTGAAGTAGATCTGCGAGAAGTCGTCGGGGTTCACCGAGAACTGCCATTTCCGCTTGCTCTTCGCCATCGCCCGCGATCGGTCGTAGTACTTCCCAACGATGTCGCCGTTGTAGCGGAGGGTGCCGACTTCGACGCCGTAGTGGTTGAACTTGCGCTTGACGACGGGAAGCATCTCGAGGAGGAGGTTCGGGTTCGACGGGACCCGGATGCGGCCGGCCACCGCGATCCCCTGCTCGAACTTCTGCGCCGGGCTCATCTTGGCCGCGGGCAGCTGCGAGTCGACAAGGCCGTCGTGCGGGCGAATGTGGTAGATCGTCGCGATCCACTCCCGGAGAATCTGCTCCAGTTGCGGAATCGTGTAGACGGCTTCCACCTCGGGCGCCTCACCGCGCGACGCGATGTCTGAACCCTTGTACCCGGGTAGCTCTTGCAGCACCTCGTTGATGGTGCGGAACCACCGTTCCACCCACGCCTTGTCGGTGCCGGTATAGACGTGCGCGGGCTGGATGGAGATCCCGAGTCGCTGGCATACGCTCGCCACGTGGATCGACATGAACGGCTTCCCGTGATCGATGATGATCGTGTCGGGGAGGATGCCGGGACGCCGGAACCGCAGCGCCTTGAGGTTCTCGACATCGATGACGATGTTCTCGGGTACGCCGTGAAACGGCCAGGTCGCTCGGTCGCCCCACTCCGCCGGCATCTCGCGCGGCATGAGCGCCTCCATCAGCACTCCCGCGACATCCACCGCCTTGGTCGAGACGGGCGCAAGGCGAAGCCCGAGGATCGACCGGTCGTAGAGGTCGAGGGCAACGGTCAGCTCGGCGCGCATCCACTTGCCGGTGACCGGCGCGACGCCAAAGACATTGAGAGGTGTGGTGTCGAGGACGACGTACTCACCGGGTCTTGTCGCGACCAACCGTCCGTACGGTACGGGCGGCCGTGTGTCGATGGATCGTTGCGCGCGCATGCTCGCGCCGAACGTCCCCTTGCCACGGGTGAGTTCGGCGACCGCGTCGCGAGCGGTCGAATCGGAGGGGATCCGCACATCGGCATCCGGGTACTCCCGGTTGACTCTTGCCAGCACGATCGCGAGAGTGGTCGTGACGCTGCGCTTTGCGCCGCGCACGTTCTCCTCAACGACGCGCCGGCACATGTCGACCCAGCGCGGATCGAGGCCGGAGAGCGCGGGCGTCCACGATGTCTTCCGGAAGTCGAGCAGCGCGAGATCTTCGCCCTCGTCGAACCGATCATCCCAGCGCTTCAACGTCTTCGGACTCACACCGAGCTCTGCAGCCTTTGTACGGCGACGCTCGTGGATGGTTGTGAGCTTCGGGTCGTACTCCGGTCGAGGCTCGTGCGGCTGAGCGAGCGTCGGCAGCCCCGACGCAAAGCCCGTGCGCATCTCCCGGATGTGCGCGGCCTTTGTTCGCGCCTCATCGCGTTGCGCCTCCGTCGCGTCCGCCCAGATCAGCGCGAGCGGTGTGAGTGCGGCCTCCTCCGACGGCAGCCCGAATGCATCCATCGCGTCGCGAAGGAGCTCGACGAGTCGAACCCGTCGAGTTCTCTTGGCGCCGTCGACGAGGACGACGGCATCGCCGGCGATCTCGATGACGGTGCAGAGGCAACCGTCGTACGAGACGGTGCTGCCGACTCGGATATCAAAGCTATGGCTCATGGCATCTCCAATTGGGTGTGGTTGGCAAGGGCGGAGGTGAGGTCGCAGAGAATCGAGCGGCGCCACAGCAGGTGCAGCACGACCGCTCGCGCATAGGGAGCGTCACTCAAGGCGGCGCCAGCGCTCCGCAGACCCGCGCCGAGTGTGGGCGCCTCGCGAGTGGCTTCCTCGACCAGGTCGACGTCTCGCTGAGGAAACTGCCAGGGACGCCTGTAGCCCGCTAGGAACCGGATGTTGGAGAGCAGTGCGGGGGCGGGTTCTGTGACGATCCGGTATGCCCACCCGCGCGACTGGATGATGTCGCCCGCCCACCGGAGAGCACCCGCGATCTCAGGGTCCTCGAGCCGGCGCTTGGGCTTGACTTCGATGACCGTGAATCGGTGGTCGTCGTGCTCAATCATGTAGTCGGGCACGTAGCTTCGCTCGACACCGTCGCGGTCGGCGATCAGCTCGAACGGCTGCGAGGCGATGCGAACGGCTCGGTGGTCGAAGTCCTCGAGGAGCAGCGCCGCGAGTTCGAGGCGGCTCTCGTACCCGACGAAGCCCTCCGTCGTTGCCGACCAGTAGCGCCCCGGGTAGTGGCGCTGTCCGCGATGCCAGCGGAACGTTCGCCGAGGCTCCGCCTCGAAGACGTGGCGCGCGTCCAGGTCCGATAGCTCGCCCCGTTCGAGGTCATCCCGATCGAATCGCAGCGTGTAACGCGGCGAGGACGCTGACATGTCAATCTCCCAAAAATCACGAACATAGAGTCATAACTCTTGAGTCGTTAACGTACGGACATACCGGCGATCCGCAGCTTCGACACGCGGGCCGAGGTACTCGTATTTGGGGCTTCTCGCACGGCGGAGGGGGCGAGTAGTGAATGTGACATTTACGCTTGAGGACGTCAGATACACGACATGCGCCACGCCGTTGGATGACGTCCTGCGATGCTCCTGCTGCGTTGAGCGCCTCATGCGAAAATGAGGCGGTGGACACCGTGCCGAGCGAACAGAGCGAGGAGCTCTCGAAGCTTGCCTTTGGCAGCAACCACATGCTCGCGCTCATGGCCGAGATCGCGCGTTCCTCCGACGGGAAGTTCTCCACTCCGTCAGTGGCGAGTGCCACCGGACTGTCGACCAGCACGATCCACGCCCTGCTGAAGCGCCTCAAGCAGCTGGGACTTGTCCGACGCACCGATGAGGTCACCCCTGAGCGGATCAGGATCTACCAGCGTGCGGTGCATCCAACGTGGGACTACGCACTGCGACTCGAGGCCGAGGCTGACGCGCGAGCAGCCGGAACCTTCACGATCCAATGGGAGCCGACGCCCGCGGGACGGTAGCTCCCACATCGACCGAGCACCTGGGTGCCTAATCGGTATGGCATTCTTCCTCTATGAGCGTCGGTGAAGATCGCTACGAGTCGTTCGTGACCGCAGTTGAGGACCCGTACTTCGGCGCGCTCCTGGGAACGATCGACGAGCCAGGTGGCGCCTTTACCGCGAATCGCGCTGGACTGGAGACGATCGAGTGGTGGGACGCGCATGGAACGGGACCAACCTGCGCCGAGCTCATCGACGCTGTCTTCGAGATCGATGACTGGGACGCCACGATCGTCGATCCGGGCAGGACTGCCTTCGAGCGCCACGAACAACTCGAGCTCCTGCACCGCTGGCTCATTAGCTACTGGACGAGGGTGGGAACAATCTCGTTCGTCCCCGGACACGATGACATCGTCAGGCCCGGCCGCATCGACATCACGACCGACGCGGGTCGCACTGAAGCCGAGTAGGTGGGCTCATTTCGGATCAAGGAGGGCGCGTGCGAAAGGTCGTGATTGGTGACCGCTCCGTGCTCGTCACCCATGCCGGCACTGAGGCAACCGAGTTCGGCGACATCCAGCGATTCCGCATCGAGATGTCTGAGTCGGATGCCGTCACGCACCTGTCGATCCTGCGCTCATCCGCTGAAGTCGATGCCCGCGTGATCGAGTCCGTGCTCGACGCCGAACTGCTCCTTGGATACCAAGGGAGCGCTGAGTCTGGGCTTCTTCGCGACCCGGAGATCCGTCTGTGGCGCGACCGGCATCGTGCGCTCATCGAGGAGGTGGTGCACCGATTCAAGGAAGAGGCTCGCGCGCTGCCGCCAGAACCGGTGAGCGAGATCGAGCAGTCGCTCCTCAACTCTTGGGGCCGCGACGACACGACATGAGAACACCCAGTGGCCGAGAACCCCACGAGTGATCAGCGAAGTCGAGATGTGGTTCACCAGCCCGCCCTACTATGCTCGGCCATACCCGGAAACATCCGGTTCTATCCGCTGGAGGCGTGATGACCGAGCCGTGGCTCTCTGCCGACGACATCGCCGAGCACCTGGGCGTCACGAAGGACACTGTCTACGCCTGGATCGCCGACAAGGGGATGCCGGCGCATAAGGTCGGGCGCCTGTGGAAGTTCCAGGCGAGCGAGGTTGATGCGTGGGTTCGGAGCGGCGGGAGCAGCGCCGGGGGTGCCGCGTAGAACATGCGGATCATCGACAACGTTTCCGACCTGCTCGGTGACGACCTCAAATCCGAGATCGGCCGGGGCTCGAAGGTGCGCATCGCCGCTTCGACCTTCTCGATCTTCGCGTTCGAAGCCCTGCGCAAGGAACTCGAACACGTCGAGGAACTCGAGTTCATCTTCACGTCCCCGTCGTTCAGCAACGGTCAGGCCACCGACAAGCTGCGCAAGGATCGTCGCGAGTTCTTCATCCCGCACGCTGAATCGTCGCTCTGCGGGTCGGAATTCGAGATCCGCCTCCGCAACAAGCTGACGCAGCGCGCGATCGCCCGCGAGTGCGCCGCCTGGGTACGCGAGAAGGTCACGTTCCGATCGAACGCCAGCGGCCACCAGATGCAACAGTTCGCCGTCGTCGACGACGGCGCAGCGTACATGCCGCTGCAGGGGTTCACTACGGCAGACCTCGGATACGAGCGTGGCAACGCCGTCTCCAACATGGTCACAAAGTTCGAGGGCGCTCCCGAGACGAGCAACTTCCTCAACTTGTTCGACCAGATCTGGGCGAGCCCTGGCCAGCTGGCCGATGTCACCCAAGCGGTACACGACCATATCGCGAGCGTGTACGCCGAGAACTCCCCGGCGCGCATCTACTTCCTCATCCTCTACAACCTCTTCGCGGAGTTCCTCGACGACATCAGTGAAGACGTGCTCCCCAACGACCGCACCGGCTATCAGGACACGAAGGTCTGGCAGAGCCTCTACAACTTCCAGCGGGACGCAGCGACCGGAATCATCAACAAGCTCGAGACCTACAACGGCTGCATCCTCGCCGACAGCGTCGGGCTCGGGAAGACATTCACCGCGCTGGCGGTCATCAAGTACTACGAGCTGCGCAACAAGTCCGTCCTCGTTCTGGCTCCGAAGAAGCTCGCCGAGAACTGGACGAACTACAACGCCAACCTCACGACAAACATCTTTGCGAGCGACCGGTTCAACTACGACGTCCTCGCCCACACCGACCTCTCCCGCACCCGGGGAGAGTCACTCGGGCTCCGCCTGGATCGCATCAACTGGGGCAACTACGACCTCGTCGTCATCGACGAGTCGCACAACTTCCGCAACGCCGACTACGCCGAAGAGAAGGAGTCGCGCTACCAGCGCCTCATGCGGCAGGTCATTCGCGAAGGCGTGAAGACAAAAGTGCTGATGCTGTCTGCGACACCGGTGAACAACCGATTCAACGACCTCAAGAATCAGTTGCAGCTGGCATACGAAGGCGAGAGCGACACCCTCGCCGCGAAGCTCACGCTCTCGACATCGGTTGAGCGGGTGTTCCGCGACGCGCAGACGGTGTTCAACGACTGGTCCAAGCTCCCCGCAGAGGAACGCACCGCCGACCGCATCCTGCAGATGCTCGACTTCGACTTCTTCGAACTGCTCGACGCGGTCACCATCGCACGCTCCCGCAAGCACATTCAGGCGTTCTACGACACGAGCGAGATCGGCGCCTTCCCGCGACGGTTGCCGCCGGAATCCATCCGCGAGCCACTCACCGACCTCGCGGAGGTCCCCTCGTTCAACGAGATTTTCGAGCAGCTGCAGGTGCTGACGTTGGGCGTCTACACGCCACTCGCGTACGTGTTCCCGAGCCGCATCAGCAAGTACGAAGACCTCTACAACGTCACGACCGGCAGCGCCCGCTCAAACCTCGGTCAGGAAGGTCGCGAAGAGGGCCTAAAGAAGCTCATGACCGTCAACCTGTTCAAGCGTCTCGAGAGTTCCGTCGAGGCCTTCCGCTTGACGTTGGCCAAGATCGAGTCCGCCGTCGACAGCACGCTCACGCGGCTCAGCAACCACTCCGGCTCCCTCCCGGAGATCCGCGACATGGACGATCTCGACTTCGACCTCGACGATGAGGACGATGCCAACGTTGAGGCGCTGTCGTTCGGAGAGAAGATTCACATCGACATCGACGACATCGACGTCGAATCGTGGCAGCGAGACCTCTGGCATGACCGGGAGACGCTGCGCGAGCTCCTGGACGAGATGCGCAAAGTGACTCCGGCGCACGACCTCAAGCTGAGCAAGCTGCGGGACCTGGTCCAGCAGAAGGCGGAGCACCCGCTCAACCCTGAGAACCGCAAGGTGTTGATCTTCTCTGCCTTCGCCGACACCGCGAACTACCTCTACCGCGAGCTCGCGCCGGCGCTGCAACGGGCGGGGTTGGAAAGCGCGGTGATCACCGGTGGCAGCCACGGCGCGAAGTCGACAATCGGCACCGGCTTCGACTTCCAGCAAGTCATGTCGATGTTCTCGCCACGATCCAAGCAGCGTCACCTCACCATGCCGAAGGAGACCGGGGACATCGACGTCCTGATCGGCACCGATGTCATCAGTGAGGGACAGAACCTGCAGGACTGCGACTACCTCATCAACTACGACATCCACTGGAACCCGGTGCGGATCATCCAAAGGTTCGGTCGTATCGACCGCATCGGGTCGACGAACGAGGTCATCCAGCTCGTCAACTTCTGGCCCGACATATCGCTCGACGAGTACATCAACCTCAAGGAGCGCGTCGAGAACCGGATGGTGATCGCCGACCTCGCCGGCTCAGCCGACGACAACGTGCTGAACCCGGAGGACTCGGATGCCGCGTTCCGCAAGGAACAGCTGCGCAAGCTGCAGAACGAGAACATCGAACTCGAAGACGTCCGCGCGGGGGTCTCGATCACAGATCTCGGCCTCAACGACTTCCGCATGGACCTGCTGGCGTACATGAACGAGTACGGGGACATCGCTACCGCGCCGCACGGCTTGCACGCCGTCATCCCCGCAGACCCTGCGATAGGCCTCATGCCGGGTGTGATCTTCGCGCTCAAGAACGTCAATGCTGACCCTGCCGTGAACCGGGGCAACCGGCTCCACCCGCACTACCTCGTCTACGTCGATGACGATGGGAGGGTTATCGCTGATCACACTGAAGCGAAGCGCCTCCTAGACGTCGTTCGCGCCGGCTCGCGGCCTCACGACGAACCCGTCGCCGACGTTACTCGTGTCTTCAACGAAGCCACCCACGAGGGCGCCGACATGAGCAAATACTCTGCGCTACTGACGGATGCCATCCACTCGATGATCGACGTCACCGAAGAACGCGACATCGACAGCCTCTTCAGCGGTGGGCACACGACCGCCCTCACCCAGCAGATCGCAGGGCTCGACGACTTCGAGCTGATCGCGTTCATCGCCGTCGTCGATCCCGAGGGCGCCTCATGACTGACATCCTGTACCAGTGGCCTGCTGCTGCACGATTTGGTGCACGCGTCCCCAAGGAGCGGTTCTACGAACGCACCGCATCAACCGCTGCCCTGCGAGAGAAGTTCGTGGCGGAGGTGAATCGCATCAGCTGGGCATACAAGCTGGCGGAGGAGACCATCAACCTCCCCGGTTCGCCGGAAGTGCCAGAAATTGAAGTTCTTCATCTGGACGCGAAGACAGAAGACATCAGCGTCCCGGTGCTTGCGTCGATTGACAAGGCGATACCGAATCCGGTGATCTTTGAGATCTACCGTGGGGACAGCACCGGCCGTGCCGTGCGGATGGCGGCGGCACACAAACCTGCGGGCTCCTCGCCACCGGCACCGAGCGCCTACTTCTCGACGGCGTGGACGCGCGACGACTTCCCTCGTACTCCGCTACCCCTCGCGGTCACGCTGGGAGCGCTGTATGCGGCACTCATCGGCCCGCTCACTCCACTCGCCCTGCGGCCCGGCGAGAGTCCGGCGGATCTCAACGACAGGCTGGACGCGGTGCGTCGAGTCGAACGCGAGATCAACGCACTGGAACGCAGGCTCCGGTCTGAACCACAGCTCAACCGAAAGGTCGGTATTCGTCGAGAGCTGAAGGAGAAGCGTGCAGACCTGGACCACCTTAGGTAACCCCTGGAGAACCTGAAATGACTTTCCCTAGCCCCACGCAGGCGAGCATCGATACGTTGGCGGAGATCTTCCCTTCGGTGGTCACAGAATCCACCGACAACGAAGGGAATCCCAGGCGCGTAGTCGACTTTGATCTCCTCCGGCAAGAACTCTCGGAGCACATTGTCGAGGGCCCGCAGGAACGATTCCAACTGGACTGGCCAGGTAAGAGAGCCTCAGCCTTACTGGCGAACACCCCGACCGACCAGACGCTAACTCCTCTCGAGTCCGAATCGATCGAGTTCGATACGACTCGCAACTTGTTCATCGAAGGCGACAATCTGGAAGCGCTCAAGCTTCTTCAAGAGCCTTACCTCGGCAAAGTCAAGCTGATCTACATCGACCCCCCGTACAACACGGGCACTGACTTCATCTATAGCGACGACTTCAGCGAGGACGCGCCGAGCTATCTGGCCCGTTCGGGTCAGCGGAGCGAGACCGGAGAACGGCTGGTGGCCAATCCCGAGTCAAATGGTCGATTCCGCTCGGCCTGGCTTTCGATGATGTATCCGCGACTGAAGCTTGCGCGGAACTTGCTACGAGATGACGGTGTGATCTGTGTTTCGATCGACGATCACGAACTCTCGACCCTCACGATGATCATGGGAGAGGTGTTCGGTCGCGAGAACTTCATCGCTACGCTTCCACGTGTCACAAAACGGGCAGGAAAGAGTGGCGACCTCATCGCTGCAAATCACGACTACGTCGTGGTTTGGGGTCGTACCACTGATGTAGCGCTCAATCGTGAGTTTCACACGGATCCAGGCTTCAAGTACGAAGACGAGTTTGTATCCACCCGAGGGAAGTACAAGCTGAACCAGACCTTGGACTATGGATCGATCCAGTACTCGGCATCGCTCGACTACGAGATCGATCTCGACGGCGTTCGGATTCGACCAGGTGGTGCGAGCGCCGACGAGATGAGTGCGCGTCAGGCTCGAAACCCTCGAACAGGTTGGTGCTGGCGATGGTCGCGCGACTTGTTCGAGTTCGGACACAGTCAAGGGTTCGTAGTACTCAAGGACGGTCGCGATGGTCCACGCATCTACACGAAGACCTACGAGAACGCGACGATCGCGAAGCGAGGCGATGGCTATGAGGTGATCCTCGACCGCCGCACGCGCGCGAGCACGACACTCGACCTCATTGACAATCGCTTTTCGAACGACATGGCATCCAAGGGCGTGAAGAAGCTGTTTGGCTTCCCCGCGTTCGACTACACGAAACCGATCGAGCTCGTTCGAACGCTTCTGGGGTGGGCGACTGACTCAGATTCGAACGATCTCGTGCTGGACTTCTTTGCCGGTTCGGGAACAACTGGGCAAGCGGTACTTGAGGCCAATGCGGAGGATGGCGGGAACCGGCGGTTCGTGCTGATCCAACTCCCTGAGCAGACAAACACCTCGTCAGAGGCCTTCGCTCAGGGCTTCGTAACCATCTCGGAGCTAGCACGCGAGAGGCTTCGTCGCACCGTCGCTGGCCTCGATCACGATCTTTCGGCGACTGGCACCGATCGCGGCTTCCGGGCTCTAGGGGTGACAGCGTCAAACCTTGCATCGGTCGAGCGGTTCCCAGATGAACTCGCTCAACCTGACTTGCCCGGATTCACGGAGCTGGTCTCCACGCCTAGTGATCCCTTGGCCTTGATCTTTGAGGAGCTTCTGCGTTTGGGGATGGATCCGGCGTCGTCTATCAGGCGGGTGGTTATGGCCGGAGTCGACGTACTGCTCGCCGAGGACGCCGCGCTAGTAGCTTGCTTCGCTGATCAGCTACCGCCAGCGCTGTTCGCAGAGCTTGGCGTGATTGAACCGCTCCGAGTTGTCGTGCGCGACTCTTCCTTCCCCGACTCCGCGGCCCGCATCAACGCGCAGCAGATGCTTAGCGGCTACTCAACCCTGACCGAACTGCGCACCATCTGAGGAAGTGGAGTACACAATGACCGAGTTCTACATGTCTCTGTCACCCAACGACATCAACGCAGTCAGACAGGAAGCGTACGTCCTCATACCGCTTCGCGCGCGTGATAACCAGCCTGCCTTCTGGTCGTGGCCCCACGGGTATGCGCAACTTCCGACTGGACAGTTCGAGTTTCCTGTACGCCTCGACGATATGGGCGCAATAGCCAATAGCCGCATCTACTTTGTGCCGGAACGTAGCGAGTTCAGGCTCTGCTCAGAACAGGTTTACCGGCTCGGCCCCGGGGCCGAAGGCAGCATATTGGAGGTCGGGCGTGGCGGCGTAGGAAACTATTGGACCCAGGTGCACGCTCCAGGGTCCGCAAGCTACACAGCCGCACAGCCGCTTCTGACACACCAAGTGCAGAACAGCTCGAAGCGATGGGGCTACTCCTGACCACTTGCGAAGCCGACTGCCTCCGAGACTTCGGCTCTTGGCGACGCCAGCGATGTCGTTGCGCGTCAACGACGAGCATCCGCCTCGATAGCCCACCCTCGAAGACGAAGGACGATCTGATCAGATGAAGCTGCAGTTCAAGGTTCAGCCATACCAGACCGAAGCTGTGGATGCCGTCGTCGACGTATTCGCCGGGCAACCGTACGCCGACGGCGTGAAGTACCGCGTAGATCCCGGTGCCGGCTCGGCCGCGACCCTGCTGGACGATACAGGCCTTCGCAACGCCGAGATCGCGCCAGCGCCACCGCAACTCCTTAGCAATTTGCACGCGGTGCAGCGGGCGCGTGGGCTCGAGCTGTCGAAGAATCTCGAAGACCCGATGAGAAAGTCGGCGGCTCCCCTCAATCTCGACATCGAGATGGAGACCGGCACCGGCAAGACCTATGTGTACATCAAAACGATCATGGAGCTGCACAAGCGATATGGGTGGTCGAAGTACATCGTCGTCGTGCCGTCGATCGCGATCCGCGAGGGTGTGAAGAAGTCCTTCGACATCACCGCCGAGCACTTCCAGCAGCTCTACGGAACCAAGCCTCGCACCTTCATCTACAACTCCTCACGTCTTCACGAGATCGAGCGGTTCTCGTCGGACGCGGGTGTGCAGGTGATGATCATCAACGTCCAGGCGTTCAACGCCACCGGCAAGGACGCCCGACGCATCTACGAGGTGCTCGACGACTTCCAATCACGGAAGCCGATCGACGTGATTGCAGCGAACAGACCGATCCTCATCATTGATGAACCCCAGAAGATCGAAGGCGATGCGAAGAAGCCCTCGAAGTCATTGGAGGCCTTGAGCTCGTTCAACGCCCTCTTCGCGCTGCGCTACTCCGCGACGCACAGGATCGAACGCACAAAGGTCCACCGTCTCGACGCCATCGACGCCTACAACCAAAAGCTCGTGAAGAAGATCGCGGTGCGCGGCATCACCGTCAAACACCTGGCTGGAAGCAGCGCCTACCTGTACGTGGACGGCCTCGAGATCGGTAAGGGCGCCGACTTCCCGAAAGCCCGAGTCGAACTCGAGGTGCAGACCGCCCAGGGCATCAAGCGTCAGGTGAAGCGCCTCAGCCAGGGAATGAACCTGCATGACATCTCCGGAGGGATCGAGGCGTACAAGGGCCTTTTCATCCGGGACGTCGACGCTACCCGCGACATCATCGAGCTGAGCAATGGCGACATCATCGGCGCGGGCGAGGTCACCGAGGACGTCGCCGAGGACCAGAAGCGACGTATCCAGATCCGCGAGGTCATCCGCGCCCACCTCGCCAAGGAACGCGAGCTGTTCGCGCAGGGGATCAAGACGCTGTCGTTGTTCTTCATCGACGAAGTCGCCAAGTACCGCGACTACGAGCGCGAGGACACCCTCGGAGAGTATGGCCGAGTGTTCGAGGAAGAGTACGAGGCTGTACTCACCGACTACCTCGGCGAGCTCGACCTGGATGAAGCGGCTGAACGCTATCGAGACCATGTGCAAGCAATCCCAGTCCGCTCGACCCACGAGGGGTATTTCTCGATCGACAAGAAGACCAGGCAGTTCGTCGACGGCAGGATCGCGGCCCGTGGCGACTTCGCAGGTCAATCGGACGACGTCGATGCCTACGACCTGATCCTTAAGGACAAGGAGAGGCTGCTCTCGTTCGAGGAGCCGGTCCGATTCATCTGGTCGCACTCGGCGCTCCGCGAGGGCTGGGACAACCCGAACGTCTTCGTGATGGGCATGCTCAAGAAGAGCGACAACACCACGACGCGCCGGCAAGAGATCGGCCGCGGTCTGCGACTTTCCGTGGATCAGCACGGTGAGCGGATGGACAATCCCGTCACGGTCCACGACATCAATGAGCTGACTGTCGTTACCGACGAGTCGTACACCGACTTCGTGACCGCGCTCCAGAAGGAGATCATCGAATCGCTGTCCGCGCGGCCACGCAAGGCGAGCGTCGACTACTTCGTCGGCAAGTCGATCACGCTGGGCGACGGATCCACAAGCGTGCTGGAAAAAGCAGTCGCGCAGGCCCTCTACTTCCACCTGGTCAAGAACGACTACATCGACGAGTCAGGCCTGGTCACGCAGGCGTACAAGGATGCACGCGCCGACGGAGCCCTCGCCGCCCCGACCTCGGAGACGCTGAAGCCGGTCATCGACTACGTCTGGCCACTCGTCGACGCTCTCTACCTCGACGTGCCGAAGCCAGCCGACGGACGCAAGCCGAAGAGGATCCCGCTCAACGAAGCCAACTTCAACAAGCGCGAGTTTCAGGAACTCTGGGGACGCATCAACCACAAGGCCGTCTACCAGGTCGACTTCGACTCCCAGGAACTGATCGACAACTGCATCCGCGTACTCGACACCTCGCTCAACGTCACCGTCATGCAGTACCTCGTCGAAAGCGGCAAGCAAGTCGTCGGCCTCGAAGTGGCGCAGTTGGAAGCCGGCACGGGTTTCAAAGTCTCCGAGACGAAGGTCGAGCACTCAGCCGTGTCAGCAGGTTCGACCGTCAAGTACGACCTCCTAGGCGAGATCGCGGAGAAGACGCAGCTCACCCGCCGCACGTGCGCGGCGATCCTCACCGGCATCCACCCGGGCACGTTCGCGAAGTTCAAGCAGAACCCCGAGCAGTTCATCACCGGGGCCGCGCGGCTCATCAACGAGCAGAAGGCAACCGCGATCGTCGAGCACCTCAGCTACGACCCGCTCGACAACAGCTACGACTCGTCGATCTTCACAGAGAACCAGGCCGCACAGGACCTGTCCAAGGCAGGTGACAAGCTGAAGAAGAGTGTCTACGAGTACGTCGTCACCGATTCCAAGGTTGAGCGATCATTCGTAGAGAAGCTCGACGTCAGCGACGAAGTCGTCGTGTACTCCAAGCTTCCGCGGGGGTTCTTTATCCCCACGCCGGTGGGCGACTACAACCCGGACTGGGCGATCGCGTTCCGCGACGACGATACGAAGATCAAGCACGTCTACTTCGTGGCCGAGACCAAGGGTTCACTGTCCACTCTTCAGCTGAAGGGCGTCGAGAACGCCAAGATCGAGTGCGCCCGCAAGTTCTTCGCCGCGCTCAACGCGAAGACCGATCGAGACGTCACCTACGACGTCGTCTCCGACTACTCCGAGCTGATGCAGCTCGTCGCGACACCGTAAGGAACCCCCGAGCCGCGTCAGCAACTGCGGGAGAACTTCAAACCGCGCATCTAGACTGCCCGGATCGCTCAGCAGGTCCTTCGCGGAGCCCTCGTCGACCTCAACCACACCGCAACGTCGAGCTGATCGGACGGTCGTCCAGTAGACGCTTTCAGCGGCCGCGTCACGACGAAATGTCCATATGGACACATCGTGGACATTTCGTCTGCGAAATGGACAACTTCAAAAAAAACCTACACTTGTAGGAACCGGTGCGACTTGTCCACCGCGCGCACGTCACAGCGGGCTTTCGTGTTAAGACGGGGCTTCGGGTAGCGCGGATGTAACGATCTGGTAGCACGCGCGCGGGGACACGGTAGCGCTCTGAT
>NZ_JBNAFJ010000005.1:0-206768 GCF_049707015.1 Microbacterium sp. CH-015 | reverse complement strand
GGGCAGCAATCATGCCGGGCCCGGCAGGCCGTCACCACCCAGCATGCTCACCGAGCGGCCACGAAGAAAGTAACGGGGATCCGGCCCTCGGCGACGTCGATGTGCTGGCGGTTCCCGGTACGCGGAACTTGCCCAAAATCGCCTCGAGGCCGTTCGGATTGTGCACGCTCGAGTCGAGGAGGTCGAAGTAGTTCCGGTCGCTCATCCCCGGCGGCTTGCGGATCGCGCTCGGCGCGTAGGGAACCGTCGAGGGTCAGGGTCGCGGGACTCCGACCGGGTCGAACGCGTCCAAGCCTCTCACCTTGAGGAGGATGTGGAAGTGGTCCTCAGACGTTGAAGCGGAACTCCACCAGGTTGCGTCACCGGTAGGCGTCGTGCGCCGAGATCGCACCGATCCTGGCCCCGAAGCCGGCGCATAACTTCAACGCCGAGTGCGTGCACGATGCGAACGGCAAGTCCGGTCTCCTCCAGCACCTCACGTACGACGGCAGCCGCCGGCGTCTCGCTCTGCTCGATCGTCCCCGCTGGCACCTGAACACCCGCCACGTCGAGCGGCACGCCGTCGTGCGTGAACACAAGGAGCTGGTCGTCATGCACGACATAGCCGACGACCTTCCGAACGGACCTGCGTTCCGGACCGCCGCTCATGCATCGCCCCGACGGGCCCCGCCCGTATCCAACGTGCCGGGCGCGATCACGTCGAGTCCTACCTCACCCGCAGAGTCGCCGAGCCGCTTGTCGTACGTGAGGATGGCGTCGACATCCAGGCGAATCGCCGCCTCGAGATGCAAGGCGTCGAGGGTGCGTAGGTACGGCATCGGCAAGAACCCAGCGGATCGGTACGTTGCTCGGTCGAGCGCCGCGAGCGACACGCCATCGAGGATCGCGCTGACCTTCGCTTGATCCCGCCCTTCCCGCACTGCCATGCGACGCAGTTCGGTTTCGAGCAGATCGCTTGAGACGAGCCTGGCGCGCGTCTGATCGAGCCAATCCAGCAGGGCTCGCGTTTCCGGCTGCAGGACGAGCAGCGCTCCGAGCGCAGACGTGTCGGCATAGACGAGCGGAACACCGCTCACGCGCGGTCCTCACGTAGCTCATCGATGATCTGAGTCAATGGGCGGTCGTTCTCGGCTCCCGCCGGCTTCAGGGCAGCCCAGCCACCGACGCGCTTCGCATGACGAACGATCGGCAACGTGGGGTTCGGCGCATCGAGGGGGACGATACGGCCGACGGGAATTCCGCGGTTCGTCAGCACGAACGAATGCCCCTCGCCCACCTCCCGAAGCACGCGCCCGGACTCGTTGCGCAACTCGCGCTGCGACAGGCTCTCGATCTGCGGCTCGCCTGCACTCATGAGCACGATCGTAGCACCCGCGCTACACGTTGAAGCGTAACTCCACGACGTCGCCGTCCTGCCGCCGTTCGGCCCGACCGAGCAGGATGCGTGCAACGGTCGCCGCTACCAACGCGGCCGCGACCGCGAGGCCGACGAAAAGGGGCCACCACGCGATGCTCCCCGGGAGAGCCGCCACACCGACGGCGACCCACGCCAACGCAGCCCCGATGCTCGCGCCGAGTGTCCCGAAAGTGATTCGAGACGCGCTGTTGCGCGCAAAGTCGCGATCTCGCGCCACGAGGCACACCGTTCCGCCCACGAGTGCCGCCAGCCCCGTTCCTAGGCCGAGGACTGCGCCGATCGCGAGCCAGTACGCGAATCCGCTCCAACCGGCCTGGGCCCGGTAATCTGCGTTCCCACTCGCGTAGATGGCAAGCCCCAGCGCGGCGCCGACGGCAGGCGAAGCGATCGCCGCCCATCCGAGGGTCGATCGGTATCGTCGCCAGAACATTACGTTTGCCAAATGCCTAACTGTGACGGAACTCCACGACGTCGCCGTCCTGCATGATGTAGTCCTTGCCCTCCAGGCGTGCCTTGCCGGCGGCGCGGGCCGCGGCGACGGATCCGGTCTCGACGAGGTCGTCGAAGGAGATGACCTCGGCCTTGATGAAGCCCTTCTCGAAGTCGCTGTGGATGACGCCGGCCGCCTGGGGAGCCTTCCAGCCCTTCCCGATCGTCCACGCCCGCGCTTCCTTCGGCCCGGCGGTGAGGTAGGTCTGCAGGCCCAGCGTGTCGAACCCGATGCGGGCGAGCTGGTCGAGCCCGGACTCGTCCTGACCGGTCGAGGCGAGCAACTCCGCGGCATCCTCCGGATCGAGGTCGATGAGCTCGGACTCGATCTTCGCGTCGAGGAAGACGGCTTTCGCGGGGGCGACGAGCTCCGCCAGCGCCGCCTTGCGCGCGGCATCCGTCAGCACCGCCTCGTCGACGTTGAAGACGAAGATGAACGGCTTGGCCGTGAGCAGGCCGAGCTCCTTGATCGGCGCGAGGTCGAGGCCGGATGCCGAGAGCAGCTCACCCCGCTGCAGCGCGTCACGCGCCGCCTCGGCCGTGGTGAGCACCGAGGGGTCGAGCTTGCGGCCGCGCACCTCCTTCTCGTAGCGCGTGATCGCCTTCTCGAGCGTCTCGAGGTCGGCCAGCTGCAACTCGGCGTTGATGGTCTCCATGTCGGATGCCGGGTCGACTTTGCCGTCGACGTGCACGACGTCGTCATCGGCGAAGCCGCGCACGACCTGCGCGATCGCGTCGGCCTCGCGGATGTTCGCGAGGAACTTGTTGCCGAGCCCCTCGCCCTCGCTCGCGCCGCGCACGATGCCGGCGATGTCGACGAACGAGACCGGAGCCGGGAGGATCCGCTCGGAGTGGAAGATCTCCGCGAGCTTGGTCAGCCGCTCGTCGGGCAGGTTCACGACGCCGACGTTCGGCTCGATCGTCGCGAACGGATAGTTCGCCGCGAGCACCTCGTTCTTGGTCAGCGCGTTGAACAGGGTCGACTTGCCGACGTTGGGAAGACCCACGATTCCGATGGTAAGAGCCACGGGATATCAGTCTACGTGGCTGCGACTACGGCCTCCGCGCCCGGTACGCGTGCGTGACATACGGCAGCGCTACGCTCTGGTCTCCGACCGCGCCGACCTCGTCGAACAGCGCGCCGATCTCGCGGTCGATGCGCGCTCGCTCGTCGGCGGATGCCGTGATGATGTAGCTCCGGGAATGCACCATCGCCGTCAGGGTCTGCCGCGTCACCGGGCGTTGCCAGCGCCAGGTGCGCGTCTCCAGCGGCCCGAAGGGCGACGCCACGACCGGTCCATCGCCCGCCAGGAGCTGCTCCGCGTGGCTGCCCTTCATGATCGCCGTCAGCCGCGCCACCCACGGCACCGATTCATCGCGGATGTTCCAGATGAGCCCCAGCACCCCGCCGGGGCGGAGCACGCGACCGATCTCCGCGCTCCCGGCGACGGGATCGACCCAGTGCCAGGCCTGGCCCAGTACCGCGGCATCGAGGCTCTCGTCGGGAAGGATCAGGGTCTCCGCGGCGCCGATCAGCGTCTGCACACCCGGCAGCACGTCGCGCAGGCGCGCGAGCATCGCGGCATCCGGGTCGACCGCGATCACGTCGGCGCCGAGCGTCGCGACGACCTTCGTGAGCTTGCCCGTCCCCGCACCGATATCGGCTACCCGCGGGCGAGGACCTGCCGGCTCGAGCAACCACGCCACGGCCTCGGCGGGATAGTCCGGCCGGCCCTCGTCATATGCCCCGGCCGCCGCCCCGAAACTCGTCGCCATCTCGTCGCGTGTCGCCATGATCCCGACCTTACGCTTCGCCTCGCCCCGGAGGGCGTGCCGAAAGCAGGGTCGATCGGCACAGACGCCGCCCCAGGACCTCGTGTGGGCCGATCCGCCCTGCTTTCGGAACGGACAGTGCCCGAGATCCCGGCTGGCCGCCTCGGCCTCCGGATCGCCGACCGCCCGCCCGCCGACCGCCGACCGCTGCTCCGCCGGGACGAGGTTCAGACGGCGCGGCGCGCCTCCGCCTGGCGACCGCGTCGGCGACGGAGGCTGGGGGCGTGGCCCTGGACTTCACCGCGATCGACTTCGAGACGGCCAACAATTCCAGCGCCTCGGCGTGCGCCGTCGGCCTCACCCGCGTCCGCGACGGTCGCGTCGTCGCCACCGCCGGCTGGCTCATCAAGCCACCGTCCGGGCACGACCGCTTCTTCGAGCTGAACATCGGCATCCACGGCATCCGCCCCGCCGATGTCGCGGACGCCGCCGACTGGACGACGCAGCTGGCCGGCCTCACCGCCTTCATCGGCGACGACGTGCTCGTGGCGCACAACGCCGGTTTCGACATGACGGTGCTGCGGCGCGCGTGTGAGGTGACGGATGCCCAGTGCCCGCCGTACCGCTACGTGTGCAGCCTGCAGGTGTCGCGGAAGACGTACGACCTCGCGTCGTACCGGCTCCCCCTTGTCGCAGCAGCCGCCGGCTTCCTCGATTTCGCCCACCACGACGCCACCGCCGACGCCCTGGCCTGCGCGCACATCATGATCGACGCGGCGCAGCGCGCGGGCGCGCAGGACGTCGTCGAGCTCGCCATGCTCCTCGGGCTGCGCGTGCCGCAGATCCCGGCCGCTGCGCCAGCGGTGACGGCGGCCGTCTGACCCGTCGTCTGGGCGGTGTCGCAGGCGCCTTCGCCACGATGTCGGAAGGGTGCGGCACGCTGTGATCATGGATGCCGTCATCGTCACCGCCCTCGTCGTCGCGAGCCTGTTCGCCGGCCTGTTGGCCGGCTGGTTCGCCGGCGCGGCCCGCGCGTCCGAGCGTGGCGCGCGTGAGCGCGCCGACCTCGTCGCGCGCGTGGCCGCCGCCGACGCCTCTGCGCGCTCGCTCGCCGACCAGCTCGAGCAGCAGCGCTCCCTCACCCGCGAGCTCGGCGCGCAGTCGCGTGCGGAGCAGCTCGCCCAGCAGGAGCGCGATCGCCGCGAGCAACTCGTCCTGCGGGCGCTGGCGCCGGTCCAGGAGTCGCTGCAGTCGATGCAGCACAAGGTCGACGAACTCGAGCGCGAGCGACAGACCCAGTACGGCTCGCTCGCCGAGCAGCTGCGTCGCTCCCACGAGGCGGACGAGGCGCTGCGCGCGACCACCGAGTCGCTCGCCGGGGCGCTGCGCTCCAACGCGACGCGCGGCGTCTGGGGCGAGACGCAGCTGCGCCGGGTCGTGGAATCGGCAGGACTCACCCGCTACGTCGACTTCGACACGCAGTCCACGCTGACCTCGGATGCCGGGGCGGGTCGCCCCGACCTCGTCGTGCGCCTTCCCGGCGGCAAGGCGCTGGCCGTCGACGCGAAGGTTCCCCTGGATGCGTATCTCGAGGCATCCGCCATTCCGTTCACCGCCCAGGGGGAACAGGGCGCGCGACGCGCGCAACTGCTGCAGAAGCACGTCAAAGCCGTGCGCGCCCACGTCGACGCGCTGGCCGGCAAGCGGTACTGGACGGGATTGGACTCCAGCCCGGAGTTCGTGGTCTGCTTCATCCCCAGCGAGTCGCTGCTGGCCGCCGCGCTCGAGGAGGATCCCAGTCTGCTCGACTACGCGTTCTCGCGGCGCGTGGCGCTCGCCTCGCCCGTGAACCTCTGGGCGGTGCTGAAGACCGTCGCCTACACCTGGACGCAGCAGGACGTCTCCACCGAGGCGCGGCGGCTGTTCGACCTCGGCAACGAGCTGTACCAGCGCCTCGGCGGGCTCGCGTCGCACGCCGAGGACCTGCGGCGGGCGATCGAGCGGACGGTGGACAGCTACAACCGCTTTGCCGGTTCGCTGGAGTCGCGCGTGCTCGTCAGCGCGAGACGGTTCCCCGGCATCGATGACACGAAGCTCGAGGCGACCGCGGCCCCGGCTGTCATCGAGAAGACGCCGCGGAAACTCGTCGCTCCCGAACTCGTGGAAGGCATCGCGGCAGATGTCGGCGAGCTCCGCGATCGCCTCTGATCACGCGACCCGCGACAGGGTCGCGCGCCGGAAGACTCAGCCGCCGGGGAAGAAGTTCAGCAGGCCGATGACGGAGAGAGAGACGGCCACGAACGCGCCGATCATCCACCACGCACTGATCTGATGGCCTTCCGGCAGGCGTCGGCGCAACAGGACGTCCGGTCGCCGCGCGGGGTCGACGGGAACCGCGATCTGCCCTGTTCTCGGACTGCTCGATGCTGCGGACACTGTGACCCCCGGATTGCGTGATGCGAACGTGTCGCCGATGACACCGCCTCATATTCTGCCAGACGCACCCCTCGTTGTCCCTGGAGGCACCCCGGGAAAAGGCGTCAGCCGGTCACAGCCACTTCGAGGTGAGGTGCTCGGAGGAGATGCGCCGCAGCGTCCCCGAGGCGCCGCGCAGCACCACGCTCTCGGTGTAGACGAAGTCGCCGTCGCGACGCACGCCCCCGACGAGCTCGCCGTTGGTGACACCGGTGGCGACGAAGATCGTGTTCTTGCCGGTGACGAGTTCGTCGGCCTCGTAGACGTAGTCGTCCAGGCGCAGTCCGGCGTCGATTCCGCGCTGCTTCTCGTCGTCGTCCCGGGGCCACAGCCGCCCCTGGATGTGACCGCCCAGCGCCTTGATCGCGCACGCCGTGGCGACACCCTCCGGACTGCCCCCCACCCCGATGCACATGTCGGTGCGGGCGTTATGCCTCGCTGCGTTGATGCCGCCGGCGACGTCGCCGTCGCTCATCAGGCGGGTTCCGGCACCGGCTTCGCGGATCTCGTCGATGAGACGGGCGTGGCGCGGGCGGTTCAGCACCGACACGACGAGCTCTTCGACGGGCTTGCCCAGCGCCTTCGCGAGACGGCGGATGTTCTCCCCGACGGGAAGGCGGATGTCGACGACCCCGACGCCGGCGGGGCCGGTGACGATCTTGTCCATGTAGAACACGCTCGACGCGTCGAGCATCGTGCCCCGGTCCGAGACGGCGAGCACGGACAGGGCGTTGTTGCGCCCCTCCGCGGTGAGTGAGGTGCCGTCGATGGGGTCGACGGCGACGTCGCACTGCGGGCCGCGCCCGGTGCCGACGTGCTCGCCGTTGAACAGCATGGGCGCGTTGTCCTTCTCCCCCTCCCCGATGACGATGACGCCGTCGAAGTTGACCGTCGTGAGGAAGGCGCGCATCGCATCGACGGCAGCACCGTCGGCGAGTTCCTTCCGACCGCGGCCGATGTAGGGCACCGAGCGGATCGCCGCCGCCTCGGTCGCGCGCACCAGTTCGAGTGCGAGGTTGCGGTCGGGGTGCAGAGGACTCATGTCCGCGGTCAGGCTCACCATGCCGCCAGCCTAGGCCGCGACCGCCCCCGCCGAACAGGATCCCGGTGGCACGGACGTGAAGGAACCGCGTTTCTTTCCACGTCGGCAAGCCGCCCGGGCGCGCGTTTTGCCCGGCGGCCCCCTCACGGGGCGGTGGCGTGCTTCGCTAGGCTGGGCATGCAATCGCCGCAGAACGTCAGGAGCAGAAGTGCCAGTAGCAACCCCCGAGCAGTACGCCGAGATGCTGGACAAGGCGAAGGCGGGCGGATACGCCTTCCCCGCGATCAACGCCGCCAGCTCGCAGTCGATCAACGCCGTGCTGCAGGGCCTCACCGAAGCAGGCTCCGACGGCATCATCCAGGTCACCACCGGCGGCGCCGACTACTTCGCCGGGCACACGGTCAAGGGCCGCGCCACCGGCGCCATCGCGTTCGCGAAGTTCGCCACCGAGGTCGCCAAGAACTACCCCATCACGGTCGCCCTTCACACCGACCACTGCCCGAAGCCGGCGCTCGAAGACTTCGTGCTGCCGCTGATCGCGGCATCCGAGGAAGAGGTCAAGGCCGGGCGCAACCCGATCTTCCAGTCCCACATGTGGGACGGCTCGGCCGTGCCCCTGGACGAGAACATCGAGATCGCGAAGGAGCTGCTCCCGCGCATCAAGGCGATCAACGCGATCCTCGAGGTGGAGATCGGCGTGGTGGGCGGTGAAGAGGACGGCGTCAAGCACGAGGGCACCAACGACGCGCTGTACACGACCACCGGTGACGTCGCGAAGTTCGTCGAGGCGCTGGGTCTCGGCGAGAACGGCCGCTACCTCGCGGCGCTGACTTTCGGCAACGTGCACGGCGTCTACAAGCCGGGCAACGTGAAGCTGCGCCCCGAGCTGCTCGGTGAGATCCAGGCCGGTATCGCGGAGAAGTTCGGCACGGGCCCCAAGCCCCTCGACCTCGTCTTCCACGGCGGCAGCGGCTCGACCCCCGAGGAGATCGCGACGGCCGTCGCGAACGGCGTCGTGAAGATGAATATCGACACCGACACGCAGTACGCCTTCACCCGCTCGGTCGCGGACTTCATGTTCCGCAACTACGACGGCGTCCTGAAGGTCGACGGCGAAGTGGGCAACAAGAAGGCCTACGACCCGCGCGCCTGGGGCAAGATCGCCGAATCCGCGATGGCTGCCCGCGTGGTCGAGGCCACGCAGCAGCTGGGCTCTGCGGGTCACTCGATCAGCGCCTGATTCCGCGCGCCGCGCGTTCGCGCGGTCGAAAGCAGCATGCGCGCCCGACTGTGTCGGGCGCGCATGCTGTTTTCTGGCGCGCATGCCGCGGCGCCCCGGGTCCCGCAGGAGCAGGCGGGCGGATGCCGAGTCTCACGGCGCGGGCGCTACGCGCCGAAGTGGCTCGCGACGGCGGGGTCTCCCAGCAGCGGGACCGTCAGGCAGATGCTCGCGATCACGAAGGTGACGATCGCGCCGACCAGCGGGATCCACCAGCTGAGGCGACGTGCCACGAGCGAACGCCAGGCCGTGACGGCGGTGGCGACCCACCCCACGATGAACACCACCGCACCGATGCGGCCCCAGAGGTCCCCCTGCGCGGTGTTGGTGAACGTCTCGTCGATGCCGGCGACCTGCATCCAGGTCTGCGCGAAGTCGGTGAAGTGCCACAGCTGCGGCACGGCGCTCAACACGGTCACCAGCCCGTAGGCGAGCAGCGCGACCGTGATGATGCGGTCGGCGGGGCGCGTCGGGCGAGCCGCCGCGGTCGTCGGACGCGCCGTCGGCGGATGCGCCGGCGCCGCGGGCGGGGCCGCGACGGCGGCGGGAACCGGCGGCAACGGCTCGCGGATCGCGGCGCGCTGCTGCTCGGGGGTGGCGTACTCGCCGTACTGCGGCCGGGCGGGCAGCGTGCTCGCCGCCGGCGACGTGCTCGCCGCGGGGACCGCGGCGACGTGCGGTCGGGCGGCCGCGGCATCCGCACCCGGCGTCACCGAGCGCTCATCCGCCCCGGGCGTCCCGGGTGCCGGTCGCGGCTCGGGAGCCTGCTCGCTCACGCGCGCGACCGTCCCCCCATCGCGCGCTCGTCGCGACGACCGCTGGAGTCCTGGCGCAGCTCCTTCGGCAACGAGAACATGAGGTCCTCCTCGGCGGTGCGCACCTCCTCGACGTCGCGGTACCCCGCGCCGGAGAGCTCGGCGAGCACCTCCTGCACGAGCACCTCGGGAACCGATGCGCCGCTCGTCACACCCACGGTGGCCACGCCGTCGAGCCACGACTGCTGGATCTCGTGCGCATAGTCCACGCGGTAGGCGGCCTGTGCGCCGTACTCCAGCGCGACCTCGACGAGCCGCACGGAGTTGGACGAGTTGGCCGATCCCACGACGATGACGAGGTCGGCATCCTTCGCGACCTTCTTGATCGCGACCTGGCGGTTCTGCGTCGCGTAGCAGATGTCGTCCGACGGCGGATCGTGCAGTTCGGGGAACCGCTCGCGCAGCCGCCGCACGGTCTCCATGGTCTCATCGACGGACAGCGTCGTCTGCGAGAGCCACACGACCTTCGACGGATCCTTCACTTCGACCCGGTCGGCCTCGTCGGGCGAGTTGACGACGGTGACGTGATCGGGCGCTTCGCCGGCGGTGCCTTCGACCTCCTCGTGACCGTCGTGGCCGATCAGCAGGATCTCGAAGTCGTCGCGGGCGAAGCGCACCGCCTCGCGGTGCACCTTCGTCACGAGCGGGCAGGTCGCGTCGATCGCCTGGAGACCCCGATCGGATGCCGCGTTCACGACCGCGGGAGAGACGCCGTGCGCGCTGAAGACGACGTGCGCGCCGCTGGGGACCTCGTCGACCTCCTCGACGAAGATCGCCCCCTTCGCCTCGAGCTCGGTGACGACGTGGATGTTGTGCACGATCTGCTTGCGCACGTAGACGGGGGCGCCATAGCGCTCGAGCGCCTTCTCGACGGCGATGACGGCGCGGTCGACGCCGGCGCAGTAGCCGCGCGGCGACGCCAGCAGCACCCGCTTGGCGCCGGCCACCGGGTTATCCTGAAGCCGTCCGCGCGGCCCGGGAATGTGGGGCGTCGGAAGACGGATCGCGGTGCTGGTCACCTCTCGATTCTAGAGAGCCCACACTGAGCGACGGCCGCATGCGCGGCGGAAAGGCAGTCGATGGCTTCGTTCGAGCCCGCCCCGGGGCAGACTCCGCCGCCGGATTCCGTGCATCCTCGCGAGTCCTCCCCCGACGCGCCGACGTCGGTGTCGCGGCTGAACGAGACGATCCGCGGCTTCATCTCCGGGTGGGGCTCGGTCTGGGTCGAGGGCGAGATCACGGCGTGGAACCTCCGCGGCGGGCACGTGTTCGGACGACTCAAGGATGCATCCGGCGACGCCATGATCTCCTTCCGCCTGTGGTCCTCGACGCTGCAGCGGCTGCCCGCCGACATGCGCGATCTGAAGCTCGGCGACCGGGTCGTGGCGTGCGTGAAGAGCGACTACTTCGTGAAGTCGGGCGACTTCACCTTCACGGTCTCCGCGATGCGGCACACCGGGCTCGGCGATCAGCTCGAGCGTCTCGAGCGCCTGCGCGCGCAGCTGCGCGCCGAGGGCCTTTTCGATCCGGCGCGCAAGAAGCGATTGCCGTTCCTGCCGCACGTCATCGGCCTCATCACGGGCGAGCGCAGCGACGCCGAGAAGGACGTGCACCGCAACGCCGAGCTGCGCTGGCCGCAGGTGCGGTTCCGCACGATCCACGCCGCCGTGCAGGGCGACCGCTGCGTCCCCGAGACGATCGCCGCGCTGAAGGTGCTGGACGCCGACCGCGAGGTCGACGTGATCGTCATCGCGCGCGGCGGCGGCGACCCGCAGACGCTCCTCGGGTTCAGCGACGAGCGGCTGCTGCGGGCGGTGGCCGCGGCATCCACCCCCATCGTCTCCGCGATCGGCCACGAGAACGATCACCCGCTCCTCGACGACGTCGCCGACCTCCGCGCGTCGACGCCGACGGATGCCGCCAAACGCGTGGTCCCGGATGTCGCCGAGCAGCGCGCGCTGGTCCAGCAGCTGCACGCCCGCGCGCGCACCCGGTTGACCCAGCGCATCGCCCACGACATCGCCCAACTGGAGCAGCTGCGCTCGCGCCCCGTGCTGCGCACCCCGGAGTCGATGCTCACGGCGCGCTCGCACGAGCTGTGGACGCTGGTCTCCCGCGGCCGCGAGATCGTCACTCGACGGGTGGATGCCGCGGACCGCCAGTCGGCGCAGCTGCGGGCGTCGTTGCGCGCCCTCTCCCCCGGCGCGACCCTCGCCCGCGGCTACGCCATCGCCCACGTCGGCGACGGCGTCATCGTGCGCGACGCGGCGCAGGCGCCCGCCGGCGCCGCCGTCACGGTGACCGTCGCTGAGGGCTCCTTCGCCGCCCGTTCGGAAGGTCCCGTCGCCGAGGGCCGCGCCGACGCCGACCAGTGAGGCGCGCGCACGTCACGTCGCCGTTGCCGCGCGGCGGGGCCGTCACCGCTCCCGCCTAGAATGGACGCCATGACCAGCGACAGCGCCGCCGACGTCGCGGACCTCACGTTCGAGCAGGCCAGGGACGAGCTCGTGCGCGTCGTCGCCGAGCTCGAACAGGGCGCCCCGACCCTGGAGCACTCGCTGACGCTGTGGACCCGCGGCGAGGCCCTCGCGGCACGCTGCGAGGAGTGGCTGCTGGGCGCGAAGCGTCTGCTCGACGCCGCCCGGCCGACGGACACGGCGTCGTGATGGCCACGACACCGCGCGTCGTCGCCGAGCTCGGTCGCCCCGAGACCCCGCAGGAGACCGCCGACCGCAAGGCCGCGTCCTCGCAGGCGTATCGCCAGAGCAAGACCTTCCGCAACCTCGTGACCGCCCTGCTCGTGACGGTGGCGATCGTCGCGGTGGTGTACTTCGGCGTCCCCCGGGGATCGCTGCCCGAGCCGGAGCCGGTCGACGTCGCCGCAGCGGCGGAGAGTGCGTCGGCATCCATCGGCCACCCCGTCCTCGTCCCGACGGTGCCCGACAGCTGGCGCGCGAACTCCGCGCGGCTGGAGGGCAGCAGCATGTGGCGCGTCGTGTACGCACCCAAGACCGGCTACATCCGCATCGCGCAGGGCATCGGGCAGGCTGGCGACGCCGACGCGTGGACCTCCCGCGTGCTCGGCGGATTCGCGCCGACCGGCACGGTGACCATCGACGGCATCGAGTGGGACGAGTACACGATCGCGTCGTCGGCGCGTTCCGACACGGTGTCGTACGCGATCTCGACGGATGCCGGGAGCGATGTCGTCCTGATCTACGGCGCGACCGACGCCGACACTGCCGCGACAGCGGCCGAGGGTGTCGCCGACCAGATCCGCGATCTGCGGGAGGAGACCCGATGACCGATGCCGTACGCCCCACCCCCGCGAGCGTCTGGGCCGAGATGCGCGAGGGCAACGAGCGCTTCGTGACGGGCGCGCCCCGGCATCCGCGTCAGGACGTCGACCGTCGCACCGAGCTCGCGCACACGCAGACCCCCCGCGCCGCGCTGTTCGGCTGCTCCGACTCGCGACTGGCGGCGGAGATCATCTTCGATCAGGGGCTCGGCGACCTGTTCGTCGTCCGCAACGCCGGCCAGGTGGCGTCCGACTCCGCGATCGCCAGCCTCGAGTACGCCGTCGCGGTGCTCGACGTGTCGGTGATCATCGTCCTCGCCCACGACGAATGCGGTGCCGTGCGCGCCGCCATCGACTCCACGGCGATCGACTCCCCCGAACTCCCGCCGCACATCTGGCGCCTCATCGCCAAGATCGTGCCCGCCGCCCGCACCGTCCTGCGCGCGAGCGAGGCCATCGACCCGCGGTCGCTCGACGCCGAGGACGTCGGCATCGAGCACCTCGGCAACACGATCGATGACGTGCTGGCCAGCTCCCGGCTCATCTCCGACGCCGTCGCCGACGGGCGCCTCGCCATCGTGGGCGCCAACTACCGCCTGAGCGAGGGCCGGGCCATCCCCCACGTGATGGTCGGGCTCGACGCCTGACCCGCCGACACCCGCACTGCACCCGCACCCACCAGGAAACGAGGACGTGACCGCCATGACCGACACCGCCGACTACCGCATCGAGCACGACACGATGGGAGAGGTGCGCGTCCCGAAGGACGCGCTGTACGCCGCGCAGACCCAGCGCGCCGTCGAGAACTTCCCCATCTCGGGCACGGGCCTGGAGTCGACGCAGATCGCCGCGCTCGCCCGCATCAAGAAGGCCGCCGCCCTGGCCAACAAGGAGCTCGGCACGCTCGACGGCGCGATCGCGGACGCCATCGCCTGGGCGGCGGACGAGGTCATCACCGGCCGCTACGACGCGCACTTCCCGGTCGACACGTACCAGACCGGCTCGGGCACGAGCTCGAACATGAACATGAACGAGGTGCTCGCCACCCTCGCGACGCAGCACCTCGGCGCCACCGTGCACCCCAACGACCATGTCAACGCGTCGCAGTCGTCCAACGACGTCTTCCCCACGTCCGTGCACATCGCGGTGACGCAGGCCCTCATCGACGACCTCATTCCGGCGCTCGACCACCTCGCCGTCGCCCTCGAGGCGAAGGCGGAGCTGTGGAAGGATGCCGTGAAGTCCGGCCGCACGCACCTGATGGACGCGACGCCGGTCACCCTCGGCCAGGAGTTCGGCGGGTACGCCCGCCAGATCCGCCTCGGCATCGAGCGCGTGCAGGCCGTCCTCCCCCGCGTCGGCGAGGTTCCCCTCGGCGGCACCGCCGTCGGCACCGGCATCAACACCCCGCTCGGCTTCCCGCAGAAGGTGATCGAGCTGCTCGCCGCGGAGACCGAGCTGCCGATCACCGAGGCGAAGGACCACTTCGAGGCGCAGGCGAACCGCGACGGTCTCGTCGAGGCATCCGGTGCCCTCCGCACCATCGCCGTCTCGCTCACCAAGATCAACAACGACCTGCGCTGGATGGGCTCGGGCCCCAACACCGGCCTCGGCGAACTGCACATCCCCGACCTTCAGCCCGGATCCTCAATCATGCCCGGCAAGGTGAACCCGGTCGTCCCCGAGGCGACCCTGATGGTGTGCGCGCGGGTCATCGGCAACGACGCGACCGTCGCCTGGGCGGGCGCGTCGGGCTCGTTCGAGCTCAACGTCGCGATCCCCGTCATGGGCACCGCACTGCTGGAGTCCATCCGGCTCCTGTCCAACGCGATGCGGGTGCTCGCCGACAAGACGATCGACGGCCTCGTCGCCAACACCGAGCGCGCCGCCGCGTTCGCCGGCATGTCGCCGTCGATCGTGACCCCGCTGAACAAGCTCATCGGCTACGAGTCGGCCGCGAAGATCGCCAAGCACGCCGTCGCGAAGGGCATCACGGTGCGCGAGGCGGTCATCGACCTCGGCTACGTCGAGCGGGGCGAGCTGACCGAGGCGCAGCTCGACGAGAAGCTCGATCTGCTGTCGATGACCCACCCGGGTTGATAATCGGAGAGTGAACCGCACCGCCAGCACCACCCGGGCCGTTCCGGCGCGGCGTGTGCGCACGCTGGTGCTCCTGCTCGCCGTCGTGGCGGCGGGGTTCGCGGTCACCGCGCTGGCGCTGCTCGTGCTGCACGCGGTGACCGCGTTTCCGCTGTCGTGGGCCGGGGTGGCGGTGTTCGCGGCATCCGCCGTGATCACGCTCGCCGTCACCGGAGTCGTCGGGTGGACGCTGCTCGCCGACGTCCCCGCCGCCGACACCGCGGAGGGATCGTTCGACGCCCACCGGCGCCTGCTCGACGACGTGCGGCATGAGCTGAAGACTCCGATCACGATCGTGCGCGGCCACCTCGAGGTGATGAATCCCACCGACCCCGAGGACGTCGCCGCGATCCGGGCGCTCGGCATCGCCGAACTCGACCGCATGACCCGCCTCATCGGCGACATCGATCTGCTCGCCACCGTCGAAACCGACCAGCTGACGATCGGCGACGTGGAGCTCACGGCCCTCACGCAGCGCATCGCCGAGATGGTCGCCGTGATCCCAGGGCACGACTGGGCCGTGGAACAGACCGCGCAGGGCGTCATCCGCGGGGACCGCGATCGGCTGCTGCAGGCGTGGCTGCAGCTCGCCGACAACGCCGCCAAGTACACCGCTCCCGGCACGCCCATCGAGCTCGGGAGCGCCGTGTACCCCTCCGGAGCGCAACTGTGGGTGCGTGATCACGGCCCCGGCATCCCTCCCGCGATGCGCCATCGCATCTTCCGCCGCTTCGACCGCGGCGTCGGCCGCCGCACCGTCGGCGGGTCGGGATTGGGGCTCGCGATCGTCGATGCCATCGCGAAATCGCACGGCGGGCGGTGCATCGTCGCCGACACCCCCGGCGGCGGTGCTACGTTCACGGTGGAGATCCCGATCGGCACCCGAGCGACCCTCCCGACGCCGGTACGTGCCGGCGACGTCGTTCTGCAGCGAGAGGCCTCTGGATGACCCGCATCCTCGTCGTCGACGATGAACCGCACATCGTCTCCCTCGTGACCCGGGCGCTGCGCGCCGAGGGCTTCGACACCGTCGACGCGGACGACGGCCAGGTTGCGCTGGACCGCGCGCTCGTCGGCGACATCGACCTCATGATCCTCGATGTGGGCCTGCCCACGATGGACGGCTTCGACGTGCTGCGCAACCTCCGCGCCGCGGGCGAGACGCTGCCGGTCATCATGCTCACGGCGCGCAGCTCGGCCCACGACGCCGTCGACGGGCTGGATGCCGGGGCCAGCGACTACGTGCCGAAGCCGTTCTCGGTCGCCGAGCTCATGGCCCGCGTGCGGTCGCGGCTGCGGGAGCGCACCGGCGCCATCACGATGATCCTGACGCAGGGCGAGGTGACCCTCGACATCCTCGCCCGCCGCACGACCGTCGCGGGTCGCGAGATCGACCTGTCGGCACGGGAGTTCGCCCTCGCGGAGCAGTTCCTGCGCCACCCCGGCGCGGTGCTCACCCGCGAGGAGCTGCTGAGCCGCATCTGGGGGCTCGATTTCGATCCCGGATCCAACGTCGTGGACGTGTACGTCCGGTATCTGCGCACGAAGCTCGGCGCCGACCACATCGTGACGGTGCGCGGCGAGGGCTACCGCTGGGAGTAGTCCCCGCCGCCAGGCCGTGACCGCGAGGCAGTAACCGCGAGGGCTGTGGCCCCGAGGGCCGTGACCCCGAGGCCGACGCCCCGGGGTCACAGCGGGTCAGCTGAGCTCCCCCTGCTCCAGCAGGTCGGTCACGAGCGCCGCGATCGCTGAGCGCTCGGAGCGCGTGAGCGTGACATGCCCGAACAGGCCGTGGCCCTTGAGGGTCTCGATGACCGACGCGATGCCGTCGTGGCGACCGACGCGCAGGTTGTCGCGCTGGCCGACGTCGTGGGTGAGGACCACGCGCGAGTTCTGCCCCATGCGGCTGAGTACCGTCAGCAGCACGTTGCGCTCGAGAGACTGCGCCTCGTCGACGATCACGAACGCGTCGTGCAGCGAGCGGCCGCGGATGTGGGTGAGCGGCAGGACCTCGAGCAGTCCGCGGGCGACGACCTCCTCCAGGACGTTGCCCGAGACGACCGACCCGAGGGTGTCGAAGACCGCCTGACCCCACGGGTTCATCTTCTCGGCCTGGTCGCCGGGCAGGTAGCCGAGCTCCTGCCCGCCGACGGCGAACAGCGGCCGGAAGACGATGATCTTCTTCTGCTGCTGCCGCTCCAGCACGGCTTCCAGACCCGCGCACAGCGCGAGCGCGCTCTTGCCAGTGCCGGCGCGTCCGCCGAGGGACACGATGCCGACCTCGGGGTCCAGCAGCAGGTCGATCGCGATGCGCTGCTCGGCCGAGCGGCCGTGCAGCCCGAACACGTCGCGGTCGCCGCGGACCAGGCGGTACTCGCCGTCGCCGGTGACGCGCCCGAGCGCCGACCCGCGCTCGGAGTGGATGACGAGGCCGGTGTTCACGGGCAGTCCCTTGACCTCCTCGCCGGCAGCGACCTCGCTCTCGTAGAGATCGCTGATCTCGTCGCCCGACACGTCGATCTCGGCGATGCCCGTCCAGCCGCTGTCGACGGCCTGCTCGGCGAGGTATTCCTCCGCGTGGATGCCGAGGGATGCGGCCTTCACGCGCATCGGCAGATCCTTGGAGACGACGGTGACCTCCTGCCCCTCCTGCGCGAGATGCATGGCGACGGCGAGGATGCGCGTGTCGTTGTCGCCCAGCCGCATGCCGGCGGGCAGGACCGTCGGGTCGGTGTTGGTGAGCTCGACCCGCAGGGTGCCGCCGTCGCCGACGGGCACCGGGAAGTCCAGGCGGCCGTGCTCCACGCGCAGCTCGTCGAGGTGGCGCAGCGCCTGACGGGCGAAGTAGCCGATCTCGGGGTCGTGCCGCTTGCCCTCGAGCTCGGTCACCACCACGACCGGGACGACGACAGAATGCTCCGCGAACCGGAAGAAGGCCCGGGGATCGCTCAGCAGGACCGACGTGTCCAGCACGTAGGTGCGGAGGTCCTCATCGGCGTAGTCCGCGTCGTGCCGCTGGATCTGCCGCTGCTGCTGTGGTGCTCGTGTGGTCACAACCCGCTCCCGCCCCGGGGGTCTCACCCGGAAATCTCGAGTCGGCCGTGAGCCACGAGTCAGTGGAAGGCCGACCCGACCGGGCGCCTTGCCCGATGTGATGAACGTACGTCCGCCCGGGGGTCGGCAGCATCCGCGACACGCCGCGCGGAGATGACGGGGACGTTAACTTTCGAGAGCGCCGAGATCGAGTTCGCCGGTGGGCGCGTCGATCACGACGACGCGCGTCGTCGCCACCTGGGCCAGTGCGTCGCCGAGCAGCTGCAGGCTGTCGGCACCGGTGCCGATGTGCGGCGACACTCGGATGGTGGCGCCGCGGGCGGTGACCGTGACCCCGTGGTTGGCGAGAGCCGCCGCGAGGGGAGCTGCGTCCTGCGGATCCGGCAGCAGCGTCACGATGCCGGCGTGCCGGTCGCGAGGCGTGAGCACCGGAACGCCGTAGCGGTCGGCGAGGTTCATGACGTCCTGTGCGCGGGCGCGCAGCTCGGCCGCGACGGCGGGGATGCCGGCATCGACCACATCGCGCACGGCCACCGCGAGACGCGACGCGGCCAGCGGGTCGCTCGGCGCGATCGAGTACGCGCCCGCCGTCGGCAGCGGCGGCGGGAAGCCCGTCGTGGCCGCGTCGCCCTGCATTCCGGAGATGCCCGACAGCACCGGCTCGATGCGCTCGCGCGCCCGGTCCGAGAAGCGCGCGAATCCCGTGCCGCGACCGGCCCGCAGCCACTTGTACCCGTTGCCGCACACGACGTCGGCGGCCGCCCAGTCCACATCCACGACGCCGAAGGCCTGCACGGCGTCGACGATCAGCAGGCGATCGCCGATGAGCTCGCGCAGCCCCGGCAGGTCGGCGAGGGCTCCGGTGCGGAAGTCGACGAGGCTGACGGCGACGGCGGTGACGTCGTCGGTGAGGGCTTCGGCCACGGCGTCGACGGTGACGATGCCGTCGGGCGGGTCGATCTCGCGCACCGTCAGGAGGCCGCGCGCGTCCTGCGCGCGGCGCGCGGTGACCCGCAGCGCAGGGAACTCCTGCGCCGACACCAGCACGTCCCCGGTCAGCCCCTGCATCGCGTGGGTAAGACCGTGCGTCGTCGAGGGCTGCAGGACGACCTCGTCGACGGCGCAGCGGAGGACGGTGGCGACCAGATCGCGCGCTTCGTCCACGCGCGAGGAGACGAGGTCGATGCCGGCGCGCCGACCGGTGCCGAGGAGCGCGGCGTCCGCGTTCATCTCGGCGCGGACCGCGGGAGAGAGCGGGCCGAACGCCGCCCAGTCGAGATATCCGGCGGCGGCGTCGAACGTCTCGATCAGCGGTTCCAGTTCACTCACGCCTGCCATTGTTTCACTCCGCGCGCACCAGGGAGGGCGGCGGAGGACGACGCCCCCGCCGCCCGTGGCGAAGCGAGGGGCGACGAAGCCGCGATCAGCCGCCGAAACGGCGGTCGCGCGTCGCGTAGTCGCGGATCGCGCGGAGGAAGTCCACCTCGCGGAGGTCCGGGCCGAGGGCCTCCACGAAGTAGAACTCCGAGTGCGCCGACTGCCACAGCAGGAAGTCGCTCAGCCGCTGCTCACCCGAGGTGCGGATGACGAGGTCGGGATCGGGCTGCCCGCCGGTGTAGAGGTGCTCGCCGATCTGCTCGGGCGTGAGGCTGGCGGCAAGGTCCTCGAGCGAGCCGCCGCTCTGCTGGTGCTGCGCGATGATGCTCCGCACGGCGTCGACGATCTCACCGCGCCCTCCGTAGCCGACGGCGAGGTTGACGTGCAGGCCGGTGTTGCCCGCGGTGCGTTCCTCCGCGGTCCGGAGCACGCGCGCGAGGTCGGGCGGCAGGATGTCGTCGCGGCCCACGTGCTGCACGCGCCAGCCCGGCTCGTGGGAGAGCTCGTCGGCGAGCTTGGCGATGATCTCGATGAGGTCGGCGAGCTCCTGCGAATCGCGCTTGCGCAGATTGTCGTTGGACAGCAGATACAGCGAGACCACGCGGATGCCGAGGTCATCGCACCAGCGCAGGAACTCGTGCATCTTGGCGGCGCCGGCGCGGTGCCCGTCGGCGACCGTCGCGAAGCCGTACTGCCGCGCCCAGCGGCGGTTGCCGTCGATCATCATCGCGACGTGGTGCGGCACCGTCTCGGTGGTCAGCGCGCGGCGCAGCCGCGAGCTGTAGAGGCGATACAGGAAGCCCTTGCCCTCGCCCGCGCCGGTCGGTGTCACGCCCCTACGCTATCGCGCCGACGCGCGTGCCGATCCGGGACGGCGTATGTGCATGCCCGGGCATGCACCCCGGCGTATGCTCATGCCGTGACCCGAGCCACGCACGACGAGGGCGCCGAGATGCCCCAGCTTCCCCTTCTCGAAGCCGCGTCCGTCAGCGCGCAGGTCGACCTGCGGCCGACCTGGCGCGGCTGGATCCACGCCGGTACTTTCCCCGTTGCGATCGTCGCCGGGATCGTGCTCATCGTCGTCGCCGAGGGCGCGGCAGCGAAGTGGGCCGCCGCGGTGTTCATGGCGACCTCGCTGCTGCTGTTCGGCAACTCCGCGCTGTACCACCGGTTCGACTGGGGGCCGACGACGAAGGCGGTGCTCAAGCGCATCGACCACGCCAACATCCTGCTGCTGATCGCGGGCACCTACACCCCGATCGCCGTGCTCGCCCTGCCACCGGGCAAGGGGACGCTGCTGCTCGTACTGGTGTGGTCGGGCGCGCTCGCCGGCATCGTGTTCCGTGTCTTCTGGATCCATGCGCCGCGCTGGCTCTACGTGGCGCTGTACCTGCTGCTCGGCTGGGCGGCGGTGATGTATCTCGTCGACCTGATGAACGCGAACCTCGCCATGATGATCCTCGTGATCGTCGGCGGCCTGCTCTACACCGGCGGCGCGATCGTCTACGCGATGAAGAAGCCGAACCCGTGGCCCGGCCACTTCGGGTTCCACGAGATCTTCCACGTCTGCACCGTGCTGGCCTTCCTCTGCCACTGGACGGCGTGCCTGCTGATCGCGCTCGACCCGCTCCGGCCCTCGCTCGGCGCCTCCTGAACACGCGGCGCGCGTCGCCGCCGCGCGTTCAGCGCTGCTGCGGGTCGATGTCCTGATCGTCGACGTCGCTGGCCCGGGTGGCCTCCTCCGCCTGCCGGGCGGCCTCCTCCTCGGCATCCAGCTCTTCGCGGATCTCGGCGCGGTAGCCCGCGCGGCGGATGCGGCGGAGCATGTCGATGATGAGGAAGATGACGACGACCGCCAGCAGCGCGATCGCAACGAATCCGGCGAACCCCGGCGTGATGCTGTCGGGGTCGTAGGTCGGGGTGGGCGACGGCGTCGCCGTGGCGGCGCGCACCAGGGCGAGCGGCAGTTCGGGCATCGTTCCTCAGTTCCGCGCAGAGCGCATAGCCTGGAAGTCCAGCCTAGAACCTCGGGAATGCCATGACTCTCACCCGCACCCAGCAGGAGCTCGACGATCGCTACGGCCGCGCCCGCGGCAGCCGCGGTCGTCGCTGGGCCTGGATCGGCGTCGGCGCCGTCGCCGTCGCCGCCGTGGGCTACCTCGGCTGGACCACGGTGGCGCAGACGACGGATGCCGTGGACATCGACGTGACGGGATTCCATCTCGTCGACGAGCACCGCGTGACCGTCGACTTCCAGGTGACGCTGCGGCAGGGTGAGCCGGTGACGTGCATCATCGAGGCGCAGGACACCGAGCACGGCATCGTGGGCTGGCGCGTCGTGGAGTACCCCGCCGACCCCGCCCATACCCGCCGGTTCAGCGAGACGGTGCCGACGACGGCGGAGGCGACGACCGGTTTGGTGCCCTCCTGCTGGATCCCGTAGGCTGATCCGACATACACGCGCCCTGGCTGCTGCCGGGGCGTTTGGCTTACACCCCGGGCGGCGCGATGCGGCCCGGACGAGTCCATGAGACTCGACCCGACTCGACCAAGGAGACGACGTGCCCGAGAACACGGAGACCTTCCTCACCCAGGACGCCTACGACCGGCTCGCCGCCGAGCTGGAGCATCTGTCGACAACGGGACGCGAGGAGATCGCCAAGCGCATCGAGGCGGCGCGCGAAGAGGGCGACCTGAAGGAGAACGGCGGCTACCACGCGGCGAAGGACGAGCAGGGCAAGCAGGAGGCCCGCATCCGCACCCTGCAGCAGCTGCTGAAGGAGGCCGTCGTGGGCGAGGCGCCGGAGTCCGACGGCACGGTCCGCAGCGGCACCGTCGTCACCGCGATCGTCGCCGGCGGCGAAGAGGTGTTCCTCCTCGGCAGCCGCGAGATCGCCGCCGGATCCGAGCTCGACGTCTACAGCGAGGCGTCGCCGCTGGGTGCGGCGATCCTGGGCCTCGCCGAGGGCGAGAAGACCTCGTACACCGCGCCCAACGGCCGCGAGATCGCCGTCGAGATCATCAAGGTCGACACCTACAACGGGCAGTGACCCGACCGGGCGAGGTCAGTCCTGCACGACGCGGGGGTGGAAGCCCGCCTCCTCGAGCACGCTGATGACGTGCGCGCGGTGCTCTTCACCGCGCGTCTCGACGCTCAGCTGCAGGATGACCTCGCTGATCTGCAGGCCCTGGCCATGCCGGGTGTGCAGCACCTCGATGACGTTCGCTCCGGCGATCGACAGCAGCTCCGACACCCGGGCGAGCTGGCCGGGTCGATCCGGCAACGGGATCTGCAGGGTCATGTAGCGACCGGATGCCGCGAGTCCATGCGCGACGACACGCTGCAGCAGCAGGGGGTCGATGTTGCCGCCGGACAGGATCACCGCGGTCGGACCGGTCGCGGTGACCTTGCCGGAGAGGATCGCAGCGACGCCGACGGCACCGGCTGGCTCGACGACCTGCTTCGCGCGCTCCAGCAGCACCAGGAGCGCTCGGGCGATGTCGTCGTCCGTGACGGTGACGACCTCGTCGACCAGCTCGCTGATCACCTCGAACGGGATGTCGCCGGGTCGGGCGACGGCGATGCCGTCGGCGATCGTCGGCGAGGTCTCCACCGTCAGCGGCTCCCCCGCCGCGAGCGATGACGGGTAGGCGGCGGAGTTCGCCGCCTGCACGCCGATCACGCGGACGGTGCGCCCGGCCGCGGCAGCACGCGCCTTCACGGCGGCCGCGACGCCGGCGATGAGGCCGCCCCCGCCGATGCCGACGATGACGGTGTCGAGCTCGGGCAGGGCATCCCACAGCTCGAGGCCGAGGGTGCCCTGTCCGATGATGACGTCACCGTGGTCGAACGGGTGGATGAGCACGGCGCCGGTGCGCTCGGCGAACTCGGCGGCGAGGCGCAGCGGCGTCTCGACCGTCGCGCCCTCGAGGATCACCTCGGCCCCGTAGCCGCGGGTGGCGAGGAGTTTGGGGACGGGAACGCCGAGGGGCATGAAGATCGTCGCGGGGATGCCGAGCTTCTGCGCCGCGAGCGCCACGCCCTGAGCGTGGTTGCCGGCGGAGGCGGCGACGACGCCGCGCGCGCGCTCCTCGGCCGTCAGACGCGAGAGCCGGTAGGTCGCGCCGCGGATCTTGAACGAACCGGTGCGCTGCAGGTTCTCCAGCTTCAGGTACACCGGCGCGCCGAGCACGTCGGTGAGGTGCTCGGAGACGTCGAACGGGGTCTTCACGACGACGTCGTCGAGCACGGCCGCGGCGACCTCGAACTCCGCCAGGGTCGGGATGTTCACGCGGGGGTCCTCCTGCTGCGGGGCACGGTGCTCCAGATGAGATCGACGTCTTCGGGACGGAGGGGCGGCCCCACGCCGTCCCGGCTGCGGCCGAGGTAGACGGCGACGACATTGACGAAGGCCGCCAGCGGCACGGCGAACAGCGCCCCCGGGATGCCGGCGATCATCGCGCCTCCGGCGACGACCAGCACGACGGCGAGGGGGTGCACCTTCACGGCGGATCCCATCAGCAGCGGCTGCAGGATGTGCCCCTCGATCTGCTGCACCGCGAGCACGACCACCAGCATCCACAGCGCGATCCACGGCCCGTTGTAGACGAGGGCGAGGAAGACCGCGAGAGCGCCGGTCACGACGGCGCCGACGAACGGGACGAACGCGCCGAGGAAGACGAGGACCCCGATCGGGATCGCGAGGGGCACCTGCAGCAGGAACGCCCCCAGGGCGATGCCGGTGGCGTCGATGGTCGCGACGAGCAGCTGCGTGCGCGCGTACGTGACGACGGTGCGCCACCCGGCGCGGCCGGCGCCGTCGACGTCGGCGCGGGCGCGCCGTGGGAACAGGCGCACGACCCACCGCCAGATCCCTGCGCCGTCGGCGAGGGTGCACAGCAGGATGAACAGCGCCAGCACGGCGCCGGTGACGACGTGCCCGACGGTGGAGCCGACGACGAGGGCGCCGGACCAGAGGAGCTCGACCTGCTGCTGCAGGAAGGCGCCCGCCTGACGGAGGAGGTCGTCGATCTGCGTGGAGGTGAGGTGCAGCGGTCCATCGATGAGGTACTGACGCAGGCGCGCGACGGACTCGACGGTGCGGTCGCGCACACTCGCCCACTGCCGCGTGATCTGCCAGACCGCGAGCCACATGAGGCCGCCGACGATCGCGATCGTGCCGAGCACCGACACCACGATCGCGAGCCACTTCGGCACGCCGCGGCGCAGCATCCAGCTGAACGCCGGCCACAGCAGGGCCGTCACCAGGAGCGCGACCAGCAGCGGGATCACGAGCAGCTTCAGCTGGATGACGAGCCAGATCAGGATGCCGACGGCCACCGCCAGCACGACGAAGCGCCACGCGTACGCGGTGGCGACCCGCAGGCCGCGCGGCAGACTCGCGTCGATCTCGGTCGTGACGGTGCGATTGCGGATCGCGTCGAGGAACGTGCCGCGATCGGTGTCCTTCGCCTTGTCGCCGGAGCCGCTCATCCCGCCAGTCTAGGACGCCGCATATTCCGTGCCGGGTGCGGGATGCCGGGGGGGCGCCGTCCGCCACGAGCGCGTGTCGGCTGGTTGAGATCCCGCTGGTCGGGCGCGATCACCCGGGCGCGCCGGCACCGATCGTCAGAACCGGTCGCCCATGTGCTGCAGCCGCGCGATGCGGTCCGGGATCGGCGGGTGGGTGGCGAACAGCCGTGACACCGCGCCGGGGCGCAACGGGTCACTGATCCACAGGTGGGCCATCGACGTGTTGGCTTTCGCGAGGGGTCTGCCGTACTCCCCCAGCTTGCCGAGGGCGGACGCGAGACCGTCGGGGTCGCGGGTCGTCAGGGCGCTCGTCGCGTCGGCGAGGTATTCGCGTTGGCGGGAGATGGATGCCTGCACGACACCGGCCAGCAGCGGCGCGACGATCGCCGCCACGAGTCCGAAGATGAGGAAGAGCACCTGCGTCTGGTTGTTGCCTCCGCGCCGGGCACCGCCGAAGAAGGCGAACCGCATGAGCAGGTCGGCGACGAGTCCGACCGCGACGACGAGTCCGAACACGGCGAGCGAGACGCGGATGTCGTAATTGCGGATGTGTGCGAGTTCGTGGCCCAGCACACCTTCCAGCTCCCGGTCGGTCATGATCTCGAACAGGCCGGTGGTCACGGTGATCGCCGCCTTGTCGGGCGTGCGGCCGGTCGCGAACGCATTCGGCGCCGGGTCGTCCACGACGTACAGCGCGGGCATGGGGGTTCCCGTCGTGATGCAGAGATTCTCGACGAGGCGGTAATAGCGCGGCGCTTCCTCACGCGTGACCGGTTGCGCGCCCGAGAGGGCGATGGCCTCACGGTCGGCGAGGAAGTACTGCGCGGTGGCGTAACCGGCAGCGCCCACGAGGACGAACGCGGTGACCCACCAGTTGTTGCCGGCGAGCCACCCCGCCGCGAGGCCGATGAGGCCGAGCACGACGACGAAGCCGCTGAGGATCAGCCAGGTGTTGCGCTTGTTCCGCGCGATCGCGGAGTACATGCGCTCAGAACTGGATTCGCGGCGGCTCGGCGATGGCCGCGCCGTCGACGACCTCGAAGAACTCGCGCTCGTGGAAGCCGAGGTTGCGCGCGAAGAGGTTGTTGGGGAACACCTTGATCTTCGTGTTGAGCTCGCGGACGCCGCCGTTGTAGAACCGGCGCGACGCCTGGATCTTGTCCTCGGTGTCGACGACCGACTGCTGCAGCTGCAGGAAGTTCTGGCTCGCCTGCAGCTGCGGGTAGGCCTCGGCGACGGCGAACAGTGACTTCAGCGCCTGCTGCATGTGCCCCTCGGCCACTCCGGCCGCGGCGGGAGATTCGGCGGTGAGCGTCTCGGCACGCGCGCGGGTGACGTTCTCGAACACCGCTTTCTCGTGCGCGGCGTAGCCCTTGACCGTCTCGATGAGGTTCGGCAGGAGGTCGGCGCGGCGTTTGAGCTGCACCGTGATGTCACTCCAGGCCTCGTCCACCCGCACGTTCAGCGCGACGAGCGAGTTGTACGTCGCCCACAGGTAGATCCCGACGATCACGACCAGCGCGACGACGATCAGGACCGGGATCAGCCATTCCATACGACTCCCATCGACTGAGGCTCATCTTATCGGCGCGGATGCCGGGGGCTTCCTCCCGTGCCCGCACTCTCAGGCGTTTTCCACCCTTGTCCGCGGCAATGGGCCGCGGCGGCGGCGCGCGCCGGTCAGGCGCCGAGCACGCGGTCGAGGTAGGGGTTGCGGAACCGGCGCTCGGGGTCGAGCCGGTCGCGCAGCGCGATGAACTCCTCGAACCGCGGGTAGCGGGTGCGCAGCGCCGCGGCGTCGAGCGTGTGCATCTTGCCCCAGTGCGGTCGGCCCTCGTGGGCGAGCATGACCTCTTCGACCGCGGCGAAGTAGTCGGTCGGGTCGGCGCGCCAGTAGCGATGGACCGCGATGTAGCCGCTGTCGCGGCCGTGCGCCGTCGACAGCCACCGATCGTCGCCGGCGGCGGCGCGCACCTCGATCGGGAACTCGATGCGCCAGCCGTTGGCGTCGATGACCCGCTGCACGGCGGCGAACGCGTCGGGCAGGCGCTCGAGAGGGACGGCGTACTCCATCTCGCGGAAGCGGACGCTGCGGCTGGTCGCGAAGACCCGGTGCGACAGGTCGGAGAACCCCCGGTCGCCCCAGACCCTCGCCGACAGGCGATTGATGCCGGGGACGAGGGCCGGCACCGCTCGACCGGCGCTGCAGACGGCCTGGTGCACGCGGTTGCCGATCAGCGCGTCGTCGACGAACCGCGTGACGGCGCCGAGCGGGTGGGTCGCGGCATCCGCCGGCAGACGCGTGTTGGTCTTGGTGAGGGCGACATCGGTGTGCGGAAACCAGTAGAACTCGAAGTGGTCGGCATCCTTCACCCGCTCGCCGAAGCCGGCGACGACGTCCGGCAGCGGCTCGGGACGCTCGACCGCGCGCAGGACGAAGGCGGGGACGCACTGGATCGTGACGTCGACGAGGATGCCGAGGGCACCGAGTCCGAGGGCGACCGCCGGAAGCAGTTCGGCGTTCTCCTCCTCATCGACGGTGAGCAGCTCGCCGTCGGCGGTGACGAGGGTGGCGCCGACGACCTGGGTGGCCAGTCCCCCGAAGCGGAGTCCCGTGCCGTGCGTGCCGGTGGAGATGGCTCCAGAGATCGACTGCCGGTCGATGTCGCCGAGGTTGGTCATCGCGAGCCCGTAGGGAGCGAGTAGAGCGGGGATGCGGTGCAGCCGCGTTCCCGCGAGCAGGCGCACCCGCGAACGCTCGCGGTCCACCGAGACGAGGCCGGACAGGTCGCTGAGATCGAGCAGGGTGCCCGGCGCGACGGCGATGCCGGTGAAGCTGTGACCCGCGCCGACGGCCTTGATCGCGCGGCCGCGGGCGGAGGCCGAGCGGACCGATCAGCGGACGGCGGAGATGGTCGTCGGGTACTCCACGAGCTGGGGCCGCACCTTCTCGGTGCGTCCCCAGTTCTGCCAGGTTCCGCCGGGCCTCGTCACAGGAGCGCCTTCCCTTCGCCCCGGTAGGTGGCCGCTTCGCCGACCAGACGATCGCCGGAGGTCAGGTGGTAGCGGTCGACGCGTTCGGCCAGCTCGCCGCTCTTCGCGTGCCGGAACCACACCCGGTCGCCCACCCGCAGGCCGCGCGCCGCCTCGCCCTGCAGCGGGGTCTGCACCTCACCGGCGCCTTCGCGGCCGAGCGTGTGCAATCCCTCCGGCCAGACCGGCAGGGGCTGGCGGCTCGCGACGGGCGGGCCGGAGGCGATCCACCCGCCGCCGAGGACCGTCGCGATGTCGGGGGTGGGCTTTCGGACCACATCGAGGGCGAACGCGGCCGCGGGCGCCGGCGTGAAGGCGCGGTAGCTGTCGAACAGGTGGCCCGCGAGCAGTCCGCTGCCGGCGGTGGTCTCGGTGACGGCGAGGTCGGATGCCGTGGACTCCAGCGATCCGGTGCCGCCGCCGTTGACGAACTCGAGGGGCGCGATTTCGCGGAGGGCGGCGACGATCGCGCCGCGACGGTCCAGCAGCTCCTGGCCGGAGCGCCGCTGCATCCATCGGATGACGGCGTCGCCCGAGCCGGTGTCGTCGGGCTGCCCGGCGATCTGCGCTTCGTACATCATGAGCCCGACGAGACGGAAGCCGGGGCGCCGGGCGATGCTGCGCGCGAGCCGGGCGACCTCGGCGGCGTCGTGCACGGGCGACCGGCGGACGCCGATGTGGCCGAGCACCGGTGCCCGCCAGGAGGCGTCCGCGTCGATCGCGACGCGGATCTCGGCGCGGGATGCCGGCGCCGCGACGGCGTCGACGAGGTCGAGTTGGGCGAGGTCGTCGACCATGAGGGTGATGCGGGACGCCGCCTGCGCATCGGCGGCGAGGGTCGCGAGCGCGGCGCGGTCGACCGTCGGGTAGCCGAGCACGATGTCATCGTGCGTCTCGGCGAGCCAGAGCGCCTCGGGGAGGGTGAAGGCGAGGATGCCCCGGTACCCGGGCAGGGCGAGGGCGGCGTCCAGCACGTCCCGGACACGGATCGACTTGCTGGCGACGCGGATGGGGACGCCGCTGGAGCGCACGACGAGGTCGAGGGCGTTGTAGCGGAGCGCGTCGACGTCGATGGCCGCCACCGGGCCGGAGAGACCTGCGATGGCGGCGGTGCGTTCGCGCCACGGCTCGGCCGCGGTCGCGGCGGTGGCGGGCGCAGCGGCGCTCGCGGGCGTGGGGGTGAGCAGGTCGAGGCTCATGGATCGGGCTCCTTCGCGCGGGTGCTCTCAGCGTAGTTGAGCCGCAGTGTCACGCACGCGAGGACGCGGGTTCACCGCAGCGCAGACGTCCCGTCGGCGGCGCGGTCCGCGGCATCCGCGAATCGTTCCGCGAGCGTCGCGCAGGCCGCGCTGAGTTCGGCGGGCCCGATGACCTCCATCGGCGCGTCGTAGCGTGCGAAGGATGCGGCAAGCGCGACCCACGACCACGATCCCGCCTCGAGCGTGCAGGCCTCGTCGCCGATCGCGACGACGATGCCGTCACCGGCGAAGGGCAGCACGTCGCGCGCTGGCAGGCGCAGGAGCACCGTGCCCCGGCACGGCCATTCGCCGCTCTCCGAGCCGCGGAACCGCCCCGAGACGAAGGCGGCGGCGCCGCCGCCGGGCACCGGGCGGGGCGCGAAGCGCGCGCCGTTGTGGGTGCGCAGCCGCAGCCGTTCGAGCGCGAACACCCGCCAGTCGACGCGGTCGACGTCCCACGCCAGCACGTACCAGCGCCCGCCGGCGGCCACGAGATGGTGCGGCTCAGCCCGTCGCGGCGGGCGGGCGGTATCGAGGGTCTCGCCGTCCGCTCCCCTGGGGCTGTAGTCGAAGCGGAGCGTCTCGCGGGCTCTGATCGCCGCGGCGACGGTGGCGACGGCATCCAGGGAGACGTCGGGTGCGGGGCCGTCACCGGGGACGGACACCGTCGTGACCTCGACGGCGTCCAGGCGGTGGCGCAGCGGTGCCGGCAGCACCTGCCGGATCGTCCCGAGCGCGCGGCGCGCGGCCTCGTCCATCGGCGTCCCGCCGCGTACGGTCTGCAGCGCGAGGGCGACCGCGAGTGCTTGATCGGCGTCGAACAGCAACGGCGGCAGGTCGCTGCCGGCCTCGAGGCGGTAGCCGCCAGCGGGCCCGACCCGTCCCGCGATGCGGTAGCCGAGGTCCCGCAGCCGTTCCACGTCGCGACGCACGGTGCGCTCGCTCACGTCGAGGCGTGCGGCGAGGAGGCTGCCGGGCCACTCGCGCCGCGTCTGCAGCAGCGAGAGCAGCTGCAGCAGTCGCGCGGTCGTCGTCATGACCCCGAGGGTAATGCGGATCACGGACAGAACCTGACCTGAATGCTGGGAAGAGTGAGCCCAGCCGGTCATCCGGACCGGCGCCGAGGAGGAACCGCAATGACCGTTCAGACCACCACTCACCTCAACTTCGGCGGCGAAGCTCGTGCCGCACTGGAGTTCTACCGTTCCGTGTTCGACGGCGACGCCGTCGTCACCACCTATGGCGAGCTCGGAATGCCCGCCGACGCGCCCGGCGCCGACCGCGTCGTCTTCGGTCTCGTGACCGCAGGCAGCGGGTTCCGCATCATGGCCTACGACGTGCTCGGCGAGACGACCCGCGGCATCATCGGCAGCGGACGGACGCGCCGCGAGAACAACGCGACGCTGACCGATCAGGCGATGTTCGTGTCGCTGTCGGCGGCGACCCTGGACGATCTGCTGCCCCTGTGGCGCGCTCTCGCCGTCGACGGCACCGTGATCGAACCCCTCGCGGCGTCGGCGTGGAGTGCCGGCTTCGGCATGCTCACCGATCGTTTCGGCGTCACGTGGAGCGTGACCGTCGCCGCCTGATCGCACAGCGCGGCCCGCCGTGCGCGGCTCCCGCCGCATGCCGCGCACGGCGGATGATCACACGGCGCGCCGTGCGACCATGCGGTTGAGCCGCTCCGACATCACGAGGCCGAGCGCGACGAGGACGAGGAGGAACAGCGGCAGGATCCACAGCCCCGCCCACGCCGACAGTGCTCCGAACAGCGGCGGGGCGAGGGTCGATCCCGCGTAGGCCGCGGCCATCTGGATGCCGATGATCGCCTGCGAGTTGCGCCGGCCGAAGTTGACCGGCGTGGAGTGGATGATCGCCGGATAGATCGGGGCCGAGCCGAGGCCCGCCACGACGAGGCCGGCGAGGGCGACGACGTTGGTCTCCAGCGGCAGGGCGAGCATGAGCGCGCCGACCCCGACAGCGACGAATCCGCCGCGGATGAGCTGCCGGTCGCCCGCCCGGTCGGCGATGAAACCGGCGAGGAAGCGGCCCGCCGTGATGCCGAGCAGGAAGAGCGAGCCGAACGCCGCGGCGGTGGCGGGGGCGACGGCGCGCTCTTCGACGAGGTAGGTCGAGGCCCAGAGGATGGAGGTGCTCTCCAGCGCGCAGTACGCGAAGAACGCGGCGAGGATGAGGACCACGCCGGGAATGCGGAGGGCCGTTGCGAGGGAGACGTGCGCGCTGCCCTTGCCCGCCGGCGCCTCCTCGGCATCCGGAACGACGTCGGCATCCGGAACGGCGTCGGCATCCGCCACGACCGGAGCGACGACGGTATTGACCTTCCCCCACAGCGGCAGGCTCACGAGGAGGACGAAGGTGAGGATCGACTGGGTGACGCCGACGATGAGGTACGCGCCCGACCAGCCCAGGCCGGAGGTGATGGCGTAGCTCATGATGAACGGGCTGATGGAGGCCCCGACGCCCCAGAAGCTGTGCAGCCAGTTCATGTGGCGCGCCGCGTAGTGCAGGGCGACGTAGTTGTTGAGGGCGGCATCCACCGCGCCCGCGCCGAGTCCGTAGGGGATCGCCCAGAGGCAGAGCATCCAGAACTCCCCCGAAGTGGAGAAGCCGAACAGGGCGGCGGCGGTCATCGCGACGCTGACGGCGGTGACCAGGCCCGCGCCGAAGCGGCGGGTGAGGCGCTCGGACGCGAGGCTCGACAGGACCGTGCCGCTCGCGATGATCATGGTGACGATGCCGGCGAAGCCGACGGGGACGTCCAGGCTCTCCTGCATGACCGGCCACCCGGCGCCGAGGAGCGAGTCGGGCAAGCCGAGGCTGATGAAGGCGATGTAGATGATGGCGAGCAGGAGGGAGTACACAATGTACGATCGTACACATCAGGGAAGGTGGTCGTATGACGCGATGGCGTGCCGAGATCGGATGCTGCGGTGCCGCCCGCTGACGCTGGCACTCGCCCGCGGCGGTCCCGCCGGACCGACCCCGACCGCCGCGACCGGATCATCGACGCGTGCCTCGACGTCATCGCCGACGTGGGCGTCGCCGGTGCGTCGCACCGGCGCATCGCGCAGGCGGCAGGGGTCCCGCTGGGATCGATGACCTATCACTTCGCGGGGATCGACGAGTTGCTGCACGAGGCGTTCACCCGCTTCGCGACCACGGTGAGCGCAGGATTCGAGCGGCGAATGGCCGCCGCAACCGATCTCGCGTCGGCGCGCGCTGCGGTGGCCGCCATCATCCTGGACGACGTGTTCGGGACGCAGCGCGACCAGGTGCTGACGCACGAGTTGTACACGTTGGCAGCGCGCGAACCGCAGTATCGCGCGCTGACCACGGCGTGGATGGCGCGCAGCCGCGCGGCGCTCGAGCGCCACTTCGACCCGCAGACGGCCCGCCTGGTGGACGCGCTCATCGAGGGGCTCACGATCCACTACGCGCTCGACGACATGCCGCGCGACCGCGATGAGGTCGCGCTGGCGATCGCGCGGGTGACGGCGGGCGGGGCGCCGGATGTTGCGGTCCGCGCCGCGCGCCCCCTATCGTGAGGCGCAGCCGCGAAGACCGCGGCCGCCACAACTGAACGGCTCTGTCACAGACCTGGTGCAACCGCGATCCACATTCGTCACCGCGGAGGTTCGCATGCACCGACCACGACTCCTGTCGACGGCGTCCCCCGAGAGGCGCGCGCGATGAGCGCGGCCGATCGCTTCGAGTCGATCAGCGACAGCCTGGCTGCCGGCGTCCGCGCGACAGATGCGCTGATCGGGCTGGTTCTTCTCGGTTCGGCATCCGCTGCGGGCAGGGGCCGTCGCGACGAATGGTCGGACCACGATTTCTTCGCGATCGCGGCACCCACCAGGGGCGACGAGGCGCGCGCGTCGCTCGACTGGCTGCCGGACCGGGAGCGGGTACTGCTGACCGCGCGCGAGGGCGGGCTCGGCTTCGTTGCGCTGTACGACGACGGCCATGTGCTCGAGTTCGCGATCGCGGAGCCAGCAGAGCTCGCGGGGAGCGTGGCAGGCGAGGCCAGCGTCGTCGTGGATGAGGACGGCGTGACGGCCGAGGTGGTCGCCGCCGGCCAGGCCACGACCGAGACGCGCGATGCGTTCGATCCCGAGAACGATGTGCGACTCGTGCTCGTGAAGCTCCTGATCGGAGTCGGCCGAGTGCGACGGGGCGAGATCCTGAACGGCGGCCAGTTCATCCGCACCTGGGCGGTGAACCACCTGCTCCGGGCGATCCGCGGTCGGCTTCCCGGTCGGGCGCCCGCAACACGCGATGCGATCGACCCGACGCGCCGCTTCGAGACGGACTATCCGGGATGGGCCGCGGAGATCTCCTCAGCGCTCGACGCGCCCGTCGAGCAGGCTGCGCATCGACTGTTCGCGCTGACGCGGCAGATCCTCGAGCCCGATTGGGACGGTTTCCCCACCGCCGCCGCGGACGCCGTCGCTCGACGCCTCGGGTGGTGAACGTCGGCGGCCGACCTACCAGATGACGCCGCCGCCGACCGAGATGCCGCCCCAGGTGAGCGCGATGAAGATCGCGGCGAAGACGACGGGGGCGATGCCCTTGCCGCTGCGCGCGAGCCCTTTAAGCAGCGCGATCACCGCCAGGATCGCCGCGATGACGGACAGACCGCCGCCCACGATCAGCCCGATGAACAGCGGGATGGGCATGAGGACGAGGCCGGCGAGGGCGACCCAGAAAGCGGCCCAGGCGGTCGGATTGGAACGACGTTCGACGGAGGAAGACATGCTCATCACGCTACGGCACCGACGCAGGACGGATCCTTGACGCCGCACTTGCATTTTGCAAGTATCAGCGCATGACCCTCTTCATCACCTGCCCTGTCGCCAGCGTCGAACGGGCGACCGCGTTCTACACCGCCCTCGGCTGGACGATCAACGCCGAGATGTCCGATCACAACGTGTCCTGCTTCGCGATCGCGCCCGAGCAGTACGTCATGCTCGGCAGCCGGGAGATGTACGCGAGCGTGGGCGGCACCGAAGACATGATCGGCGGGCCGGACACGCACTCCAAGGTCACCGTGTCCTTCGACCTCGGCAGCCGCGAGGCGGTCGATGATCTCGTCGAGCGCGCGGGTGCCGCCGGTGGACGAATCGGCGACACCGACGACTATCCCTTCATGTATCAGCGCCAGTTCGACGACCCCGACGGCTACCACTACTCCCCGTTCTGGATGAAGCCGGCCGAAGACCAGGCCGCGTGAGCGACCTCGCCGCCGCACTCGAGGTCGTCGGCGCGCGGTGGGCACTGCTGATCGTGCAGCGCCTGCTCGACGGTCCACAACGCTACGGCGACCTGCAGCGCGATCTCGGAGTGCCGACGAACATCCTCGCGACCAGACTGCGGGAGCTGCAGGATGCCGGTGTCCTCCGCCGCCTGCCCCTGATGCACAACACGCGCGCCTATGAGCTGACCGACCGCGGTCTCGCGCTGCGCGACGCGATCGACGCGCTGTCGCGATGGGGCGCGGAAGAGCGAGAACCCGTACCCCCACTGGGACTCGAACCCAGACTGAAGCGATTTTAAGTCGCCTGCCTCTGCCATTGGGCTATGGGGGCCTTGGCTCCAGGGTAGTCGCCGCGTTTCGTCTCGCTCGTTCCTCGCTCGCTCAACGACCGCTGGGATGCACCTCGCCCGCTCGACGGCCGGGGGCGTGCAAGGGTGCGGACGAGGCGAGCCCCCGTCCGGAAGGGACGGGGGCTCGCTGACGTGTGAAAGGTGGGTCATGCCTTGGCCTTCGCCGGGGCCTTCTTCTTCGCGGGAGCCTTGGTCTCCGTCTTCGCGGGCGCGGCAGCAGCAGACGCCTCCACGGCTGCAGGCGTCGCGGCATCCGTCGGCTTGTCGGCCTTCTCGCCGGCGACCGGGGCCGCCTCGCCGACGACGGACTTCGGGTCGATCGCCGGGGCGGCCGGAGCCGCGGCGGGCGCCGCAGGCGCCTCGGGAGCGGCCGGACGCGGACGAGCGGCGAACTCCTCGAAGACGTAGCGCGGGTTCTGCACGGTCTGCAGCGACACGTTGTCGCGGTGCAGCCAGAAGTTGTGCCACCAGTCGCCGATGACGCGCCACTTGCGCTCCCACGACGGCATGGCCAGACCGTGGTAGCCGCGGTGCGCGCACCAGGCGATGAATCCCTTGAGCGCGATCTTGCCCGACTGGAACACGCCGCTGTAGAGCCCGAGGCCGGCGACGGCGCCTAGGTTGTTGTGGATGTACTCGCGCGGCACCTCATCGCGCAGCACGGCGACGAGGTTCTTCGCGAGCAGCTTCGCCTGACGCACGGCGTGCTGCGCGTTCGGCACGCAGTATCCGCCCACACCCTTGCCCGTGAGGTCCGGCACGGCCGACACGTCACCGGCGGCCCACGCGCCTTCGACCACCTCGTCGGGCGTACCGACGCGCAGGTCGGCGCGGGTGCGGATGCGGCCCCGCTCCTCGACGGGCAGGTCGCTGCCGCGGACGACCGTCGGGTTCGCCATGACGCCGGCGGTCCAGACGATGAGGTCGGTCGGCAGCACCTCACCGGTCGACAGCTCGACGTTGCCGTCGACGGCACCGGTGACCTGAGTGTCCAGGTGCACGTACGCGCCCCGCTTGGCGAGGTCCTTCAGCACCCACTCGCTCGTCTTCAGCGAGACCTCGGGCATGATCCGGCTCATCGCCTCGATCAGGTGGAAGTGCGTGTCTTCGAAGCGCAGCTGCGGGTAGTCGCGCAGCAGCGACGACGCGAGCGCGCGCATCTCGGCGAACACCTCGATGCCCGCGAAGCCGCCGCCGACCACGACGACCGTCAGCAGGCGGTCGCGCTCCGGCCCGGGCGGGAGGTTCGCGGCGCGGTCGAAGTTCGTGAGGATGCGGTCGCGGATCGCGACGGCCTCCTCGATCGTCTTCAGGCCGATCGCGTTCTCGGCGATGCCGGGGATCGGGAACGTGCGGGAGACCGCACCGGCGGTCACCACGATCTGGTCGTAGCTCTCCTGCCAGGGCTCGCCGACCTCGGGCGTGATCGTCGCGGTCTTGTGCGCGTGGTCGATTCCGGTCACCTTCGCGGTGATGACCCGCGTCTTCTTCAGGTGACGGCGCAGGCCCACGATGACGTGGCGCGCCTCGATCTCGCCCGCAGCGACCTCGGGGAGGAACGGCTGGTACGTCATGTACGGCAGCGGGTCGACGATCGTGACCTCGGCCTCGCCCTTGCGCAGGTGCTTCTCGAGCTTCCACGCGGTGTAGAAACCGGCGTAGCCGCCGCCGATGATGAGGATCTTGGGCACGGCAGAAGACGCCGTGCTGGTCGCTGTGCTAGTCACAGGGGGGAGTACTCCTTGGATCAACGGCTCGGAGTGCGGTGGGCCCGTTCCGATCTGATGCGCCGGGCAGCAGCGGTGACGCCGAGCGCGACCAGTATAGCCGCCAGGGTGGCACCCACGAGCGGCACCGTGCCGTAGCGGAGGGTGTCGGCGCTCGGCAGCAGCGGCGATCGGCGCTCCACCTGATCGGCTTTCGGCAGCGGATCCAGCTGCACCGGCGTCGCCGTCGGTGTCGGCTGCGGCGCCACCTCGGCCCGCCGATACAGGCGGATCCACTCCTCAAGAGTCAGGCCCGGGAGCGGGCTGGCGCTCACCGTCGCGACGTTCGCCGAGACCGCGGCGGCGGCGTCGATCAGCCCGAATCCGTACGTCGCATCGGGCACGCGCGTCGCCGCGGCGGCAGGCTTGGCGGTCTTGAGGATCCGATTGATCACGTTGTTCGCGTCGAGTTCGGGATGCGCTGACCGCACGAGGGCGGCGATGCCGGCGACGAGGGGCGCGGCGCCGCTCGTCCCGCTCCACTCCACGATCTGCCCGTCCGCCGAGACGCCCAGCAGCTGCTCACTGGGCGCGGAGATCCCGATCGTGATCCCCTGCGTCGACGCCTCCACACTGGCGACGCCGGCCCGGTTCACCCCGCCGACCGTCAGCACGCCGGGGATCGTCGCGGGCGCCCCCACCTGGTCGGTGCCGGTCCCCCGGTTGCCGGCCGCGACGACGACGACGACGTCGTGATCGAACGCGTACTGGAACGCGGTGTCCCACAGCGGATCCCACGTCAGCGTGTTGGTCGTGAACGACAGGTTGATGACGTCGGCGCCGTGATCGACGGCCCACGTCATCGCGTCGGCGACCTGCTGCACGAACGGCACCGAGGATGCCGCCCCGAACCCGATCGAGATCGACAGCAGGCTCGCCTCCGGCGCGACACCGATCATCCCGGTCTCCGCGCCCGTGCCGCGTGCCGCGGCGAGGGAGGCCACCCAGCTGCCGTGGTTGCCGTCCACGGCGCCCACCGGCGTGCGGCCGTCGGAGGACCCTGCCCCGGAGAAGTCCGCTCCCCCGACGACGGCACCGGAGAACTCGACCGGCTTCCGACCGATGCCCGTGTCGATGATCGCGATGGTCGTCCCCTTGCCCTTCGTGGTCCCCCACGCCGTGCGCACGCCGTACTCGTCGAGCCAGTACTCGGCGGCGCGGACCGGGTCGACCTCTCCCGCCGGCGGGGTCGCCACGGCGGGCGCGGTGACTCCGGCGGGCGGCGCCACCTCGGCGGCCGCGGTGACCGCGGCATCCGCCGACGTCCCACCCACGCCCGCCGCGCTCGTGAGGACGAGCCCAGCGGCCACGAGAAGGCGCGCGGCGCGGACCGTCATGCCGCCCCACCGCGCGGCTGCGCGCAGGTGCACCGCTGCGGCGACCAGTCGCCGCGCTCCAGGGCGAGATCGCCGATGGGGTTCACCCCGGGACCGGCGGCCAGCGCGTGGCCGGCGAGGGCATGCAGACACTTCACGCGCGTCGGCATCCCCCCGGCCGAGATCCCCTCGATCTCGGGGACCTCGCCGTACACCGCCCGATCGGACAGGTACGCCTCGTGCGCGGCGGCGTATGCCGCCGCCACGTCGGCGTCGTCCTCGAGCAGCTCGGAGAACTCGCGCATGACCTGCGTCGCCTCCAGCGCCGACATCGCCGCCGTCGCGCCGGGGTGGGTCAGGTAGTAGAACGTCGGGAACGGCGTGCCGTCCGGCAGCCGCGGCTCGGTGGCGACGACCGTGGGGTTGCCGCACACGCAGCGTGCCGCGATGCCCACCACGCCCCGCATCGGCCGCCCGAGCTGCGCGCGCATGACCTCGAGGTCGGCGGCGGTCGCCTCGGTCAGCGCGGGATGGGTGTTCGACTGCGGATGGGACACTGCTCCAGGCTACCGGCGGCGGCTGATCCCCTGCTGAGCCGTCACCCGGCGGGGGCGGTGCCCGTCTCGGCCGGTCCCGTCGCCGTCTGGGTGAGCCCCGCGCCGGTGACGGAGCGGACGAGCTGCGACATCCAGTCCACCCGTGTCTGCTCGACCTCGTCGCTGACGGCGGTCTGCTCGGGCGGGATCGCGGTGTCCGGCAGGTCGTCGTCGATCAGGTAGACGACCTCGCCGGGCTGGAAGTAGTACAGCCGGGCGCGCGCCTGCGAGGCGATGTACGCGGGATCCGCCCAGCGGTCCTTCTCCTGCTGCAGCTGAGCGACCTGCTCGGTGGTGACGCGGACGGAGTTCTCCAGCGCGGCGATCTGCTGCCGCTGCCCGAGGTAGGTGCCCACCGTCGGCACCAACACGAACACCGCGAGGACGACGAGTCCCAGCATGATCCCCGTGAACGCCGAGAAGCGGATGCCGCCGGCCCACTCCCGCACGTCCACCCGCCCTCGCGTGCGTGTGCCGCCGGCGCCGCGGGAGGCGTCCCCGGATGCACGAAGAGAGGGGGCCGGCGCGGCGCGTCCGGCTCCCTCTCTCGTCATGCGGTCCAGCCTACGTGGCGATCGTCGGGTTGCCCGGACGGCGCCACGCGGCGGCGGGATACTCGGCCTCTGCTCAGCCCTTGAAGCGCGGGAACGCGCCACGGCCGGCGAAGACCGCGGCATCCCCCAGCTCCTCCTCGATGCGCAGCAGCTGGTTGTACTTCGCGACGCGCTCGCTGCGGGCGGGCGCACCGGTCTTGATCTGACCGGCGTTGACGGCGACGGCGAGGTCGGCGATCGTGGTGTCCTCGGTCTCGCCGGAGCGGTGCGACAGCATCGACCGGTAGCCGTTCTGGGTGGCGAGGGCGATCGCGTCGAGCGTCTCGGACAGCGTGCCGATCTGGTTGACCTTCACGAGCAGCGCGTTCGCGACGCCCAGGTCGATGCCCTTCTGCAGGCGGGCCGGGTTCGTGACGAACAGGTCGTCCCCGACGAGCTGCACCTTGTCGCCGATCTTCTCGGTGAGGTGCTTCCACGCGTCCCAGTCGTCCTCGGCGAGGGCGTCCTCGATCGTGACGACGGGGTAGTTCGCGACGAGGTCGGCGAAGTAGTCGGTGAGCTTCTCGGCCGACCAGGTCTGCCCCTCGACGGTGTAGACGCCGTCCTTGTAGAACTCCGTCGCGGCGACGTCCAGTCCCACGGCGACGTCGGTGCCCGGCGTGAAGCCGGCCTTCTCGATCGCCTTGATGAGGAAGTCGAGGCCCTCGCGGTTGCTGGGGAGGTCGGGCGCGAAGCCGCCCTCGTCGCCGAGGCCGGTGTTGTAGCCCGCGGACTTCAGCTCGCCCTTGAGGACGTGGTAGACCTCGGTGCCCCAGCGCAGCGACTCACCGTAGGTCTCGGCGCCGATGGGAGCCAGGAAGTACTCCTGGAAGTCGATGCCGTTGTCGGCGTGCTCGCCGCCGTTGATGACGTTGAACAGCGGCACGGGCAGAACGTGCGCGTTGGGTCCGCCGAGGTAGCGGAACAGGGGCAGGTCGGCGCTGTCGGCGGCCGCCTTGGCAACCGCGAGGCTCACGCCCAGGATCGCGTTCGCGCCGGTGCGCGACTTGTTCTCGGTGCCGTCGGTCTCGATGAGGATCTCGTCGACGACGCGCTGCTCGCTCGCCTCGACGCCCTCGATGGCCGGGCCCAGCTCGTCGATGACGGCGGCGACGGCCTTCAGCACGCCCTTGCCGCCGTAGCGGCTCTTGTCGCCGTCGCGCAGCTCGTACGCCTCGAACGCGCCGGTGGATGCGCCGGAGGGGACGGCCGCGCGCTGGACGATGCCGTCGTCGAGCAGCACCTCCACTTCGACGGTCGGGTTGCCACGCGAATCCAGGATTTCGCGTGCGCCTACAGCCTCGATCAGTGCCACAGGGGAACTCCTTGCTTGTGGAGGATGGATCTCGGAGCGTCTTCGGTCCGGTTTCGAGCATAGTGACCCGGATGCCGCGGCCACAGGCCGGGCGCTGGAACTATCGACCGGATCCGCCGTCAGAGGCCGGCCGCGCCGCGGCATCCGTCACGAGCGCGATCGCGATGCCGTCCCAGCCCTTCGCATCGAGGGTCTGCAGCGCCGTCGCGTCGAACCGCGGATCGTCGCGCAGCATCGCGAGCCCCGCCCGGACACCGGCGACCTGGGCGCTGTCGTCACGGGCATCCGCGATGCGGCCGCCCCGCACCACGTTGTCGACGACGATGAGCGTGCCGGGGCGGCCCAGGCGCGCCGCCCAATCGAGGTAGATCGTGTTGGACTCCTTGTCAGCGTCGATGAAGACGAGGTCGAACGGCGCGGCATCCTCGAGCGTCGGCAGCACATCCGCACCACGGCCGACGCGGATCTCGACCTTCTCCCCCACACCCGCCCGATCGATGCTCGCCCGCGCGACGGCGGCGTGCGCGGGCTCGGCCTCGATCGTGATGATGCGTCCCCCGACGGGCAGCGCCCGGGCGAGCCAGATCGTCGAATACCCGCCGAGCGTGCCGATCTCGAGCACGCGACGCGCGCCGATCACCCGCGCGAGCAGGTGCAGCAGCTTGCCGCCCGTCGGCGCGACCTCGATGTCGGGCATCCCGGCGGCCCGCTGGTCGGCGACAGCGGATGCCAGCGCCGGATCTTCACCGATCAGGGTGTCGACGAGGTAGCGGTCGACGGCATCGGCGGCATCCGCACTCAGCGGGAGTGGTTCGCTCATGCCGCCAGCCAACCCGCACGACGGGCTCGCGTCAACGGTCACGCCACCTGCGCGGTCGACTCGCGCACCACGAGGGTCGGGGTAGCGACCTCGTGCCGGGCGGGGTTTCCCGCGAGCATGTCGGTCAGCTGCCGCAGCGCGAGCGCGCCCATGTCGCGGCGCGGCTGGTCGACGCTCGTGAGCGTCGGGCGCAGCTTCGACGCGAGATCGATGTCGTCGTAGCCGGCGACGCTGAGTGCGTCCGGCACCCGGATGCCCGCGTCGAACGCCCGCCCGATGAGGTCGACGGCCAGGCGGTCGTTCGCACAGCACACCGCCGTCGGCGCCTCGCCAGCGCCGTCCACGACCGCGGCGATCAGCACCGCCGGTTCGGCCTCCACGACGGTCGCCGCCTCCAGCCCGAGCTCCCGCATCGTCGCGAGATACGAGTCGCGCCGCGCGACGGCGGCCGGGCGCTGCGATCCCGACAGGTGCGCGATGCGCCGGTGTCCGAGCGCGATCAGGTGGTGCATCGCGAGGCGCATCCCGGTCCGGTCGTCGTTCGACACCTGGCCGACACCCGGCGGCAGATCGACCGGCCGCCCCACCACGACGAGGGGCACGCGCCGGGCGAAGTCGCCGATGGTGCCGGCATCCGCCTGGCCCGACACGATCACGACGCCGTCGACACCCAGCGCCAGCATGCGCTCCAGGCGCGCGCACAGCACCTCGCGGTCACGCCGCCCGTCGGCGATCACGACGGTCATTCCGCCCGCCTCGGCGGCATCCTCCACACCGTGCACGACGTCGGTGTGGTAGCCGCTACGCAAATCGTCGACCAGCACGCCGATTGTCTGACTGCGCCCGCGCACGAGCGATCGTGCCCAGGGGTTCGACCGATACCCGAGCCGGTCGGCGGCGTCCAGGATCCGCGCCCGCGTCTCGGCGCGCACCCCGGCATCTCCGCGCACCGCGAGCGACACGAGCGACTTCGACACGCCCGCCGCCGCGGCGACGTCGTGGATGGTGGGCGGGCGGTCCCGCGGCTCTCTCACTCTGCCGGTCTACCAGCGGCTGGAGCGTTCCAGATCATTCCAGCTGGAGCGTTCCACGAGCGTTCATGCGCCCGTGTCTGGGCGTATACGCCCGCTTCGTACGGTCGTTGGCGACCCCGAACGAGAAGAGCCTCTGTGTCCGATCCCCACTCCCCCCTGCATCACGCGCCCCGCGCCCTCCTGCTCGACTTCGGCGGTGTCGTCTTCCAGACGACCAAGCGTCCGGCCGGTCGGGACGACCTCGCCGCGTCGCTCGTCGAGCGCGCCGCCCGGGCCGGACACGTGATCGACCGGGGCACGGTGCGCGCATCGCTGGATGCCGGGATCACGGCCCTCGGCCATTGGAAGCACGCCTCGAGCCGCCGCCTCGAACCGCGCGAGATGACCCACCGCGAAGTCGTCGGCGACTTCCTCGTCGCCGACCTGCCGACGCCCGTCCGCATGCTCCTCGTCGCCGAAGCCGGCGAGGTGCTCGAAGAGCTCAACACGACACTCTCCGACCATGAGGTGCGCCCCGGCATCCGCGACCTCCTCGCCGAAGCGCACCGCCGCGGCATCCCGCTCGGCATCGTCAGCAACGCGCACTCGGGTCGCAGCCACCGGCGACTGCTCGCCGCGCACGGTCTCGCAGACGCCTTCGCCGTGCAGGTGTACAGCGACGAAGTCGGCATGCGCAAGCCGCACCCGCGCATGATCGAGCTCGCCGCGACGGCGCTGGGCGTCTCGCCCGCCGACGCCTGGTACGTCGGCGACACGCAGGACCGTGACGTCGTCGCGGGCCGCCGCGCGGGCGTCGGCGCCGTCGTCCTCACCGCGAGCAAGCACACCGACAACCCGCCGTTCGGCATCGCCGACAGCGCCGACGCCGTCTTCGAGACCCCCGAGGGGCTCTTCGAGGCGCTGCGGGATGCCGCGCAGCCGCGCCCCGCCACGAGCGCCACCCCGTCGTCGGCGCCCGTGTCCACCCCGGCTTCCCCCTCGACCGGGCGCGCGGCCCTGCTCATCGACCACGGCGGGGTCATCTCGATCTCGGTGGCCGACGACGCCCTGCTCGACGCATTCAGCGAGCGCCTCGCCGCACTTCTCGATGGGCCCGATGAGCGCGTCGACGCGGCGCGCGCCCGCGCGCTCATCGCGGCCGGTCGCGCCCGCCACCGGGCCTTCAAGGCCGAGCAGCGTGCCGCTGCCGCGGCCGGCGGCACGGGCGGCATCCGCGAACTCGACGCGACGACCTTCTGGCGCGACTGCGTCGGCGCGGGCCTCTCGCCCCGCGCGCAGGCCCTGCTCGAAGCCGAAGCGCACGACCTGATGCACCGGTACGGGCGAGCCAAGAGCCGTCGCAGCCTCCGCAGCGGCATCCGCGATCTTCTCGAGCAGACGCGCGCCGCGGGCATCCCCGTCGTCGTCGTGTCGAACACCATCAGCGGCCGCGCCGTCCGCGCCGAGTGTGCCGCGCACGGCATCGACCATCTCATCGCGGCGTACGTGTGCTCGGACGAGAACGGGTTCCGCAAGCCCGACACCCGCATCGTCGCCGAGGCCCTCGTCATCGCGGGGGCCGACGCCGCCCAGACGTGGTTCCTCGGCGACAAGCCGCACAACGATGCGGCGGTCGCCCTCGCCGCCGGCATCGCCCACCGCGTGCTCGTGCGCGGCGGCACGACCGACGATGTCGAACTCGACGCCGCCCTGGCATCCGGCCTCGCGACCGACGTCGTCGATTCCGCAGGCGAGCTCGCCGGCCTCATGACCTCCCCTGTCCCCACATCCCGTGACGCAGCCCGCATTCCGGCTCCGTGAATCCCGAACCGCAAGGAGAACGACCGTGACCGAGACCGACCTCACCTACCGACGCGAAGGCGCGCTGCGCGGCATCGGAGCCCCCGGGGGCGACCTCACGACCCCGCAGAAACTCATGATCTTCGTGCTGTCGATGGCCCTGTTCGGGTTGTCGAACATCATCCTCGAGGTCATCCCCGACGTCTCGATCGGCCCGATCGACGTCTCCGTCAGCTACTTCGTCTTCGTCCCGCTGACGATGGTGGCGCTGTTCAGCCCGTTCTGGGCGGCCCTGGGTGCGCCCCTCGGGGAGATCATCTTCACCGACCTGCTGATGGGCGACTTCTCGGGCCTGGCCGAGGTCGAGGGCTTCATCCAGATGTTCCTCGCCCTGTACATCGCGGGCACGCTCATCCGGAACCCGCGCTCGCGCACCCAGATCTGGATCGGCGCGATCACGGTCGTGCTGATCGACAAGGCGCTGTCGGCGATCGTCGACCTGTCGAAGGTGTGGATCGGCCTCGAAGACCCCGAGTTCGTCGAGGGCCTGCCGCAGTCGATCCTCGCGATCGAGGGCATCGGCCTCGGCGTCGACATCCTCATCAGCGGCATCCTGTTCGGCGCGATCCCCGCCATGTGGCTGATCCCGGCGCTGCACGGCAGGATCGAGCCGCTGCTGGGCGTGCGCCCGCGCGTTCCCGGTGAGCCGATCCCGGGAGCTGCTCCCAAGGCCGGCTGGTTCGTCGCCGTCGCCGTGCTGCTGGCGATCGCGTCGTTCTTCTTCGCCTTCCTCGAGGCGTGGGACATCTCGATCGGCGCGGTCGAGACCGAGCTGCTCGACCAGTACGGCGACGGGTTCCTGTGGGTGAGCGTCGGCGCGATCGTCGTGACCCTCGGCATCGCCCTGGTGCTGTTCCGCCTCTACCGCAAGAACCAGGAGCACTGATCGTGAGCGACCCCGTCGTCGTCATCGAGAACCTGTCCTTCCGATACCCGGGAGCGGATGCCGATGTGCTCCGCAACGTCAACCTCACGATCGAGCGCGGCGACTTCGTCGCGGTCGTCGGAGGCAACGGGGCGGCCAAGACCACGCTCTGCAAGAGCATCAACGGTCTGATCCCGCACTACTGGGCCGGAGAGTTCGCAGGTTCCGTGACGGTCGACGGGGTCGACACCTACACCTCCAGCGTCGCCGAGCTGTCGACGAAGGTCGGGTACGTCTACCAGGACTTCCAGAACCAGCTCGTGCGCCCCACCGTCCGTGACGACGTCGCGTTCGGTCCCATCAACTTCGGGCGCGATTCACATGCCGCAGACACGGACGCCGCACTGGAGGCCCTCGGCATCGCCGGGATCGCCGGTCGCTACATCTGGCAGCTGTCCGGTGGCCAGGCGCACCTGACGGCGCTTGCCGGGGCGCTTGCGCTGAAGCCTGCCGTCATCATCGTCGACGAGCCCGTCGCCGAGCTCGACCCCGCTCGCGCCGAGGAGATCTACGAGCGCCTCGCCGAGCTCAATCGCGAGGGCGTCACGATCATCACGATCGAGCACCACGCCGAGTTCGTCGCCCGCTACGCCCGCTCGGTCGTGCTGATGGCGCACGGGTCGCCGGTGTGGCACCTGCCGATCGACGAGGCGCTCGCGCGCACCGCCGAGCTCGAAGAGCACGGCATCCCCGCTCCGCAGGCCGTGCAGGCTGTGCGGGCATTGGGGGTGGATGCCGCGCCCCGCACCCCCGCCGAGGCGGCCGCGCTGCTCGGTGGGCGCGTTGCAATGGGTCGTGAGCGGGCGGCGTTCGAGGGCGACGGGGCCGACGGGGCCGACCCCTCGGCATCCCCCGGACGCATCGTCGCCGAGATGACGAACGTGACCCACGGGTACAAGGCCGTCGGCGGCTCGATCACGCGCGTGCTCGACGGCCTCGACACGACGCTGCACGCGGGCGAGCGGATCGCGCTGGTCGGCGGCAACGGTGCCGGCAAGTCGACGCTGCTGAAGCTGCTGGCCGGCATCATCGTGGCCCGCGAGGGCGAGGTCACGATCGACGGCCGCAGCACGCGGTCGATGTCGGCGCGCGAGATGGCGACGACGGCGGCCTACCTCGCGCAGCATCCGCAGCTCATGTTCTTGAAGGGCACCGTCCGCGACGACATCGCCCTCTTCCCCCGCTCGCACCGGATGCCCGACACCGACGCGATCGTGCAGCGTGTGCTCGACCGGGTCGGGCTCGTGCCGCTTGCCGAGCGCGACGGCCGCACGTTGTCGGGAGGCCAACAGCGCCGGGCGACGCTCGCGATCGGGCTCGCGATGCGTCCGAAGCTGCTGCTGCTGGACGAGCCGACCTCGAGCCTCGACACGCAGAGCCGCGACGATGTGACGACGATGCTCGCCGAACTCGCCGACTCGATCCAATGCACGGTCGTCGCGACGCACGACATGCAACTCGTCGCCGAATGGGCCAGCCGCGTGCTCGTGCTCGACGGCGGCAAGGTGCTGGCCGACGTGACACCGCGCGAGCTGTTCGCGGACGCCGCCCTGCTCGAGCGGGTGCGCCTGCGCCCGCCGCAGATCGCCGTGCTCGGGCGGGAGCTGGGGCTCGATCCTGTGCCGCTGTCGGTGGCGGAACTGGTGGATGCGGTGCGGTCGGCGGAGTTAGTCGATGCAGCGGCGGTCGGTGTGGCCCCCGCAGAACGGGAGGTGGTGTGATGGCCCGCGTGCATCACGACGTGCTGTCGGTCGAGTGGATCAAGCTGGAGCTCATCCGCACGGCGTACGCGACCCGCGGCGGCCTGTTCGCGGCGATGGACCCGCGCGCGGTGGTCGTCTGGTACATCCTGCTGGCGATCGTGCCGTGGTTCACCCACAACATCACGGTGCTCGCGGGCCTGTTCGCGATCGGCGTCGTGTCGATCTTCCTCGCCCGGGTCGGGCCTCTGATCCTCGGTCTTTTCGTGCTCGGGATGGGCATGGAAGTCGTCTACATGTCGATTGCGGCATGGCTTTTCGGCGGCAACATCGACACCGTCATCGCGCTGGCAGCGCTCAACCTGAAGCTCGGCGTGGTGGCGCTCGCGAGCATGGCGGCGTTCGTCTCGCTCGACCCCGAGAAGCTCTCGGATGCGCTGCTCGCGTTCCGCGCACCGCACATGCTCGCGTTCGGAGTGAGCTACGGATACCGCATGCTGCCGATCCTCATCGAGGAGTTCAGCACCGTGTTCGAGGGCTACCGGCTGCGCACGGCGCCGCCGGCGAAGAAGGGCCTGCTGGGGTGGCGCGTCGGCGTGCAGTGGGCGCAGCTTGCGGTGCTGTCGTTCTACCCGATCTTCCTCAACACGGCGAAGTCGGTGCGCACGACGGTCGAGGCGCTCGAGACCCGCGGATTCACGCACGGCGCCGCGAATGCCAACGGCCGCCGCATCCGCATGGCGAAGCTGCGCATCCGCCCCCTCGACATCATCGTGATCGTCGTGACGCTCTTCGCGATCGCCGCGGCTTTCTCCGCCGGCGCCGCCTGGCCGGTGTACCGGTAGCGTTCGGCGGCGCGGTCAGGCCTTCGCGCGGGCGGCGAGGGCGCCGAGCAGGGCCGCGCCGTCGCGGCATCCTCGACCGTCACGGTGATGACTTTGCCGTTCGTGGATCGGGCACCCGCGGTAGCAGGATCAGCTGGATCACGACCGCGATCGCCGTCATGATGATCGGCAGCACGAGGGCCACGAGAGTGAAACGGCGGACGGCGAGCGGGGCACGGTCGGTCATGCGGACTCCTCCAGGGTCAGGGCGGCGTGGCGGGCGAGCGCGGCGAATGCGTCGGCGGTGATGCCGAGGTCGCGTGCGCGGCGGGCGACCTCGGTGAGGTCGGCGTGCAGCGCGGCGGACTGCGCCGCGGCGGCGGTCACGACGGCGCCGCGGCCGCGGTGCATCTGCACGAGGCCCTCGTCGCGCGACTGCTGGTAGGCGTGCAGCACGGTGTGCAGGTTCACCTCGAGCGTCCTCGCCTGCGAATCGATGCGGAGGAGCATGCCACACTGTCGGAATGCGCATCACTCCCCGCCGCCTTGCGATCGGTATGAGCCTGTGGGCGCCGAACCTGTTCAGCGGCATCCGCGTGAAGAGGTTCTCGGACGACTGGACGCACGCGACCGTCGAATTGCACGTCAACGTGCTCACGCGCAACTACGTGAAGACCGCCTTCGGCGGCTCGCTGTCGGCGATGACCGACCCGTACTTCTTCATGCTCGTGATGCACCAGCTCGGCCGTGACTACGTCGTGTGGGACACGCGCGGGCAGATCGAGATGCTCAAGCCCGGGCGCGGTGTGCTGACGGCGCGTTTCCACGTGCCGAGTGAGCAGGCCGAGGCGATCCGCGACCGCGCGAAGGGCGGCGCGAAGGTTCTCGAGTGGTTCGAGACCCAGATCACGGATGCCGCGGGCGACGTCGTGGCGCGGGTGCGCCGCGAGGTCTACGTCCGCGAGAAGCGGCGCGTGACGGACGCCACGGCGGGCTGAGCGTCAGGCGCTCGGCTGGGGCTCGGGCCGGCGTCTGTCCTTGAGGGCTGCGCGCACGGCGGGCAGCAGCGCCTCGGCTGTGCGACGGTAACCGAGCGCGCTCGGATGGAAGCGGTCGAGGCTGAACATCTCCTCGGGCTGCGTCACGAAGAACGGTCCGACCGCACGGCGCAACGACACCGCGCGGGCGCCGCGGCGGACGACGACATCCGCCTGCGCGTCGGCAAGCTGACGCGAGAGGCGCGCGCCGAGGGCACGCAACGGCTGCGGCACGGGCCGCAGCGACCCCAGATCGGGGCACGTCCCGACAACGACTGCCGCACCGAGTTCCTGCAGGCGCCCGATCGCTTCGTCGAGGTGCGCGACCGACGTCGAGACCGGCACGCGGTGGGTGACGTCGTTGCCGCCGACGACGATGACGGCGACGTCGGGCCGGTAGTCCTCCGGCAGGTCGTCGATCTGCGTCGCGAGCATCGACGACTCGGCGCCGACGACGGCGGCCGTGCGCAGCCGCACGCGGCGTCGCTCGGCCCGGGCGAGCCCCTTCGCGAGGCGCGCGCCGAGGGTGTCCTTGCGGCGCTCGGCACCGAGGCCCGCGGCGATCGAGTCGCCGAACACGGCGAGCTTGAGCGGCGGCCCGTCGAAGCGCCCGCCCCATACCCGGTCGGCGTCGAGGGCGTTCTCGTCGAGCGGCTTGCCGATGCGCCGCCGCGCGAGCGCCGCCTGGCGCACGAGCATCGCGCGTCCGCCGACGAACACGAGCCCCACGGCGGCCACGCCACTGGCGGCCCCGAGGATCGACGGCCAGGGCACGACGTCGCGTGGACGAGTCATGCGCCCATGCCAGCTCAGGCCGATGAACGCCGATCGTCCCGCGGGTGACGCGCCGGTGGACACGCGCCCGCGGGGCCTGACGCGCGCGCAGTCAGGACAGCGGCTTGAGCTCGAGGTCGGCGCGGAGGGCACTGGCCGACACCGTCGCGAATGCCGTGTAGCCGTCGGCCGCGGCGCGCTCGAGGAGCGCCTTGAGGTTCTTCGTGCGCTGTTCGAGCCGCACGCGTGCGCCCTCCGCGACGAGCGCGGTCTTGAGGGCGACGAGCTCGGCGACCGGCACGTCGCGATCGTGCACGAGGACGACAGCGGATGCCGCGGCATCCGAAACGGACTCGAGCAGGTCGACGATGCGCTCGAACCCGATGGAGAACCCGACGGCGGGGACGTCCTGGCCGAGGAAGCGGCCGATCATGCCGTCGTAGCGGCCGCCGCCGCCCAGCGAATAGTCGACGCTCGGGTGGGCGAGCTCGTAGATCGTCCCGGTGTAGTACCCCATGCCGCGCACGAGGAACGGGTCGAACACGATCGGGACGTCGCCGAGCGGGCTGTCGGTGCCGCGCGCTGCGGCGACCGCCTCGCCGATCGCGACGAGGTCGGCGACGACCTCGTCGGGCGCTCCCTCCGGGAGCGCCTTGCGGATCTGCCGATCGCCGAAGGGGTTGTACTCCAGGGTCTGCGGTCGGCGGAGGAAGGCCTGGAATGCGTCGACCGCGGCGGGAGTGGTGCCGCGCTCGCGCAACTCCGCGGTCACTCCGTCGGGTCCGATCTTGTCGAGCTTGTCGATCGTGATGAGCACCCCGGGGCGCTCATCGGCGGTGAAGCCGAACGACTCCAGCATCCAGTCCAGAGCACGGCGGTCGTTGATCCGAATGGTGCCGCCCTCGAGGCCCAGCGCGTCGAGGGTGTCGAGGGTCGCGACGACGAGCTCGGCCTCGGCGCGGCCGGTCGCGTCGCCGATGATGTCGATGTCGCACTGCACGAACTGGCGGTAGCGACCCTTCTGCGGCCGCTCCGCGCGCCACACCGGGGCGATCTGGATCGCGCGGAACACCGTCGGCAGCTCCGCCCGGTGGCTGGCGTAGAACCGCGCGAGCGGCACCGTCAGGTCGTACCGCAGCCCGAGGTCGGCGAGCGAGGTGGGATCGTCGGCGCCGGAGCGGATGGCGTCGGCATCCAGCCCACGCTTCAGGACGTTGAACGCGAGCTTCTCGTTGTCGCCGCCGATGCCCGCGTGCAGGCGGTCGTAGTCCTCCATGACCGGGGTCTCGATCTCGTCGAACCCGTGCGCGCGGTAGCGCTCGCGGATGACGGCGAGCACGCGCTCGCGGCGGGCCTTGTCGGCGGGGAGGAAGTCGCGCATGCCGCGCGGCGGGTTCACGGTGGGCACCGGGCCATTCTTCCAGGTCGGCCGTACCGGGTCAGGCACCCTCCACGGTGCGCACGTCGTCCTGCAGCACCCGGATGCGCCCGCGGAGCGCCCGCTCGGCGTCCCACCCGCGCTCGCGCGCCAGAGCGACGAGCTCCAGCAGGGCGTCGCCGAGCTCGGCCTCGGTCTCGGCGCCAGGGGCGTGGCTGTGGGGCGGGCGGATGCCGAGGGGCGCGGCTTTGCCGAGGAGCTTCTGCGCGAGGGCGAGCGCGGGCATGTGCTCCGACACCCCGTCGAGCACCGACCGGCGCTCGTGCTTCTCGGCGGCCTTCGCCGCGTCCCAGTGGACGAGCACCTCCTCGGGCGTCGTGGCCACGGCATCCGCGAAGACGTGCGGATGCCGGCGGACCATCTTCTCCACCACGCCCGCCGCGACGTCGTCGATGTCGAACGGGTCGGTCTCGTCCTGCGCGGCGATCGCGGAGTGGAACAGCACCTGCCAGAGGAGGTCGCCGAGCTCTTCGCGCAGGTCGGCACGCGTCCCGGCCTCGACGGCGTCGATGAGCTCAGCGGACTCCTCGACGAGGTACGGCACGAGGTCCTCGTGCGTGATCCGCTGCGACCACACGCACCGCTCCCGCACCGCGCGCATGGTCTCGGCCGCCTGCCGCAGCGGGTCGGAGCTCAGCTGCCGGGGGTCTGCGCGGTCGTCCGCCTGTGGTGCCATGCCCGCCACGATACGAGCATCGCGGCCAGAACGAGCGAGATCCCCGATCCCGCCAGCACGCCGAGGGTCGCCTGGTCCCGGATGCCGGGGGCACCGGCGAAGGCGAGTTCGCTCAGCAGGAGCGACACCGTGAAGCCGATGCCGCCGAGGGCGCCCGCGGCCAGCAGGTCACCCGCCGACAGTGCGCTCTCCCGCGGCACCTTGAGCACCCGTTGCGCGATACCGCCGGCCAGCGCGATCCCGACGAGCTTGCCGACGGGCAGTGCGACGAGCACACCCCAGAACGCCGGCGAGAGCTCGCGCGCCGAGACCGCCGGGATGACGACGAGCGCCGCGCTCAGCGCGAACAGCGGCAGGACGATGCCGTTCACCCACGGTTCGAGCCCGTGGCGGGCGCGCATCGCGGGCTGCTGTGCCATCGCGAGGCCGAGCACCACGCCCGCGATCGTCGCGTGAACGCCCGACTCGTACACGGCCCACCAGGTGCCGAGCGCCGACACCACGAGCCCCGCGAGCGCCGCGTGCCGCGCCCGCGTGTCGAGCAGCCGGCTGCAGACGGCGAAGACGACGACGAAGCCGAGCGCGAGGAGGATCATCCCGAAGTCGACGTCGGAGGTGAACAGGACGGCGATGAAGACGATCCCGACGATGTCGTCGAGGATCGCCAGCGCCAGCAGGAACACGCGCACCCCGGCGGGCAGCCCCTTTCCGAACACCGCGAGCACGCCGAGCGCGAAGGCGATGTCGGTCGCGGTCGGGATCGGCCAGCCCGATGCCGCCTGCGACCCGCCGGCGACGGCGAGGTACAGCGCGATCGGCACGAGCACGCCACCGGCGGCGGCGAGCGCCGGCAGCACCGCACGCTTGGGCGAGGCGAGCTGTCCGCTGGTGAGCTCGAACTGCAGCTCGACGGCGGCGATGAAGAAGAAGATCGCGAGCAGACCGTCCTGGATCCAGTGCCCGACAGACATCTCGAAGACGCCCGGCACGCCGAGGTACGCGTCCTTCACGGCGAAGGCGGCATCGGCGAGCGGAGAATTGGCCAGCACCAGGCCGACGACGGCGGCGATCAGCAGGAGGAGGGCGGGGAAACGGGCGGAGCGCAACAAGGCCATGCGTCTGCTTTCAGGGTCGGGAACGTGGACGCCGACCAGGCTTCCCGGCACACCCACTTCGATGCTACGCGACCCTGCCGGGAAGGTCGTGGGCGGGATCCTACCGCGTGACGAACCCGAAACACCGGGACAGTACCGTGGAGGGATGCGCGAACTGACCCGCACCGAAGCCATCGACCTCGTCGGCCGAGACGAGGCGGAGAACGAGCTGCCCGAACGCATGCGCGCCGATGTGCGCATGCTCGGCGCGCTTCTCGGCCGGGTGCTGCGCGAGAGCGGGTCGCCCGGCCTCTACGAGGACGTCGAGCGGCTGCGCCAGGCGACGATCGCCGCCTACGCCGACGAGTCCCCCGAGGCCTTCGAGCGGGCCGCCCGCATCGCGGAGTCGTTCTCGATCGAACGCGCCGACGAGGTCGCCCGGGCGTTCACGGTGTACTTCCACCTCGTCAACCTCGCCGAGGAGCACCAGCGCGTGCGCGTGCTCCGCGAACGCGACGGCCGCCCCGAGAAAGAGGATGCCGCCGACTCCGTCGCCGCCGCGTTCGTGCGCCTGTCGGCCGAGGTCGGCGACGACACGGCGCTGCAGCGGCTGCAGGGCCTGCGCTTCCACCCGGTGTTCACCGCCCACCCGACCGAAGCGCGACGCCGCGCGGTGTCCACCAGCATCCGTCGCCTGGTGGCGCTGCTGACCGAGCACGACGCGTCGCTGCAGGGCGGCGCCGACGAGCGCCGCGCCGAACGGCGGATGCTGGAGGAGATCGACACCCTGTGGCGCACCGCGCCGCTGCGCGCCGAGAAGCCCACCCCCGTCGACGAGGTGCGCGCCATCATGGCCGTGTTCGACGAGACGCTGTACACCGCCGTCCCGCACGTCTACCGCCGCGTCGACGACGCGCTGCAAGGGCCTGCGGCGGGGAGCCGCACCCCCGTCGTCCGGCCGTTCGTGCGCCTGGGCACGTGGGTCGGCGGTGACCGCGACGGCAACCCGTTCGTCACGGCGTCGGTCACGAAGAAGGCAGCGGGCATCGCCGCCGAGCACATCCTGCTGGGGCTGCAGCACTCCGCCGACCGCATCGCCAAGACCCTCACGCTGGCGGCGGACACGACCCCGCCGAGCGCTGAGCTGACGGCGCTCCTGCAGCGGCTCAGCGCCGCGGACGAGGACGGCGCGGCCGACGCGGCGAAGCGCGCGAAGGTCGAGCCGCACAAGCGCGCCATGCTGCTGATCGCCCGCCGCATCGCCGCGACCCGTCGTCGTGACGCCGACCTGTCCTATCGCGACCCTGAGCTGCTGCTCCGCGACCTCCGCACCGTGCAGGACTCACTGGCCGCCGCGGGCGCACCGCGCCAGGCGTACGGTCACCTGCAGCAGCTGCTGTGGCAGGTCGAGACGTTCGGGTTCCACCTCGCCGAGCTCGAGGTGCGCCAGCACTCCGCCGTGCATGCGCGGGTGCTCGCCGAGGCCGCCGCCGGCGGACCGCTGAGCACCCAGTCCGAGGAGGTGCTCGAGGTCTTCCGCACGATCGCGCAGATCCAGCACCGGTACGGGCCGCGGGCCGCAGGCCGCTACATCGTCTCGTTCACACAGTCCGCCGCCGACCTCGTCGCGGTGCACGAGCTCGCCCGCATCGCGGTCGGACCCGGCGGACGTCCGCCGGTGCTCGACGTCATTCCGCTGTTCGAGACCTTCGCCGACCTGCAGGCGGCGCCGCAGATCATGGCCGAGATCGCGCAGCATCCGGACTTCGCCGCCCGCTTGGAGGCCACCGAGCGCCGCCTGGAGGTCATGCTCGGCTACTCCGATTCGTCGAAGGACGTCGGCCCCGTCGCCGCGAACCTCGCCCTGTACGAAGCGCAGGCGAAGATCGCGGCGTGGGCGCAGGATGCCGGCATCCACCTCACCCTGTTCCACGGCCGCGGTGGCGCGCTCGGGCGCGGCGGCGGGCCGGCAAACTCCGCGATCCTCGCGCAGCCGCCGCACTCGGTCGACGGCCGGTTCAAGCTCACCGAGCAGGGCGAGGTCATCTTCGCCCGCTATGGCGACCCCGCGATCGCCATGCGTCACATCGATCAGGTCGCGGCGGCGGTGCTCCTGGCATCCGCCCCCTCCATCGAGCGCCGCAACAGCGAGGCGGCAGAGCGCTACGCCGACGTCGCCACGACGATGGATGCCGCGTCGCGCGAGCGGTTCTTCTCCCTCGTGAAGGCCGACGGATTCGCGCCGTGGTTCGCGACGGTCACGCCGATGGAGGAGATCGGGCTGCTCGCGCTCGGCTCGCGGCCCGCACGCCGGGGACTGTCGGTCGAGTCGCTGGAGGACCTGCGGGCGATCCCGTGGGTCTTCGCGTGGTCGCAGGCGCGCATCAACCTCGCCGGCTGGTTCGGCCTCGGCACCGCGCTGGAGGCCGTCGGCGACCTCGACCTGCTGCGCCGCGCCTACGACGACTGGCCGCTGTTCCGAACGGTCATCGACAACGTCGGCATGAGCCTCGCGAAGGCGGACGGGCGCATCGCGCGCCGCTACCTCGACCTCGGCGACCGGCCCGACCTCGCCGACCTCGTCGTGGGCGAACTCGAGCTCACGACCGACTGGGTCGTCCGCATCGTCGGCGGCGACGGACTGCTCGCGAACAAGCCGGTGCTGCAGCGCGCCGTGAAGATGCGCAGCCCCTACGTCGATGCGCTGTCGCTGCTGCAGCTGCGCGCGCTGCGGGCGCTGCGCGCGGGCGAACTCACCGACGAGGAGCTGCCGCAGTGGCAGCGCCTGCTGCTGCTGAGCGTGTCGGGCGTCTCGGCCGGCCTGCAGAACACCGGGTGACCCCCGGCCGGCGGATCAGTCCAGGCGGCGGTCGAGGGCGTGGCGGGCGAGGGCGGCGCCGTAGCGTTCGGTGAGCTGGATCATGAGATCCGGGGTCGCGCGATCGAGACCGAACACGAAGCCGGGGAAGTCGAGGTCCTTCTGCAGCGCCCAGATCTCCTCGTGCCGGTCCGGCGAGAACATCTGCGCCGGGTCGCCCACCGCGACCCACCCGATCGGCACCGTCGACTCCGGCGGCAGCACCGTCCGCAGATGCACGACGGCGTTGATGCGCACCTCGCTGCGCCGGCCGATGCGCGCGCCGTTGAACACGCGCGTGCCGGTCGCAAGGAACACCTCCTCGGCCACGGTCGCCCCCGAGATGCTGGCGGTCGGTCCGACGAGGACGTGCGAGCCGATGTGCACGGGGTGGGTGGCGCTCGCCCGGACGAGCGCGTTCTCCATCACGATGACGTTCTCGTCGAGGGTGATCGGGCCGCCCTCCGCGGTGAGCACGGCGCCGTGCAGCACCTGACAGCCCGCGCCGATCGTCACGTCGCCGGAGACGACCGCCGTCGGCGCCACGACCGCTTCGGGATGGATGCGGGGACGCGCCCCGAGATGCTCGAACTGCATGGTGTCCTCCTGCGCCCCAGAGTATGACGGCTTGTCATACGCGTCGAGGGTGCCCCGACGCGCCGCTAGGGTGAAACAGGCCGTTCCGCCCGTGAACGTTGCCGGAAAGCCCCACTGTGACAGAAACCCTCTCTCCCCTGCCGTCCTCCGTGTCCGCCGTGTTCGACACCGTTCAGGCCCGTAGCCCCCATGAACCCGAGTTCCAGCAGGCCGTCCACGAAGTGCTGCACTCCATCGCGCCCGTCATCAACCGGCATCCGGAGTTCGTCGCCAGCGGCGTCGTGGAGCGCCTTGTCGAGCCGGAGCGCCAGATCATGTTCCGCGTTCCGTGGGTGGACGACAGCGGCACCGTGCAGGTCAACCGCGGCTACCGCATCCAGTTCTCCTCGGTGCTCGGCCCGTACAAGGGCGGCCTGCGCTTCCACCCGAGCGTGAACCTCTCGATCATCAAGTTCCTCGGCTTCGAGCAGATCTTCAAGAACGCCCTCACCGGTCAGGGCATCGGCGGCGCCAAGGGCGGCAGTGACTTCGACCCGCACGGCCGCTCGGATGCCGAGATCATGCGCTTCTGCCAGTCGTTCATGAACGAGCTGTACCGTCACCTCGGCGAGCACACCGACGTCCCCGCGGGTGACATCGGCGTCGGTGCGCGCGAGATCGGCTATCTGTTCGGCCAGTACCGCAAGGTCACCAACCGCCACGAGTCGGGCATGTTCACCGGCAAGGGCGTGCAGTGGGGCGGCGCGGAGGTGCGCACCGAGGCCACCGGCTACGGTGCCGTGTTCTTCGCCGAGGAGATGCTCGCCGTCCGCGGCGAGTCGCTCGAGGGCAAGCGCGTCGGCGTCTCCGGGTCGGGGAACGTGGCGATCTACGCGATCGCGAAGGCCCACCAGCTCGGCGCACTCCCGGTGACGGCGTCGGACTCGTCGGGGTACGTCGTCGACGACGCCGGCATCGACGTGGATCTGCTCCGCCAGCTCAAGGAGGTCGAGCGGGTCCGCATCGCCGAGTACGCAGCACGCCGCCCGTCCGCGCGCTTCGTCGAGGGCGCTCGCCCGTGGGAGGTCGCCGTCGACATCGCGATCCCCTCTGCCACGCAGAACGAGCTGGACGAGGACGACGCCCGGGCACTCATCGCGGGTGGTGTGCGCGCCGTCTCGGAGGGGGCCAACATGCCCTCGACGCCCGGCGCGGTGGCTGCGTTCCAGCAGGCGGGTGTGCTGTTCGGTCCCGGAAAGGCCGCGAACGCCGGAGGCGTGGCGACCTCGGCGCTGGAGATGAGCCAGAACGCGTCGCGCCAGCGGTGGAGCTTCGACGACAGCGAGCAGAAGCTGCGGGACATCATCGCCGACATCCACCACGCGGCATTCGAGGCCGCCGAGCGATACGGCCACGGCGGCGACTACGTCGTCGGGGCCAACATCGCCGGATTCGAGCGCGTCGCGCACGCGATGCTCGCACAGGGCGTCATCTGACCTGAGGCGCCCGCGCGGGGTGTGCCCGCGGCGAGACCCCGTTCGCCGTCAGGCCTCGACGGCGTCGGCCACGGGCAGCGGATACAGCTGGTCGATGAGCTGACCCACCCAGGCGATGAGGTCGCCGTCGGCGACGCGCTCCCCGCCGGCCGTCGGCAGCGGCACGACCATGGCCTCGCCGCCGGCGAGCACCTTCGACTTCGGGTACAGCCGCTGCAGCCGCACGCGCAGCGAATCGGATGCCGGTGCCGGCGCCACCCGCAGGTTCGGCCCCATGGCGACGACGTCGGTGAGCCCGGCCTGCGCGGCGCGACGCCGCAGCCGCGCGACGGCGACGAGCCCCTCCACCTCGCGCGGCGGCGTGCCGTACCGGTCGGTGAGTTCGTCCACGACGAGATCGATCGCGTCGGCGCTGGCCGCGGCATCCGCCCCCGTCTGCCCTCCCCCGCTCGTGCGCGCGTTCGGCGATGCGGCCGCGGAGAGCTTCTGATACGCCTCCAGGCGCAGCCGCTCGCTGTCGATGTAGCTCTCCGGCAGCCGGGCGTCGACGGGCAGCTCGAGCCGGAGCTCGGCGGGACCCTCCACCTCGTCGCCGCGGAAGGTCGCGACGGCCTCGCCGATCATCCGCAGGTACAGGTCGAACCCGACACCGGCGATGTGACCGGCCTGCTCGGCCCCGAGGAGATTGCCCGCGCCGCGGATCTCGAGGTCCTTCAGCGCCACCTGCATGCCCGAACCCAGGTCGTTGTTGACGGCGATCGTCTCGAGGCGGTCGGCGGCGGTCTCGGACAGCGGCTTCATCTCGTCATAGAGGAAGTACGCGTACGCGCGTTCCCGCCCGCGCCCGACGCGCCCGCGCAGCTGGTGCAGTTGCGAGAGACCGTACTTGTCGGCGCGGTCGATGATGATCGTGTTGGCGTTGGCGATGTCGAGCCCGGTCTCCACGATGGTCGTCGAGACGAGCACGTCGAACCGGCGCTCCCAGAAGCCGTCGACGACCTCCTCCAGCGCGTGCTCCCCCATCTGCCCGTGCGCGACGGCGATGCGCGCCTCGGGGACGAGTTCGGCGAGGTCGGCGGCGACGCGCTGGATCGACTGCACGCGGTTGTGCACGTAGAACACCTGCCCCTCCCGCAGCAGCTCACGGCGGATCGCGGCGGCGATCTGCTTGTCGCTGCGGGGGCCGACGTAGCTGAGGATCGGATGCCGGTCCTCGGGCGGTGTGGCGAGGGTCGACATCTCCCGGATGCCGGTGACCGCCATCTCGAGGGTGCGCGGGATCGGCGTCGCGCTCATGGCGAGGATGTCGACATTGGTCTTCAGCTTCTTCAGCGCGTCCTTGTGCTCGACGCCGAAGCGCTGCTCCTCGTCGATGATCATGAGACCGAGGTCCTTGAAGATCACCTTCTCGGTGAGGATGCGGTGCGTGCCGATGACCATGTCGACGGTCCCGTCGGTGAGGCCGGCGAGGGTGTCGCGGGCCTCTTTGTCGGTCTGGAAGCGCGAGAGCGGCCGCACCTTGACGGGGAAGCCCGCGAACCGCTCGGTGAAGGTCTCGAGGTGCTGCTTGACGAGCAGGGTGGTCGGCACGAGCATCGCGACCTGCTTGCCGTCTTGGATCGCCTTGAACGCGGCGCGCACGGCGACCTCGGTCTTGCCGAAGCCGACATCGCCCGAGAGCAGCCGGTCCATCGGGATGGGCCGCTCCATGTCGGCCTTGATCTCGTCGATCGTCTGCAGCTGGTCGGGCGTCTCGGCGAACGGGAACGCCTCCTCGAGCTCACGCTGCCAGGGCGTGTCGGGGCCGAACGCGTAGCCCTTCGCGGCCATGCGCGCCGAGTACAGCTTGACGAGCTCGACGGCGATGTCGCGCACCGCCTTGCGCGCCTTGCCCTTCGCGGCGGCCCAGTCGCTGCCGCCCATCTTCGACAGCGGGGGCGCGTCGCCGCCGACGTACCTGCTCAAGAGGTCGAGCTGGTCGGTCGGGACGTACAGCTTGTCGCCGGGATGACCCCGCTTAGACGGGGCGTACTCGAGCACGAGATATTCGCGCGTCGTCTTGACGGCGTTGCGGCCGCCGCTGGACACGTCGCGCTGCACCAGCTCGATGAACCGGCCGATGCCGTGCGTGGAGTGCACGACGATGTCGCCCGTCTTCAGCTGCAACGGGTCGACGACGTTCTTGCGCCGGGAGGCGAGCTTCTTCACCACACGCCCGTCGGCGCCGATCGTGCGACCGTAGAACTCCGCCTCGGTGAGCACCGCGAGCTTCGCGTCGGGCAGCTCGAAACCGCCCTCGAGGGTCGCGAGGACCGCGACGGCGACGCCCGGTTCGGGCATGTCGTCGAGGTCGTGGGCGGCGCGCGCGGCGATGCCGCGTTCGGCGAGGACGTCGCGGGCGCGGTCGACGAGGCCGGTGCCGGATGCCGCGATCACGACCCGCCAGCCGCCCGCCACCAGGTCGCCGACGTGCGCGGTCGCCCCCTCCACGTTGCCCTGGAAGGACGGCACCGGGTTCGCGGCGACGCGCACGACCCCGGCCGCGGCATCCGGGACCTGGGGGGAGGCACCCGCGTCCGCCGCCTGTCGCAGGTCCGCCTCCGCCGCCGCGGCGCCGGAGTCGAAGCCGCTGAAGGTCCACCACACGCCGCCCCGCTCGGCGGTCGCGGCCTGCAGTTCGGGGAGGGTGAGGAAGTCGCCCGCGCCGAGGTCGACCGGGGTGTCGGCGCCGCCGACGGCGGCGCTCCACGCCGCCTCGAGGAACTCCCGGTTCGTCTCGCCCAGCGTCATGGCGCGCCCGACGGCGCGTTCGGGGTCGACGAGGGATGCCGCGGCGCCGCGAGGCAGGTAGTCCACGAGCGGGACGACGGCGTCGGCGACCGCCGGCAGGAGCGATTCCATGCCCTCGACGGGGATGCCCTCGCTCATCTTCTCGAGCATGGTGCGCAGCCCCGGGAACCGGTCCTGCAGGGCCGCCGCGCGAGCGCGCACCGGCGGCGTCAGCAGCAGTTCGCGGCTGGGCAGCAGGGTGACGGCGGTGACCTCTCCGGGCAGCGAACGCTGGTCGGCGACCGAGAACGCGCGGATCTGGTCCACCTCGTCGCCGAAGAACTCGACGCGATACGGGTGGTCGGCCACCGGGGGGAAGACATCGAGGATGCCGCCGCGCACCGCGAACTCGCCGCGGCGGGAGACCATGTCGACGCGGTGGTAGGCGAGGTCGACGAGGCGACGCACGACGGTGTCCAGTTCGGCGCCGCGCGCGCCCACGGTGAGCTCGACCACGCCCGCGTCGGTGAGACCCGCGGCGAGCGGCTGCAGCGCACCCCGGACGGATGCCGTGATGATCAGCGGCGTCGTGCCGCCCGCCGCCTCCCAGGCCGCGGCGGCGCGCAGGACGGCCAGCCGCCGGCCGACGGTTTCGGTCGACGGACTCAGACGCTCATGCGGCAGCGTCTCCCACGCGGGGAAATGCAGCACCTGCGCGTCGGGCACGAGGCTCTGCAGCGCCGCACCGAGCCCTTCGGCGCGGCGGCCGGTCGGGGCGATCGCCAGCAGCGCCGCCGGAGCGCCGCTCGCCCGGCGGCGCTCGAGGAGCGCGGCCAGCATCGGCGCGTCAAGGCCGGTGACCATCGAGAAGTCGGTGTCGACGAGGGCGGCCTCGACGGCGGTGCGGACCCCGCTCGCCTCGCCGTCGTCCTGCAAGAGGGCGCGCACGATCCCGGAAACTGTCACCGGACGAGTGTACGGCGCGTGACCGACACGACGGCCGCCACCGGCGCCGGGCGGGCCGACCCCCGGCGCCGCGAGGCCGACCGTGGGCCGCCCGAAGCCGACCCTAGGATGAGGTCGTGACCGAGAACCCGCCCCCGCCCCCGGCCCCGCCGCAGTGGGGATACGTGCAGCCGGCCCCCGGTGCTCCGCCCGTGTACGCGGCGCCTGTCGGATACGGTGCGCCGTACCCGTCGGCGGAGCCGCCCGCGGTCGGGCGGGCGACGCTCGGCGCGAGCGCACTGGGCATAGCGCTCCTCGCCGTCGTCGGGGCGACACTGCTGAGCGCGCTCACCGGCTTCGCCGCCGCCCAGGGCGCCATGCGCCACGCCATCGGGATCTCGCCCGAGGGGCTGGAGAACCTCAGCGAAACGCAGCTGCTGGCGCTGCTGAGCCCCGTGCGCACACTCGTGCTGTGGGCCGAGATCGGGTTCTGGGCCGGGACCGTCCTGGGCATCTGGGCCCTCATCCAGGGCATCGTCGCGATCGCCACCCGCCGCGGCCGGGGGCAGGGCATCGCCGCCGTCGTGATCGCGGCCCTCGGTCCGATCGCGTACGGCGTCGCCGTCGGAATCGCCGTGACCCTCGGCGTCGCCGCCGGCGCATCGGGCTGACCGGCGCATCGGGCTGACCGGCGCAACGGGCTGACCGGCGCAACGGGCTCCGCGGCTACGCGCGCGGCGCGTGATGCCGCTGCTGCGCGGCGAGCAGGCCCTCGCCGATGAGCTGCTCCACGGCATCCGCCGCCTCATCCAGCACGAGCGGCAGCTGCGTGCGCTCGGCGGACGAGAACGGGTCGAGCACCCAGTCCGCCGGATCCTGCCGGCCCGGCGGCCGGCCGATCCCGACGCGCACCCGGGGGAAGTCGGCCGTCCCGAGCGCCTTGGCGACGTCGCGGATGCCGTTGTGCCCGCCGTGTCCGCCGCCGACCTTCAGCTTCAGGGAGTCGAAGGGGATGTCGAGCTCGTCGTGCACGAGCACGACGCGCTCCGCCGGAACGTCGTAGAACCGCGCGAGCTGCGACACCGGTCCGCCCGACGTGTTCATGAACGAGTTCGGCGTCGCCAGCACGAGCTTGGCCGCGCCCGGCCGCAGCCAGGTCTCGGCGACCCGGGCGTTCGCCTTGTGCGCCCGCAGGGTCTCGCCACGGCGGGCGGCGAGTTCCGCGATGACCATCTGGCCGACATTGTGGCGCGTGTTCTCGTAGCGGGGACCCGGGTTCCCGAGCCCCACGACCAGCCAGGTCTCAGCCATCTGCGTCCTCTCCCACGACTCGCGGTGCACACGGGAACGACGGAGCCCGCCCCACCAGTATCGGTGGCGGCGGGCTCCGGACGTTGCGTTCCCGATTACTCGGCGGCCTCTTCGGCGGCCTCGGACTGCTCTTCGGCGGCAGCCTCGTCGGCGGCCTCGATCTCATCCGACTCCGCGATGGTCGCGGCGGGCACCGAGATCGCGACGACGAGCGTCTCGGGCTCCGTCACGAGCGCCGCACCCTTGGGGAGGGTCAGGTCGGCGGCGGTGATGTGCGTGCCGTCCTCCAGGCCCTCGACGTCGACCTCGATGGTCTCGGGGATGTGGGTGGCCTCGACCTCGAGCGTGACGGTCGCGTTGTCGAGGTTCGCGATCGTGCCGGCGAAGGGCTCGCCCAGGACGACGACGGGCACGTCGACCTGGATCTTCTCGCCCTTCTTCACCACGAGCAGGTCGATGTGCTCGATGATCTGGTGCACCGGGTCCTTCTGCACGTCCTTGACGAGGGTCAGCTGCTGCTTGCCGGCGACCTCGAGCTCGAGCACCGCGTTGGCGCGACGGATGAGCAGCGAGACTTGGTGGCCCGGCAGCGACACGTGCACCGGCTCGGTGCCGTGGCCGTAGATGACGGCGGGGATCTGGCCGGCCGCGCGCAGGCGACGGGCGTATCCCTTGCCGAAGTTCTCGCGGACCTCGGCGATGACCTTGGTGTCGGTCTCGGTCGACATGATGATTCTCCTTGCGGGCGGCTGATCCGCCCTGATCTGGGGTCTGGGTCTCGACTCGAACGCACGCGCGTGAGGAACGCCCCGCAAGGCCTCACCGCGTCGATCACGGATGCCGGCGCCCTCGCGGGCGGCATCCCTCGCCGAAGTACGGCACGAGTCTACCAGTGACCCCGGTACGATGAGGACGACCCCTTCCCCACTCGCGAGGAGTACCCATGGACTACGGCTGGATGTCGCACGCACTCCTGTGGCTGGTCGGACTCATGACGGTGGGCGCCACCGTCGGCGTCATCGGCGCCCTCTGGTCGATGGGCCGCTCCGGCTACCGCAAGGACTGACCCGTCACCAGCGCGGTGATCCGCGCGACGACCGCCGGCAGGTCGGCATCGTTCGCGACCCGGAAGCCCGCCTCGTCGCTCGCGAGCGGCTCGAGCGTGGCCAGTTGCGAGTCGATCAGGGTCGCCGGCATGAAGTGGTCGCGCCGCGACACGCGCGTGCGCAGCTGCGCCGGCGGCACCACCAGTTCCACGAACACCGTGCCCGGCGCGAGCGAGCGGATGCGGTCGCGGTAGGCGCGGCGCAGCGCCGAGCAGGCGACGACGATGCGGGGACGGTGCAGCGCGGCGGCCACGGCATCCAGCCACGGGGCACGGTCGGCGTCGGTCAGCGCGACACCGGCAGACATCTTGGCGATGTTGGCCCGCGGATGCAGGTCGTCGCCGTCGATGAACTCCGCGCGCAGCGCCGCCGCCACCGCCGCGCCGACGAGCGACTTGCCCGATCCGCTGGGGCCCATGACGACGATGCGCATGCCGCCATCGTGTCACGCCGCGCGACGTCACACGGCGGGGCACGCCTGCCGCACGGGACTACGCTGGAGACACCGACCGACAACAGGAGCGCGTGTGTCTTCGAACGACTCTTCCCCCAGCGGCGACCAGGCCGAGACCAAGATCTCGCACGATCAGGATCAAGCCCCGCACGAGGCGACCACCCGTCACGAGGGGGCACCCGCCCCCGAGGACGTGCCCCGCGAGACACCCGACACCGCGAGCACCGCCGCGCCCGCCTCCGCCGGTGAGCCCACCGCCAACATCGGAGTCGTCGGCCTGGCCGTCATGGGCTCGAACCTCGCACGCAACCTCGCCAGCCGTGAGGGCAACACCGTCGCGGTGTTCAACCGCAGCCGCTCCAAGACCGACGAGCTGGTCGCCGAGCACCCCGAGGCGGGTTTCGTCCCGGCTTTCAGCTACGAGGAGTTCGCGGCGAGCCTGCAGAAGCCGCGCACCGCGATCATCATGGTCAAGGCCGGCGGCCCGACCGACGCGGTCATCGACGAGCTCATGAACGTCTTCGAGCCCGGCGACATCATCATCGACGGCGGCAACTCGCTGTTCACCGACACGATCCGCCGCGAGAAGGCGGTGCGTGAGCGGGGCTTCAACTTCGTCGGCATGGGCGTCTCGGGCGGCGAGGAGGGCGCCCTCAACGGCCCGTCCCTCATGCCCGGCGGCCCCGACGAGGCATGGGTCACGCTCGGACCGATCCTCCGCTCCATCGCCGCGGTCGCCGAGGGCGAGCCGTGCGTCACCCACATCGGCCACGACGGCGCCGGGCACTTCGTGAAGATGGTGCACAACGGCATCGAGTACGCCGACATGCAGCTGATCGCCGAGGCGTACGACCTCATCCGCCGCGCGACCGGGAAGACCCCCGCCGAGATCGCCGACATCTTCGCCGAGTGGAACCGCGGCGAGCTGGAGAGCTACCTCATCGAGATCACCGCCGAGGTGCTGCGTCAGACCGACGCCGCCACCGGCAAGCCCCTCGTGGACGTCATCCTCGACCAGGCCGGCGCCAAGGGCACGGGCGCCTGGACCGTGCAGACGGCGCTGGACCTCGGCGTGCCGGTCTCGGGCATCGCCGAGGCCACCTTCGCCCGGTCGCTGTCGAGTCACCCCGAGCAGCGCGCGGCGGCATCCGCCCTGCCCGGCCCGGAGCTGAGCGGCGGCGATGTCCTCGCGGGCGAGGATGCCGCGGCGTTCATCGAGCAGGTCCGTCTCGCGCTGTACGCGTCGAAGATCGTCGCCTACTCGCAGGGCTTCGACGAGATCCGCGCCGGCGCCGCCCAGTACGGCTGGAACATCGACCTCGGGGCGGTGTCGAAGATCTGGCGCGGCGGCTGCATCATCCGCGCGCAGTTCCTCAACCGCATCGCCGACGCGTACGCCGCCACGCCGGACCTTCCCGTGCTGCTGACCGCGCCGTACTTCGTCGATGCGCTCACCCGCGCACAGGATTCGTGGCGGAGCATCGTCGCCCTGGCGGCGGCCTCCGGCATCCCCGCCCCCGCGTTCTCGTCGTCGCTGGCGTACTACGACGGCCTGCGCGCCGAGCGCCTGCCCGCCGCCCTCATCCAGGGCCAGCGTGACTTCTTCGGTGCCCACACCTACAAGCGCATCGACAAGGAAGGCACCTTCCACACGCTGTGGTCGGGCGACCGCACCGAGGTCGAGGCCGAAGACACCCACTGACGGGTCTCGCCGAAAGCGCCGTATGCGTGCGAGCGGGCCGGTTGCGGACGGTACGCAACCGGCCCGCTCGACGAAAGGGGGGCCGCTCGGCGCCAATGGCGACTCCGGCACCCTCGGCGCCGCTACAGCCAGTCGTTGCGCTTGAAGACGAGGTACAGGCCGGCGCTGACGGCGACCATGAGCCCGAGCGCGAACGGGTAGCCGAACGTCCAGTCGAGCTCCGGCATGATGCGGAAGTTCATGCCGTAGATTCCCGCAACGAGCGTCGGCGCGAAGCCGATCGCCGCCCAGGAGGAGATCTTCTTGACCTGGTCGTTCTGCTGGATGCTCGTGCGCGTCATCTCGCTCATCTGATCGTTGCGGCGCTGGTCGATGATCGTCGCGTGGATCGTCAGTGCGTCATCGAGCGTGTGACGGAAGGCGCCGACGCGCGCATCGATGTAGCGGGCCCGGTCGGCGATCTCGCGGAAGCCGGGCGCCTCGGCGTCGGGTGAGCCCGCGCCGACGACCCGCTGCAGCCGGTCCATCATGTCGGCCAGCGGCGACGTCGCGTGCTGCAGATCGATGACCTCCCGCTGCAGCGCGAAGATGCGGCGCGAGACACCGGTGCCCTCGTCGAAGAGCTCCTTCTCGATCTCGTCGATGTCGTGCTCGATGCCGTCGAGCACATCGCGGTATCCGCGGGTCACGAACTCGAACATGCCCCACAGCACGCCCATCGGGCCGCGCTGGGCGATCTCGGGATGCTCGTCGAGCAGCCGCCGCATCCGCTCCAGATCGACCTCGCCGTCCGGGGAGATGGCGACGAAGAAGTCGGGGCCGACGAACACGTCCACCTCGCGGCACTGTACCGTCTCGGCCGCGTCGTCGTACAGCGCCGGCTGCGCCACGACGAACAGGTGCTCGCCGATGCGGTCGAGCTTCGAGCGCTGGTGGGTGCGCAGCGCCGTGGCGACGCCCAGGCGCTCCAGGCCCAGCGTCGCGGCGACCTCCCGGACCTCGTCGGGACTCGGCGCGGTCAGGGCGACCCACAGCATCCCGCCGTCTCGTCGGGCATCGCCGAGCGCCGCGTCCAGCGGGGCGTCGGTGGGGTGGGCAGTCCCGTCGCGGTAGACGACGCAGTGCGGCTGGGCCATGAGTCACACCCTAGGCCCAGCCGCACGTCGGCACGGTGAGGAACCGGCCCGCGTCAGCGGGTGATGTCCTTGATCGTCCCCTTGTCCAGCCGCAGCCGGCGCCGCGCGCGACGGGCGACCGCGGAGTCGTGGGTCACCACGACGAGCGTGAGGCCCTCGGCGTTCAGGTGCTCGAGGACCGCGAGGATCTCGTCGCGCATGTACTCGTCGAGGTTGCCGGTGGGCTCGTCCGCCAGCAGCACCCGGGGCCGCTTCGCGATGGCCCGGGCGATCGCGACGCGCTGCTGCTGTCCCCCGGAGAGCTCACCGGGGCGGTGATCACCGCGGTCGGACAGGTCGACGCGCGCGAGGGCGTCGGCGACGCGCTCGGCCCGCTCCGCGGGAGCAAGGCCCAGCGGCTCCAGGCCCATCGACACGTTCTCGGCCGCCGTCAGGGTGGGGATGAGGTTGAACGCCTGGAACACGAACCCCACCTCTCGCGCTCGCACGTGCTCGAGATCCTTCGCGGAGGCCGTGGCGAGGTCGGTCTCCCCGATCATGACGTGTCCGGCGGTTGGGGTGTCCAGCGCCCCCAGCAGCTGCAGCAGCGTCGACTTGCCGCCGCCGGTGGGTCCCTGGATCGTGACGAAATCTCCCGCGGCGATCTCGACGTCCACCCCCTTCAGCGCCTGCACGACGCGTCCCTTCTGCTGGTACGTCTTCGTGACCCCGGCGAGCCGATAGGCCGGCACGGTGGGGGTGGCCGCGGCATCCGTCACGGTCTGGTCGATCATGGTCATCTCTGTCTCCTCGGTCGGGGTGTGCGCACGGGGCGGAAGGGATGCCGCGCTCACGCGACCGCTCGCAGGGCTTCGGCGGGGCTGAGCTTCGCGGCGCGCCAGCCGCCGAACGCGCCGGCGACGAGGCCGCCCGCGACGGCGAGCAGCAGGGCCGCCACGACGATCCACAGCGACAGCGGCGCGTGCAGCACGATGTCGGTCGCGGTCTGGGTGAACTGGGCGCCGAAGCCCCCGCCGCCCATCCCGCCGCCGTTGCCCGTGCCTCCTGCGCCGCCCGGGCCGCCCTGTCCGGCCGTCGTCGCCGGGGCCGATGAGATCGTCGGGGAGACGAGGTTGATCACGAGCACACCCACAAGCCCCAGCACAACCCCGGCCGCACCGCCGATGAGGGCCTGGACGACGGACTCCCCAGCCACCTGTCCGACGACGCGCGAGTTCGACCAGCCGATCGCCTTGAGGGTGCCGAGCTCCCGCGTGCGCCGGGAGATGCCCGAGATCGTGAACAGCACCGCGAGGGCGACCGCCACAGCGAGCACGATGATCGACAGCCACGTGCCGAGGCTCGTGATGAGTGAGCTCGCGCTGGAGAGGGAGCCGGAGACCGTCGAGGCGAGGTCGGACTGTGAGCTGACGGTCGCGTCGGGCAGGGCATCCTGCAGCGCCGTCTGCACCGCGGAGATGTCGTCGCTGGAGGCGGCCTGCACGTACACCGTCGACAGCACGTCGCCGGCGCCGGAGAGGGTCTGCGCAACGTCCAGCGGGATGTAGACGTTGGAGGCGGTGTCGGCGCTCGACGAGGCCGAGGTCACGACGCCGACGACCTCGAAGCTCGTCCCGCCGATGTCCATGGTGTCGCCGACGGCGAGGCCGGCGCTCGTCGCGTACGTGGCGTCGAGCACGGCGACGTCGGCTCCGGCGTCGGAGGCCTCGAGCGCGCGGCCATCGCTGACGGTGACGGCCGACATCGGTCCGACGGCGTCGGCGTCGGGGTCGATGCCCAGCACCGTGAACGAGTCGACGCCGAACGATCCGCCGCCGAAGCCGCCGCCGGGTCCGCCCTGGCCCTCCTGCGGGGCCTCTCCCCCGGTCTGGCCGTCGGTGGTCCCGCTCTCGCTGGGCGCCTGCGGCAGTTCGCCGGAGAAGGTCGTGTTGGTGAGGCTGAGGGCGCCGGATGCCGCCGCGACGCCGTCGATCGCGCTTACCGTGTCGAGCGTCGAGGCGTCGAGCGTGCCGCGCCGGAAGTCGGTCGTCAGTCGCGACTGGCTGAGGGTCGTCGTGCCGTCGTCGGACGTGCTGCCCCCGTCCTCGTCGAAGTCGAACTGCGGCCGTCCGCCGCCGTCGGCGCCCGGCTCGGTCTGGGCGCCCGTGACGGTGAGGTCGGTGCCGACGCCGTAGACGGATTCGAGCGCCTGCGCCTGGGCATCGCGGATGCCGGCGGACAGCGAGTTGACGATGATGACGAGCGCGATGGCGATGGCGAGTCCGATCGCCACGATCGCGGTCTGCTTCTTGCGCCCCGACAGCTCGCGGCGCAGGTACGTCCAGTACATGGGTCTCCTTCTGGCGCCCCGGCTGATCGAGAGGGCGCCGACGCATCGACGGTAGGAACGCTCGTGATGCGGATCCTCGGTCGCGGTTATGCGGAACCTATGGCCTGCGCCCGCCTCGCGTGCCGGGTGCGGGGCGGCATCCTCGCCTGATCCATAGGTTTCCCATAGCCGTAGCCATAGCCATTCCACAGAGACGTCATGAGAATGGAGGACATGACCGCTCCCGCCCCCACTGCCGCCCTTCACCGCTCCGACGGCTCGCCGCTGCGCGTGCTCGTCGTCGACGACGAGCAGATGCTCACCGACCTGCTGTCGATGGCCCTGCGCATGGAGGGGTGGGAGGTCCGCAGCGCCGGCTCAGGGTTCGACGCCCTGGCCCAGGCGCGCGAGTTCGACCCCGACGCGATGGTGCTCGACATCATGATGCCCGACCTCGACGGCATGTCCGTCCTGCAACGGCTGCGCCACGCGGGCAACGATGTGCCGGTGCTCTTCCTCACCGCGAAGGATGCCGTGGCGGACCGCGTCGCCGGACTCACCGCCGGCGGCGACGACTACGTCACGAAGCCGTTCAGCCTCGAGGAGGTCGTGGCGCGACTGCGGGGGCTCATGCGCCGCGCCGGGACGGCGATGGCGGAGGGCGCCGACCCGATCCTGCGGGTGGGCGACCTGACCCTCAACGAGGACTCGCACGAAGTCGAGCGCTCGGGCACCGAGATCGAGCTGACGGCGACGGAGTTCGAACTGCTGCGCTTTCTCATGCGCAACCAGCGCCGCGTCGTATCGAAGGCGCAGATCCTCGACCGCGTCTGGAACTACGACTTCGGCGGGCGCTCCTCGGTCGTGGAGCTCTACATCTCGTACCTGCGCAAGAAGATCGACGCCGGCCGTGAGCCGCTCATCCACACGGTGCGCGGCGTCGGCTACATGATCAAAGCGCCGCAGTGAGCACCGCCCCGGCCGTGACCGACGCGCGGGACGCCCCGCGCGCCCGGCATCGCTGGAGCCTGCAGACCCGCCTCATCGTCACAGTCGTCTCCTTCGTCGCGCTGATCCTGGTGGGGGTCGGGTTCGCGACGGGGACCATCCTGCGCTCGATCATGGTCGAGAACCTGAACGCGCAGGTGTCAGAGGCCTCCAACATCGTCCAGCGGATGATCCAGCCCGGCAGCACGGCGGGCGACGTGCTGAGCGCGGGGCGGCAGGAGAACGGCACCCTGCTCGTGCTCCAGACCTTCAGCGGGCTCTCCGGCGCGTACGTCGACCACGACGGCAACGTCGTGGAGCTGACGCAGAGCGAGATCTCCGCCCTCATGCCGCAAGGCGTCGACGAGCAGGGCTGGGGAACACTGCCGGTCGCGGACGTCGGAGAGTATCGCGTCAAGTTCCAGGGCACGGCGGGCGGGGTGTTCTACCTCGTCGGCATGCCGACCTCGGAACTGACCTCGACGGTCGCGCAGATCCTCACGACCGTGGCCCTGTTGACCGTCGGCGGCCTGCTGGTGCTCGCCGCGCTTCTCGCCCTGGTCATCCGACAGTCCCTGAAGCCGCTGCGCTCGGTCGCCGACACGGCGGCGCGGGTCGCCGCGCAGCGTCTCGACTCGGGCGATGTCACCATCACCGAGCGGGTGCCGGCCTCCGAAGCCGACGCCTCCGACGAGATCGGCCGGGTCGGCGCGGCGCTGAACACGCTGCTCGATCACGTCGACACCTCCCTCGCCGCCCGCCAGCGCAACGAGGAGCGGATGCGGGCGTTCGTCGCCGACGCGAGTCACGAGCTCCGCACGCCGCTCGCCGCGATCCGCGGCTACTCGGAGCTGTCGCTGCGCTCGCTGAAGCTGTCGCGCGACGCCGGCGACCGCGCGACGACGGCGCAGCTCGCAGCGACCGCGGACCAGTCGCAGCAGGGACTGGAGCGCATTCAGGCGGCATCCCTTCGGATGACGACGCTCGTGGAGGATCTGCTGCTGCTGGCGCGCCTGGACGAGGGCAAGGAACTCGTCTACGGCGCCGTGGATCTCACCCGCGTCGTCGTCGACGCCGTCGCCGACGCGCAGGCCGCTGGCCCCGAGCACGAGTGGGAGCTGGATGCCGGGGAGGAGCCCGTTGTCGTCGCGGGCGACGCGGTGCGGCTGCACCAGGTCGTCGCGAACCTGCTGACGAATGCGCGGGTGCACACGCCGGCAGGCACCCGCATCGTCGCGAGCGTCGAGGTCGCCGACGGCGAGGCCGTCGTGCGGATCGCCGACAACGGGCCGGGCATCGACCCCGCCATCGCCGACGAGCTGTTCGAGCGCTTCGCGCGCGCCGACACCTCCCGAGCGCGTCAGACCGGTGGCACCGGGCTCGGTCTGTCGATCGCGAAGGCGATCGTGACGGCCCACCACGGCGCCATCACCGTCGACAGCGAGCCCGGCGCGACGGTGTTCGAGGTGCGCCTGCCAGCACGGCCCGCGACCCCGGCATCCTGAGTCGGGGTCTCGGGCTCGCGCGGGGTCTCGCGCTCGGTCGGGGTTTCGGTGGCGCAATCGACCACCTGAACCTCGGTGAGCCCGCAGATCGCGCCCCCTTTTCTGGAGTGCGGCGGCGCGCGCCGCCGCCCTCTCCCCAGGCCGCGATGTCTGCGGGTCATCCACAGAGCGGGGAGGTCGAGCCCCACAGGCGCGCCGCAGGCGTCATCCTCGCAGGATGCCGATCACACCTCGACCGCTCAGCGCCCGCCTCGGAGCGACTTTCACCGTCGCCGACGCTCTCGCGCAGGGTCACACCACCAGCCGGCTCCGCGCGCACGACCTCGAGCGTCCCTACCACGGGGTGCGCAGGCGGATGCCGGCTCCTGCGCCGCCGGCATCCGAATCGGCCCATGACGCGGACCCCCTCGCGGCGGATCGAGCCGAGCACGCCCGCGTCCTGTCCGACGCGCAGGCGTACTTCCAGGTAGCGCCGGCGCACGCCTTCGTTGCGGGGCGATCGGCCGCCGCGCTCCTGATGCTGCCGTGCCCCGTCGCGGAGGAACTCTGCGTCGGCGTGGTCGCGCCGCAGCGCGCTCCGCGTGGCCGTGGTATCCGTGGAACGAAGATCGCCCCGCAGCTGGTGAGCACGCGTGAGATCGACGGCGTGCGCGTCGCGAGCCCGGCGTCGATCTGGGCGATGCTCGGCGGAGAGTTGACGCATCGCGAGCTGGTGATCCTGGGCGATGCGATCGTGCGCATCCCACGCGACGAGCGGGGACGACCGATGCCGGACGCGCAGCACGCCACGATCGAGCAGCTGCGGTCCGCGGCGATGGCGCCCGGAAGACGCCATCGGGGGCGTCTGCTGGCCGCCCTGAGCGACATCCGCGTCGGAAGTGGATCGGCCGTCGAGACGGACTTCCGGCTGACGTGCCAGGACGCCGGACTCCCGGAGCCCGACCTCGACGTCGAGATCCGGACGCCCGACGGCGCGCTCGTCGGCATCGCCGACGCGGCCCACCCGGGGTACCGGACGCTCGTGGAGATCGAGGGCGACCATCACCGGGTCAGCCGACGGCAGTGGCTCCGCGACCTGCAGAAGCACGCGGCATACGTCCGGCTCGGGTATGAGGTGATCAGACTCGTGAGCACACAGGTCCGCGGGCCGCGGCCCAGTGCCCCGCAGATCATCGCCGACGCGCTGCGGCGCCACGGCTGGCCCGGTTGAGGCCTCGCGAGACAGGTGGCGCAAACGACCACCTCACCCCGCCCGAAGCCGTCGATCGCGACACCTATCCCACCCAGCGCGCAAACAAGTGGCGCAAACGACCACCTCACGGCGCCCGAAGTGGTCGATCACGACACCTATCCCACCCAGCGCAAACAGGTGGCGCAAACGACCACCTCACCCCGCCCGAAGCCGTCGATCGCGACACCTATCCCACCCAGCGCGCAAACAAGTGGCGCAAACGACCACCTCACGGCACCCCAAGCCGTCGATCATGACACCTATCTTCCGGCGACGATGTGACCACGTCGCGGGGGCGCCCGGGCCGGGGCGGCTCAGTAGCCGGAGAACGCGTCGGTCGTGAGGGAGCGCGCCCGCTCCAGCGCGGGAGCGAGGTCGGCGATGAGTCCGGGCGGGCCGGAGATGAAGGCGTGACGCGCCCCGATGTCGAGGACCACCTGCAGCAGGCCGTCGGCGTCCAGGCGCACGCCCTTGGCCCAGCGCCAGTGCGGCGGGAGGGTGGCCGGCTCGTTGCGGGTGAACACGATGACGGGGATGCCGGCATCCTCCAGATCCTGGCGGAAGGCGAGCTCCTCGGCATCCGAGGCGACGTAGACGAAGACGATGTCGCGATCCTCCCCCGACAGCCGCTGGTGCCGCAGCTGCGAGACGAAGGGCGTCACGCCGATGCCGGCCGCCACCATCAGCACGGGCGCCATCGGCCGCGTGGGCAGCACGAAGTCGCCCCACACGCCCGTCACCGCGAGCGTCTGCCCGGGTTCGACGGCGGCGAGGGCCTTCTTGTAGCTCGACTGCGAACCCTCCCGCAGCGCGATGCGCACCTCGGGCAGCTCCTCCGGCGCCGACACGATGGAGAACTCCCGCCGCGTGCCGCGCGCGTCGGGATGCGGGTGCGGCACCTCGAGCTCGAGATACTGCCCCGCGACGAAACGGAACCGCCGTTCGGCGCGGAACGCGAGCTCGCGAACCGTCGGGGTCAGCGGGATGCGGCCGAGGTAGGTCAGCCGGACGGCGGCGCGCACCGCGAAGGCGAACGCCAGCAGGTTGCCGATGAGCAGCGCGCGCTCCTGCCCGAGGCTCACCTCCCCGACGTCGATCGGCCAGCCGGCCAGCACGCCGACGAGGGCCGCGACGGTGAACTGCTGCCAGCGCCGGGGCGGGAGCGTCAGCGGCTCGGAGAGCATGAACGCCCCGAGGAAGAGGAAGGGCGAAGACCACAGGATCTGCCAGAGCACGGTGGCACCGTCGAGCTCGAGCCCCACCTGCTGGTACTGCACCGAGGTGCGCACGAATGCGACGGCGCACGCGATGAGGACGAACACCGCCACGACACGCACCTTCTCGGTGCGCACCAGCACGACGAGCCCCAGGATGATGACGGGCGCGGCGAGGCTCGGCGTCCCGACCCACCACGACGACGATCCGAGATCGGGCAGCCAGACGCTCAGCACCGTGAGGACCGCCGCGCCGACCGCCGCGGGGTTGAAGATGTGCCGGCCCTGCCAGGCGAGCAGGTACTTGGATGCCGACGCCACGACCCCGGCGACAGCGAGCCCCACGAGGCCCAGCGGGTCGAGGGTCGGCCGCAGCACGAACAGCAGGATGAGCGTCGTGATGACCGAGGACTCCCAGCGCCAGGGAGTGCCGAGGATGCGGTGGGCCACGGCATCCGTCGCCGCGCACGCCGCCGCCAGCACTGCCAGCGCGGCCAGGAGCTCCCCCGGCGTGGGGCCGGCGAGGCCGAAGAACGACAGCGCGAACGCGATGGCGGCGAGGGCGGCGAGGGCCAGCACGACGAGCCGGTACATCGAGACCCGCCCGACGACGGCGAAGACGCGGTTCCAGACGACGGTGAGGGAAGACATCACAGGAACAACTCTGCCGTACTGCCGGGCGACCACTCTACGCGGCCGTCGGTGGTCATCCGCACCCACTGCGCGTCGCGCTCGGCCGCGAAGCGGGGACCGCCGTCGAAGAACAGCGTCGTCGCGACCGCGTCGGCGGTGATCGCGTCCGCGGCCCGCGCCCATGTGGCCGCGATCGTGCGCACCGGCTCGCCGGTGCGGGCGTCGAGCACATGGTGCAGCCCGGCCCCGTCCGCTCCCGGCCACGCGCGACGCCCCGTCGCGGAGGCGCACAGGGCGGCGTCGCGCACATCCCACACGCCGATCGCGCGCGTCGGATCGTACGGATGCTCCAGCGCGATGCGCTCGGTGGCACCGGCCACGGCGATGTCACCACTCGCGTCGACGGTCACCGCGCCGACGACCCGGCGGCGCACCTCGGCGAGCACGAGGTCGACGAGTCGCCCCTTGCCGAGCGCGCCGACGTCGATCGTCGCCGGTGCGCAAAGGCTCAGGATGCCGTCGTCCCAGCGCAGCAGGTCGCGCCACGCGGCCGGGGCGGGCTGCGCGCCGCGGTCGACGAACCCGTGCCCGGCGTCGTAGCCGCGGCGCGCGAGCGCGTCGCCGATGAGGGGGTTGACGGCGCCGTCGGTGGCGGCGGATGCCGCGGCGAACAGGTCGAGCATGGCCACGGCATCCGCGGCCGGCGCGTCTGCCGTTCCGCCGGCGGCGAGCCGGGTGACGAGGGAGTCGGGGCGGAAGCGCGACCAGTCGCGGTCGAAGGCGTCGATCAGCGCGGTGACCGCGGTGCGGGCGGCGGCATCCAGGGGCGCGGCGGTGTCGATGCGCCACACCGTGCCGATGGCGGCGAACTCCCAGCGCTGCCGCGGCCGTTCAACCGCGGACCTCGCCGGTGGGGACCCCGCCCCGGCCGCCGACGCCCCCGCCTCGGCGGAGGTCGTCACCGGTCGGCCCGCGGCGTGCATCACGCGGCCGCTTCGGCCTTGATCGCCTGAATCGCCTCGTTGAACCCGCCGCTGGTCAGCGAGGAGCCGGCGACGCGCGAGACCGAGATCTCGTCGATGTTCTTGCCGACGACCTCCGCGGAGATGCCCCCGATGAACTTGCTCTGATACTGCTCGGACTCCCGCTTGGTGGGGTTGCCGGTGACCTCGACGTCCGTGATGACGTCGTCCTCGAGTGTCACGGTCACCGTGATCGTCTCGACCGATTCGGGTGTCGCATACGAGCCGTCGGCGGTGTAGGTGCCGTCGGCGTACGCGCCGTCGATGGTCCCGCCCGCCGAGCCGCTCTGCTCGCCCGCCGACGCGGTCGCGGCGGGCGTTGCCGCGTCGGTCTGGGTCGACGCGCTCTCCTCCGCGTCGGCGGCCGAGGCGCAGCCGGCGAGTGTGATGACCCCGAGCACGGATGCGGCGGCGATGCCCGCGCGGGCCGAGGCGCGCGTGCGGCGGGTGGCGGGGACGGCGGTGGTGCGGATCATGATGGTCCTCCTTCTGTCGTGCCCTGCGGTGAGGGTCGGCCCGGCATCCGGCGGCCGGTCGCGTTCCACGCTAACCCGCGTGGCGGCGGTGAACGCTCGGGAAGACCTATGCGTTTGCATTGAGTGCGGGCGCGGCGGTGCGGCCGCGACGCAGCGCTTTGAGCGCCTCGACGACGAGGAACACCAGAACCGACATCCCGATCGGCAGCAGCCAGCCCACGAGGTCCACCGGCTCCGAGGCGAAGAGGTCGTTCATGAACGGCAGGTAGATGTAGCCGGCCTGCAGCACGATCAGCACGAGCGCCGACCACCAGATCACCGGGTTGCCCCGCAGCACATCGGCGGTGAGCGAGGTCCGCGCGAGGAACCGGCAGTTCAGCAGATACGCCAGCTGCCCGAGCGCGAGCATCGTGACGGCCTCCGTGCGGGCGACCTCGAGGTCGGCGCCCCGCGCGAGCGAGCTGCCGAACACGGCGAGCGTCGCGCCGCCGATGAGCAGCGACACCATGAGGACGAACCCGAGTTCGCGTCCCGAGATGATCGACCCGCCCGGCGCGCGTGGCGGGCGGGTCATGATGCCGCGCTCGGCCGGCTCGTACGCGAGTGCGAGCGACAGGGTCACGGCGGTGACCATATTGACCCACAGCACCTGCACCGGGGTGAGCGGCAGCGTGAGCCCGAACAGCACCGCGACGAGGATCACGAGCGACTGCGCACCGTTGGTCGGCAGCAAGAAGACGACCGACTTGCGCAGGTTGTCGTAGATGCGCCGCCCCTCGGCGATGGCGCTGCGGATTGTGGCGAAGTTGTCGTCGGCTAGGACGATCTCGGCCGCCTCCTTCGTGGCCTCGGTGCCCTTGATGCCCATCGCCACTCCGACATCGGCGCGCGTCAGGGCGGGCGCGTCGTTGACGCCGTCGCCCGTCATCGCGACGACCTCGTGGTGTGCCTGCAGCGCCCGGACGATGCGGATCTTGTGCTCCGGGCTCGTGCGGGCGTAGACGTCGACGTCCCGGACGACCGCCTTCAGCTGCTCCTGGCTGAGCGCCTCGAGCTCGGCGCCGGTGAGGACGCGCACCTCGGCGTCGCCTACGGAGCCGGCCGCGGGGAGCAGTCCCATCTCGCGGCTGATGGCGACGGCCGTGCCGGCGTGGTCGCCGGTGATCATCTTCACGCGGATGCCGGCGGCATGGCAGTCCGCGATCGCCTCGATCGCCTCGGGGCGCGGCGGGTCGACGATGCCCCAGAGCCCCAGGAACTCCAGGTCCACCAGGTCGCTCTCGCTCAGCTCGTCGTCACGCGTGGGCTTGCGGGCGGCGGCGAGGACACGCAGTCCCTGGCCGCTGAGCTCGTCGATCGCCGCTTCCCAGAACGATCGGTCCACCGGCTCGGAGCCGTCGCCGCCGCGCTGTGTCAGCGACCGGTCCAGCAGTCGGTCGGGCGCACCCTTGACGAGGATCACGCGGGCGCCGTCGCCGGCCTCGTTGAGGGTCGCCATGAACTTGTTCGCGGAGTCGAACGGCATGACCGCGAGGCGCTTCGTCCCGGCATCCGTCACCCCGCCCTTCATCGCCGCGACCTTGAGCGCCCCCTCGGTGGGCTCGCCGACCAGGCGCCAGCCGCCCTCGCCGTCGGGTGAGAGCTCGGCGTCGTTGCAGAGGTCCGCGACGGCGAGGATCGCCGCGAGGTCGCGACCGCCGGCCGGGGTGATGCCGCCGTCGGGCTGGTAGCCGAGCCCGGAGACCTCGTAGCGGCCGACGGGGGTCACGATGCGGCGGACCGTCATCTCGTTCTTCGTGAGCGTCCCGGTCTTGTCCGAGCACACCGTCGTGACCGACCCGAGCGCCTCGACGGCGGGGAGCTTGCGGGTGATGGCGTTGCGCCGCGCCATCTGCTGCACGCCGATCGCGAGCGTGATCGTGACGAGCGCCGGAAGTCCCTCGGGGATCGCCGCGACGGCGAAGCCGATCGTCGCCGAGATCAGTTCGGGCATCGGCATCTGGTGCAGGTACCGGCCGATCAGCATCATGACCAGCGCCATGCCGAGGATGACGAGGGTCAGCACCTTGCCGAAGCCGTCGAGCTGCTTCGTCAGCGGCGTGTCGAGCGATCCCGCCTCGCCGACGAGCGCCTGGATCTTGCCGATCTCGGTGGCCGCTCCCGTGCCGGTGACGACACCGATGCCCTGACCGGCCGAGACGATCGTGCCCGAGAAGGCCATCGAGGCACGGTCGCCGACACCGGCGTCGGAGGCGACGGATGCCGTCTGCTTGGACGACGGCACCGACTCGCCGGTGAGGGCGGCTTCGTCGATGCGCAGCTGCGTCGCCTCGACGAGCCGCACGTCGGCGGGCACCTTGTCGCCCGGCATGAGCCGCACGACGTCGCCCGGCACGAGATCGGCGGCGGCGATCGTCGTCCACGTGCCGTCGCGGCGGACGGTGGCATCGGCCGAGAGCATGCCGCGGATGCCGGCCAGCGCCTTCTCGGCCCGCCCCTCCTGCACGTAGCCGATGACCGCGTTGATGACCGCGACGGCCATGATGACCCAGAAGTCGAGCCAGTCCCCCATGACCGCTTTGATGGCCGCGGCGGCCAGCAGGATGTAGATGAGGGTGTCGTTGAAGTGGGACAGGAAGCGCAGCCAGCCGGGTGTGCGCTTCGCCTCCGGCAGGAGGTTCGGTCCGGCGATCTCGCGGCGCGCCGCGGCCTCGTCGGCCGTCAGTCCGTCCGCGCCGACCTGCAGCGCCTCACGCACCTCGGCGGCGTCGAGCGCGTAGGGCCGCGCGACGGTGAGCTGGGCGTCGGTGAGGATGTCGGCCATAGCGTGAATCTACAGCATCCGATGCGGACGGCCTGCCGGCGCAGCGGTCAGGCGTCGCCGCCGAACATGCTTGTGACCGACCCGTCCTCGAAGACCTCTTTGATCGCGCGCGCGAGCAGCGGCGCGATCGGCAGCACGGTGAGCGAGTCGAACCGCTTCTCCGGCGGCAGCGGGACGGTGTCGGTGACGACGACCTCGTCGATCGAGTCGTCCTGCAGGCGCTGGGTGGCGGGGTCGCTGAAGATCGCGTGGGTGGCCGCGACGATGACGCGCTCGGCGCCGTTGGCCTTGAGCGCCTGCGCGGCCTTCACGATCGTGCCGCCGGTGTCGATCATGTCGTCGACGAGGAGGCACACGCGCCCAGCGACGTGTCCGACGATCTCGTTGACGGTCACCTGGTTCGCGACGTTCGGGTCGCGGCGCTTGTGGATGATGGCAAGCGGAGCGCCGAGGGAGTCCGACCACTGGTCGGCGACGCGCACGCGGCCGGTGTCGGGCGAGACGACCGTGAGCTTGTCGCGGTCCTCGGGCGACAGGCTGTCCTTGAAGTACTCCAACAGCACGGGTTTGGCGAAGAGGTGGTCGACGGGACCGTCGAAGAACCCCTGGATCTGCGCGGCGTGCAGGTCGACGCTCATGACGCGGTCGGCGCCGGCGGTCTTCAGCAGGTCCGCGACGAGGCGCGCGCTGATCGGCTCGCGGCCGCGGCCCTTCTTGTCCTGCCGGGAGTAGGGGTAGTAGGGGGCCACGACGGTGATCCGCTTCGCGGACGCGCGCTTGGCGGCATCCAGCATGATGAGCAGCTCCATGAGCCACTCGTTCACCGGCGGGCCGAACGACTGGATGATGAACGCATCGCAGCCGCGGATCGAGACCTCGAAGCGGGTCAGGATCTCGCCGGAGGCGAAGGTGCGGTGCTCGGTGGGCACGAGCTTCGTGCCGAGGGCCAGCGCGACCTCTTCGGCCAGGGCCGGGTGAGAGCTGCCGCTCGCGACGACCAGGCGCTTCTTGGTCTTGGCGACCAGCCCCGGCGCGATGCCGCGCTCGACGTCGAGATCAACCGTGTTCTTCTTGTGCCCCATCGTCCGCTTTCTGTGCGGACCGGGCTCGGGCGGCGGCTGTGGCCGCGGCCGTCCCCGGTCGGTGATTCTCGACCCACCCCTCGACGTTGCGCTGAGGGGCGACACTCAATGCCAGCGCGCCGGCCGGGACGTCCTTGCGGATCACCGCGCCAGCGCCGGTCTTGGCGCCATCTCCGATCCTAACGGGCGCGACGAACACGTTGTGCGAGCCGGAGTGCACCTCGTCGCCGATCTCCGTGCGGTGCTTGGCGATGTCGTCGTAGTTGGCGGTGATGGCGCCGGCGCCGAGGTTGACCCCGCGGCCGATCGTGGTGTCGCCGATGTAGGACAGGTGCGGCACCTTGCTGCCCTCGCCTATCGTGGAGTTCTTCGTCTCGACGAACGTGCCGATCTTGCCGCCGGCGGCGAGCTTCGTGCCGGGCCGGAGGTACGCGAACGGGCCGACGGTGGCACCGGCGCCGATGACGGCGAGGGTCGCGTCGGCGCGGCGGACGACGGCGTTCTCGCCGACCTCGCAGTCTTCCAGCGTCGTGTCGGGGCCGATCGTCGCGCCGGCGGCGACGGCCGTCGCGCGCAGGATGTGCGTGTTCGGCAACACCGTCACGTCGGGGGCGAGGGTCGCGGTGACGTCGATCCACGTCGTGGCCGGGTCCTGGATCGTCGCGCCCGCCAGCTGCCACCGGCGCACCGTGCGCGCGTTCAGCAGCCGCCCGGCTTCGGCGAGCTGCGCGCGATCGTTGACGCCGAGCGTGAGGGTGACGTCGGCGACGAGGGATGCCGTGACCGTCCGCTCCGCGCGGCGGGCGAGCCCGATCACGTCGGTGAGGTACTTCTCGCCCTGCGCGTTGGCGGTGCCGACGTCGGCGAGGTGCTCGCGGAGGGCGGCGGCCTGGAAGACGTAGACCCCCGCGTTGATCTCGGTGACGGCGGCCTCGGCATCCGTCGCGTCCTTCTGCTCCACGATGCGCTCGACGGTGCCGTCGGCGCCGCGGATGACGCGGCCGTAGCCGGTCGCGTCGGGGAGCACGGCCGACAGCAGCGTCACGGCGGCGCGGGAGGCGCGGTGATCGCGCACCAGGGCGGCGAGCGTGTCGGCATCCAGCAGCGGCACGTCGCCGGAGAGCACGAGCACGTCGCCGTCGAAGTCGGGTACGGCGCCGAGCGCGACCTCGACGGCGCGGCCCGTGCCGGGGATCTCGTCCTGATCGACGACGACCACCTCGTCGGAGATGCCGGTCACCGCCTCCGCGACCTGGTCGCGCTCGTGGCGCACGACGACGAGCACGTGGCCGGGCGCGAGGTCGCGCGCAGTGTCGAGCACGTGCCCGACGAGCGGGCGGCCGCCGATGCGGTGCAGCACCTTCGGCAGCGCCGACCGCATCCGGGTGCCCTGACCTGCGGCGAGGATCACGACGGCGAGCGAGGTGTCCAGTGTGGTATTCGTCATGCTCCGCCGCCAGGATTCGAACCTGGGCCTCACAGCTCCAAAGGCTGTCGTGCTGCCGTTACACCACGGCGGACCGCACGCCCGCGAGACGGCGAGCATGCCCGGACCAGTCTGCCACGGCGCGGGAGTGCAGGATGGCGAGGAGAAAGTCGGATTCCGAGGACGCGATGACGGCTTCCCCTCCTCGGAATCCGCCATCTCCTCGGCATCCGCCGTCCAGCGCGGCCCGATCGCCCCCACGATAATGGGGGGATGGCTGCTGAGCACGACGAGGTCGACCGGATCGTCGACGCATGGGGATCGCAGCGCCCCGACCTCGACTTCTCGCCGCTGGAGGTGCTGTCGCGCGTCGACCGGCTCTCCCGCCACCTCGACCGGGCGCGGCGCGAGGCGTTCCGCCGCAGCGACCTCGAGCCTTGGGAGTGGGATGTGCTGTCGGCGCTCCGGCGGGCGGGCGAGCCGTACCAGCTGAGCCCGAAGCAGCTGCTGCAGCAGACCCTCGTCTCCAGCGGCACCATGACGAACCGGATCGACCGGCTCGTGGGTCGGCGTCTCGTGCGACGCGAGGCCGATCCCGCCGACGGCCGCAGCGTGCTGGTGACGCTCACCGAGGAGGGCCGGACGCGGGTGGATGCCGCGATCACGCGCCTCGTCGACGCCGAGGCGGTGCTGCTGGGCGTGCTGTCCCGGAGCGACCGGGAGCGGCTCGCGGGGCTGCTGCGCAAGCTCAGCCTGAGCTTCGACACCTGACGCGCGCTTCCCGCGGCGGCGGGTTCAGCCGAGGAGCTCGGTGAGGACGAACCAGCGCTCTTCGAGGGCCGCGATCTCGGCGTCGAGCTCGCCGATCGCCTTCATCTTCTCGCCGAGCCCCACGTAGTCGGACTGGTCGTGGTCGGCCAGCGCGGTGCGCGCGGCATCTGCCTGCGCCGTCAGCTTCTCGATGCGCCGCTCCGCCGCAGCGAGCTCCTTCTGCGCGGCCCGGAGGTCTGCCCCGGCGAGGGCGGGGGCGGATGCCGGGGCGGCGGCGGCCTGTCCGCGAGACCCGCTCTGCGCGCCGAGACCCCGCTCGAGTTCGCGCAGCCGCAGGTACTCGTCGATCCCGCCGGGGAGGTGGCGCAGGCGGCCGGCGCCGTCCGGTCCGGCGAGAACGGCGTACTGCTGGTCGGTGACGCGCTCGAGGAAGTACCGGTCGTGGCTGACGACGAGGAGTGTGCCGGCCCAGGAGTCGAGCAGGTCCTCGATCGCGGCGAGCATGTCGGTGTCGAGGTCGTTGGTCGGCTCGTCGAGGATCAGCACGTTCGGCTGGTCGAGGAGGATCAGCAGCAGCTGCAGGCGGCGCTGCTGCCCGCCGGAGAGGTCCTTCACGGGGGTGGACAGCTGCGCCGAGCTGAAGCCCATCCGCTCCAGCAGCTGTCCGGGTGTGAGTTCGGTCGCCTTCGACCCGGCGCCGATCGTGTAGCTCGTGCGGAGTCCCGAGATGACGACGCGCACCGGATCGTTCAGGTGAGGGTCGAGCTCGTCCATCCGCTGCGTGAGGGTCGCGACCTTCACGGTCTTGCCGCGCGTGACGCGTCCGCTCGTCGGTTCGACGGTGCCGGCCACGAGCCCCAGCAGCGTCGACTTTCCGGCGCCGTTGACGCCGAGGATGCCGGTGCGCTCCCCCGGCGCGATGCGCCACGTGACGTCGCGCAGCACCTCGCGCGCCGGCCCTGAGCCCGTCGACGGGTAGGTGACCCCCGTGTCGAGAAGGTCGACGACGTCCTTGCCGAGCCGGGTCACCGCGAGCGACTGCAGCTGCACCTTGTCGCGGATCTCGGGCACGTCGGCGATGAGGGCGTTGGCGGCGTCGATGCGGAACCGCGGCTTCGCCGTGCGGGCCGGCGCGCCTCGGCGCAGCCAGGCGAGCTCCTTGCGCGCGAGGTTCTGGCGCCGCTGCTCGATGACGGCGGCCTGCCGGTCGCGCTCGACGCGCTGCAGGATGTACGCCGCGTATCCGCCCTCGAACGGCTCCACGATGCGGTCGTGCACCTCCCAGGTGCGGGTGCAGACCTCGTCGAGGAACCAGCGGTCGTGCGTGACGACGAGCAGGGCTCCGGATGCCGGGGACCACCGCCGCTTCAGATGCGCGGCGAGCCAGGCGACCGCCTCGACGTCGAGATGGTTGGTCGGCTCGTCGAGCGCGAGCACATCCCAGTCTTCGACGAGGAGGCGCGCGAGCGCGACGCGGCGGCGCTGCCCGCCGGAGAGCCCGGCGACCGGGCCGTCCCAGTCGAGGTCGCCGACGAGACCGGAGATGACGTCGCGGACGCCGGGGTCGCCGGCCCACTCGTGTTCGGCGCGGTCGCCGACGATGCTCTGCGCGATCGTGAGGTCGTCATCGAGCGTGTCGCCCTGGTCGAGCACCCCGACGCGCACGCCGGAGCGGACCGTCACCCGCCCGGCATCCGGCTGCAGGCGACCGGCGAGCATGGCCATGAGGCTCGACTTGCCGTCGCCGTTGCGGCCGACGATGCCGATGCGGTCGCCCTCGTCGACGCCGAGCGAGACGCCGTCGAAGACGACTTTGGTGGGGAATTCCAGGTGAAGGGCCTCAGCCCCGAGCAGATGCGCCATGTCCGCTCCAGGCTACGCGAGCGGTGACGGCGGGGACGCCGCGGTCAGTACCAGAAGCTGAGGCGCGGCGCCGTCGGCCACGCGAACAGACGCGCCACGCGTGCCGGGTCGTCGGCGGCGATCCGGCCGGCGCGGGCGAGCGTGACCGATGACACCCCGCCGAGGAGGACGGCCGACAGCTCCGCGACGCCGAGCCGCACGAACGGCACGCCGACCGGCGGATCGTCCACCGGGTCGACGGTGGCGGTGCCGTCGGCATCCGTCGCCAGGACGAACGTGCCGTCCGCGATGCCGAGCGGATCGGCGACCTCGAGCGCCAGGGTGTCCGCGACGTCGTAGCGGCGCGCGGCGAGGGTCGCGGGCACGTCGAGGATCCGCACGTACTGGTGGTCGCGCACCGTGATCGTGGCGGCCCGCTGGTCGGCGATCATCCACCACAGCGGCTCGGCGGTGGACAGCTCGGAGACGTTGATCGTGCCGATGAGATCCAGCGACAGGAAGAACCGCCAGAGACCCGCGTAGGCCTCGTCGGTCGCGGCGACGAGCAGCGAGATGTCGACGACGGATGCCGTGAATTCGGCGTGATCCTCCGTGACGCGGTACACCGCCACCCCGTCGATCCCACCGGCGGGCGTGCGGTACTGCACGACCCGCAGCTGATCGGCCTTCTCGGCGTCGGGACGGGTGCCGAAGTAGCGGTCCCAGTGGCCGCCGGGCATCTCGATCTCGCCGGGCGAGTCCCGGCGCACCCGCTCATGGAGCTCGACGGCGATCCCGCGCCCCTGCTCGCGGGTGACGAAGTCGATGCGGCCGGGGGCGTCGAGCCCGATCCAGCCGGCGCGGCGCACGTCGATCTTCCACTGGGCCGCCGCGGCGGCCGGCGCGAAGCCGAACCGGCCGTAGATCGTGGACTCGCTCACGGTCAGCACGGCGACCGGGAGGCCGCGCTCGAGTGCCGTGCGCAGCTCGCCCGCCATGAGCCGCCGGAGGATGCCGCGGCGCCGGTGCGTCGGGGCGACGGTCACCGAACTGATGGCGCACGCCGGCAGCATCCCACCCGGGAGCGTGAGGTCGGTGGCCCAGGAGGCGAACGTGGCGACCGGCACTTCGGGCTGGGGCGCCGAGGCGTCGAAGACGCCCAGCTTGCGCCGGTAGGCGGTGCGGTCGAAGAAGGCCTGCCGCTGGTCGTCGTTGCGCTCGCCGTCGAGGAAGCCGCGCGCCACGGCCTCGAGCCACGGATCGGTCTCGGCGCGGGCGGTGTCGTCGACGCGACGCACCTCGAGACCGTCGGCGGCGAGCGCGTCGGTCATGGTGCGGTCCAGCGACGCGTCGTGGTGGTGGCGGCGGTGATCGGTCATGATGCTCCGTTCGACAGGGCGGCGGATGGAGGTCAGGGGGTGGTGACGCGGGCGCCGGGCACCGGTCCGTGCACCGGGAACGCCTGCATCCCGTACTCGGACAGGTCGTTCGCGAGGTCGCGGGCGCCGTCTTCGTCGGTGGCGAGGAAGGCGACGGTCGGCCCGGACCCGGAGACGAGCCCCGCGAGGGCGCCGGCATCCTCCCCCGTGCGCAGCACGTCGGCGAGGTCGGGGCGCAGCGACAGGGCGGCGGCCTGCAGGTCGTTGCGGAGGGCGTCGGCGAGGGCCGCCGGGTCGCCGGCGCGCAGCGCCTGAAGCACGGCCGGATCGACCCGCGGTGCGCCGTGCGCCGGGGCGATGTCGGGCAGGGCGCGCAGCCGGTCGAGCTCGCCGTACACGGCCGGCGTCGACAGGCCGCGCCGGCTGAGGACGATCACCCAGTCGAAGCGTCCCCGCACGAGAGCGGGGGCGAGCTCGTCACCGCGACCGGTCCCGATCGCCGTTCCGCCGAGAACGGCGAACGGGACATCGGCGCCGAGCTCGGCGCCCAGCTGCTGGAGCTCCAGGGTGCTGAGCCCTTCACCGAGCAGCTCGTTGACGGCGACGAGGGCGGCCGCGGCATCCGCCGACCCTCCCCCCATGCCGCCGGCGACGGGAACGCCCTTGCGGATGTCCAGATGGATGCCGCCGGTGTACCCCACGTGCTGCGCGAGGCGCCGCGCCGCGCGCACGGCGAGGTTCGAGCCGTCCAGCGGCACACCGCTGACGTCGAGGTCGCCGGATACGGCGATCGTGTACGCGTCGGCATCCGGCGTCGTCGTCGCCCACACGTCCTCGTACGCCGAGACGGCCTGGTACACGGATGCGACGTCGTGGTACCCGTCGGGCTGCACGTCGCCGACGTCGAAGGCGACGTTGAGCTTTCCGGGTGCACGCGCGTGCACGCGGCGGGCGGTCGGGGTCGCGAGGCTCACGCGGTCGCCGAGCGGGCCCAGAGGTCGACGTCGATGCGGTCCGAGAGCGCGTCGATCTGCTCCAGCTCCTCGGTGTCGAAGGCGGGACCGGACAGGGCGGCGAGATTCTCGTCGAGCTGCTCGGGGCGGGACGCGCCGATGAGGGCAGAGGCGACGACCTCGTCGCGCAGCACCCACTGGATCGCGAGCTGGGCGAGCGTCTGCCCGCGCTCCTGCGCGATGACGTTGAGGCTGCGCAGGACCGACAGGGCCTCGTCGCTCAGCCGGCGTCCCGGCAGCGACGTGCGCTGCTGGGCACGCTCGGCCGTGCCGTCGCCGAGGTACTTGTCGGTCAGCAGTCCCTGCGCGAGCGGGGTGAACGCGATCGCGCCCATCCCCTCCTGCCGGAGGACGCCGGTCAGGCCGTCCTCGACCCAGCGGTTGAGGATCGAGTACGCCGGCTGGTGGATGATCAGCGGCGTGCCCAGCGACCGGGCGATGGCGGCGGCTTCGACGGTGCGCTCCGCGGAGTACGACGAGATCCCGACGTAGAGCGCCTTGCCCTGGCGGACGAGGGTGTCCAGCGCCCCGATGGTCTCCTCGAGCGGAGTGTCGGGGTCGTAGCGGTGCGAGTAGAAGATGTCGACGTAGTCGAGCGACATCCGCGTGAGGGACTGCTCGGCGCTCGCGAGCAGGTACTTGCGCGAGCCCCACTGCCCGTAGGGGCCCTCCCACATGTCGTAGCCGGCCTTCGACGAGATGATCAGCTCGTCGCGGTAGCGGGCGAAGTCCTCGCGCATCATGCGGCCGAAGTTCGTCTCGGCCGACCCGTAGGGCGGGCCGTAGTTGTTGGCGAGGTCGAAGTGCGTGATGCCGCGATCGAAGGCGTGACGCAGGAGCGCACGCTGGTTGTCGAACGGGATGTTGTCCCCGAAGTTCCACCACAGGCCCAGCGACAGGGGCGGCAGGTAGAGCCCGCTCGTGCCGACGCGGCGGTAGCGGGTGCCGTCGTACCGGTCGGCGGCGGCGGAGTAGGGGCGGTGGAGGTCTCCCCCGCGCGAGGGCGGGAAGCGGTTCTCGGTCTCGGTCACCCCTCCAGGCTAGCGACGGCGCCCGCCGCACGGGCGATCGCGACGAAGTCGTCGATCGTGAGCTGCTCCCCGCGCGCCGTCGGGTCGACGCCGGCAGCGGCGAGGGTTTCGCTCGCGGCGGCGGACGACCCGCCGAGCACGGGGGCGAGGGCCTGCCGCAGCATCTTGCGGCGTTGCTGGAAGGCGGCATCCACGATCTGGAACGTCTGGCGGCGGAGGCTGTCGTCGCCGCGCGGCTGCGGGTCGCGGTGGAAGCCCACGAGCACGCTGTCGACGTTCGGCACCGGCCAGAACACCTGCCGCGAGACGGTTCCGGCGAGCCGCCACGGGCCGTACCAGGCCGCCTTGACGCTCGGCGCGCCGTACACCTTCGACCCGGGAGGTGCGGCAAGGCGCTCCCCCACCTCGGCCTGCACCATGACGACGCCGCGCTCGATGCCGGGGAAGTGCTCCATGAAGTGCAGCAGCACCGGAACGGAGACGTTGTACGGCAGGTTCGCGACGAGGACGTTGGGGTCGCCGGGCAGCTCGGTCACGCGCAGCGCGTCGGCGTCCACGACGGTCAGCGCTCCGGCGGGAACGCCGTGGGCGGCGGCGGTGACCGGCAGCCGTTCGGCGAGGCGGTGATCGATCTCGACGGCGGTGACCGCGGCATCCGTCTCGAGGATCGCGAGGGTCAACGATCCGAGACCCGGCCCCACCTCGACGACTCGGTCGGATGCCGACACCTCCGCGACATGCACGATCTTGCGCACGGTGTTCGCGTCGACGACGAAGTTCTGGCCGAGCTTCTTGGTCGGGGTGACCTCGAGCTCGGCGGCGAGGGCGCGGATCTCGGTCGCGCCGAGCAGGGTCACGGGCATGCGGTTCAGCCTACCGAGCGCCGCGCGCCCGGCCCGTCGCCGCCGGCCACCGTCTCCCGCCGAGGTGCGCGGCGAGATCGCCACCGGCACCGAGCGATCCCTCATCCGGCACCCAGCCGATCGTCACGCACTGTTCACAACGGCGGAATCTGCTCGTCGAACCGGCGGCGCATTCTGGAACGACACGCAGCGCCGACGTCGCCGCCGTGATCGATCGACACGGTCCGGGGGGATTCCGATGGCGACAGCGCTTGGCAGCAACCTGACGACGTACGATGCCCGCGGAAACGCGGTGCGCATCGCGGAGACCTCCGCTCTGTTCGTGCTCGTGTCGGTGATCGCGACCATCGGGGTCGTGGCGTACATGCTCTTCCTCCTCGACCCGAGCCACCGCGGCGACCTGTTGCCGTACGGCATGGTGATCGTCGCGGAGTCGATCCTCGTCTTCCAGGCCCTGCTGTCGATGTGGACGATCCTCGCTTCCGGGTACGAACCGCGGAACTTCGAGTACCACGACGCGTAACGCGTGTTGCTGCCGCACCAGACCGACGGCGACGACACGATGCACATCGCCGGCACACCGCAGCTGATCGACGTGTTCATCACGGTCTACGGCGAGGATCTCGCCACCGTGCGGCGGACCATCGCCGCCGCCGTCGCGATGCGCGGCGCACACCGGACCTGGGTGCTCGACGACGGCCGATCCGACGACGTGAAGGACGTCGCCGAGCAGCTGGGTGCGTGGTACGTGCGCCGGCTGAGCTCGAACGGGGCGAAGGCCGGGAACATCAATCACGCGCTGTCGATCGCGAAGGGCGACCTGTTCGCGATCTTCGACGCCGACTTCGTGCCCGACCCCGACTTCCTCATCGAGACCGTGCCGTTCTTCGCCGACGACGCCGTCGCGTTCGTGCAGACCCCGCAGGCGTACGGCAACCTTCACACGATCGTCGCGCGCGGCGCGGCGTACATGCAGACCGTCTTCTACCGGTTCGTGCAGCGCGGCCGCAATCGCTTCAACGCCGCGTTCTGCGTCGGCACGAACGTCATCTTCCGCCGCGCGGCGATCGACGAGATCGGCGGCGTCCACACCGACTCGAAGTCCGAGGACGTCTGGACCGCGCTGACCCTGCACGAGCGCGGCTGGCGCTCGGTCTACGTCTCCGACGTGCTGGCGGTCGGGGACGCCCCCGAAACGATCGAGGGCTACAGCAAGCAGCAGCTGCGCTGGGCGACCGGCGGCTTCGAGATCCTCCTGACGCACAACCCGCTGAGCCCGAGACGCCGCCTCACCGGCGACCAGCGCATCCAGTACCTCGTCACCGCGACGTTCTATCTCACCGGCATCTGCCCGCTGCTGCTCCTGCTGGTGCCGCCGCTGGAGATCTACTTCGACCTGCGCCCCATGAACCTCACCATCAGCGCCGGCACCTGGGTCATGTACTACCTCGGCTTCTACGCGATGCAGATCATCCTCGCGTGGTTCGTGATGGGCGCCTTCCGGTGGGAGACCCTGACGCTGGCGACGGTGTCGTTCCCGATCTATACGAAGGCGCTCTGGAACGTGCTCACCGGGAAGGACGTCGGCTGGCACGTCACGGGCAGCGGCAGCACCCGGTCGCCCTTCAACTTCATCGTGCCGCAGGTGCTCTTCTTCGTGTTCCTGCTGCTCACCTCGGTCGTCGCGGTGCTCCGCGACATCGAGAACGGCGCGCCCAGCATCGCGACCGCCTGGAACGTGACCAACACCGCGATCCTGGCGCTCTTCATCGGCGCAGCCCTCCGTGAGCAGGCGGGGCGCGGGCAGCGCGCCGCGGCATCCGCCGTCGTCCCGACGCCCCCGGCCGAGTTCCGCACGATCGTCGCCCGCCCCGCACCGCGAGAACGGGTGCTCGAGCCGGGGGGTGTGCGATGACGTGGGCGAACCGGCTGAAGCTGCTGCTGGGCTTCGTCGTCGTGGTCGCGATCGTCGGCGCGTGCACGCTCGTGTTCACCCAGCGGCAGAGCTCGGCGCGCAGCAGCAGCGCGAGCATCACGGCGGAGGTCTTCTCCGTCGGCGCCTCCTATGCGGGCACGGTCGTCGCGCAGGACGTCGAAGTGGGGGATGCCGTCAGCGCGGGCGACGTGATGTTCACCGTGCGGAGCCCCCAGCTCGTGCGCGACCTCGAATCGGAGGTCATCACGGCATCCGACCTCGACGGGGTCGACGCGAAGGCGGGCACCTACGACGTCGTCGCGACCGTCGACGGCACCGTCGCGTCGGTGACGGCACCGGTCGGCGACTTCGTCGGCGGCGGCACCGAGGTCGCGACGGTCGAGCAGGACGGCAGCATGGAGGTCGCCGCACGCTTCACCCTGACGCCGCGCGACTACGGCCGCATCGCGCAGGGCAGCCGCGTCGACCTGCAGCTGCCGAACGACACGACCCTGTCGGGCGTCGTGGACGCCGTCGAGGTCGAGACGGTCGACGGGCAGGCCGCATCGACGATCACGGTCGTCAGCACGGCTCTCGCACACGAGAAGATCGGCGGCCTGTACCGCCCTGGCACCCCCGTCGTCGCGACGCTGCATCTGCGCGACGACGGGCCGCTCGCCGGCCTCGGCGACGCGATGCGCGACTTCCTGCGGCGGCTCGGCCTGTGACGGTGCGCTCCGGTCGCCTCGCCGCCCTCGCGGCCGTGGCGACCGTCGTGGTCGTGACGCTCGCGGCGTGCACGGATGCCGCGACCGCGCCGCGCGCGACGCCGGCGCCCGCGGCATCCGCCGCGATCGCGCAGCTGCCGGTGGAGCACCTCTCCGCCGCGACCCCGCTGCGGGTCGCCGACGGCCTCACCCCGCCGACGAGCCGCTGGTACTCGAGCCTCGCCTTCTCGGCCGACCTGCTGCCGATCTACCCGTACCCGCTGGCCGTGGCGCCGCGCGACGACGGGCTGACGGTGCAGGTGCCGCCGGTCAGCGCGACCGCCACGACGATCACGGCGGGGTTCACCGGCGGGCTGTCGCTCGGGTTCGGCGCGACGGGCCTTCAGATCGTGCGCGCCGACCCGGTGTCGGTGACCGTCGCGTATGCGAGCGCCGACGGCGAGGCCGCCCGGGTGACCCTCGCGGAGGGGTCGCCCGTCGTCGCGTTGACCGCGTCGCGCGACCTCGACATCACGCTCAGCGCCCCGCCCGTTCCGCTGTCGGACGGCGCGTGGACGGCCACGGCCGACGGCGTCACCTATCTGCTGCGGGGCGACGCCCGGGTCGACGGGTCGACGGTCACGGTGTCGGCGGGCGCGTCGCTGCAGATCGCCGGTCTGCCGACGGGCGCCGACCCCGCCGCGTGGGCCGCGGCGATCGGCGATCCCGTCACGGGGGTCGAGACGACGCACACCGCGCGGGGCGACACCGTCACAACCCGCCTGGACTACACCGGCACCGACCGCACCGTCGTCGTGCCGTTCGCGGGTCGCGACGCCGCGGCATCCTGCGACCTCGGCACCTTCGCGACCGCGTACGGCCCGGCGCCCGCCTGCGCCGCCACCCGGCTGGAATGGAGCGTGCCGGCGCTGACCGCGGCATCCGACTACGACTTCGCCGACCTCGACGACGCGACCCGCGACACGCTCGCGCGCCAGGCGACGGCCGATCTGCAGGCCACGACGGCGCTCCCCGCCGACACGTACTACGGCGGCAAGGCGCTCGCGCGGCTGGCGTCGCTCGCCGCGCTCGGCCGTGCGCTCGGCGACGACACGCTGACGGATGCCGCGGCCGCCCGCCTCGCCGACGAGCTCGCGCCGTGGCTCGAGACCGGCGGCTGCGCCACGCGCGCGAGTAGGTGCTTCGTCTTCGACGACGTGCTGCACCTCGTCGTCGGACGCGAGAGCGGCTTCGGGTCGGAGGACGGCAACGACCACCACTTCCACTACGGCTACTTCCTGTTCGCGGCGGGGGTGCTGGGGAACCTGCGCCCGGACCTCGTCGACACGCTCCGGCCCGTCATGGACGCTCTCGCCGCCGACGTCGCAGCGGGAAGCGACGGCGGCGGCATCGCGCCGCTGCGGGTGTTCGACCCTTACCGCGGCCACTCGTGGGCGGCCGGGCTCTCGCCCTTCGCGGACGGCAACGACCAGGAGTCGAGCTCCGAGGCGGTCGCGGCCTGGAACGGGCTCGCCCTGTGGGCGCAGGCGTCGGGCGACGCGGCGCTCGCCGACGAGGCGACCTGGCTGCTGTCGAGCGAGGCCGACGCCGCGCTGTCACTGTGGCTCGAGCCCGGCGACCTGCCCGAGGCGTACGCCCACTCGATCGCGTCGCTGACGTGGAGCGCGAAGCGCGACTACGCCACGTGGTTCAGCGCCGACCCGTCGGCGATCCTCGGCATCCAGACCATGCCACTCGGCCCGGTGTCGCTGCAGTACCTCGGCCGCGACCCCGCTCGCGTCGCGCGGAACGTGGCGGATGCCGGGGACGCGGCGTTCACGGGTCCGCTGGGCGACTACGTGCAGGGCTACGCGGCCCTCGCCTCGCGGGCCGGCGCCGAGGCGGCGGCGACGGCGTTCGCCGAGCGGACGGAGTTCGACGACGGGTGGTCGAAGGCGCTCGCGCTGGCCTGGGTCGCCGCGGTCGAGCTCCGTCGCTGACCCGCGACCCGCCGGTTCGCCCGCGCCCTCGCGGTCGGCGCGGCGACCTCAGCGGCCGGGCGGTCAGCCGGCGGCGGCGCGGGCGGCGGCGGGCAGGGCGTCGGCGATGCGCGACAGCGGGTCGTCGTCGTGGGCGGCGGTGAGGAACCAGGCCTCGAACGCCGACGGCGGCAGGGAGACACCGGCATCCAGCATCGCGTGGAAGAACCGGCCGTAGGCCGCGGTGTCCTGCCGCTGCGCGGTCGCATAGTCCGGCACCCCGCCGGCGACGGCCTCGCCGATGAAGACGCTGAAGAGCGTCCCGGCGCGCTGGAGGACGTGCGGCACCCCCGCGGCGTCGAGGGCCGCACCGGTGGCGGCGGCCACGGCATCCGCCGCCGCCGCGAGCCGCGCGTACGCGTCGTCGTCGGCGTGCCGCAGGGTCGCCAGCCCCGCCGCGACCGCGACCGGGTTCCCGCTGAGGGTCCCCGCCTGGTAGACGGGCCCGAGCGGGGCGAGCAGGTCCATGATGTCCGCGCGGCCGCCGACGGCGGCGACCGGCAGCCCTCCGCCGATCACCTTGCCGAACGTGACGAGATCGGGGGTCACCGCCTCCCCCGCCTCGGCGAGCACCTGGGCGTATCCGCCCGCAGCGGCGCGGAAGCCGGTGAGCACCTCGTCGCTGATGAGCAGCGCACCCTCGGCGCGGCACAGGTCCGCGAGGAAGGTCGTGAACCCGGATGCCGGTGCCACGACCCCCATGTTCGCGGCGGCCGCCTCGGTGATGACGGCGGCGATGCGGCCGGGGTGGGCGGCGAACACCGCGGCGAGCGCGTCGCGGTCGTTGTAGGGCACGACGAGGGTCTGCGCCGCGACGGCTTCGGGAACGCCGGCGGATCCCGGCAGGGCGTAGGTCGCGAGGCCCGAGCCCGCCGCCGCGAGCAGCCCGTCGGAGTGGCCGTGGTAGTGCCCCGCGAACTTCACCAGCAGGTCGCGCCCGGTCGCGCCGCGCGCGAGGCGGATCGCCGTCATCGTCGCCTCCGTGCCCGTCGAGACCAGCCGCGCCTTCTGCACGGCGGGGACGCGCCGCACGATCTCCTCCACGAGTTCCGCCTCGGCCGGCGTCGGAGCGCCGAACGACAGGCCGCGCCGCGCCGCGGCGAGGACCGCGGCGACGACCTCCGGGTGCGCGTGACCGAGGAGCGCGGGCCCCCAGCTCGCGACGAGGTCGACGTAGCGGCGACCCTCGGCATCCGTCACGTACGGCCCCGACGCCTCGACGAGGAACCGCGGCGTGCCGCCCACCGACCCGTAGGCGCGCACCGGCGAGTCCACCCCGCCGGGGATCACCGCACGGGCGCGGTCGAACAGCTCGTCGTTGCCCACTCCGGCGATCATGCGAGGCTCCGCCCCTCGGCGAGCCACTCCGCGACCTCGATGGCCCAGTACGTCAAGATCGCCTCGGCGCCCGCACGGCGGATGCCGACGAGGCTCTCGCCGATGGCGCGCTCGCGATCGATGACGCCGGATGCCGCGGCGTGCTCGATCATGGCGTACTCCCCCGATACCTGGTACGCCCAGACGGGAACGGGCGAGACGGCCGCGACCTCGGCGAGCACGTCGAGGTACGGGCCGGCGGGCTTGACCATGACGATGTCGGCGCCCTCGTCGACATCGGCGAGCGCCTCCTGCACGCCCTCGCGGCCGTTCGCGGGGTCGAGCTGGTAGGTGCGCCGGTCGCCGGTGAGGGTCGACTCGACGGCGTCGCGGAACGGGCCGTAGAACGCGGAGGCGTACTTCGCGGAGTAGGCCAGCAGCACGACGTCGGTGCGGCCCGCAGCGTCGAGGGCCGCCCGGCACGCGGCGACCTGGCCGTCCATCATCCCCGACAGGCCGAGGATCTCCGCGCCCGCGTCGGCCTGCGCGAGCGCCATCCGCGCGTACACCTCAAGGGTGGCGTCGTTGTCGACGCTGCCGTCGGCGGCGAGCACGCCGCAGTGCCCGTGGTCGGTGAACTCGTCGAGGCACAGGTCGGCCTGCACGGTGAGCCGGCCGGCGGCTACGTCGGCGGCCACGCGGATGGCGCGGTTGAGGATGCCGTCGGGGTCGATCGCGCCCGACCCGACGGCGTCGCGGGTCGCGGGCACGCCGAACAGCATGACGCCGCCGATGCCGGCCGCGACGGCGTCGTCGACGACAGCCGCCAGCCCGCTGAGCGGATGCTGCGACACCCCCGGCATGCTCGCGATGGGCTGCGGCGCGTCGAGGCCCTCCTTCACGAACACGGGCAGCACGAGCTGCGCCGGGTGCAGCCGGGTCTCGGCGACGAGGCGCCGCAGGGCGGGACTGTGCCGCAGGCGGCGCAGGCGCCGGACGGGATACGCGGTCATGGGGTGACCTCCGGGGATCGGGGACGGGAGTCGAGCTCTGCCAGCAGGGCATCGACGCTCTGGGTGTGGGCGGTATGGCCGACGGTGAAGCCGAGGCGCTCGGCGTCGCGCGTCGTGCCGGGGCCGATCGAGGCGACGAGGACGGATGCCGCCAGCTGCGGCACCTGACGGCGCAGCTCGCGACCGACGCTGAGCGAGGTCAGCAGCACGACGTCGATGCGCCCGTCGGCGAGGTCGCGGGCGACGGCGTCCGGCAGATCGACGCCGACTGTCCGGTAGCCGATGCACACGTCGACGGTGTACCCCTGCAGCTCGAGCTCGTCGCTGATGACGGCGGCGGCGAGGTCGGAGCGCACGACGAGGCACCGGCCGGTGGATGCCGCCGCGCGCCCGGCGGACCACTGCGCGATCATGGCGCGCGCCGAGGACTGGCCGACGGGCACGAACGCGACGTCCGCACCCAGATCGGCGACCGCCCGCGCGGTGGCCTGGCCGACGGCCGCGACCTGCGTCGTCGCGGGGAGAGTGAGGCCACGCGGGGTGAGGAACGCCGCCAGCTGCTCGATGCTCGCCGCGCTCGTGACGAAGAGCCAGTCGTAGCGGCCCGCGGCGAGCTCGGCGAACATGCCGTCGCGCACGCTCGGGTCGCGCGGCGGCGCAGTCTGGATGAGCGGTGCGACGACGGGATCGGCGCCGCGGCGGCGCAGCTCCGCCGCGACCCGCTCCCCCCAGGCGCCCGCGCGCGGGACGAGCACCCGGGCGCCCTGCAGCGCGCCGGTCACGGGCGATCGCCCGCGCTGCGCGGGCCGGCGCCGCTGCCCGCGCCGTCCGCGCTGCGCGGCCCCAGGTCGGCCAGGTCGCCGGCTCCGGACGCCATGAGGTCATCCACGACGACAGCGGCGAACCGGTCGCGGCCGGCCGCGTCGGCCAGCTCCGGGCGCGGCGTGCGGCGCTCCACCCGGACGGTGCGCGATCCGTCGAGGGCATACACCTCGGCGATCACCGCCACGACGGGCTGCGGCGCGTCGGTCAGGCGTGCGGAGATCCCCACCGGCGCGGCGCAGCCGGCTTCCAGGCGCCGCAGCACGGCGCGCTCGGCGAGGGCGGTGGTCTCGGCATCCGGATCGGTGATGGCCGCCACCAGCGCCGCCGACGCGTCGTCGTCCCGCACCTCGACGGCGAGCGCCCCCTGACCGGCCGACGTCGGCCACGCGGTCGCGTCGAACACCTCGGCGATGCGGTCGGCGCGGCCGATGCGCACGAGCCCCGCTTCGGCGAGGACGATCGCGTCGTACTCGCCCTCGTCGACCTTGCGGAGCCGCGTGTCCACGTTGCCGCGGATGCCGCGGACCTGCAGGTCGGGCCTACGGCGCAGCAGCTGCGCGACGCGGCGCGGCGACCCGCTGCCGACGACGGCGCCTTCGGGGAGGTCCGCCAGGCTGACACCGGCGCCGGCGCGCTGCCGGGTGCACAGCGCGTCACGGACGGGCGCGCGCGGGGGGACGGCGCCGATGCGCAGCCCCGCGACATCGGCGGTCGGCAGATCCTTCATCGAGTGCACGACGAGATCGCACTCCCCCCGCAGCAGGGCTTCGCGCAGCGCCGCGACGAACACGCCGGTGCCGCCCAGCTGCGCCAGCGGCCCGGTCAGCACGTCGCCGGCGGTCGTGATCGGAACGAGCTCCACCTCGCGCCCGGTCGCCGCGCGCAGCGCGTCGGCGACGTGACCGGACTGCGTCGTGGCGAGCAGGCTCGCCCGGGTGCCGAGCCGCAGCGGCGGGGCGGATGCCGGGGTGCCGGCTGCCGTCACGGTGCGACCCCGGCGAGAGCGGGCTGGAAGCCAAGCCGCTTGTTCTCGCAGCATCCGGGCCGGCAGACGTCGTCCCAGGGGCCGAGCGCGGTCTCGTGCGGACGGTCCGCGGGGTCGGTCCCGTCGAGTCGCTCCGTGATGAGGTCGACGAGGCCCGCGACGTAGGCGGGATGGGTGCCGGGCGTCGGCGTGCGGATCGCGGTGAGGCCGAGCTCGCCCGCGGTCTCGAGCGCTTCGGTGTCGAGATCCCAGAGCACCTCCATATGGTCGCTGACGAACCCCAGCGGCACAATGAGCACGGCCCTGCGGCCGCGACCGGGGAGCTCCGCCATCGCGTCGTTGATGTCGGGCTCGAGCCACGGCACCTGCGGCGGACCGGACCGGCTCTGGTACACCAGCTGCCACGCACAGGCCGACCCGAGCCGCGCCATGATGGCCTCGGCGACGGCGGTGTGCTGCGCGACGTAGGCGCCCCCGGCGCCGAGGTCGCGCTCGGGCGGGCCGGAGCGATCGGCGTCGCTGTTCGGGATGGAATGGGTCGAGAACAGGATCTCGATCTCGTCGTCACCGAACCCGTCGGCGTGGAGCCGCTCCAAGCCCGCGGCGACCCCCTCGGCGAACGGGGCGACGAAGCCGGGGTGGTCGAAGAACTGGCGCACCTTGTCGATCTCGACCCGCCCGCTCAGCCCGGTCGCCTCGACCGCGTCGGCGAGATCCTCGCGATACTGCCGGCACGACGAGTACGAGCTGTACGCGCTCGTCGCAATGGCGAGGAGCCGCGTGTGACCGGCGTCGTGCGCGGCCTGCAGGGCGTCGGCGACGTACGGCATCCAGTTGCGGTTGCCCCAGTACACCGGCAGGTCGAGCCCCCGGGCGGCGAGCTCGGCGTCCAGGGCGGCCTTCAGCTCGCGGTTGTGATCGTTGATCGGCGACACGCCGCCGAAGTGGCGGTAGTGATGCGCGACCTCCTCGAGCCGTTCGTCGGGGATGCCGCGACCGGCCGTGACGTTGCGGAGGAACGGGATGACATCGTCCTGCCCCTCGGGACCGCCGAAGCCGAGCAGCAGCACGGCATCGTAGGCGACCGGGGTCGTCGCGAACCGGTCGCCGGCGCACGTCGCCGTCGTGGCGGCGGGCACCCGGCATCCGTCGCCGCACACCGGCGCGGCGCTCGCGCGCGGCGGCTTCGGGCGGAACTCGGTGAGGTTCTCCGCCATCAGCTCAGCACCTCCGCGAGATCGGCGACCTCGATGCGGCGGCCGGTGTAGAACGGCACCTCCTCGCGCACGTGGCGGCGGGCGCCGGTCGCGCGCAGGTCGCGCATCATGTCGACGAGGTGGATGGGGTCGTCGCTCTCCAGTGGCAGCAGCCACTCGTAGTCGCTGAGCCCGAACGTGGAGACCGTGTTGGCGACGACATCGGTGAACCGCGCCCCCTTGCGGCCGTGCTCGGCGAGCATCGCGGAGCGCTCCTCGTCGGGCAGCAGGTACCACTCGTAGCTCCGGACGAACGGGTAGACGCAGAGCCAGCCGCGGGCATGCTCGCCGCGCAGGTAGCCCGGCACGTGCCGCTTGTTGAACTCCGCCTCGCGGTGCACGCCCACGGCGGTCCACACCGCCGTGGCGCTCGCGAGCACCGCGGTGCGGCGCAGGGTGCGCAGCGCCTGCTGGAGGACCGCCGGGCTCTCGAGGGGGGTCTGCTCACCCGTGTGCAGCCACACCAGGAGATCGGCCTCGCCGCGCATGCCGGTCACGTCGTAGAGCCCCCGCAGCGTCACGCCGTCCGCCTCGATGGCGGCGACGGCGGCCGTGAGGTCCTCGAGCGCCGCCGCATCCGGCGCGCCGTGGCGCGGCCGGGGCAGGGCGAGGACGGCGAACAGGGTGTAGCCGAGCGGGATGGTGTCGGTCATGCGGTGCTCCTGTCTGAGGCGAGGGGGCGGGGAACGGCGGGGGTGTCTGCGGTGAGCCGGGCGGCGAGGTCGCGCGCGTGCGGGATGACCGAAGCGAGGCCGGTGCCGGCGACGGCGGCGCCGGTGAGGTGGATGCCGCCGCACGCGCTCGCGCGCGCGAGACGAGCGGCCGCGCTGCCGGCGGGGGCGATGTCGACGGCATCCGTCCAGCGCTGCACGACGACATCGGCGATGTCGCGCGCCGTGACGGCGACGCCGGTGAGCAGTCGCAGCTCGCGGGCGATGTCGTCGGATGTGCGCAGCCGCGCGGCGGCGCCGTCGCGAGCCGAGAGCCGCACGAGATGGATGCCGGCGGCGCCGGCCGCCCGGCGCGCCCACCCCCACTTCGCGGTGACGTGGGTGAGCGCCTTGGCCGCGGTGGCCAGTGCCGGGTCGACGATGACGCCCGACCCCACCGGGTCGGCGTCCAAACCGGGGTGGGTGATCGCGGCCGCGACGAGGTGCACGTCGCCGGTCGCCGCGTCGCGGGCGGGGCTCGGCGGGTCGGCGACGGCGGGCACGGCGGCGGCGTTCGGCAGCGCGGCGGCGTTCGGCAGGGCGGCGAGCAGCCGGTCGGTCGCGGCCGGTCCGGTCGCGACGACGACGTCGCGCGCGCGGATCGCGCCGGCGGCGGTGCGCACCGTGACGCCGGCGGCGTCCGCCGTGAGCGCGGTGACCGCCGTGTCGGTGCGGAGGTCGGCGCCGTGGCGGGCGGCGGCGTCCGCCAGGGCCACCGGCAGTCGCCACATGCCGCCGTCGATCCCGCCGACCGCGGCGCCGGCACGGGCGGTCGTGGCCACGGCATCCGCCGCCCGCAGCAGCGAGCCGTGCTGGCGGAACGCGCGCCAGAGCGCGGGGTGCACCGCCTCGAGGGTCACCTCCGTCGCGGGCCGCGAGTAGACGCTCCGGCAGAGCGGCTCGACGAGACGGTCCGCGACGAGCGGGCCGAGGCGCTCGGCCACCAGCGCGTGCAGCGAGGCCGGGGCGGCCGTCCCGTCCGCGGTCGGGATCGCGCCGGTGGGCTCGTCCGCCGCGCGACGGGCGGCGGTCTCGCCGAGGATCGCCACGACGTCGGGCGCGAGCGGATCGGCGGGGATGCCGAGGACCGTCCGGCGCGGCAGGCGCGCGCGCATCGGGCCGTCGCCGGTCGCCACGGCCAGCCAGGCGCCGGCGGGCTCGGGGCTCACCAGCTCGAGATCGAGGCCCGCGTCGGCGACGAGCCGCGCGACGGCGTCGGTGCGCGTCGCGAACGACTCCGCGCCGAGGTCGATCGCGACGCCGCCGACCGTGCCGCGCTGCAGCAGGCCGCCGAGCGCGCCGGACGCCTCGCAGAGGACGACGGATCTCCCGGCGCGGGCGACCTCGTGCGCGACGACGAGTCCCGCGATGCCCCCGCCGACGACGACGACGCCGGCGTCAGCGCTCACGCGAGCTCCCTGCGGCCGGCCGCCGGGCGCCAGTCGTGCACGGTCTGCACGAGCGCGGTGAGCACAGCGGGGTCGGTGTCCATCGGCACGCCGTGACCGAGGTTGAACACGTGCGCGCGGGCCGCCGTCCCCGCGTCGAGCACCGCGTGCGCGGCGGCTTCCCGCACCTCGGCGGGCGCGAACAGGAGCGCGGGATCGAGATTGCCCTGCAGGGTCAGGTCGCGCCCGATGCGGGCGGCGGCGGCATCCAGCGGCACGCGGTAATCCACCCCCAGCGCGTCGATCTGCAGCGACGCCATGTCGGCCAGCAGCTCACCGGTGCCGACGCCGAAGTGGATGAGGGGGACCTCGACGTCCAGGGCCCGCACCGGCTCCAGCGCCGCGGCCGAGGCCGGGAGCACCGCGCGGCGGTAATCGGCCGGCGCGAGCGCTCCAGCCCACGAGTCGAACAGCTGCGCCGCGCTGGCGCCCGCGCGCACCTGCAGCGCGAGGAAGCGCCCGGTGACCTCCGCGAGCCAGGCGGTCAGGTCCGCCCACGCCGCCGGATCGGAGTGGATGAGGCTGCGCGCGGCCAGGTGGTCCTTCGACGGACCGCCCTCGACGAGGTAGGCGGCGAGCGTGAAGGGCGCCCCGGCGAAGCCGATCAGCGGAATCGCCTCGCCGCGGCGTTCGCCCTCCTCGGCGAGCATCGCGGTGGTGCGCGCCACGGCATCCGCCACGGCCTCGCCGCGCTCCTCGACCAGCGCGGGGTCGGTCTGCACGAGCCGGGCGATGTCGGCGGCCGTCCGCACCGGGCGAGCGAAGACGGGGCCGCGCCCGGCGGCGATCTCCACCTCCACGCCGACGAGGTGCAGCGGCACGATGATGTCGCTGAAGAACACCGCCGCATCTACGCCGTGACGGCGCACCGGCTGCAGCGTGATCTCGCTCGCCATCGCCGGATCCAGGCACGCGTCGAGCATGGTGCCGGTCTGCCGCAGCGCGCGGTATTCCGGCAGCGAGCGGCCCGCCTGTCGCATGAACCAGACGGGCGTGATCTCGGGCCGATCCCCGCGCAGCGCCCGCACGAGGCGGGAGTTGGCGGTGCCGTGGGCGACGAGCGGGTGAGACGGGGTGGCAGGAAGGATGATGGGCTCCAGGCAGCAGGTTCGCGCACGTTTTCAACGGCGGTTAATCGTTATACTAACCCGCGTGCTCGTCTGCCTGTCCGCCCATCAGCGCACCACGCCCCTCGAGGCGCTGGAGCGCCTGTCCGTCGTGGGCGACGGCGTTGCGACGGACCTGACCGCGGCCCACGAGACGATCCGCGGCGCCGTGGTCCTCGCGACCTGCAACCGCTTCGAGGCGTACTTCGACCTCGCCGACGGGCCGGACGAGGCGTCGCCGGTGCCGGCGATGGATGCCGTGATGGAGCGCCTCGCGGACCTTTCCGCGCTGCCCTTCCGCGACGTGCGCGAGACCGTCGACTTCGCGCACGGCAACCGCGTCGCCCAGCACCTGTTCGCCGTCGCGTCGGGTCTGGACTCCGTCGCCGTGGGCGAGGACGAGATCGCCGGTCAGGTGCGCCGTGCCCTCGACGCCGCGCGCGAGGCCGGGGCCACCACCGCGCCGCTGGAGCACCTGTTCCAGCGGGCGACCGAGACCTCCCGCGCCGTGAAGAACTCCACCCGGCTCGGCGAGTCGGGCCGCTCGCTCGTGCGTCTCGCGGTCGAGCTCGCCGGCTCCCGGATCGAATCATGGGACAGCGCTCGCGTGCTGCTCGTGGGCACGGGGCGCTACGCAGCGGCCTCGCTCGCGGCGCTCCGCGCCGTCGGCGCCGTCGACATCCGCGTGCACTCCCGTTCCGGCCGCGACCGCTTCGCGCGGCGCGAGCATCTGACACCGGTAACCGCGGCCGACTTCGCCGCCGAGGCCGCCCACGCCGACGTCATCGTCACCTGCACCACGACGACGGACTCCTACGCACTGGACACCGAGCATCACAGCGCCGCCCGCGCGGGGCTCACGACGCCGCAGCTCGTGATCGACCTCGGCATGCCGCGCAACGTCGACCCCGGGCTCCGCTCGCTCCCCGGCATCGACGTGCTCGACCTCGACACGATCCGGGTCCACGCGCCCATCGACGAGTTCCAGGCGATCGGCCAGGCGCGGATGATCGTGCAGACCGCTGCGCAGCGGCACGCGATGGCCCGCCGCGTGCACGAGGTGGCTCCCGCGGTCGTCGACATGCGCGCCCACGTGCACAGCGTGCTCGAGCAGGAGATCGCCCGCACGCGTGCGCGCGGCGGCGACGCCGACACGGTCGCGGCGACCGAGGCCGCCCTGCGCCACTTCTCGGGCGCGCTGCTGCACACCCTCATCGCACAGGGCCACGGCCTGGCCGCCGCCGGTTCCGGCGAAGCCTGGGTCGACGCGGTGCGGACGGTCTTCCCGCGGACGGCCCCCTCCGTCGAGGCCACCCCCGCCGGAGTCGCGGCCGATGAGCCGGATGCCGCGGCATCCGCCCCGACGGGACCCGGCCCCGCATGAGCCGGGTCACGCTCCGCGACGTCGCCGCGCGGGCGGGCATGTCCACGGCGGCGATCAGTCAGGCGCTCAACGACCGCGGCAACCTGCGTCCCGAGACCCGCGAACGGATCAAGATGCTCGCGGCCGAACTCGGCTACGCGCCCAACAAGCACGCCGCGGCCCTGCGCAGCGGGCGGACGATGTCGATCGGCTTCGTCATGGCGCAGGGGTCGCTGCAGGACGGCCGGCGCGCGCTGCAGCGGGCGCGCCAGCTCGACGCGCTCGTGCAGGCCGGGGCGGTGCGCGGCTTCACCGTGACCGTGCTGCCCGACAGCCGGCCCGACCTCGTCGCCGGCGCCCAGATCGACGCGCTGTACTTCCCCGACCCCGCCGACGACCGCACCGTGCTGCGCGCGGCGCAGGCCCGCGGCATCCCGGTCGCGGCCAGCGACCTGACGGTGCCGGGCGGGCTGACCATCCGCACCGGATACGCGGCCGCGGTGCGCGCGGGGCTCGCGCACCTCGCCGCCGCCGGCGCCGAGCGGATCGGTTTCCTCGTCGACGAGAGCGAGGTGCCGCGCGATCAGCAGGGCGAGAGCGCGTACCTGGCATGGAGCGCGCTCGGCGGCCGCACGCCGCTCGTGGCGCGGGTCGACGCGGGGCGGCGACGCCTCATCCCCGCGCTGCACACGCTGCTCGACGCGGGCGCCGACGCCGTCTTCGCGTTCTGCGAGGAGGGGCCGGAGATCTACCTCCACCTGGAGCAGATCGGCCTGGTCATGCCGCGCGATCTGCAGCTGATGGCGCTGTGCACGATCGACTGCGAGCTGAACGAGCGCCTCGGCGTCACCCACGTGTGCCTGTACCCGGAGCGCGCCGCCGAGATCGTCCTCGGCTCGCTCGACGCCCTCGACGCCCCGGACGCCTCCCCCGCCGGCACCGCCCCGTCGCGCGCGATCGACCTCCCCTTCGAGGTCGTGCGGGGCACCACCACCCGCTGACCCCCCGCTCCCTCCCTCCCTCCCTCCCTCCCTCCCTCCCCTCCCTCCTCCCTCCCTCCCCCCTCCCCGTCCTCCCCGTCCTCCCCGTCCACGACGGATGCCGAGTGCGCCCCTTTCCGCCGAGCGCGCCCACTCTGGCCCGACAACACGGGGCCCTCTCGCGCGCAACGGGCCCACTCGGCGTACTGGCCGGGGCCCGGGGCGTGGCGAGGGGAGGCCGCGCAGGGGCGGGGGTGGCGTCTAGGATGGCGAGGTGCCATCGCTGGGTGAGATCGTCGCGCCGCGTCGCCTCGGCCGGGACTTCCGGTGGCTGCTGGCATCGTCGTGGACGAGCAACATCGGCGACGGCATCGCCCTGTCGGCCGCTCCCCTGCTCATCGCCTCGATGACGACCTCGCCCCTCCTCGTGGCGGCGGGCGCCATGATGCAGTTCCTGCCGTGGCTGCTGTTCGGCCTGTTCGCGGGCTCCGTCGCCGACCATCACGACCGGCGCCGCATGGTGATGATCGCGAACGCCTCGCGCGCGGTCGTCGTCGCGGGGCTCGTGGCCTTTCTCGTCACTGGCCACGCGACCGTGTGGATCGTGCTGGCGACGGCCTTCCTGTACGGCACCGCCGAGGTATTCGCCGATTCGGCCGGGAGCACCCTGCTGCCGATGCTCGTGCGGCCGGGCGACCTCGGCATCGGCAACGCGCGGCTGCAGGCCGGCTACCTCGTCGCCAACCAGCTCGGCGGACCGCCCCTCGGGGCCTTCCTCTTCGCCATCGGGTCGTTTTGGCCGTTCCTGGTCCAGATCCTGTGCGTCGCGATGGCCGTCGTCCTCATCTCCCGGATCGCGCGCACTCCGGTCCCCGACCACGGCGACGTGGAGCCCGGAGCGAAGCCGCACCCCATCCGCGAGGGACTGCGCTGGCTGCGGCACAACGCCCCGGTGCGGACGCTCGTCGTCATCATCCTGGTGTTCAACATCACGTGGGCCGCACCCTGGGGCATCCTCGTGCTGTACGCCACCGAGCACCTCGGCATGGGCGCCGTCGGATACGGTGCGCTGACCACGGCATCCGCGCTGGGCGGTCTCGTCGGCATCGCGAGCTTCGGCTGGCTCGAGAAGCACATCTCCTTCGCGACGCTCATGCGGGTGTGCCTCACGCTCGAAGTGCTCATGCACCTCGCGTTCGCGCTGACGACGCACGCCGTCGTCGCGTTCGTCATCATGTTCGGGTTCGGCGCCTACGCGTTCGTGTGGAGCACGATCTCCACGACGGTCCGCCAGCGCCTCGTGCCGCTGCCGCTGCAGGGCCGGATCTCCTCGGTGAACATGGTCGGCATCTTCGCCGGACTCGTCATCGGCCAGTTCCTCGGCGGGCTGATCGCCCAGACGTGGGGGCTGACGGCGCCGTGGTGGTTCGCGTTCGGCGGTTCGGCGGTGACGCTCATCGTCATGTGGCGCTCGATCGCGCACATCGCCGCGGCGAAGCCGGTGCTCGCGGACGATCAGGACGTGAAGGAGCCGTAGACCTCGAGCGTGTTGGCGGCGAGCTGCGCGCACAGCTCGTCCACCGGCATCCCCAGCTCCGCAGCCATGAACCGCACCGTCACGGGAACGAGGTACGGCGCGTTCGGCCGGCCGCGCAGCGGCGTGGGCGTGAGGAACGGCGCGTCGGTCTCGACGAGGATCCGCTCGCGCGGGGTGACGGCCAGCGCATCGCGCAGGTTCTGCGCGTTCTTGAAGGTGACGTTCCCCGCGAAGCTCAGCCAGTAGCCGCGGTCAGCGGCGATGCGGGCCATGTCGGCGCCGCCGGAGAAGCAGTGGAACACCGTGCGCTCCGGCGCCCCGACGCGCTCGAGCGTGTCGAGGACGGCGTCGTGCGCGTCGCGGTCGTGAATCTGCATCGCGATGTCGTGCTTCTTGGCGAGGGCGATGTGCGCCTCGAAGCTCTCGTACTGCGCGGGCAGTCCCTCCTCACCGGTGCGGAAGAAGTCGAGCCCCGTCTCACCGATCGCCCGCACGCGCGGCTGCGCGGCGAGCTCGTCGATGACGGCGATGGCCCCATCGAGCATGCCTTGTTCGGCATATGCCGGCGCTTCGTTGGGATGGATCGCCACGGCCGCGAGAACGCGGGGGTGGGATGCCGCGGCCCACGCCGACCACCTGCTCGACTCGATGTCGCCACCGGCCTGCACGACCCCCACCACGCCCACCGCCGCGGCGCGGTCGAGCTGCTCGTCGAGCGAGAGGCCGCCCTCCTCTGCGCCGTCCTCGATCTCCAGGTGGCAGTGGTTGTCGTACACCGCGACGGGGAGGGGCTCCGGCGCCGGCGGGTACGACACGTCGCGCGCGCTCTTCTCGCGCACGCGCACGTAGCTCGACGGGTCGGTCGACGGGTCGGTCACGGCGTGTCACCTCCTCGGGTTCGCGCGGCCGATTCCGGCACGCGCGGCGGAAACTCTCTGCCGCGGATGCCACTTTCGACCGCGCATGCGGCGCGGCGCGCCGGCGTCACTGCTCGATGCGCGGGAACAGCGGTGCGAGGCCGTTCACCGACGTCCCCGGCCGAAGGACGCCCCACGCGCCCGCCTCGCGCAGCGGCTGATCCTGCAGGCGCCCGCTGTGGCCGAGCGCCTCCCACAGCTTCTGCGTCGCCTCCGGCATGAACGGACTCAGCAGCACCGCCAGCGCCCGGAGGCCCTCCGCCGCGGTGTACAGCACGGTGCCGAGGCGTTCGCGCTCACCCGCCTTCGCGAGCGCCCACGGCTCGTTGTCGGTGATGTAGCCGTTCAGCGCGTCCACGATGGTCCAGATGGCGGCGATGGCCTCGTCGGGACGGAAACGCTCCATGGCCGCGTCGGCGGATGCCGCGGCATCCGCCACGATCTGCTGGATCTCCCGGTCGCCCTCGGAGTAGTCGGATGCCGGCGGGACGACGCCCTCGAAGTACTTCTCGATCATGGCGGTGGTGCGGGAGGCGAGGTTGCCGAAGCCGTTGGCGAGCTCGGCCTGGTAGCGGGCGGAGAGGTCCTCCCACGAGAACGACCCGTCCTGGCCGAAGGCGATCGCCGACAGGAAGTAGAACCGGTAGGCGTCCGACCCGAAGACGTCGGTGATCTCGGTCGGCGCGATGCCGGTGAGCTTCGACTTCGACATCTTCTCGCCGCCCACGAGCAGCCAGCCGTGCGCGAAGACGCCGCGCGGCACGTCGAGACCGGCGGCCATGAGCATCGCGGGCCAGATGACGGCGTGGAAGCGGAGGATGTCCTTGCCGACGACGTGGTAGGCGGGCCAGCGGCGCTCGAACTGCGCGGGGTCGGTGCCGTAGCCGACCGCCGTCGCGTAGTTGAGGAGCGCATCGACCCACACGTAGATGACGTGCGACGGATCCCACGGCACCGTGATGCCCCAGTCGAAGGCCGAGCGCGAGATCGACAGGTCCTTCAGGCCCGAGCGGACGAACGACACCACCTCGTTGCGCGCGGACTCGGGGCGCACGAAATCGGGCTCGGTCTTGTAGAGCTCGAGCAGCTTGTCCTGGAACTCGCTCAGCTTGAAGAAGTAGTTCTTCTCCTGCAGCAGCTCGAGCGGCTTCGAGTGAATCGCGCAGACCTTCAGGCCTTCGAACGCGCCCGTTCCGTCGACGATCTCGGCCTCGGGCTTGAACTCCTCGCAGCCGACGCAGTACAGCGCCTCGTACTCCCCCGCGTAGATGTAGCCGCGGTCGTACAGGGCCTGCACGAACTGCTGGACCCGCTCCTCGTGGCGCGGCTGCGTCGTGCGGATGAAGTCGTCGTTGGCGACGTCGAGGGTCCGCAGCAGCGGGAACCAGCTCTCGGTGACGAGCTTGTCCACCCACTCCTGCGGCGTCACGCCGTTAGCGGCGGCAGCGCGGAGCATCTTCTGACCGTGCTCGTCGGTGCCGGTGAGCATCCAGGTGTCGTCTCCCGCCTGGCGGTGCCAGCGCGCGAGCGCGTCGACGGCGACCGTCGTGTACCCGTGGCCGATGTGCGGCAGATCGCTCGGGTAGTAGATCGGCGTCGTGATGTAGAAGGACTGACCGGTGCTCACTCGACGATTCTAGGCGGCACCCCCGGGGCGCTCCTGCTCTGTGACGAGCACCGGCCGGCGCCCTCGCGCAGCCGCGCCGTCAGGCGCTCTCGCGCACGACGAGGGTCGTCGGCAGGACGAGGGGCTCCCGCGGCACCCCGGCGACGATGTCGAGCACCATGTCCACCATCGTCGAGCTGATCTCCGCCCAGGGCTGACGGATCGTCGTCAGCGGCGGCTGGTGCGTGGCGGCGAGGCCGGAGTCATCGAAGCCGGCGACGGCGACGTCCTCGGGCACCCGCCGGCCGGCACGCCGCAGCGCGGCGATCGCACCGACGGCCATGATGTCACTGGCCGCGAACACCGCGTCGACGTCGGGGGCCCGCTCCAGCAGCCGGGTCATGGCGGCATCCCCGCTCGCGCTCTCGTAGCTGCCGTGCTCGACGAGCTGCGGATCGAACCGCGGGCCGAGCTCCGCCTGGAACCCCTCGAGACGGAACTTGCCGCCCGGGGTGTCGGCGGGTCCGGCGATGAGCGCGATGCGGCGGTGCCCCTGGTCCATGAGATACCGGGTCATCATGCGCGCCGATCCCACCTCGTCGACGGCGACGTTCGGCACCGACGCCGCAGCACCGGTGGGGATGCCGGTGCACACCGTCGCGACGCCCGCCGACACCAGCGACGCGAGGAGGGCGTCGGAGGCGTGGGAGGAGACGAGCAGCACGCCGTCGACGTGGCCGGCCCGGACGTAGCGCTCCACGCCGGCCTGCTTGTCGGCGCTGTCGGCGATGAGGAGCACCAGCGTCATAGACCGCTCGGCCAGCGCCTCGGTGGCACCGCGCAGCAGCAGCGAGAAGATCGGGTCGGAGAACAGCAGGTGCTGCGGTTCGGTGAGGAGGAACGCGATCGAGCCGGAGCGGCCGGTCGCAAGGCTCCGGGCGGCATGGTTGGCCGTGTACCCCGTCGTACGGATGGCCTCCTCCACCGCGGCGCGCGCTTCCGGCGACACCCAGTGGCCGCCGTTGATCACGCGCGAGACCGTGCCGTGGGACACACCGGCGACCGCCGCGACGTCGCGGATCGTCGGTTTTCGGGAGCTCTCGGTGGATGCCACGAGAGCAGACTCTACATCGTTCCGGCGCTGTGATAACGTGATCGAACCGCGTACCCTGTGACCGGTCACAGTTGCATAACGAAACGCCTTGCGAGACGGCGTCGGGAGTAAGAATGGCCCCGCCGGCGACTCGCGCGGCAACAGCGCGTGGGCGCAGCGGGACACCTGTTCCCCTGGCCCCGTCACAACAGAGAGGCACACCAATGAAGGTGAAGAAGAAGGGCGCCGTCGCCGTCGGAATGCTCGTCGCGACGAGCATCCTCGCGCTTGCCGGCTGCGCCGGCGGCACGACCGCAGAGCCGACCAGCAGCGACGACGCGGCCAGCGCCGGCGCGCTGACCGTCTGGGTCGACGCCGACCGCGCCCGCGCGCTCGAAGACGTCGCGAAGACGTTCGAGCAGGAGAAGGGCGTCAAGGTCAACCTGGTCGTCAAGGACTACGGCAAGATCCGCGACGAGTTCACGGCGCAGGTCCCCACCGGCAAGGGCCCCGACATCACGATCGGCGGCCACGACTGGATCGGCGCGTTCGTCAAGGACGGCATCGTCGCCCCGGTCGAGCTCGGCGACAAGACCGCCGACTTCGAGAAGGTCGCCATCCAGGCCGTGACCTACGACGGCAAGACCTACGGGCTGCCCTACGCGATCGAGAACATCGCGATCCTGCGCAACACCGCCCTCGCCGACTCCACGCCCGGCACCTACGACGAGATGATCGCCAAGGGCCAGGCGGCCGGCACCGAGTACCCGTTCGTCGTAGGCCTCGACCCGCAGGCCTCGGACCCGTACCACCTGTACCCGTTCCAGACGTCGTTCGGCAGCACGGTCTTCGCGCAGAACGACGACGGCTCGTACGACGCGAGCCAGCTCACCATCGGCGACGAGGCAGGCCAGAAGTTCGCGGGCTGGCTGACGGCGCAGGGTGACACCGGCACCAAGGTGCTCAACCTCAACCTCTCCGGCGACCTCGCCAAGGAGGCCTTCAACGCGGGCAAGTCGCCGTACTTCCTGACAGGTCCCTGGAACGTCGCGGACGCGCAGAAGGCCGGCATCGACGTGTCGGTCGACGCCATCCCGAGCGCGGGCGGCGAGGCGGCCCAGCCGTTCGCCGGCGTGCAGACCTTCTTCCTGAGTGCGAAGAGCAGCAATGCCCTGATCGCGAACGAGTTCCTGGTCAACTACATCGCCACCCCCGACGTGCAGACCGCTCTGTTCGAGGCCGGCGGCCGCCCGCCGGCGCTGACCGAGTCGTTCGAGGCCGCGCAGTCCGACCCGCTGATCGCGGGCTTCGCGAAGGTCGGCGCGAACGCCGTCCCGATGCCGAGCGTCCCGCAGATGGGCTCGGTCTGGGATGACTGGGGCAAGACCGAGGCGGCCCTGATCAAGGGCTCGTCCGACCCGGCCGGCGACTGGGTCAAGATGGCCGATTCGATCAAGAGCAAGCTCGGCTGATCCCGCGAGTTCGGGGCGGCGTCTGGACCAGACGCCGCCCCGACTCCTATGCTCCCCCTAGAACGACGTCTGGAGTCTACGATGACCGGATCCGCGATCACTGATCCACCCCCCGTCCGCACGCCCGAGGACCGTGCCGCAGCCCGTCGCGCGAAGCGCGCCGAGCGCTGGGCGGAGGCCGCCGGGGCCGGCTGGAAGGTGTGGCTCGTCAAGATCGTGTGCCTGGGCATCATCGACGCCCTCGCGATCTACGCGATCCTCGTGCTCCTGACGCAGGGCAACGTCCTGATCGCCGCGATCGTGGCCCTCGCCGTCCTCGCGATCAACGTCGTCTACCTGGTGCCGGGCATGCTCCCGGCGAAGTACCTCACGCCGGGCCTGGTCTTCCTCTTCGTCTTCCAGATCTTCGTCGTCCTTTACTGCGTCTACATCGCCTTCACCAACTACGGCTCCGGACACGTGTCCACGAAGGACGACGCCGTCAATGCGCTCCTCATCCAGAATCAGCAGCGCGTCGAGGACTCCGCCGCCTACCCCCTGTCGGTGCTCGAGCAGAACGGCCAGTTCTTCTTCCTCGTGACCACCCCCGACGGCGGCGCCGAGGTGGGCGGCACCGACCGACCGCTCGAGCCGGCGGCCGACGCCGAGTTCTCCGGCGACCGCGCCGTCTCCCTCCCCGGCTACACGACGCTCGACTTCGGCCAGCTCGTCTCGAACCAGGCCGCGATCAGCGCGATGGCGGTCCCGTTCTCCGACGACCCCAACGACGGCACGCTGCAGACGCGCGACGGATCGACGGCCTACCAGTTCATCTCGACGCTCGTCTGGGACCCCGCCGCCGACACGATGACGAACAGCGACACCGGCGTGGTCTACCACGACAACGGCAACGGCTCCTTCGAATCGGACGACGGGCAGAGCCTCGCGACGGGCTGGCAGGTGTGGGTCGGGCTGGACAACTTCGTCCGCGCGTTCACCACGGAGTCGATCCGCGGCCCGTTCATCGCCGTCACCCTGTGGACGTTCGCGTTCGCGATCCTGTCGGTGGCGACGACGTTCGCCCTGGGCCTGTTCCTGGCGATCGTCTTCAACGATCCGCGGATGAAGAGCAAGAAGTACTACCGGGTCATCATGATCCTGCCGTACGCCTTCCCCGCCTTCCTGTCCGCGCTCGTGTGGCAGGGCATGTTCAACCAGGACTTCGGCTTCATCAACCAGACGCTGTTCGGCGGGGCATCCATCCCCTGGCTGCAGGATCCGTGGCTGGCCAAGCTGTCGATCCTGATCGTGAACCTCTGGCTCGGCTTCCCGTACATGTTCCTGGTCACCACCGGTGCCATCCAGGCGATCCCGGAAGACATCCAGGAGGCCGGCAAGGTCGACGGCGCCGGAGTCTGGCAGATCTTCCGGCACATCAAGTTCCCGCTGCTGCTGGTGTCGGTGGCGCCGCTGCTGATCTCGTCGTTCGCGTTCAACTTCAACAACTTCAACCTGATCTACATGCTCACCGGCGGCGGCCCGCGGTTCGCGGATGCCTCGATCAACGTCGGCGCGAGCGACATCCTCATCTCGATGGTCTACAAGGTGGCGTTCGTCGGAGCCGAGCGCGACTACGGCCTGGCGAGCGCGTTCTCGATCATCATCTTCGTGCTCGTTGCGGTCATCTCGTATCTGAGCTTCCGCCAGACCAAGGTCCTCGAGGAGCTGAACTGACATGAGCATCCAGGAAACCCTCCCCTCTCCCGACGCGCTGGACGGCGTCGCCGCGGCGGCATCGGACGGGTCCGGCGGCGCCGGCGACGCGGGCGTCCGCGGAGCGAAGGAGCCGCGACGCCCCTTCGGCCGCTGGTTCCGCGAGACCGGCTGGCGCCACATCATCGGCATCGTCATGCTCGTGTTCGCGGGCTTCCCGCTCGTGTACGTGCTGTCGGCCTCGCTAAACCCCGGGGGCACGCTGCTGACGGCGAACAGCCTGTTCTCCAACGTCGACCTCGGCGCGTACATCGCCCTGTTCCAGGATCCGCTGCGCCCCTACGGTGCGTGGTTCGTGAACTCGATCTTCATCGGGCTCACGACGTCGTTCTTCACCGTCGTGCTGTGCGCCCTGGCGGCGTACGCGTTCTCACGCCTGCGCTTCACGGGGCGCCGGTTCGGCCTGCTGACGCTGCTGCTCGTGCAGATGTTCCCGCAGCTGCTGGCGGTCGTCGCGATCTTCCTGCTGATGTCGGCGATCGGCGACATCTTCCCCGCACTCGGACTGAACTCGCAGATCGGCCTGATCATGGTCTATCTCGGTGGCGCGCTGGGTGTGAACACGTTCCTCATGTACGGGTTCTTCAACACCGTCCCGGCATCCATCGACGAGGCGGCCAAGATCGACGGCGCCGGCCATGCGCGCATCTTCTTCACGATCATCCTGCGCCTGGTCGCGCCGGTGCTCGCCGTCATCGGTCTGCTGAGCTTCATCGGCACGATGAACGACTTCCTGATCGCGTCTGTCATCCTGGTCGACCCCGACAAGCAGACCCTCGCCGTCGGTCTCTACCAGTTCGTCTCGCAGGAGACCGCCCGAAACTGGAGCGTGTTCGCGGCGGGCGCCGTGCTCGCGGCGATCCTGCCGATGGCGCTGTTCCTCTCGCTGCAGCGGTTCATCGTGGGCGGCCTGACGGCCGGTTCGGTGAAGTAGTCGGATGCCGGGGCGCCGCGCCGCCGCGGCGGCGATGATCGCCGTGCTCGCGGCATCCGGCCTCGCCGCGTGCTCGGCGCCCGTCGCCGAGGAGCGAGAGAAGCCGGCGGACGTGGGTGTGCAGCTCTTCCAGCGGCCGTGGACATCGATCGCCGAGGACTGCGAGAGCACGATCGGCCCGGCGGGCTTCGCATGGGTGCTCACCTCGCCCCCGCAGGAGCACATCGCGGGCGCGCACTGGTGGACCAGCTACCAGCCGGTCTCGTACCGGGTGGACTCGAAGCTCGGCACCGAGGCGGAATTCGCCGACATGGTGTCGCGGTGCGCCGCCGTGGGTGTCGCAGTGATCGCGGATGCCGTCGTCAACCACATGGCGGGCATCGACGCCGGCACGGGCGTCGCCGGGACGGCGTTCACCCACTATGACTACCCGGGCCTGTACGACGAGGGCGACTTCCACCACTGCGGCCTGACCGCGGATGACGACATCGCCGACTACAGCTCGCGCGAGCAGGTGCAGACGTGCGAGCTGTCGAACCTCGCCGACCTCGACACCGGGTCGGCTACCGTGCGCGAGACGATCGCCCGCTCCCTCCGGCATCTGCGGGACCTCGGTGTGGCCGGTTTCCGCATCGACGCCGCCAAGCACATGGCCGCCGGCGACGTGCAGGCGATCGTCGACCTGCTGCCGGAGGACACCGTCATCATGAGCGAGGTCATCCGCGGTTCGGGGTCGGAGCCCGTGCAGCCCGAGGAGTACACCGGCGCCGGGAAGGTGTTCGAGTTCCAGTACGCGCGGGACCTCGGGCCCGGGCTGAAGGCGGGCGTCATCACCGACCCCGCGCTCGGTGTCGGGCCGGCCTCCGCGCGGCCGCTGCACGTGCCGAGCGCGGATGCCGTCGTGTTCGTCGACAACCACGACACCGAGCGCGGCGAGGCATCCGTCACCTACCGCGACGGCGGACGCTATCTCATCGCGAACGCGCTCATGCTCGCCGACGACTACGGCACGCCGGTGGTCTACTCGGGCTACGCCTTCAGCGACCGTGACGCGGGCGCCCCGCAGGACGCCGACGGCCGGGTCATCGGCTGGGACTGCGCCGGCGTCACCGGCCCGAAGGTGCAGTACGCCGATGGCGAGGGCGTCTGCACCGAAGCGTGGACCGCGATCGCGGGGCTGCTGGAGCTGCGCCGGGTCGCGGCCGACGCGCCGCGGCTGCCCGGTGTCGGCGACGGCGACGTCTACGGCTTCGAACGCGACGGGCGCGCGCTGCTGCTGGTGAACCCCTCCGAGGCGGATGCCGCGGCCACCGTCCCGGTCGGACTGCCCGACGGCCGGTACTGCGACGTGATCTCCGGCGGCGCCGGCGGCGGGATCTCGGCCGGCGCGTGCGGCGGCACGACCGTCACGGTGAGCGGCGGAACGGTCACCGCAGACGTCCCCGCGGAGGGCGCGATCGCTCTCCACATCGGTGCGCGTCTGTCATAGGATCGAGGCACAACTCAAGGGCTCTGTCATGGCTCCCGCTGTGCAACCACGTCGCATCCGTGCCGACGTCGGTGTCGGCGTCTCCTGGAGGTCATCATGACAACCCCTGCCCTGCGTCCCCACCACGACGGCTCCCCGCTGTACGTGTCGCATCCCGCGCCGGTCCTCGGCGACGAGGTCGATGTCCGCATCCGCATTCCCGACGGGTACGGTCCGGTCATCCGCGTGCTCGTGCGCTCCAATCCCGATCACGAGCCGGCGTGGGTCGACGCGGTCCGTGACGGCGCCGCCGACGGCTGGGAATGGTGGACCGCCCGCATCACCGTCGCCAACCCCCGGCACGGCTACCGATTCCACCTGGTCCACGCCGACGGCCGCGTCGAAGTGCTGAACCAGGGCGGCCTCAGCGACATCGATGCCCTCGACGGGCAGGACTTCGCCCTCGTCGCGGGCAACCCGCCGCCGTCGTGGCTCGCCGACGCCATCATGTACCAGATCTTCCCCGACCGCTTCGCCCGGTCGGCGGCGGCCGACGAGCGCCCCGCGCCGGCGTGGGCGCTCCCCGCCGCATGGGACGAACCGCTCGACCCGGTGCACCCCGGGCGCGGGCGGCAGTTCTATGGCGGCGACCTCGACGGCGTCGTCGAGAAGCTCGACCATCTCGTCGACCTGGGTGTCACCGTGCTGTACCACACGCCGGTCTTCCCGGCGGAGTCCAACCACCGCTACGACGCGTCGAGCTTCGACCGGATCGATCCCGTCCTCGGCGGCGACGACGCGTACCGCCGGATGATCGAGGCGGCGCACGCCCGCGGCATCCGCGTCATCGGCGATCTCACGACGAATCACTCGGGCATCGCCCACGAGTGGTTCCGCACCGCCCACGGCAATCCGGATGCGCCGGAGAGCGCGTTCTACTACTTCTCCGACGACGACAACACGACGTACGAGACGTGGCTCGATGCGCCGACACTGCCGAAGTTCAACTGGAACTCCGACGAGCTGCGCCGCCGTTTCATCGACGGGCCCGACTCGGTCGTCGCACGGTGGCTGAAGCCGCCGTACTCGATCGACGGCTGGCGCATCGACGTCGCGAACATGACCGGGAGGCTCGGCGCGGAGGACCTCAACGCCGAGGTGCGTCAGGCGCTGCGGCGGACGATGATCGATGTCGCTCCCGACACACTGCTCGTGGCGGAGTCGACCAACGACGCCGCGACCGACCTGCAGGGCGACGCCTGGCACGGCGGCATGACCTACCCGGCGTTCACGCGCGGGGTGTGGGCGTGGCTGGGCGAGGCGCGCCGCATTCCGCACTACGGCTGGGACGGCGAGGAGACGGACGACATGTGGTTCTTCGGCATCCCCACCGGGATGCCGCGGTACACCGCCCGGCAGTTCGTCGCACAGCTGCAGCGGTTCACGAGCCAGATCCCGTGGCGCGTGCAGCTGGGAACGATGTCGGCACTCGACACGCACGACACGGCGCGGTTCGCGACGTACGCCGCGGACGGCGCCGTGCCGGTCGCTCTGGGCCTGTCGGTGAGCCTGCCGGGACTGCCCGTCGTCTACGCCGGGGACGAGTTCGGCCTGGACGCCGTCGACGGCGAGATGAGTCGCGCGCCGATGCCGTGGGACCGTGCCGCCGAGCCGGCGTACGCCGCGCGTCTCGCGCTGTACCGCGACATGCTGCGGCTGCGCCGTGAGCACCCGGTGCTGGCGACGGGGGGCCTGCGGTGGCTGTACGTCGACGACGCGGCGGCGGTGTTCGTCCGCGAGAGCGCCGAGGAGAGCGTGCTGGTGCTCGCGACGCGCGGCGCGGCCGACGCCACGATCCCGGCGGTGCTGCTGCCGGGCGCCGAGGCGGCGACGGCGCTGTACGGCGATGCGACGGTGACCGTGACGGATGCCGGCGACGTGCGCGTCCGGGCCGCGGGCACCGCGTTCGCGGCCTGGGCGCTGCCCGGTGTGACGGCGCCGCCGTCGCGCGCGGCGGAGACGGAGGCGACCCCGGAGGCCTTCGCCCAGCTCGGCGGGCCCGCCCGGTAACCGCTCAGCGCGCGGCGAGCACCGCCTGGTACAGATCGCGCGCGCTCAGCCCCGTCGCTGCGGCGACCTCGGCGGCGGCATCCTTCAAGCGGATGCCGTCGCCGACGAGCTGCTGCACCTGGGCGACGGCGTCGTCGGCGCTGACCTGACGCGCGGGCGCACCGCCCACGACGACGACGATCTCGCCGCGCACCCCGCCCGAGGCCCAGGCGGCGAGCTCGGCGAGACCGCCGCGCACGACCTCTTCATGCAGCTTCGTCAACTCCCGGCAGACGGCGGCGGAACGGTCGGCGCCGAACGCCGCAGCCATGGCGGTCAGGGTCTCCGCCAGGCGCGAGGGCGCCTCGAAGAACACCATCGTGCGCGGCTCGCTCGCCAGCTGTTCCAGCGCGCGGCGCCGGTCGCCGCTCTTGCGCGGCAGGAACCCCTCGAACGTGAACCGGTCGGTCGGCAGCCCGGCGACCGCGAGCGCCGTGACGACAGCGCTCGGTCCCGGGATCGCCGTCACGGTGACCCCGGCGGCCGCCGCCGCGGCGACGAGCGCGTACCCGGGATCGCTCACGGTCGGCATGCCGGCGTCGGAGAGGACGAGCAGATCTTCGTCGCGGGCGCGTTCGACGAGGTCGGCCGACCGCTGCCGCTCGTTGTGGTCGTGCAGCGCGACCAGGCGCGGCCGGTTCGCGACGCCGAGCGCCTGCAGCAGCCGCTGCGCCGTGCGGGTGTCCTCCGCGGCGATCGTGGCCGCCTCCTCGAGCGCCGCGACCAGTCGCGGCGAGGCGTCGCCGAGGTTTCCGATCGGCGTCGCGGCGAGGATGATCACCGCCCCAGCATAGGCTTGTCGCCGTGACGATGACCGCCGAGCCGCTGCTGCCGACCCAGCGCCCGTCGTCCTACGACCGGTGGCGCGAGCGGGTCGCCGCAGAGCCGCGACTGCAGCGCCTGTACGGCTGGCTCGCGCCCCTTCTCATCACGGTCGTCGCCGGCATCCTGCGTCTGTGGAACCTCGGTCACCCGCACGCGCTCGTCTTCGACGAGACGTACTACGTGAAGGATGCCTGGAGCCAGTGGAACCTCGGCTACGCGGCGACCTGGCCCGACGGCGCCGACGCTCGCTTCGCGGCGGGTGAGACCGACATCTTCACCACCGCCCCGAGCTTCGTCGTCCACCCGCCGCTCGGCAAGTACCTCATCGGCGTCGGCATGTGGCTGTTCGGCCCCGACAGCTCGTTCGGCTGGCGGATCATGACCGCCCTGTTCGGCACCGCGCTCGTGCTGCTGCTGTACCTCGTCGCCAAGGCGCTGACGAACTCGACGGTGTTCGCCGCCGTCGCCTCGGGCATGCTCGCGATCGACGGTCTCGGCATCGTTATGAGCCGGGTCTCGCTCCTGGATGTGTTCCTGGCGTTCTTCATCCTGCTGGCTTTCTGGTTCGTCATCCTCGACCGGCGCCGGCACCTCGATCGGCTGGCGGCTGCGACCGTCGCGCGCATGCGCGGCGACGAGCCGCCGGCGTGGGGCGCCGTGCTGTGGAACCGGCCATGGGTGATCGCGGCCGGCGCGGCGGCGGGCGCGGCCTCGGCCGTCAAGTGGTCCGGCGTCTGGGTGCTCGCGGCGATCGGCCTCTACCTCGTCGTCACCGACGCGCTGGAGCGGCGGCGCCTCGGGGTGGTGTTCTGGCCGATGGATGCCGTGCGTCAGGGCCTCGTGTCCTTCATCCTGCTCGTGCCGGTCGCGTTCGTCGTCTACCTCGGCTCGTGGACGGGATGGCTCCTCAGCGACGGCGGCTACGACCGCCACGCCGCCGACGCGAACCCCGCGACGGGTGTCTTCTCGTGGGTGCCGCTGGCCCTGCAGAGCCTGTGGCGCTATCACGTCACGATCTACAACTCGATGACGGGGATGACCTCGCCGCACAGCTATCAGAGCCCGGCGTGGCAGTGGCCGCTGCTGTGGCGTCCCACATCGATGTACGCCCAGGCGACGCCGGACGGTCAGGGCGGCTGCGTCGGGCAGAACGGCTGCCTGCAGATCCTCTACAGCATGCCGAACCCGCTGCTGTGGTACGCGTCGGTGGCCGCGGCCGGGTACCTCGTCTACCGGTTCGTCGTGAGCCGCGACTGGCGGCACGCCGTCGTGCTCGTGGGCATCGCCGCGACGTGGCTGCCGTGGCTGGCGTACCCCGAGCGGACGGTGTTCCAGTTCTACACGATCGTGATCTGGCCGTTCCTGCTGCTCGCGCTGACCTTCGCGCTGCGTGAGATCGCCGGTCCTGTCCATGCGAGCGTGGACCGGCGGACGGCCGGTCAGCGGGTCGCCCTCGTCTTCCTCGGGGTCGCCGTCGTGCTGTCGCTGTTCTGGTACCCGCTGTGGTCGGCGACCCAGGTGCCGTACGACTTCTACCGCCTGCACAATTGGATGCAGGGCTGGGTGTAGAGATCGCAGGCCGCGTCGCCGCCGACCGTCACGCCGCCCGTCAGTTCACGTCGTCGGGGTGCGCCGACACCCGGCCGCCGCGCTCGAGAGCGGTGATCGCGGCCTGCTCGTCGGCGGTGAGCTCGAAGTCGAACACGTCGAGGTTCTCGCGGATGCGCGCGGAGCTCGTCGACTTCGGGAACACAATGTAGCCCTGCTGCAGGTGCCACCGCAGCACGACCTGCGCCGGCGTCTTGCCGTGCGCGGCGGCGGCCGCCGCGACGGGCTGCTCCTCGAACAGCGGGTACTTGCCCTGGCCGAGCGGACCCCAGGCCTCGATCAGGATGCCGTGGTCGGCGGCATACTGCGTGACGTCGCGCTGCTGGTAGGCGGGGTGCAGCTCGATCTGGTCGACGGCGGGCGTCACGCCGGTCGCGGCGATGATCTCGTCGAGGTGTCGCGGAAGGTGGTTGGAGACGCCGATCGAGCGGGCCTTTCCGGCATCCCGGATCTGCACGAGCTTCTCCCACGCGTTGATGTACGTGCCCCGCGCCGGCGCCGGCCAGTGCACGAGGTAGAGGTCGACTGCCTCGAGGCCCAGCTTCTCCAGGCTCTCGTCGATCGCCGCGAGCGGCTCGTTCTCGCCCTGCCGGTCGTTCCACAGCTTCGTCGTGATGAACAGCTCGTCACGCGGGATGCCGCTCGCGGCGAGCGCGCGCCCCACCCCCTCCTCGTTGCCGTAGATCGCGGCGGTGTCGATGTGCCGGTAGCCGGCCTCGAGCGCGTCGGCGACGATCCGCTCGGTCTCGGCGGGGTCGACCTTGAACACGCCGAAGCCGAGCTGGGGGATCGTGTGGCCGTCGTTGAGGGTGAGCGTGGGAATCGTCATGCCTCCAGGGTACGCACGCCCGGAGCGCCGTCGCCCGGTCGTACCGCGACGGCACCGCCCGCTCGTAGGATGGAGGGCTATGCCTTCTCCCGATCCCGTCATCTCCTATCCCCCGGAGCTGCCCGTCAGCGCCGCGCGGGACGAGATCGGGCGCGCGATCGACGGGCACCAGGTGGTGATCGTCGCGGGCGCCACCGGGTCGGGCAAGACGACGCAGCTGCCGAAGATCTGCCTCGAGCTCGGCCGCACCCGGATCGCGCACACGCAGCCGCGCCGCATCGCCGCCCGCACGATCGCGGAGCGCATCGCCGAGGAACTGCAGGTGCCGCTCGGCGGCGCCGTCGGCTACAAGGTGCGCTTCACCGATCAGGTCTCGGCCGACACGAAGATCGCGCTCGTCACCGACGGCATCCTGCTGAACGAGATCCACCGCGACCGGCTGCTGCGCCGCTACGACACGATCATCGTCGACGAAGCGCACGAGCGGTCGCTGAACATCGACTTCCTGCTCGGCTACCTCGCCCGCATCCTGCCGGAGCGCCCCGACCTCAAGGTCATCATCACGTCGGCGACGATCGACCCGGAGAGCTTCGCCCGGCACTTCGCCGCGCCCGGCGGCGACCCCGCCCCCATCGTCGAGGTGTCGGGGCGCACGTATCCCGTCGAGATCCGCTACCGCAGTCCTGACGAGGACCCGGACGACGTCGACACGCTCCTCGCGGCCCTCCGCGAGCTCGACCGCGAACCCGACGGCGATGTGCTCGTCTTCCTCCCCGGCGAGGCCGAGATCCGCGACGCGGCGGATGCCGTGCGCGGCATGTACGCGAAGGATGCCCGGCCGACCGAGGTCCTCCCGCTGTACGGCCGCCTGTCCGCAGCCGAGCAGCACCGCGTCTTCGAGCCCTCGCGCATTGCGGGCGTCCGCCGCCGGGTGATCCTCGCCACGAACGTCGCCGAGACGAGCCTCACCGTGCCCGGCATCCGCTACGTCGTCGATGCAGGGACGGCGCGCATCTCGCGCTACAGCGTGCGCTCGAAGGTGCAGCGCCTGCCGATCGAGGCCATCTCGCAGGCGTCGGCGCAGCAGCGCTCCGGCCGCGCCGGCCGCACCTCCGACGGCATCGCGATCCGGCTGTACGGCGAGGAGGATTTCCTCGCCCGCCCGGAGTACACCGAGCCCGAGATCCTGCGGACCTCGCTCGCATCGGTGATCCTGCAGATGCTCGCGCTCGGCTTCGGAGACATCGAGGAGTTCCCGTTCCTCACCATGCCCGACAGCCGGGGCGTCAAGGCGGCGTTCGAGCTGCTCACCGAGCTGCGGGCCGTCACCGCCTCGCGGCGGCTCACCAAGCTCGGCCGCGAGATCGCGCGGCTGCCGATCGACCCGCGCTTCGCGCGCATGCTCATCGAGGCCCGTCGGCTCGGCGTCACTCGCGACGTGCTCGCGATCGTCGCGGGTCTGTCGATCCAGGACGTCCGCGAGCGCCCCTCGGCCGACGACGGTGCCGCACGCGAGCAGGCCGACCGGCTGCACGCCCGGTTCGCCGACCCGACGAGCGACTTCCTCAGCATCCTGAATCTCTGGAATCACCTGCAGGATCAGCAGCGCGAGCTCGGCTCGAGCGCGTTCCGCCGCATGTGCCGCGCCGAGTACCTCAACTACGTGCGGGTGCGCGAGTGGTTCGACGTGCACCGTCAGCTCCGTCAGCTCACCGGCCCGTCGACAGGCGCGCCCGAGGGCGCCGCCGATCCGGCGCTCGTGCACCGCGCGATCCTGGCCGGGCTCCTCTCGCACATCGGGATCCTCGACACCCGCTCGGTCTCCCGGACGGTGCCCGACAAGCGCAAGAAGCCGATCGCCGAGTACCGCGGCGCGCGCGGCGCGAAGTTCTCGATCTTCCCCGGCTCCGCCCTGCGCAAGGCCTCGCCCGACGCCGTGATGGCAGCCGAGCTCGTGGAGACCTCGCGGTTGTACGCGCGCACCGTCGCCGTCATCGACCCGGCGTGGGCCGAGGAGCTCGCCGGCGATCTGGCGCACCGGCAGCTCAGCGACCCGCACTGGTCGAAGGATGCCGGTGCCGCCGTGGCGGCCGAGAAGGTCACCCTGTTCGGAGTGGAGATCATCCCGCGCCGGCGCGTGCAGCTGGCGCGCATCGACCGCGAGCAGGCCCGCGAGCTGTTCCTGCGGCACGCCCTCGTCGAGGGCGAGTGGAGCGTCGCGCACCTGGACAAGAAGCTGACGGCGTTCGAGCGGCGGAACCTGGAGCTGCGCCGGCGGCTCGAGAAGGTCGAGGAGCGGGAGCGTCGCCGCGACATCCTCGTCGGCGACGAAGCGGTGTTCGCGTTCTACGACGCGCGCATCCCGCAGGACGTCTTCGACGTGCGGTCGTTCGAGACGTGGTGGCGCGAGGCGTCGACCCGCACCCCGCATCTGCTCGATCTGACCGAGGCCGACCTGCTCGATGACGCCGCGCGCTCGGACGAGCGGGACTTCCCGGGCCGGTGGACGCAGGGCGACCAGGTGCTCTCGCTCGCCTACCGCTTCGAGCCCGGCAGCCCCGAGGACGGCGTCAGCGTCGTCGTCCCGCTGCCGCTGCTGGCGGGCCTGCGGCCCGACGGCTTCGACTGGCAGGTGCCGGGCCTGCGCGCCGAGCTCGTCACCGCGCTGCTGAAGGCGCTCCCCAAAGCGATCCGCCGTCATGTCGTGCCGGCGGCGGACTGGGCCGCGAAGCTCGGTGAGGAGATCGCCGGCGACGGCCCCGAGCACCACGACGGCCTCCCCGCCCAGTCGCTGCGGGCCGCTCTGGCCCAGCGCATCCAGCGGGTCGCGAACCAGCCGGTCACGCCGGCGGACTTCGACCTCGACCGCGTCCCGGCGCACCTCGGCATGACCTTCCGCGCCGTCGACCACCGCGGCCGCACCGTCGGCACCTCCCGCGACCTCGCCGACTTGCAGTCCCGTCTCGCCGGCCGTGCGCGCGAGCAGGTCGCCCGCACGCTCGCCCGTCCCGGCGCCTCGGCACGGTCCGGTCCCGGGCCGGCCGGCGGCGCCATCGCGCGGGATGCCGGGGCGGGGGCGGCACCGGGAGGCGTGCCCGCGGCATCCGTCGTCGAACGGACCGGCCTTCTCACGTGGGACATCGGCACGCTCCCCGAGGTCGTCGACACGAAGGTCGCCGGCGGCGTCGTGCGCGGCTACCCGGCCCTGGTGGACGAGAAGGAGAGCGTGGCCCTGCGGATCGAGGCAACGCCCGAGCGCGCCGCCCGGCTGACCCACGCGGGGGTGCGCCGTCTGCTGCTGCTCGCGGTGCCCTCGCCCAGCGCGTACGTCCTGGATCACCTCACCGCCGCCGAGAAGCTCTCGCTCGCGGCATCGCCGTACCCGTCGGCGAAGGCGCTCATCGAAGACGCCCGCATCGCCGTCGCCGACGCGGTCCTCGCGCGGACGGCGCCGGGCGGCGTCCGCACTCCGGAGCAGTTCGCCGCCGCCCGCGATGCCTTCTCGGCCGCGGTCGTCGACGAGCTGTTCCAGGCGGTGTCGCTGACCGCCCGCATCCTCACGCTGCAGCGCGACGTCGAGCGGGCGATCAAGGCGCAGAACTCGATGACGCTGCTCGCCGCCCTCGGCGACGTCAAGGCGCAGCTGGCGGGTCTCGTCTTCGGCGGGTTCATCTCCCGCACGGGCCTCGCGCGGCTGGCGCACCTCCCCCGGTACCTGCAGGGCGCCCTGGAGCGGGTGCAGCGTCTCGCCGACAATCCCGGCCGCGACCGTCAGCGGATGACCGAGTTCGAGCGCGCGGCGACGCTCTACGCCGAGGCCGGGGGCACGCTGCCGCTCGCGCCGGATGCCGCGGCGCACCTCGCCCGCGCGCGGTGGCTGCTCGAGGAGTACCGGGTGAGCCTGTTCGCCCAGCAGCTGGGCACGGCAGAGCAGGTGTCGCTGCAGCGCGTGACGAAGGCGCTCGCCGGCAAGGAATAGGTTCCGCCACGGCCGCGGTTGCACCCGATATGAGCACCGCCATCGTGTACACCGAGTTCGGAGGACCCGAGGTCCTCACCGCCACCGAGATCGCCGTGCCCGCTCCGGCCGCCGGCGAGGTCGCCGTCCGCGTCGAGGCGGCCGGCGTGAACCCCATCGACTACAAGCTGCGCGCGGGGCTGCGCGTGTCGGCGCCGATCACCGAACCGCGCCGTGTCGGGTCGGATGCCGCGGGCATCGTCACCGCCGTCGGCGACGGCGTCGAGGGCTACCGTGTCGGCCAGCCGGTCGTCGTGTTCGGCGCGAGCGGAGCGTACGCCTCCGACATCGTGGTGCGGGCGGAGAATCTCGTGCCGCGGCCGCCGCAGGTCTCCGCCTCCGAGGGCGCTGCCCTCGGCATCCCCGTCGGCACGGCGTACCAGACGCTGCGTTCGCTCGCCGTCGGCGCCGGCGACACGGTCCTCATCCACGGCGGTTCGGGCGCGGTCGGCCAGGCCGCGATCCAGTACGCGGTGCTCTTCGGGGCGACGGTGCTCGCGACGACCAGCGACCGTCGCGCCGACCGGGTGCGCGCACTGGGCGCAACGCCCCTGCCCTACGGCGAGGGCGTCGTGGCGCGGGTGCGCGAGCTCGCCCCGCAGGGCGTCACCGTCGCGATCGACCTCGCCGGAACCGACGAGGCGCTCGCGCAGTCGATCGAACTCGTCGCCGACAAGAGCCGCATCGCCACACTGGTGCGGGGCAAGGATGCCGCGGGCCTCGGCATCCGTGCCTTCAGCGGCGGCAACCCGGTGCCGCTGACCGACCAGGAGCAGGCGTGGCGCGCCGAGGCCATCCCGGTCACGGTCGCCCTCCTCGCCGCGGGCCGCTTCAGCGTCGAGCTCGCCGAGCAGCTGCCGCTGGCCGACGCCGCCGAGGCGCACCGCCTCGTGGAGGCCGGCGCCGACGGCAAGGTCGTGCTCGTCCCCTGACCTCGCGCCCCGCCAGCGGCGAAAGGCTCTCAGCTGGCGGCGATGAGGTCGCGGTAGAAGCCGATCCCCCGCAGCCACACCTGCACCCGGATGCGCTCGTTGTGCGAGTGCAGCGCGTCGCGCTCGGCGCGGGTGAGGTGGAACGGGGTGAAGCGGTAGACGTGCGCGCTGATCGCCGTGAACCAGCGGCTGTCACTCGCGCCGAGCTGGATGTACGGCGTCGTCACGATGTTCTCACCCGAGCTCGAATCACTCAGCGCCGAGGCGACCGCGCCGGCGACGCGCCGCCACGGCTCCCCACGCCACGGCGAGACGGGTGACGGGTCGGAGCCGTGACGCACCTCGACCTCGACCTCCGGGTCGGCGATCACGCGGCGCACGTAGTCGGTGGCGGATGCCACAGTGTCGCCCGTCAGCAGACGGATGTTGACCGCGGCGCGCGCCGTCGTGGCGAGCACGTTCTCGCCCGGCGCGCCGGAGAGCTCCGTCGCCACCGCGGTCGTGCGGACGAGGGCGTTCATCTCGGGCCCGAGCCGCGGGAACACCCGTGCGAGCAGCGGACCGGTCAGCGCAAGGTTGCCGAACACCCACCGCAGCGGCTGCGGGGCGTGCGGCGCGAGGGTCGCGAACAGGGCGCGCACGGGCGGCGCGATGCGCACCGGGAACGGATGCCGGTGCAGTCGCCCGATCGCGCGCGCGAGCCGCGCCGTCGCGGGGAACGCGGGCGGCGTGGACGCGTGGCCGCCGCCTTCGCGCGCCGTCAGCAGCGCCGTCATGACACCGCGCTCGGCGACCCCGACCATCGCCGTCGGCACCGTGACGCCCGGGACGACACCCTCGACGACCGCGCCGCCCTCGTCGATGACGAGTCCGGGGCGCACGCCGCGCTCCCGCAGCAGGTCCACCACGGCGCGCGCCCCGCCGCCGGCCGTCTCCTCGTTGTGCCCGAACGAGAGATACACATCGCGGATGGGGCGGAAGTCCGACCCGGCGAGCTGCTCGACGGCTTCGAGGATCGCCACGAGCGAGCCCTTGTCGTCGATCGCTCCCCGCGCGTGGATCGCGGCATCCACCCCGTCGCCCACGATCTCCGCCGCGAACGGCAGCCGGTCCCACTCTTCCTCGACCACCGGCACGACGTCGTAGTGCGCCATGAGCACGAGGGGGTCGGATGCGGCGGCGCCCGGCCACCGGTACAGGAGCGAGTGCCCGTCGACGATCTCGCGCTCGAGGCGCTCGTGCGTCCGCGGGTACAGGCGTGGCAGCGCTGCGACGAACGCGTCGAACGGCTCCCACTCGATCTCGGTCTCGTCGGCGTGCGACACGGTCGGGAGCTGCAGCAGCTCGCGGAACCGCGCGACGGCGGCGTCGTTGTCGGGCATCACGCGTCGAGCCTACGCCGCGCGCACGCGCCACTAGGCTCGGTCCATGACTGAGATCCGCTGGGGAATCCTCGCCACGGGCGGCATCGCCCACGCCTTCACGCAGGACCTCCGCACGGCGGGTCGCACCGTCACCGCGGTCGGGTCACGAAACGCCGACTCGGCCCGTGCCTTCGCCGCCGAGTACGACATCCCGCACGCGCACGGCTCGTACGAGGAGCTCGTCGCCGATCCGGACGTCGACATCGTCTACATCGCCTCCCCGCACAGCCATCACCGTGACCACGCGATCCTGGCGCTCGAGGCCGGCAAACACGTCCTGATCGAGAAGGCGGTGACGCTGGATGCCGACGAGGCGATCGCGATCCGCGATATCGCCGCAGGCCGCGGCCTTCTCGCGATGGAGGCCATGTGGACCCGGTACCTGCCGCACATGATCCGCATCCGCGAGATCATCGCCGACGGCGCGCTGGGCGAGGTGCGGGCGGTGATCGCCGACCACACTCAATCGCTTCCCACCGACCCGGAGCACCGTCTCAACGCCCTGGAGCTCGGCGGCGGCGCCCTGCTCGACCTCGGCATCTACCCGGTGTCGTTCGCGTGGGACGTCCTCGGCCCGATGACCGGCATCCGCGCGATCGGCCGTCTCGGCGAGACCGGCGCCGATACCGAGGTCGCGATCGCCGCGAGCCACACCGGCGGGGCCGTGTCGTCCCTCGTGGTGAGTTCGCGCGCCGCGGGACCCAACACGGCATCCGTCATCGGCACCGAGGCCCGCATCGACATCGACCGGATCTGGTACACGCCGACCGCGTTCCGCGTCACCGCGACCGACGGCACCGTGATCGAGGAGTACCGCTCCGAGGTCGAGGGCCGCGGCATGCATTACCAGGCCCGCTATGCCGAGCAGCTCATCGCGGAGGGCCGGACCGACAGCGACCTGCTCCCCTTCGACGAGTCGGTCGCGATCATGGCCGCCCTCGACGACATGCGCGCCCAGCTGGGCGTGTCCTACCCGACGCACCGCTGAGCGTCGTCGAGCCCACCCGCGCCTGTCACACTGGGGATATGCCCGACCTGCAGAACCCCCGCGTCGCCGTCTACCTGGACTTCGACAACATCGTCATGAGCTGGTACGACCGCGTGCACGGGCGCAACGCCTATGCCGCCGACCGGCAGAAGATCATCGCCGACCCCGACCAGCCCGAGATCGCCCAGAAGCTGAAGGACGCGACGATCGATGTCGGCGCGATCATCGACTATGCGGCATCCTTCGGCACCCTCGTTCTCACCCGGGCATATGCCGACTGGTCCTCCCCGGTCAACGCGTTCTACCGCACGCAGCTCGTCGCGCGCGCCGTCGACCTCGTGCAGCTGTTCCCCGCCGCCGCCTACGCGAAGAACGGCGCTGATATCCGTCTCGCCGTCGACACCGTCGAGGACATGTTCCGCCTGCCCGACCTCACCCACGTCGTGATCGTCGCCGGCGACAGCGACTACGTCCCGCTCGCGCAGCGCTGCAAGCGTCTCGGCCGCGTCGTCGTGGGCGTCGGGGTGGCGGGATCGACCGCGAAATCGCTCGCCGCCGCGTGCGACCAGTTCGACGCGTACGACTCCCTGCCGGGTGTGACACCTCCCGAGAAGCCCGTCGCGAAGAAGACGACGGATGCCGTGGCCGCGCCCGCCACGACCGGCTCGCGTCGCCGCAAGAAGCCCGAAGACCCGACCGCCGAGCTGTTGCGCCGTGCCCTCATCCTCGATCGCGAGCGCACCGACGACGAGTGGGTGCACCTGTCCGCGGTGAAGAACCTGCTCAAGCGCATGGACCCGTCCTTCAGCGAGAAGGCGCTCGGGCACCGGTCGTTCTCCGACTTCGTCAAGGCGCATCCGACGATCGCCGACATTGACGAGACGACCAACATCGTGCGCGTGCGCCTGCACAACGCAGAGGACGCCGCCGCCCCGCAGGATTCCGACACCGTCTGATCGGCGTGCGTGGTCGCACACCGACTGTGCACAGCTGACCCTTGTACCTGAACCACCTCTCAGGTAACGTCGCTGACCGCGGCATCCCCTCGCCGCGCAGCGCTCTACAAGGAGGTATCAGCGCATGGCTTCAGCCACCGCATCCGGCGCCCCGTACAAGGAATCCAGCCTTCGCCGGGTCGTCACCGCATCCATGGCGGGCACTGTCGTCGAGTGGTATGAGTTCTTCCTCTACGCCACCGCCGCGACGCTCGTCTTCAACATCATCATGTTCCCGCCGTCGGACGATCCGTACACCCCGATCATCCAGGCGTTCCTCACCTACGCCGTCGGCTTCATCGCCCGCCCGCTCGGCGGCATCGTGTTCGGCCACTTCGGCGACAAGTACGGCCGCAAGAAGCTGCTGCAGCTCGCGATCATCCTCGTCGGTGCGGCGACCTTCCTCATGGGCTGCCTGCCGACCTTCGACCAGATCGGCTACTGGGCCGTGGCGCTGCTGATCTTCCTGCGCTTCGTGCAGGGCTTCGCCGTCGGCGGCGAATGGGGCGGCGGCGTCTTGCTCGTCGCGGAGCACTCCCCCGACAAGACCCGTGGCTTCTGGGCCTCATTCCCGCAGGCCGCGGTGCCCATCGGCAACCTGATCGCGACGATCGTGCTCCTCGTGCTGTCGTCGACGCTGTCGCAGGAGGCGTTCCTCGCGTGGGGGTGGCGCATCGGCTTCTGGCTGTCGATCGTCATCGTCGCGATCGGCTACTACGTGCGCACCCGCATCACCGACGCGAAAATCTTCGTCGACGCCCAGAAGGAGGTCGAGCAGCAGGAGCAGGTGCGTTACGGCGTGCTCGAGGTGCTCAAGCGGTACCCGCGCGGCGTCATCACCGCGATGGGCCTGCGCTTCGCCGAGAACATCATGTACTACCTCGTCGTCACGTTCTCGATCACGTACCTTCGCGTCTACCTCGAGATGGATGTCGCCGCGATCCTCACGTGGCTGCTGATCGCCCACGTCGTCCACATGATCGTCGTGCCGCTCGTCGGTGCCCTCGCCGACCGGCTGGGCCGTAAGCCCGTCTACGCGATCGGCGCCGTGGGAGCCGCCGCGTGGGGCTTCATCGCGTTCCCGATGTTCAATACGAAGGACCCGCTGATCATCATCCTGGCCGTGTGCCTGGGCCTGGTGATCCACTCGTTCATGTACGCGCCGCAGCCGGCGATCATGTCGGAGATGTTCCCCACGCGCATGCGCTACTCCGGCGTCTCCCTGGGGTATCAGGTGACCTCGATCGTCGCCGGATCGCTCGCCCCGATCATCGCGACGGCGCTGCTGTCGGCGTACGGCACCTACATCCCGGTGGCGGTGTATCTCGCGATCGCCGCAGCGATCACACTCGTCGCGGTGATCTCGCTGCGCGAGACCAACGGCATCTCGCTGCACGACGTCGACCGGGTCGACCGGGAGCGCCTCATCGCCGAGACCGGTGCCGTGAAGGTGCCGACGACACGCTGACCCGCGTCGTCAGGAGGGGCGGATGCCGCGGCATCCGCCCCTCGTCGCGTGTCAGCGGAGGAACTGCAGGACGGCGGTCATTCCCGCGGGCATCAGTCGCGCGTCGCCCAGATCGCCCAGGCGACGAGCACCGGCTGGAACAGCAGCCGCAGGTAGCGGGCGCGGTCGTCGTCGAGGCCGAAGCCCTTGCGCTTGCCGACGGCCTGCGCGATGTTGCCGGGGAAGATCGCGACGAAGAACGCGGCGAGGATGCCGCCGATGCGCCGCCGCTCCTTCGGCAGCACGACCAGCGCTGCTCCCAGCATCATCTCGACTGCTCCCGACGCCACGACGACGCCGTCCTTGTCGATGGGCAGAACCTCGGTCACGACGTCGGGGACCTGCGCCTGGAACTCCTTCCGCGCCCAGAACAGGTGGGAGAGTCCGGCGAAGACCATGGCCGCCGCCAGTAGCCAGCGTGTGAACGTCCTCATCGGGCCAGTATGCCCGCGATCGGCGCCCCGGGGGCCGTCGGTAGGCTGGAGGGGTGGGCGACGGGGCGAATTCTGCGATCAGGCGACTTCCCGACGGGACCGTCAAGCAGATCGGCCCCCTCACCGGGACCCGGGTGTGGACGGTGCCGGGGCGCGCGAACCGCCCGCTGGCGACGCCGCCGGAGCACGCCCGTGCCCTCGCGCCCGGCGAAGAGGGACGCCTGTGCGCCTTCTGCAGCGACCGCTACCTCGAGACCACCCCCGAGAAGGCGCGCCTCGTCGGGCCGGACTTCACCGAGACCCGGCACGTGGCGGCATCCGACCTGACCGACACGAGCGCCGAGTTCCGCCGGTTCGGGAACCTCTTCGAGATCGTGTCGGCCGAGTACTGGCGCGAGAACCACGGATTCCGCCAGCCGGCCGCGGTGTTCGAGTGGGCGCAGGAGTACCTGTCCGACCCCGTCGGGCGCGTGCACATCGAGAAGCTCGCCGAGATCCGCGCCGCGGCGACGGGCACCGCGGTCAGCCTGGAGGAGGCCGCGCTCGACCTCCTCGGTGGGTCGCACGACGTCGTCGTCGCGCGCCGGCACGTCGTCGACGGCGCGACGACCGACGCCGAGCTGGCGTCGTCGGGCACGCTCACCCCCGACGAGCACGCCGCGTACGTCGCGTTCACGGTGCGTTCGCTCGCAGAGATCCAGGCCGCGCAGCCGTACGCCGCGTACGTGGCCGTCTTCCAGAACTGGCTGCGCCCCGCGGGCGCGTCGTTCGAGCACCTGCACAAGCAGCTCGTCGCGATCGACGAGTACGGCCCGCAGGTCGACCACGAGCTGCGGCTGCTCGCACACAGCCGCGACCTGTACCAGCGGGAGATCGCCGACCTCGCCGTCGCGGAGGGGCTCGTCGTCGCGGCGACCGACGGCGCCGTCGCGTTCGCCGGTGTCGGGCATCGCTACCCCGCGTTTGAGGTGTTCTCGACCTCCGAGGCGAATCTGCCGCAGGAGCATTCCGCCGCCGGCATCCGTGCGGTCTCCGACCTGCTGCACGCGCTGCACGCGGCGACGGGCGTGCACGTGCCGACGAACGAGGAGTGGCACTATCGGCCGCCCGGCGCCCCGTGGCCCATGCCCTGGCGCATCGTGCTGAAGTGGCGCATCTCGAACCCGGCGGGCTTCGAGGGCGGCACGAAGATCCACGTCAATACGATCGACCCGTGGGAGCTGCGCCGTCGCGCGGTCGAGACGCTACTGCGGCTGCGCGACGAGGGCGTGATCGCCGCGGGCATCCGCATCGGCGACGAGTGCGCGCCCACCGATGCGCAGCTGCGCTACGCGGATGCGCCGTGAGCTTCCCGTTCGATGCCTTGCGTCGCCGGCCCGACATCGAGGGCGAGGGCCTCGTCGCCGCGGATGCCGCGGACCGGCTGATCCTCGACGAGTCGGCCGCCGCGCGCGCCGGCGCCGCGACGGGCGACGTGGTCGTGATCGGCGACACGTACGGCGCGCTGGCGCTGGGTTCGGCGGGGGACGGATGCCGCGGCATCCGCGTGCACCAGGACGCGCTCTCCGGCGAGCGCGCGCTCGCGGCGAACGCCGCAGAGCTCGGGCTCGCCGACGCGGTCGTGTCGCATGCCGAACTCGACGCGGAGCTCGTGCGCGGCGCGCGGGTCGTGCTGCTGCGTCTGCCGCGATCGCTCGACGCACTGCGCGACGTCGCAGGGGTCATCGCCGCGCACGCGCATCCCGACGTCGTGGTCGTCGCGGGCGGCCGGCTCAAGCACATGACGGTCGCGATGAACGACGTGCTGCGCGAGGTGTTCGACCGCGTCGACGTGTCGCACGCCCGGCAGAAGTCGCGCGTGCTGATCGCGCGCGGCCCGCACGGCGGCGGCGACCCCGCGCCGCGGGCGGCGCGGGTCGAGGTGCCGGGCGTGCCCGGCGGCCTCGAGGTGCGGGCCTTCGGCGGAGCGTTCGCGGGCGCGCGGCTCGACATCGGCACCCGGATGCTGCTGACAGCGCTGGCCGAGGCGCCGGAACTGCCGGGCGGCACGGGCGGCGACCCGTGGATCGACCTCGCGTGCGGGACGGGGATCGTCGCGGCATCCTTGGCCCTGCGGCATCCGGCAGCCGCGGTGTACGCGACCGACCAGTCGGCGGCGGCCGTCGCATCGGCGCGGGCGACGATGCGGGCGAACGGGGTCTCCGACCGGGTGGTCGTCGCGCGCGACGACGGGCTGTCCGCGCGCCGTGATGCGAGCGCGTCGTTCATCGCGCTGAACCCGCCGTTCCACTCCGGCGCGGCGCTGACGACGGGCATCGCCGAGCGGCTCTTCACCGACGCGGCGCGCGTGCTGCGGCCGGGCGCCGAGCTGTGGTGCGTGTGGAACTCGCCGCTGCGCTACCGTCCGGCGCTGGAGCGCCTGGTCGGTCCGACCCGCCAGGTGGCGCGCGACCCGAAGTTCACCGTGACGGTGTCGACGCGGCGCTGACGCCGGCGCCCGAACCCGCCCAGACGGCCCAGGCGACGAGCACGGGCTGCAGGAACAGCCGCGCGAGGCGCTTGGCATCGGTGTCGAGGCCGGGCGCCGAGGTGCCCTGCTGCCACTGGTGGACGTTGCCGGGGAAGACCGCGACGAAGAAGACCGCGATCGCGAGCCCGACCCGACGGCGCTCGCGGGGAAGCAGGGCGAGAGCGAGGCCGAGCATGACCTCGACGACGCCCGAGACGACGACGATGGTGTCCTTGTCGGTGCGGAGCAGTCGCGTCGCCCAGTCGGGGACGGCGATGCGAAATCCTCGGCGCAGGGTCGTCAGGTGCCCGACGCCCGCCGCGACGAGGAGCGCTGCCAGGCTCCAGCGTGCGAGCGCACGCATCAGACGATGCCGGCGCGGATGCCGTCGAGGGATGCCGCGACTTTGGGCAGCCGCTGAGCGAGGGCGCCGTCGAGTTCGGCGAGGCGATCGCGGGCGTCCTGCAGCACCCGCGCCCCCTTCGGGGTGACGTGCAGGTCGCTGGCGGCGCCGGCGTGCGAGGTGGCGTCTTCGACGAGCCCCTCGTCGACGAGCGTGCGGACGGCGGTGTGCGCGGACTGCACCGTGATGTGCGAGCGGCGGGCGAGCTCGGAGAACGAGATGCCCGGCTCGGCGTAGATGTGGCCCAGCAGGCCGAACTTGCGGGTCGTGATGCCGAGGTCCTTGAGGATCGCCGAGAGCTGGCCTTCCCAGGCAGCCGACACGGCCAGCAGCGCGATGACGGGGCTGAAGCGCTGCGGCTGCTGTGTCATGGGCACCATGCTAGCGATCCGCCCGCGCCCCGGGCGTCAGGCCGCGCCGGAAATACCCCCCGGGGGTATTATGTTCGTGTCGGCGAGGCGCTCTCACCCGGGGCGTCCGGACCAAGGAGCGAGATCATGAGCGACCCGCACGTACACCATCACTCCCCCACGATGACGTCACATCCCGGCGATCACGGGGACCACGCTGCGCACGCCGGGCACCCCGACCACACCGGGCACCCCGACAACACCGAGCACCCGGACCACGCCGGCCACGGCGACCACGCCGGCCACGCCGGGCACGTCGAACGGTTCCGGCGGCTGTTCTGGATCAACCTGCTGCTCGCGGTGCCGGTCGTGGCGTTCTCGCCCATGTTCGCGATGATCCTGGGCTACACCGTGCCTGGCTGGGCGATGTGGATCGCGCCGCTGCTGGGCACCGTGATGTTCTTCTGGGGCGGCTGGCCGTTCCTCACCGGGGCGGTCGACGAGCTTCGCACGCGCAGGCCCGGCATGATGCTGCTCATCGGGCTCGCGATCTCCGTCGCGTTCGCCGCGTCGTGGGGGGCGACGCTGGGCCTGCTCGATCACGCACTCGAGTTCTGGTGGGAGCTCGCGCTGCTCATCGTGATCATGCTGCTCGGGCATTGGATCGAGATGCGCTCGCTCGCGCAGACCACCTCCGCCCTCGATTCGCTGGCGGCGCTGCTGCCGGACGAAGCGGAGCGCGTCGAGGGAGACCGCGTCGTCACGGTGGCGCCGATCGACCTGCGCGTCGGCGATGTGGTGGTCGTGCGGCCCGGTGGCAGCGTGCCGGCGGACGGTCGGATCGTGGACGGCCGCGCCGAGATGGACGAGTCGATGGTCACGGGTGAGTCCCGCACCGTCGCACGGAGTGTCGGTGACCCCGTCACCGCCGGCACGGTCGCCACCGATTCCGGGCTGCGCGTCGAGGTCACCGCAACGGGCGACGACACGGCGCTGGCGGGGATCGGGCGCCTCGTCGCCGCGGCGCAGGCGTCGTCATCACGGGCGCAGCGGATCGCGGATCGCGCCGCGGCGCTGCTGTTCTGGTTCGCACTCGGCGCAGCCGTGGTCACCGCGGTCGTGTGGACCGTCGTCGGGATGCCGGATGACGCGGTCGTCCGGGCGATCACGGTGCTGGTGATCGCGTGCCCGCACGCGCTCGGCCTCGCGATTCCGCTGGTCGTGTCCATTGCCACCGAGCGCGCGGCGAAGGGCGGCGTGCTCGTGAAGGACCGCCTCGCGCTGGAGAGCATGCGCACGGTCGATGTGGTCGTGTTCGACAAGACCGGCACCCTCACGCGCGGCGAGCCGACGGTCACGCACGTCGCTGTCGCGGGGACGGCGGATGCGGACGAGCTGCTGGCGCTCGCCGCGGCAGCCGAGACCGACAGCGAGCACCCGCTCGCGCGCGCGATCGTCCGTGCCGCCGAGGAGCGCGGCCTGACCGTTCCCGCCTCGTCGAGCTTCTCCTCCTCCCCCGCCGTCGGAGTGACGGCGACCGTCGGCGGCCGCGAGGTGCGGGTGGGCGGGCCGCGCCTGCTCGATGAACTCGGGGCTGCCGAGGTCACCGAAGCAGAGGGCTGGCGCACGGAGGGCGCGATCATCCTGCACGTCGCCGTCGACGGCACCGTGATCGGCGGGCTGGCGCTCGCGGACGAGGTGCGGCCGGAGTCTCGCGACGCCGTCGATGCGCTGCACGCCGCCGGCGTTCAGGTGGTGATGATCACCGGCGACGCGGATGCCGTCGCGCAGACCGTCGGAGCGGAGCTCGGCATCGATCGGGTGTACGCCGGGGTGCGGCCGGAGGACAAGGCCACGAAGATCGGCGAGCTGCAGGCCGAGGGGCTGCGGGTCGCCATGGTCGGCGACGGCGTGAACGATGCTCCCGCGCTCGCGCAGGCCGATGTGGGGATCGCGATCGGTGCCGGGACGGATGTCGCGATCGCGTCGGCCGGGGTCATCCTGGCCGGCTCCGACCCGCGCAGCGTGCTGTCGGTGATCGAGCTGTCGCGGGCCGCATATCGGAAGATGACGCAGAACCTGTGGTGGGCCGCCGGGTACAACCTGATCTCGGTGCCGCTCGCGGCCGGGGTGCTCGCACCGATCGGGTTCGTGCTGCCGATGTCGGTCGGGGCGATCCTGATGTCGCTGTCGACCATCGTCGTCGCCCTCAACGCTCAGCTGCTGCGCCGCCTCGATCTGACGCCCGAGGCGAGCGCCCGCGCCGTGCGCGAGCGCGCCGCCTGATCGCCGATCGCGCGCGCTGACGCCGGTCTGCGATGTCCGAGGACCGGCGTACCGTGACGCGGGTCCGACTCGAGCCGGGGCAGCAGAGCACCATTCAGGTGGTCGTTCCCGATGCGGATGCCGCGCTCGCGCAGTTGCGCGAGGCGGGAGTCGACGCGGAGGGCGTGGCGGACCTGGGGTGGGGTCGATTCGTGACGTTCGACGACCCCGATGGGAACACCTGGACGCTGCAGCAGCTGCCCGCTCGCGAGTGAGACGTCAGGCCTTGGTGCCGCCGGGAGGTCCGACGATCAGCAGCACGGAGTAGACGGCGACGACCGCGACGGCGATCCCGCCGATCAGCAGCGCGGGGCGCGCGAGGAACCAGGCGAGCGGCCGGTCGTACCAGCACGCCGGCACTCCGGCATCCGCCGTCGCATCGGTGCGCCAAGAGCCGGCGAGAAGCCCGCGGCGGTCGGCCCACAGCTCCGCGGGAATGGTCGCGTAGGGCACGACCGCCGAGATGAGCGCGACCGCCGTCGGGCCGGCCTTCCAGCGGTTGTTGAGAGCGACGAGCACCACTGTCGCCCCGTACGAGAGGAAGACGAAGCCGTGGATGCCGCCGCCGATCGTGACCGCCGGCGCCCACCCGGTCGTGGCCCGCACGATGATTCCGGCGATGAGCAGCGTCCATGACACGACTTCGGCGAGGGCGAGTGTGCGGAAGAGGGTTCTGGGGGTCGAGAACATAGCTTCAGCCTATCTGAAGCTTTGCCTGCGGGCTGGGAGAAGACCGCGAGCCGATGCACGTCGGCCGGTGTCGCTCGATCGCCGCGACGAACGTCTGCGGGGCGAAGGCGCGTGTGCAGCCGTCGACGCGACGGGGTGACTTCGCCGTCGATCCACCACGCGGGGTTATTCGTCGTCGCTGTGGCCGCATTGGGCGCGAGCGCCTGTCCAGGCTTGGACAGCTCGCGCACCGTGTCCATGTGGCGAGCGACTGCATCGGAAACCACGCGCTAGAGCCTCCGTGCGGTGCGGGCGTCGGAAGTCGTCGAGCTGCGGTCGACGATGCGGCCGTCCGTCCCGTGTGTCAGGTGCTCCGCGCCGCCGTTGCGGCTGCGTACGTTGACCTCCCCGCCACTGCGACCGTGCACGTGGATCTCTCCCCCGCCCGACTTCGCGACCACTTCTCGAGCACGGTCAACCGCGACGGCCTTGGTGTCGGCGTGCGGCGCAGCGGCCGGCTCGATGCCATGCCGGCGGTTGAACACTTCCTCGTAGACGTCATCCTCGATGAGCCCGCGACGCACGGCGTCGCTGACCTCCGACCACGTACCGGGAGGGTCAACGATCAGCGAGTCATACCCGTCCGTCTGGCCGCCCTTCGCGTACGGGAATCGCGTGAGCTCGTCGACGAGCTTCGCCCGGTCGATGAAGCCGGCGGCGTAGCGCTGGCAAATCTCGTAGGGCGTCGCGCCGGAGAATCCGTCGACCGGCATCGTCACCTTCGCTGCGGTGCGGAGCGCGCTGAGTACGGAGGGCTGCGCGATCCCGAGCCACTTGGCAATCTCCCGCTGGCTGTATCCGTGCTGATCCAGGCGGCGCAGCTCGCGCCGGTAGTCCAGCTCGTCCATCTCCTTCCGGCGACGCGCGAGCACTGCCGCACGCGCCTCGGCCGGAACCTCTGCGATCGTCATGGCGACCACCTCCTATAGACCATTCTATCAGGGGGCTGATAGATACCACTATCGGTCGAGGGCTCGGCGCACGCTCGTGGCTCCGACTCCGAGCACCCGGGCGATGCTCTCCCAGCTCTGCTGCTCGGCCCGCATCCGCTTGGCCGTCGCGATCCGCTCAGGCGTCATCACGCTCGGCCGGCCACCGACGCGGCCCTGGCTGCGGGCGTAGTCCAGGCCGCGAATCGTGTTCTCCCGGATCGTGTCGACGCGGAGCTGCGCGAACACGGCGACGATGCCGTAGAGCGCGCGGCCCATCGGGGTCGTGGTGTCGATCATGGGCTCGGTGAGGCTGACGATGTTCACCTGTCGGGCGTCGAGGTCCTGCAACGTCTCGATCAGGATGCGCTCACTGCCGGCGAGGCGGTCGAGCCGTCGCACTTTGAGGGTGTCCCCCGGCCGGAGGTAGTCGAGGCAGGCGAGCCACTGCGGGCGGTCCGCGACGCGGCTGGGCTCGCCGTGGTCGATGAACACTCGTTCGCAGCCGGCGGCCCGCAGCTCGGCCTCCTGCGCGTCAGGGTTCTGCTCACGCTTGGAGACTCGGGCGTAGCCGACTTCGTGTGCCATGCCGAAAACGGTACTGCCGATGTTCCGGCGCGATTCGGTTTCGGCAGGGGGTTTCGGCGGATCATTCTTCGGCGTGTCGTGCACCTGGTCGTCGACGTCGACGAGGCCGCCGAAAACGATCGATTACGGCAGGTATAGCTGGCATGGCGCGTCAGCAACAAGAACGGGGCGCTCATATCCTGCGGTCGCAGGAAAGAAGACGAGTGGCCTCTAGCTAGCGGCTTGTACCGGGTCGCCTTCGCGATCAATGGCCAGGGGATGTCGTAGTGCTCGGCGACGCGACTGGCGACCTCGCCCAGCCACCATTGATGCATGTATCGGGCGAAGCGATTCATCACGACGACGAAACCGAGGGAGATCATGAGGAGTCCGAACCAAAACACCGCGACGGCGACCTCCTCTGTCGTGGCGGCCTCCTCGTAGGGGTGGATCACGGCGTTCACCAGCGACGGCACCACACCGAAGTACGCCACGCTGAAGGCCGCGAGTTGGGCAATGCCCTGGGCCACAACCCCGCCGGTGAGTATGCCCAGGCGGCTGATCCGCGGCGACATAGCCGGCAGCGATCGCGGTTGAACGAGGCGAAGCTGTGGCTCACCGGAGACCATCGCCTCCAACGAGCGCCGGGTCTGTCGAAGGCGCCTTTGGGCGGCCGCTCGTCGTGAAGCCATTAGCGCCCGATCGCTGGGATGATCACGGAGCCCCGCGTGGGTGGGACTGAGCGCAATCCTAGTGACGCGGGGTCTCGTCTCCCTGCCGAGTGCCCTACGGTCGTTGACGGCGGCGCAGACATCGCTCAACTCCTCGGCGGTCATGCCGCACTGACGTCAGGCCGCGTTCTCGAACGCGACGTAGCGTGCTCCGTCGTCAGATGAGGGTTCGTGACTCAACGCGTTCCGGGTGTAGTCGGGTCCGAATCCTGTATCCCTGCGTAGCTGCGTGGACCGATCGCGGCCGGGTACGATGCACTCAATCCGTTGCTCGTAGCGTCCGAACGGACAGCGTCGTCAAGGCGATCAGACGGATGGGAGGTCGTTGCGATGCGCACGTGGAACTCGCAATCGGCCAAGCGCGCTCATGTCTGATGACGGCTTGAGAGATCTGCTGGGAGACCGTGCGCTCTCCGCTCGCACTCACGACCTCCGCTACCGGACATCCTTCCTCTCTAACCGACGGCGATACCGACGTCACCCCGATCGTGCTCACCGGACACCCACGGGCGGGCAAGACCGGGCCCTCCATTCCGGGTGCGACGGCCGACCTTGATCGAGGAGGAGACGGTGTCGCGCAGCACTGACATCGACGTCGTCGCGCGGCGAATCCGGGTGCTGGGGCGGCCGGCATTCGGGGGTTTGCTGATCGCGCTCTTGTTCTGGTTGCCGGCTTTGACACCGACACTCATCCCGCGGACGCCGACGGCGCAGGTCGGGATCAATGCCGTCATTCTTGCCATCGCCTACGGGATCGGCGCGCTTGTCGGACTCTGCATCCGGTTGCTGTTCCTTGGCGGAGGCCGCTCAGCCGGGCCAGGCGTTCGCCGTATCGGTTGGATCGTCCTCGGGGTCGGTTGGCTGGTCGGCGGGTTGTTCGGAGCTGTGTTGTGGGTGAATTGGCAGAACGATCAGCGCAGTTTCATGGGGATGGAGACCGTCGACGCGTTCGACGCGGTGCTGATGGTGTCGTTGTCCGTCGTCGGCGGAGCGGGGCTCGTCGTCGTTGGGCGGTTGATCAGCAGGCTCGTGCTCGCCGTTGTGCGACTCAGCCGCCGCTTGCTGCCGTCGGTTCCGGTGGCACCCGCGGTGGGGCTGACCATTCTCCTGGTTGGGGTCGGGCTCGTTGGCTGGGCCGCCTGGCAGGGCATCGTCGCCTTTGCGAATGCGACCTACGGGTCGGCGAATGCGAGTACCGACGAGGGGATAGAGCAGCCTGACTCCGCATCGGTGTCCGGCAGCAGCGAGTCGTTAGTTGCCTGGGATACCTTGGGGCGTTGGGGGCGCAATTTCGTCGCATCGGCGACAACCGCTGAGGATCTCGAGGCGTTCCACGGCGCAGTGGCCGAGCTTTCGGAACCGGTGCGGGTGTACGTGGGTCTGGATTCTGCAGGCTCGGCGTCTGAGCGGGCTGAGCTGGCGGTCCGCGAGCTGGATCGTGCCGGAGGGTTCGATCGTGAGGTCCTGGTCGTCTGGGTGCCGACGGGTACGGGTTGGATGATCCCCGAAGCGGCGGACGCCCTTGAACTGTTGCACCGCGGCGACACGGCCATCGTGGCCACTCAGTACTCGTTTCTACCCAGTTTGCTCGCGGTCTTCATGGAACCCGGCCGGGAGATCGAGGCCGGGTCTGCGCTGTACAGCGCAGTCCACTCGCACTGGTTGGGCCTCCCACCGGATCAGAGGCCGCAGCTGGTCCTCTTCGGCAAGAGCCTCGGGACCGTCGGGGTCGAGACTCCCTTCGTCGGAGCGGACGCGTCGGCATCGATCGCCAACCTCCTTTCCGGCGCCGACGGGGCTTTGATCGTCGGCGCCAAGCGCACCAACCCGATCCACTCCCAACTCACCCAAGAGCGGGATCCGGGTTCTCCGGTCTGGCAACCCATCGTCGACGGCGGGCGATCCGTCCGGTTCCTGAGCCAAGACCCCGACCAGCCAGACCTGGGCCAGTGGGCCCTCCCCAGGATCGTGTACTTGCAGCATCCGTCGGACCCGGTGCCATTCTGGGGCATCGACGCACTCTGGCGGCCCCCGGAATGGATGGACCAACCTCGCGGTTTCGACGTACCAGAGGCGGCGAGTTGGTACCCGATCGTGACCGGCGTGCATGCCGCGGTCGACTTGATCTTCCAGCTAGACACGCCGCCCGGCTTCGGGCACGTCTACGCCACGGAATATGTAGAGGGGTGGGGGAGTGTCATCCCGCCCGACGGCTGGACCGACGCCGACACCGCTCGACTCGAGGAGTTCGTTGGCCGCGAACCCCCGAGTGAGGAGCAACCCTGAGACGCACTCGCCCGGAAGAGATGATGGCTCACGCCGCCGCCACTCCATCGTGCCGACGTCACGGCATCTTCGCCAGCATGACCTGGTCGCCATTCGGCACCGAGGCCGAAATCCGTGCGCTGAGGCTCGTCGATCGCAATGTTGGGGGTCGGCTGTCCGTCGTCCACAGACCCGGAAGCGACTGCAGCGTGTTCGCGTTCATCCTCTTGTCCGCAGCCATCCACTGGGTTAGACAAGACTCAACAGCCCCACACCCGTAGTTCAGACCGGAGTGGCACACATGGAAACCCTCGCCTGATGACCGTGAGGTTGCCCCCGAATCCCGGACAGGTGGTTGGTTGGTCAGGCTGATGCAAGAGAGCGTCTTGCCGAGACATCCTTCCTCCTTATGACTTCACGCTCGGAAGGGTTCGGGCTGGCGCTGCTTGAAGCGATGAGTGCTGGATGCATCCCCATCGCGTACGACATCCGGTACGGTCCCCGCGACCTGATCGACCACGGCCGCAACGGCTTCCTCATCCGCAGCGGACACGTGATGGGACTCGCTCGCGCTATCCTCCGGTTGCAGCGGCTGCCCCGGGAACGAATCGCTGACATGCGGACCGCGGCACGACGAACAGCTGAGCGGTACACCGATGACTCTGTGCTCGAACAGTGGGCGGCAGAACTCACCGCCGCGCGGGAGCGGAACTGGTCACGAGTCGGGCGCGATAATCCGGGAAACGCTGGTACTGCCCCCGTTTAGTTGCCCGCCTCTCATACAATAACCTTCCCGTGACGTGTTCGCGGGTGCCGTGGCCGACCGGAAGTGGAGGATGCCGCCGCGATGCTGCTCCTCGCCGCTTTCTCGATCATGACGGTCGCCGCGCTTACCGCGATGCCTCTCGCCCGCCGGTTCGGCCGCAACGCCGGTTATCCCCTCTCCGGCGCATTCCTCGCAGCCCTGGCGATTCTGCTCCTCCTCGCACCCCAGGCGCTCACCGGCAGCGTCTCCGCCGAGATCCCCTGGCTTCCCGCTCTCGACGTCGCGATCCGCCTTCGCATGGATGGACTCAGCCTGCTGTTCGCGGTGCTCGTCCTCGGCGTCGGGGCCCTCGTCATGGCCTATGCCGCGCGATATCTGTCCGACGATCAGGGCCACGGGCGCCTCTTCCTCATCCTCACGCTCTTCGCCACCGCCATGCTCGCGCTGGTGCTGGCCGCCGACCTGGTGCTGCTGTACGTGGCGTGGGAGGCAACCACCATCTGCTCCTTCCTGCTGATCGGGGGAACGGGTCGAGGCCGGCGCCAGGCGACGCGCGCCCTCGTGGTGACGGCGGCGGGGGGACTCGCCCTCCTCATGGCGGTGGCGCTCGTCTTCTTCACGATCGGATCGACGTCGCTCGAGAGCGTGCTGGATCGCGCGGACGACATCCGAGATTCGCCCGCCGCCCCATGGATCGCGGCTCTGGTGATGATCGCGGCGTTCACGAAGTCGGCGCAGTTCCCGTTCCATTTCTGGCTGCCGGACGCGATGGTGGCGGTGACTCCGGTCAGTGCATACCTTCACGCTGCGACGCTCGTGAAGGGCGGCATCTACCTTCTCATGCGATTTTCGCCGGTCTTCGCCGGCACGACGGGCTGGACGGTGACGCTGCTCACCGTGGGGCTCGTCAGCGCCGTCTACGGTGCGCTCGTCGCGTTGAAGCAGCACGACCTGAAGGCCCTGCTGGCGTACTCGACCGTGAGCCAGCTGGGGTGGATCATCGCGCTCATCGGCTTGGGCAACAGTGCCGGTCTTGCGGTCGCGGCACTGCACACCTTCGCGCACGCGCTGTTCAAGGCGACCCTGTTTATGCTGGTGGGCATCATCGACCGCGAGGCCGGCAGCCGGGACATCCGTGAACTCTCCGGCCTGTACCGGGTCATGCCGGTCACGGCGACGCTCACCGCTCTCGCGGCGCTCTCCATGGCGGGGATCCCGCCCTTTCTCGGTTTTGTGTCGAAGGAGGAGGCGTACTACGCCTTCTTCGAGTACAGCGTCCCGCCCGGGATCGGCTGGGTGCTCGCCCTCACCGCCGTGGTCGCGGCCACCTTCACCTTCGCGTACGGCTTCCGCCTGCTCTGGGGGGCGTTCGCGGGGCCGCTCCTGCAAACCCGACTCTACGAACCGAACTGGCGCTTCCTCGCCCCGGCCGCGATTCCCGCCGTCGCCGGGCTCGTGCTGGGAATCGGTGTGAGCGCCCTCAACTCCCTCGTCGACGCCACGGTGCTGGTGACCCTCGGTCAGGTTGCGGACTCTGACCTGGCACTGTGGCACGGGTTCTCCGTCCCCGTCGTGCTCTCCGCTGTGACGATCAGCGGCGGTATCGCACTGTTCGTGCAGCGCGACCGCGTCGATCGATTCCTGCACCGATGGGCGCTTCCCGTCCGCGGCAGGGCCGTCTACGACGGAATCTACGGCGGAGTGCTGGCGGTGGGCGCGACGATCGCGTCCCCGTCGCGCAGCTCCTCCCCCGGGGCGCACCTGATCTTCCCGATCGGGACGCTCGTCGTCGCCGGGGCCCTGGTCGCCCCCGTCGTAGGCTTCGTCGGTCCCGAGCTTCCCGGCACGGCACAGGCGATCGACATCGGCGTCATCGCCGTGCTCGCCGTCGGGGTCGTGGGTCTGTGTCTGGTGCGCTCCCGACTCGCGGCCATCGCACTCCTCGGCGTCGTGGGGCTCGGGATCGCGCTGTGGTTCGTCGCGATCGGCGGCATCGACCTCGTTCTCACGCAGGTTCTCGTGGAGGTGCTGACCGCCGTGGTGGCGATCCTGGTGCTGCGGCGGATGTCCCCCGATCTGCCGCGCAGCTCGGCGAGGCGCCGGGCGGGTGCCGTCGTCATCGCCGCCCTCGCCGCTGTCGCCGCCTTCGCCGCGACGTACGCCTTCACCGGTCGACGGGAGATCTCCCCCGCCGCGCAGTTCCTTCTCGAGCAGGGGCCGGAACTCTCGGGCGGTACCAACGTGGTCAACACGATACTGGTGGACTTCCGCGGACTCGACACGTTCGGCGAGGCGACCGTGATCGCGGTCGCCGCTCTCAGTCTGCTCGGTGCGCTGGGCGCCCGCCGGCCGGCGCCCTCCGCCCTCGACGAGCCGGCGCCCCGCCTCACCGCGCTGCCGCTCGCCGCCGAGCAACTCGGGAACGCGACGCCGTTCCACTTTGCCGCGGTGGTCCTCGGGCCCGTGGTGATCGCGCTGTCGCTTTTCCTGCTGTGGCGGGGACACAACGATCCCGGCGGCGGCTTCATCGCCTCCCTCGTCGGCGGCGCCGGTGTCGCGCTCGCGCGCCTCGCCCTCTCCGAACGCCGGCCGTCCCGTCTGCTCTCGCGTCCCCTGCTCGCGGGCGGCCTTCTCGTCTGCGTCGGCTCCGGGCTGGTGGGCCTCATCGACGGGTCGTTCCTCCGGCCGCTGAAGACGACACTTGTCCTCGGAGACTTCTCCCAGACGCTGACCACCTCCCTGATCTTCGACGTCGGCATCTACCTCTGCGTCCTCGGCCTCGTGGTCGCCGCCCTCGATCGCCTCGACGACCGGGCCGTCGGCCAGCGACTCGCTCCGACGGAGGCCCGCCGATGACTTCCGCCCTCGCCGTCGCCGTGCTGGTCGCCGGCGGCATCTACCTCGTCCTGCAGAAGGGCCTGCTGCGGGTCATCCTGGGGTTCGTCCTCCTCGGCCATGCCGCCAACCTGGCGCTTCTCGCCGCGGGAGGAACCGATCGGCGCGAGCCGCCGTTCATGCGGCCGGGGGCGGATGCCGCGGCGACCGCTGATCCCCTGGTGCAGGCGTTCGTGCTGACCGCCATCGTGATCGCGTTCGCGATCACGGTGTACCTCATCGCCCTCGCCGGTGCGGAGGGGTCCGGCGACGCCGACATCGACACGCCGCCACGCGCTGCAGGGACGGATGAGCGCGCTTCGCGTGACTCGGTGACGGAAGGGGCCGGCGAGTCCGCCGACGACTCGCCGCCTCTCGACCGCGACCGCGACGCGCATCCGTCGGCCACTCCCGGTGGTGACGATGGCTGAGCTGCTCCCCCTCCTGCTCGGCATGCCGATCGCCGCCGCCGGCCTGTGCCTGACACTGCCGAGCCTTCCGGCGCGCCGCGCGGTGCTGTGGCTCGCTTCGCTCGCCGTGCTCGCCTACGGGACCTGGGGCCTGTCGGTCACGGCGGACGGATCGGTGGTGGCTCACCAGGTGTCGGGCTGGGCACCCGGAGTGGCGATTCCGTTCGCGCTCGATACCCTGAGCGCGCTCCTGATCACCGCCACCTCCTTCCTGGTCCTGGTGTGCTCGCTCTACGCCGCCGCGGCTCGAGAGGACACCGACCGGTACTTCGCATCGCTTGTGCTGGTGATGTCGGGGGGCGTGTACGGCGCATTCGCCACCGCAGACCTGTTCAACCTGTTCGTCATGGTCGAGGTGGCACTCGTGCCCTCCTATGTGCTCATGACCCGCACGGCCTCCCGGCCGTCGCTGCGGGCGGCAGGCGTCTATGTCACCGTCAATCTGTTCATCTCCACCACGCTCCTGTTCGGCATCGCCCTCGTCTACGGAGCGACCGGCACGGTGAACCTCGGCGAGCTCGCCGGCGCGGCGGAGCGCTCGTCGACAGCGGCAGCCGCGCTGGCCGTAGTGCTGGTGGCCCTCGCCGGCAAAGCGGCGATGGTCCCGCTGCACGGCTGGCTGCCACGGTCCTACCCCCACCTGTCGACCTCGTTGAGCGCGATGTTCTCGGGACTTCTGACCAAGATCGGCGTCTACGCGCTCTTCCGTGTGTACGCCGTCACCTTCGGTGCGGACGAGCGACTCGAGGGCATCATTCAAGCGATCCTCGTGATCGGCATGGTCGTGGGCGTCCTCGGCGCCCTCGGCTCGAGCGACATGCGGGCCATCCTGTCGTTTCACATGTCCAGTCAGGTGGGCTACATCCTGCTCGGACTCGGGATCTTCGGCGTCGCCGGACTCGCCGCGAGCATCTTCTACCTCATCCAGTACATGATGGCCAAAGCCGCGCTGTTCCTGGCCGTCGGGGTCGTGCAGCGCGAGAGCGGCAGCGGCGATCTGCGGGATGTCGGAGGGATGGCTCGGCGCTCCCCCCTTCTCGCGGCGGCCTTCCTCGTGCCGGCGCTGTCGCTCGCGGGGATCCCGCCGCTGTCCGGCTTCGTCGCGAAGTTCCTCCTCGTCGTGGCGGCGGTGGATGTCGCGGCATTCCTGGCGGCAGCGGCGGTGGTGGCGGTGAGCCTTTTCACGCTGCTGTCGATGCTGAAGATCTGGAACGGCGCGTTCTGGGGCGATCCGCCCGCGGGCGCAGCCACCGCCCGCATCCCGCATCGGCTGGTGCTCCCCGCCGTGGCCCTGGCCTCGCTGACGGTCGTGCTGGGCGTCGGCGGCGAGGGGCTGATCGCGCTGTCCACCACCGCCGCCGGGAACCTGGTCGACCTCGGCCCCTATATCGAGGCGGTGCGGACGCCATGACTGCGCTCCTCCGACAGCTTCGCCGCGTCATCCGGCTGCTCTGGTTCTCGCTGTGGTTCGCCTGGCTCGTTGTCCTCGCCAGCGTCGAGGTCGCCGTCGATGTCCTCACTCCGCGCAGTCGTCTCGCAACCGGCATCCTGGCGTACGCCGCAGACAGCCGGACGCCCGCCGAGCTCGCGGTGTTCGCGGCTCTGGTGAACCTCACGCCGGGAACGCTCGTCGTCGCGTTGCGCGACGCCCAGCAGGTGACGGTGTACGTGCACGCGATGTATGCGCCCGACCCGCGGACGCTGGACCGTGAACTCAGGCACCTCGAGGCGCGGTTCCTCCGTGCCGTTCGTCTGAATGGGGGGCGACCGTGACGATCGTGGACGTTCTGCTGTTCGTCATGCTGGCGACGTTCGTCCCGGCCGTCTGGCGGATGATCGTCGGGCCGAGCGATGTCGATCGGGCAGCGGCGGCGGATTTCGTGTTCTTCGCGTTCATCGCGGCGGTGGCGTTGCTGTCGCTGCGCCTGGAGGACCCGTCGCTCCTCGACGCGGTGATCGTCGCCACCCTCACCGGGTTCCTCGCGACCGTGGCGCTCGCCCGGCTGGTCGATCGGAGTCGCGTATGACCGACCTCACCGGCATCATCGAAGTCGTCGGCTACATCGTCCTCGGCGCGGGCGTGCTGCTGTTCGTCGTCGCGGCCCTGGGCCTGGTGCGCTTCCCCGACGTGTATTCGCGGCTGAGTGCGGTGACGAAGGCGGCGACGCTCGGATTGTGCCTCGTGCTCGCCGGGGTGTTCCTCGTCGAACCGTCGTGGCCGACGGCGATCGCCGTGATCCTCGCCGCCGTGCTTCAGCTCATCACCTCCCCCGTCGGCGGATACGCGCTCGGGCGGGCCGCTTACCATTCCGGAGCGCCGCTGGCGCCGAACGCTCGCTACGACGACCTCGCACGCGACGAAGCCGACCTCGACATGAAGGATGGAACGGATGACCGGTGAGCTCGCCGACCGGGCCAAGACTATAGGATGCCCCCCGTGAATGCTCTTGACATCGGGTCCGTCGTGCTGGGACTGGTCGTGCTCATCGGCGGCGGCGAGGCACTCGTGCGCGGTGCCTCAGGGCTGGCCACGAGGCTGGGCGTCCCGTCGCTCGTCATCGGCCTCGTCATCGTGTCCGCGTCGACGAGCGCACCCGAGCTCTCCGTGACGATCGGAGCGGTGCTCGACAACGAACCCGATCTCGCGGTCGGCAACGCCGTGGGAAGCAACATCGTCAACGTGCTGCTGATCCTCGGCGCCTCGGCGCTTCTGCTCCCCCTCGCGGTGAAGCGGCGACTGGTTCGGTTCGACATCCCGGTGATGGTGGGGATCACCATCCTGCTGCTTCTTCTCGGATTTGACGGCGAGATCACCCAGCTGGATGGCGGAGTGCTGCTGCTCGCCGCCGTCGGTCACATCGTGCTGAGCTTCACCGTGAGCAGGGGAGAGCCGAATGGGCCCCCGGCGGTGGAGAGCCCTTCGCCGCCGAACAGGAAGGTGCGCCCTCGGTGGCAGGGAGTCCTCATCGGGGCAGCGCTGATCGCGCTGGGGATCGCGCTGCTGGTCCTGGGGGCGCGACTGCTCGTTTCCGGCGCGACAAACATTGCGTCCAGCCTCGGTGTCTCGAGCCTGATCATCGGCCTCACCGTGGTCGCGATCGGCACGTCGCTTCCGGAACTTGCCACCTCCCTCATCGCCGTGCGACGGGGGGAACGGGACATCGCTGTGGGCAACATCGTCGGCAGCAACATCTTCAATCTCGGATTCGTCCTAGGCCTTACCGCACTCTTCGTCCCGGCCGGAATCCCGGTGGCGCAGCCCGCAATTGCGCTGGACATCCCCCTCATGATCGCGGCCGCCGTTGCGCTTCTGCCGATCGCGTTCACCGGCTTCACCATCCGGCGATGGGAAGGCGCCGTGTTCATCGCCCTTTACGTCGCCTACACGGTCTATCTCGTGCTCGCGGCCACGCAACACCAAGCGCTCCAAGGCTTCACAATCGTCATGCTCTACTTCACCCTGCCCCTGCTCGCAGTGACACTGATCGCCGTCACCGCCTACGAGATAGGCGTCATCCGCGGTCGCAAACATGCTGCTCCCGCCTCACCCCCCAACTACGACGACACCGACGCGATCTAAACCTGGATCCACGGATTCAAGTGGAGGTTGAGGGGGTGTCGTGACGCAGAAATGCCCCTCTGATCAGGGAGAATGGAACTTGCTAAGGGTTCTGTTCTACTGATCTGAGAGGCATCTCGTAGGTGCAATTCAAGCATGCTCCCGCTGCTGTGTCAGCGATGTTCGATGATCCGAATCTTGTGTCGGCCGCGGGCCTGGTCCCGATGCTCCGCCTCGCCCGTTCCGCGGGCCTCGATCAGCTGTCGCAGTCGCGGTTGAGCGTTCCGACGGACAAGGGCGCCAACGCCGGCGGCAAGGTGATGGCGCTGGTGGCGGGGATGCTGGCCGGTGCGGACTCGCTCGATGACATGAACCTGCTCCGTCACGGCGGGATGGGCCGGTTGTTCGAACGAACGTATGCGCCGTCGACGCTGGGATCGTTCCTGCGGGAGTTCCGGTTCGGGCATGTTCGTCAACTCGACGCTGTCGCCTCCCGTGTCCTTGTGAACCTCACCGGCGACGCGCCCCTGCTGCAGGTCTCGCCCCACGAGCGGGTGATGGTCGACATCGACGACACGATCATCGAGGTTCATGGGTACAAGAAGCAAGGCGCTTCGTTCGGGTATTCCGGCGTCCGCGGACTCAATGCGTTGCTTGCCACCGCTAGCACCTCAACCTCGGCACCGGTGGTCCTGGCCCAGCGGCTCCGGCAGGGCAAGACCGGTTCCCCGAAAGGTGCCGCCAGGATCGTCGGCGACGCTCTCGCGACCCTCCGCCGCCTGAGCGTCGGAAGCGATGCCCGCCCGTTGCTGCGGGCCGACTCCGCGTTCTACGGACACGCCACCATCGGCACCGCGATCACCGCCGGCGCTGACGTATCGGTCACCGTCCGAATGGACCCTGCCGTGAAGGCCGCGATCGCGTCGATCCCCGACGACGGATGGGAGACGATCGAATACACCGACGCGATCCGTGACGAGGCCACCGGCCGGTGGATCTCGAACGCCGAAGTCGCCGAGGTGCCCTTCGTCGCGTTCCGATCACGGAAGATCGCCGAACGGGTCGAAGGACGACTCGTGGTGCGGCGCATCCCGGACCTGAACCCGAACAAGATGGACCAGCCGACCCTGTTCGACACGTTCCGGCATCACGCGTTCTTCACCACCACCGACAAGCAGTCGATGGGAACCGTCGGAGCGGACAAGACCCACCGCGGCCACGCGATCATCGAGCAAGTCCATGCCGACTTGAAGGGCGGGCCGCTCGCTCACCTACCCTCTGGGGTGTTCACCGCGAACAGCGCCTGGCTCGTACTCGCAGTGATCGCATTCAACCTCGCCCGCACCGCCGGGCTCATCGCCGATCACGCTGGTCGGCTTGCGAGGGCGACGACCGCGACGATCCGCCGCACCCTGATCACGATCCCAGCGCGCGTCGCACGGTCCGCGCGTCGGATCACGTTGCACCTGCCCGAGGCCTGGCCCTGGCAGGCCGCGTTCGACCGCCTGTTCACGGTCACGCACGCACCACCACCGGCAGCAACCAGCTGACCACCGCCGCAACCAGCGGCACGACCGAGGACCCAGTGGACGACCGGGATGCGATGCCCGGAACACGCCCCTGCCCGCGGCACGTCACCGCACACCGATCACGTCGAACCGCCCTACCCGCGCTCGGGCGTCATGTAATACCGGGTGCCGCGCCGCAGCGTGATACCGGCCAGGTTTGACACGACGATCACCGGGAACAGACAGATACCGATGAAAAGCATCCAAGCCGAGAAGAAACGGGCACCCGCCCTGCTCTTGCGCCTCGCTGCGCCGTGCGCGAATCCGCGGAGGGTCCATACGGCCAGGCGGATGCCGTCGCGGATCGGGCGGGCATCCGGGTAGCCGGCGACGGCGGGCGGGCGGCGGGTCATGGTGCGCTCCTGGTCACGTCGACGGCAGCGCCGGGGGCGACGTCAGCGAACGTGCCGGCAGGGGCCTCGAGAATCGCGTCTACGACGTCCGGGGACGCTTCGCGGGGGCATGGATCGGACGAGCACGGCTGGAGCGTCACAACGCCGATCACGCGCCCCTCGCGTATCCACACGACATCAAGCGGTCGAGCACGGTCACCTGGGCGCCCGCGACCACCGGGGCGAGGAAGCTGACGCACAGCGAGTTGACGTGGAACGGCGGCAGCACGAGCAGGGCGTGGTCGGCCGGAGTGAGCTGGAAGTGGGATGCCATCTGGGTCGCCATCGCCTCGAGGTTCGCGTGATCGAGCATGACGCCCTCGGGCCTGCCCGTCGATCCGCTCGTGTACACGAGGAGCGCGAGGCGGGAGGAGTCGACGACGGGGTCGACGACCGGCTGGGCCGGTACGCGCCGCATGTGCGCCGCCCCGATCGTGGGGATCCGCACCCCGTCGATCGGACCGCCGACGAGCACCGCGGCTCGTGAGTCCTCGACCTGGAACATCACCTCGCGGGCGGTGAAGGTGCAGTGTGCACCGTCGTCGAGACCGCGCGGCGCGCGTCGACCACGACCACCCGGGCCGCGCCCGTCCGCGTCGCCGCGGCGACGGCGCCGGTCCAGAAGAGCGCGAACGCCTCAGGGAGTGGTCGCCGTCAGCGCCACCGCCAACTCGGCGTGCTCGGAGATCACCGCGACCTGCTCGATCCACGAGAGGCCGACAACGCTCAGCACGACGCGAACGACGACCGGCGCCGCGCCGTCCGCCGAGAGGTCAGGCGAACGAAGGGTGGCCCGTGCGGTCTCCTCCACCAGGACGGCGAGCAGGGGTGGGGCGATGTCCCGGCGGAAGGCACCCAACTCGACACCCTCCCGCGTGAGCTGCCGAACCCGACGCCGCAAGGGGCTCAGCGCGCGCACCGTATCGGCGACATGGGCGTCGTCCAGCGCGATGTTGGCAGAGGCACGCACGATAGACGCTTCCTGCCACAGCCGAACGGCGAGGTGAGCGAGCGCGATGCGCGGATCGGGATCACCGGTGAGGTCGGCGATCCGGTTGAACCGCTGTGCTCCCACCGCGATCACCGCGCGCAACAGCGAGTCGCGATCGGGAAAGTGGCCGTACAGCGCCCGCCGCGACAGCCCGGCAGCACGCGCGATCGTGTCGAGCGATGCGTGCGGATCGGAGGCCAGGACCGTTTGCGCGGCCCGCAGGAGCGCATCGCGATTCGCCACGGCGTCTCGACGAACGTTGAGCCGTGGTGTCGATGCCGGAGCGGAGATCCTCGGCGTGGTCTTCATCAGTGGCGCCCCCTACATGAGCTTCGTCGACTCGAGCGCCTCGGCGAGGCCGCGGTTGAAGGAGATGAGCGGGCGGCGCAGCACCAGCCCCAGCAGCAGCGCGGGGAGGATGAACGCTGCGAGCAGGCCCAGTGACACCCAGTAGTCGGCACCGTACGTCCCCGCGATCGCGGCGCGCATCGCGTTGATGGCATGCGTGGCGGGAAGGAACGGACTGACGCTCTGGAACCACTGCGGCAGCAGTTGCAGCGGGTACGCTCCGCCGGAGCCGGAGATCTGGATGACCAGCAGCAGCACGGAGAGGGCCTTGCCCGCGTTTCCGAAAGCGACGACGGCGGTGTAGATGATCAGCGTGAACACCAGCGACGACACCCACCCGGCGAGGATGAACAGAAACGGATGCACGGGATCGATCTGCACGAACAGGACCAGGCCGACGGTCACCAGCGTGCTCTGCGCAAGGCCCAGGAGGGCGAAGATGCCGTAGCGGCCGAGATACTTCTGCGTGGGGCTGAGTTCGGCGGACGTGTCGAGCGTGCGCCGGTTCACGTCGACGCGGATCGCGACCGTCATCAGCAGGGCACCGACCCACAGCGAGAGCACCGTGTAGAGGGGCGCCATGCCCGCTCCGAAGCCGACCACCGGATACACCGGCGTCCGGTCCACCCGCACGGGTTCGGCGAGGGCCGCCGCGAGCACGCTCGGGTCGGCGCCGATGAGGGCGCTGAGCTCGTCGAAGTCGCCCGTGTCGGCGGCCTTCACGAGCGCCCCCTGCACGCGATCGAACGTGTCGGCGGCCTCGCCGAGCGAGGTGGCGATGTGCGACGTCACGCCCTGCGCGCGCGTGAGCGCGGTGCTCACGCCGCCGGATGCCCCGGCGAGCCCGGCGAGATCCGACTTGACGGTGGCCATGTCGTCGCCGATGGTCTCGAGGGTCGCCGCCAGCTGGTCCAGTTGCGGCTTGAGCTGCGAGTCGTAGGTGTCCTGTGCCGCGGCCAGTGCCGCCTGGGCGTCGTCGATGGCGTCGAGGATCTGCTGACGCGACGCCTGGGCGGCGGCGCCTCCGGAGGCGATGTCGTCGGCGGCCTGGGTGAGCAGGTCATGCACGTTCTGCTGGCGGGCGATGGCGTCGTCGAGGATGTCGATGACGGCTGCGAGGTCCTGCTGCGCCGACGCGGGGAGGCTGGGGCCGATCTCCGTCTCGAGCGTGTCGCGCAGGGCGGTGTATCGGTCGATCTGCTGCTGGACCGCGGTGGCGAGCGTCTCGATGACCTGCACCTGCGCGCCCGTGAGGCCATCGACCTGGGTGAACAGCTCGTCGATGGAGTCGGCGACCGCGTCGTAGGCGTCGTTCGTCGAGCCGATCGCGTCCGAGAGCGCCTTCGAGGCCGCGCTGAGCTCTGACTTCAGGCTGTCGATCGCCGCGCTGCCGTCGCCCACGGCGCCGGCAGCGTCGTTCAGCGCGCTGCCGGATGCCGTGATCAGGTTGGAGGCACTGTCGGCCAGCGGGATGCTCGAGCCGATCAGCGCGGTGAACATGTCGGCAGTGTGCGCGCCGGCACGGAGCTGCGTCGCCAGGGCTCCCACCCGGGCCTCCATACGGGCGAGGGTGGCCTGCGTGTCGCCGTCGGCGAGGTAGTCGCTCAGCGACGACAAGAGACTGAGCGCGATGTCGCTCAGCGTCCGGGTGAACGTCTCGCTGATCTGCGCGGACAGGCCTTCGGCGCCCTGCCCGGTGATCTTCGGCGCCAGCGCGTTCTTCTTCTCGTTGGTGTAGTAGGCGATGTGCGTGCGCTGCGCCCCATCGGCGTAGAAGGTCAGCATGTCGGCGCTGAACGAGGGCGGTAGGACGATCGCGGCGTAGTAGGCACCCGAGCGGGTGCCGTCGATGGCGTCCTCCTCGGTGGTGATAACCCAGTCGAGGTCGTCGTTCGCGCGCAATGCCGACAGGACCTGCTCCCCCACGTTGATCCGGATCGGCACGAGGTCGCTCTGGTACCCGTCGTCGGTGCTCGCGACCGCCACCTTCAGGTTCTTGACGTTCGAGAAGGGATCCCAGCTGGCGATGACGTTGAACCAGGTGAACAGCGAGGGGATCACGACCAGACCGAACAGGACGATGACGGCCATGACGTGGGATGTCGCGTGCCGCAGGTCGCGGCGGACGAGGCGGAGGATGTCTCTCATACTCTGTCGCTCCCCGCTGCACCGGCCTGATCGCCCGGGTCGGTCTGATCACCCAAGCCGGTCTGATCGTCGGTGTCCGCGCCGGATGCCGAGGGGGTGGAAGGCTCGGCCTCGTCGGCCGGTCCGGCGTCCAGCAGCGACGTGATCGCATCCACACCGTCGTCCTCGACCGGCTCGGCGTCATCCGCCCCGTCGGCCTCCGGGCCGTCGGCGTCCGGACCCGCGGCGTCCGGCTCGTCGGCGCTCTCGTCGCGGGGTGCGCCCGCGGCGACATCCGCGGACCGTGATCCGTCGAGCGGGTCGGCCGTCCCAATGTCTTCGGCGACCAGCTGCTGAGCGTCGGCGGTCGGCGTGTCTGGCGTCGACGTGGACGGCGCGTCCGCGCCCACCGCGCTCGTGCGGTTGCCCGCCCCGCGTGGTCCGTCCTCCAGCGCCTGGCGGAGCTCGGCGTCCCCCATGCCCACGAGCTCCTGCGCGGACTCGAAGCTCTGCTTGACATACTCGAGGATGACGAGCACGGCGATGAGCAGCAGGCACCACACCACCCAGATGCCGAGCATCGTCGCCTTGCCCCCCGGGACCAGCCACGCGATCACGCCGAGCACAGCGAGCCCGGCGACTCCGGTGAGAACGGTCGCCTTCAGCAACGACCCGTAGCGGCGACTGAACGAACCGGCGCGCCGTCGCAGGTCGTGACCGTACTCCTGTCGGTCCGACAGCGCGTGCAGGATGTGCGTCAGGCGGTAGCCGCCCCCGGTGATCTGCACGTCCTCCGCGATCAGCAGATCGGTGGCGGCGATCTCGCGGTTGAACACCCGGTTCAGGTTCGCCAAGCGGCGCCGCAGCACGAGCCCGAGCAGGAACGCGAGCGCGACGAAGACGGCCAGGGTGCCGATGAAGCGCCAGTAGTGGGCGCCGTAGAACCCGGCGATGGTCTCGCGCATCGCGTCGATGCCGTACGTGAAAGGCAGCACGGGGTATATCGCGCGGAAGAATCCGGGCATCATCTCGATCGGGTACAGCCCCGACGCCCCCGGGATCTGCATGATCACGAGCAGGATGCACAGCCCGCGACCGACATGCCCGAACGACACGCAGAGCGCGTAGATGATGCTGACGTAGGCGAGCGCGACCAGCACGCCAGTGCCGACGTAGGCGACGGCGCTGACCGTCTGGATGCCGATGACGAGGTTGCCGATGCAGACGATCAGCGCCTGCGCGACGGCGAGCATCGCGAACAGCAGGAACCGGCCCACGTACGCCTGGCGCACCGTGATCCCCGCCACCCCTTCGGCGTCCACCTCGGTCTTGAAGATCACCATGAGCACGAACGCGCCGATCCAGAGCGAGAGATTGGTGAACAGCGCCGCCATCGCCGAGCCGTAGGACGCCACCGGGAACAGCACGTTCTCATCGACCTGCACGGGCTCGGCGATGAACTGCGCGATCTGCTCCGGGTCCAGCCCCGTCAGTGTACTCAGCCCCGACCAGACAGAGGCCGCGCTCAGGGCGACCAGGTCGGTGCGCGCCACCCCGAGTCCGTCCTGGATGCTCGCGAGGTCGCCGTCGAGACTCGTCAGCGCGTTCGAGGTCGAGGCCAGCTGTGTATCGAGACCCGCGAGCAGCAGGTCGGCCTGGGTGAGCTGCCCTCGCTGCGCCTGCACTGCGGCCGAGAACGACCCGGCCGCCGCCGAGAGGGCGGACATCGCACGATTGAGCCCGGGCACGGAGGTGGTGAGGACGTCGCGCAGATTGGTCGCCGCCGCCTGCGCCTGTGTCAGCGCTGAGTCGACGGCGTCGACGGATGCCTGGATCGCGGCGATCGTGTCCGCCACACCGCTGTTGAGCGCTTTCAGATCTGCCAGCAGCTTCTGATCGGTCTGGTTGCGCTGCTCGAGCGCGGAGATCACCTCGGTGAGCCGCTGCGCGGTCTCCGCGTCGACGCCCGCGCCGTCCACGATCTCCTGGAGCTTCGCGATCGCGGCCGCATTCGCTTCGACCACGGCGGAGACCTCGTCGATCGCGGTATCCACGCCGGTGCCGGCTTGTTGCAGCGCCCGGTTCAGGTCGGTCATCGAGACGCGCACGGACGCCGAGGCATTCGCCAGCGCCGTCACCCCGTCCACGTACGCGGACGTCGCGGCATCCGTGAAGACGAGGATCTCCTGCTGCGCCTCGTCGATGATCGTCTGGGCCTGCGCGATCGCGGTCTGCACGTCCTGCAGGGTCTGGTCGGCGTCGTCGAGCGTCGCCCGTGCCGACGATAGCGTGTCGCGCGAATCCGCCAGCCCGCTGTTCAGATCGGCGATGTCCTGGCGCGCGGCCCCGATCGTCTCCGCCGCCTCGTCCAGCGCGCTCAACGCGTCGCCGCGCGCCGTAAGCAAGCCCTGCTCCGCGGAGTCTCCGGCGTTCTTGAGCGCCTGGGTCGCCGCTTCCGCGACCTGTTCCGTGAAGGCCTGGGTGATCTGCCGATCTAGGGTCGAGGCTCCCACATCGGTGACCTTCGGAGCGATCGCGCTGGACTTCTCGTTGACGTAGTAGATGAGGGCGGGCTGTGTGAATTCGCCGGACGTGATGCTGAGCAGGTCGCTGCTGAAGTCGGCGGGGATGACGATCGCGGCGTACACGGCACCCGAGGCGACTGCGTCGTGGGCCGCGGCCTCACTCATGAACTGCCAGCCGAGTTGGTCGTTGTCCTCCAGCTGCTCGACCACCTGTGCGCCGACGTCGACGGAGCCGGTGAGATCGGAGGTCGCTCCCTCGTCGAGGTTGACCACCGCGACGCCGATGTTCGAGGTGTTCGAATACGGATCCCAGAACGCGTTGATGTTGAACCATGCGTACAAGGCCGGGGTGACGAGCACACCGACGACGATCACCCACGTCTTGCGGGCGCGCGCCAGGCGACCGATGTCTCGCGTGAAGACGCGCCAACTCATATGCACTCTGCAGACCTTAGCGGTTGCTTGCACATCGTTGTGCAAGTTCTTCGTCGGTGTCCGGCGAGAGCTGGATTCCGGCTGCTGAGCGACCCCGCTCTCCCGAGCAAGGTGCACTCGTGCCCCCCTCGTGCCACGCCGAACGGCCATTCCTGTTCATTGCTGTCCTCCTCTGTCCATTGAGAGAAGGCACGAGAGAGGCCCGGATCCGCAGAATTCCGCGGATCCGGGCCTCTCACCGGCCGTTTCGGGCCGGAGTCAGAATCGGGAGGTCAGAAGTCCCAGTCGTCGTCCTCGGTGGCGACGGCCTTGCCGATGACGTAGCTCGAGCCCGACCCGCTGAAGAAGTCGTGATTCTCGTCGGCGTTCGGCGAGAGCGCCGACAGGATCGCCGGGTTCACGTTGGTCACCTGCGCGGGGAACATCGGCTCGTAGCCGAGGTTCATCAGCGCCTTGTTCGCGTTGTAGTGCAGGAACTTCTTGACGTCTTCGGTCAGGCCGATGCCGTCGTAGAGGTCCTGCGTGTACTGCACCTCGTTGTCGTAAAGCTCGTACAGCAGCGAGAACGTGTAGTCCTTCAGCTCGTCGCGCTCGGCCTGGCTGAGCTTCTCGAGCCCCTTCTGGAACTTGTACCCGATGTAGTACCCGTGCACGGCCTCGTCGCGGATGATGAGGCGGATGATGTCGGCCGTGTTCGTCAGCTTCGCCTTGCTCGACCAGTACAGCGGCAGGTAGAAGCCCGAGTAGAACAGGAACGACTCCAGGAGCGTCGAGGCCACCTTGCGCTTGAGGGGCTCGTCACCGCGGTAGTAGTCCATGACGATGCGCGCCTTCTTCTGAAGGTTCTCGTTCTCCACCGACCAGCGGAACGCGTCGTCGATCTCGGGCGTCGAGCACAGCGTCGAGAAGATCGACGAGTAGCTCTTCGCGTGCACCGACTCCATGAACGCGATGTTCGTGTAGACGGCCTCCTCGTGAGGAGTGATCGCGTCGGGGATGAGAGAGACGGCGCCGACTGTCCCCTGGATCGTGTCCAGGAGCGTCAGCCCGGTGAACACCCGCATCGTGGTGGTCTGCTCCTCAGGAGTGAGCGTCGCCCACGACTGGATGTCGTTGGACAGCGGCACCTTCTCGGGCAGCCAGAAGTTGTTCACGAGGCGGTTCCACACCTCGAGGTCCTTGTCGTCCTGGATGCGGTTCCAGTTGATCGCCTGGACGTGGTCGATGAGCTTGAGCGGCTCGGGAGGGGTCATCGTGTATTCCTTCTCAAAAAAGACCAGGTCAGAGCATCACAGCATGCACGAAACGCACTCGGTCATGTCGGTGCCTTCGAGCGCCATCTGCCGCAGGCGGATGTAGTAGATCGTCTTGATGCCCTTGCGCCACGCGTAGATCTGCGCCTTGTTGATGTCACGCGTCGTGGCGGTGTCCTTGAAGAACAGCGTCAGCGACAGGCCCTGGTCGACGTGCTGGGTGGCGGCGGCATACGTGTCGATGACCTTCTCGTAGCCGATCTCGTACGCGTCCTGGTAGTACTCCAGGTTCTCGTTCGTCATGAACGGCGCCGGGTAGTAGACGCGACCGATCTTGCCTTCCTTGCGGATCTCGATCTTCGACGCGATCGGGTGGATCGAGCTCGTCGAGTTGTTGATGTACGAGATCGACCCGGTCGGCGGCACGGCCTGCAGGTTCTGGTTGTAGATGCCGTGCTCCTGGATCGAGGCCTTCAGCTCGCGCCAGTCGTCCTGCGTCGGGATGTGGATGCCGGCGAACAGCTCCTTGACCTTGTCGGTCTGCGGCTCCCACGCGGCATCCGTGTACTTGTCGAAGAACTCCCCCGACGCGTACGTCGAGTCGGCGAACCCGTCGAAAGCGGTGCCGCGCTCGATCGCGATCTTGTTGGAGGCGCGCAGCGCGTGGAAGAGCACCGTGTAGAAGTAGATGTTCGTGAAGTCCACGCCCTCTTCCGAGCCGTAGTACACGTGCTCGCGGGCGAGGTAGCCGTGCAGGTTCATCTGCCCGAGTCCGATCGCGTGCGAGCGGTCGTTGCCGTCCTCGATGGAGCGCACCGAGCGGATGTGGCTCTGGTCGCTGACCGCCGTCAGTGCCCGGATGCTGGTCTCCACCGTGCCGGCGAGGTCGCGGCCGTCCATGGCCAGGGCGATGTTCATCGAGCCCAGGTTGCAGGAGATGTCCTTGCCGATCTGGTCGTACGAGAGGTCCTCGTTGAACGTCGTCGGGGTGTTCACCTGCAGGATCTCGCTACACAGGTTCGACATGTTGATCCGGCCCTTGATCGGGTTGGCCTTGTTCACCGTGTCCTCGAACATGATGTACGGGTAGCCCGACTCGAACTGGATCTCGGCGAGGGTCTGGAAGAACTCACGCGCGTTGATCTTCGTCTTCTTGATCCGCGCATCGTCGACCATCTCGCGGTACTTCTCGGTCACCGAGATGTCACCGAACGGCACCCCGTAGACCTTCTCGACGTCGTACGGCGAGAACAGGTACATGTCCTCGTCGTTGCGCGCCAGCTCGAAGGTGATGTCGGGGATGACGACACCCAGCGACAGCGTCTTGATGCGGATCTTCTCGTCGGCGTTCTCGCGCTTGGTGTCGAGGAACCGCAGGATGTCGGGGTGGTGCGCCGACAGGTACACCGCGCCGGCACCCTGCCGGGCGCCCAGCTGGTTGGCGTAGCTGAAGCTGTCTTCGAGCAGCTTCATGACGGGGATGATGCCGCTGGACTGGTTCTCGATCTGCTTGATCGGCGCGCCCGCCTCGCGGATGTTCGACAGCAGCAGCGCGACACCGCCGCCGCGCTTGGACAGCTGCAGCGCGGAGTTGATGCCGCGGGCAATCGACTCCATGTTGTCCTCGATGCGCAGCAGGAAGCAGCTGACGAGCTCGCCGCGCTGCGCCTTGCCGGCGTTGAGGAACGTCGGGGTCGCGGGCTGGAAGCGCCCGGAGATGATCTCGTCGACCAGCTGCGTGGCCAGTCGCTGATCGCCGTCGGCGAGGGCGAGGGCCGTCATCACGACGCGGTCCTCGAAGCGCTCGAGGTAGCGCTTGCCGTCGAAGGTCTTCAGCGTGTAGCTGGTGTAGTACTTGAACGCCCCGAGGAACGTCTCGAAGCGGAACTTCGCCGCGTACGCCCGGTCGTTGAGGCGCTGGATGAACTCGAACGGGTACTTCTCCAGCACCGCGCCCTCGTAGTACTCCTTCTCGACGAGGTAGTCCAGGCGCTCCTTGAGCGAGTGGAAGAACACGGTGTTCTGGTTCACGTGCTGCAGGAAGTACTCCCGCGCGGCGCGCTTGTCGGCGTCGAACTGGATCTTCCCGTCCGCGCCGTACAGGTTCAGCATGGCGTTCAGGGCGTGGTAGTCCAGACCCTCGAATCGCGCGTCGGTCTTGAATTCCGCCTGGGTCACTGCAGTTTCCACCATCGTTCCAATCCGTCGCTCACGCGGGCGACGTCTTCTGGCGTGCCGAACAGTTCGAGCCGGTACAAGTGCGGCACGGTGCACTTGCGGCTGATGATGTCGCCGGCGAGACAGTAGTGCTCGCCGAAGTTGGTGTTGCCCGCGGAGATGACTCCGCGGATCAGGTGACGGTGCTTCTCATCGTTGAGGAAGCGGATCACCTGTTTGGGGACGGCGCCCTTCTCCGTGCCGCGCCCCTGGCCGCCCCCGTAGGTCGGGGTGACGAGCACGAACGGCTCGTCCACCTCGATCCCGGGGTCGGTGGGCAGCAACGGGATGCGCTTGGCCGGCATCCCCAGCTTCTCGATGAATCGTGCGGTGTTGCCCGACACGCTCGAGAAGTAGACGAGCAGCGGGGCCTGCGTCGCCGTGATCATCCTGTCTCCGATCGCTTGCGGCGTTTCGTCTCGCGGCGCTCGCAGGGCGACCGGAAGCGGTCACGCCAGACGCGAGGCGAGCTCGTCGATCTTGTCGGGACGGAAGCCCGACCAGTGGTCTTCGTCGGTGACGACGACCGGCGCCTGCAGGTAGCCCAGCGACTTCACGCGCTCGAGCGCTGCCGGGTCTTCGGACAGGTCGAGGACCTCGTATTCGATGCCCTTCGAGTCCAGTGCCCGGTACGTCGCGTTGCACTGCACGCACGACGGCTTCGTGTAAACCGTGATCGCCATGTCGATCCTTTTCTCCCCTCGGTCCTGCCCAGTTCTCCGGCAGTGCCCCGCCGGGAGTCCAATACTACATATGGGTACGGACAATGGGGGGCACCACAAGGGCTAGTAGTTACATCCGTGTAGTTTTGCACCGCTCTCCCCATGTACAACACAGCTTGTCCACCGTTTCATCCACAGATCGCGGCGATCCTGCGAACCTGAAAAATGCCTGAATCGCGGGCAATTCACCGGGCCGGTCGTGATCCATCCACAGCCTCGGACGATACGCCGGGCCTCCGACACGGATTCGGGTGTGGAAACTCCCCTTCGGCGTGTCGTCGGCGTGTCGCGCAGCACGCGCGACAGCCTCCCCTGCGTCGGAGTCCGCGTGACCGGATGCCGGGAGCCGAGCGGTACCGTGGAGGGGTGGCGGGATACCGGGAATTGCTGCGCGCGCCGGGCGTGGCGCGCATCATCGCGGCGCAGCTGACGGCGCGCTTCCCGAACGGCATGACGAGCCTCGCGATCCTGCTGCACGTCGAGCAGATGACGGGCTCCTACGGCGCCGCGGGACTCGTGCTGGCCGCGGCATCCGTCGGCCAGGCGACCTCGGGGCCGGTGACGAGCAGGTGGATGGGCATCTGGGGCATGCGCCGCGTGCTGACGCTGACGACCGCGGTTTGCGCCGCCGCGCTGCTGGCGCTCGCGCTCATTCCGATGGGGGTCGCCGGGTACATGGTCTTCGGTCTCGTCGCGGGCCTGTCGACGCCGCCCGTGCAGTCGGCGGTCCGCACGATCTACCCCAAGCTCGTCAACGCCCGCCAGCTCACGCCGCTGTTCTCCCTCGACGCGAGCCTGCAGGAGATCATCTGGATCCTCGCGCCCGTCGTCATCACGCTCGTGGCCACGCAGGCCGGAACGGTGCCCGGCCTGCTGCTCATCGTCGTGTTCCTCGTCGCCGGCGGCGCGTGGTTCATCCTCTCGCCGGAGGTGGGTCGCGTCCGCATCCCGCGCAGCCGTCGCGCGTTCGGAAAGGTGCTTGGCAAGCCCGTCGTCCTGCTCGCGACCGTCATCGGCTTCCTGCTCATCGGCGCGTGCGCGGCCGTCGAGGCCGCCGTCGTCGCCACGTTCGGGCACGGCGGACTCGAGGCGGGCCTCGTGCTGGCCGTGTTCTCGGTCGGCAGCCTCGCGGGCGGCCTCGCGTTCGGCCATATCCCGATCGGCCCGTGGGCCATGGCGCGCCGCATGGCGATCGTCGGGGTCGGCCTCGTCGCCGCGATCTTCGTCGTCGGCGACGTCACCTCCGCCGCGACGCCGTGGTGGGTCAGCGCGTGCCTCGTCGTGGCCGGCGTGGGCATCGCACCGGCGCTCGCCGTGATGTTCGCGATGACCTCGGCATCCGTCAAGTTCAGCGAAACGGCCGAGGCGTACGGCTGGATCGGCACCGGCCAGCTCATCGGCGCGGCGCTCGGCTCGGCGATCGCCGGGTTCCTCATCGACGGCGTCGGTCGCGCCGGCGCCTACGCGGCGGCGGCCGGCTTCGCGATCGTCGGCGCCCTCGTCGCCGTCGTGTTCGTCCGCGGCTTCCCCGACCTGCGCGGCCGCGATGCCAGCCCCATCCCCGACACCGAACCGGTGCCCGTCATCACCTGAGACGCCCACTTCGGCGGCGCGTCTAGGCTGAATCCATGCCGACGCCCGTGACCCTTCCCACCCTCGCGTGGGGCGCGCCGCACGCCGCGAAGCACGCCCTCCTGATCCACGGGCTCGGCTCCAACGGCGCCCTCATGTGGCGGTACGGCGTGACACTGGCGGATGCCGGGTGGCACGCGACCGCGGTCGACCTGCGCGGCCACGGCGTAGCGCCCCGCGCCCTGGACTACTCCATCGCCGCGTACGCCACGGATGTCGTCCACACCGGGGCGCCCGACGGCGAACCGTGGGACCTCGTGATCGGGCATTCGCTGGGGGGTGCAGCGGCGACGGTCGCGAGCGCGAACGCCCCGGCGTGGACGCGCCGCCTCGTGCTCATCGACCCTGGCATCCATCTCGCCGACCACGACCGGCAGGTCGTGCGAAACAGCCAGGAGCGCGCCTTCGCCGACACATCGGTCGACGCCGTGCGCGCCGAGCATCCGCACTGGCACCCGCACGACATCGAGTTGAAGGCGCTGTCGGCGCAGCAGGCCAGCCGGTGGGCGGTGGAGCAGACCAGCGTGCAGAACACCCCGTGGGACGTGCGCGAGGCCGCCGCGCGGCTCACCGTGCCCACCCGTGTCATCGCGAGCGACCCGAAGGTGTACTCCATCTTCAGGGGCGCCCTCGCCCAGGAGGTGCTCGCGAACCCCGTCGTGACGATGTCGGTGGTCGCCGGCGCGGGCCACTCGCCGCATCGCGACAAGCCCGAGGAGACCATGCGTCAGCTGCTCGACGCGCTGACGTGAGCCTCGCCGTGCGCTGCGACGCGTCGCGCCGTCGCGGCCGCCCGCCGGGTCAGGCGATGCGCCGCAGCACCGCGAGCAGCGCGAGTCCGTAGGCGTCCTCGGGCTGCGGATGCTCGAAACTCTGCCGCTCCCCCGCGAACTCGATGTCGACGCGGTGCGTGTCCGCCAGCCGCTCCAGCCTGCGGAACGCGCCGCGAAGGAGCTCGCGCAGCTGGTCCTCGCGCGGCAGCCACAGCGCGTCCTCGAGGGCGACCGAATCCAGCGCCCACTCCGTCGTGCCGTTGAAGGCGAGGATCGTCCCCGTCGGATAGGTGCGCGGCTCGATGGTCATCTCGCTGACAGTGAAGACGTCGGCCTCGAACTCCGGCTCGTCGAGTTGGAAACGGTCGCCGGATGCCGGGTGCCAGACGAGCCCGGCATCGCGCAGCGACAGGGCCAGATCGGTGGAGATCATCTCCTCATCCTGCCCCGCCCGCACCGCCCCGGGGGCAGGATGGAGGAGTGACCGCCTTCGATCCCGCCGCCATCCTCCCCGACGAGCTGCTGGAGCGGTTCCGCTCCCGTGCCGCCCAGGTCGACCGTGACAACGTCTTCCCCGAGGACGATCTCGCCGACCTGACGGATGCCGGATACCTCGGCATCCTGGTTCCGACCTCGCTCGGCGGCGCGGGATGGGGCCTCGCCGAGGCGTCGCTGCTGCAGCAGCGCCTGGCCGCGGCGGCGCCCGCAACCGCCCTCGCGATCAACATGCACCTGGTGTGGACGGGTGTGGCGAAGGTGCTCGCCGACCGCGGCATCGACACGCTGCGGTTCGTGCAGGAGGGCGCCGTGGCGGGAGAGGTCTACGCGTTCGGGATCAGCGAGGCCGGCAACGACCTCGTCCTGTTCGGCAGCGACACCGCCGCCGTGCCCACCGGCGACGGCGGTTATGCGTTCACCGGGACGAAGATCTTCACTTCGCTCGGCCCGGTGTGGACCCAGTTGGGGCTGCACGGGCTCGACACGACAGATCCCGACCATCCGAAGCTGGTGTACGCGTTCGTCGACCGCGACGACGCCGTCGTCACCCGCGACGATTGGGACACCCTCGGCATGCGCGGTACGCAGTCGCGGACCACGGAACTGCACGGCGCCGTCGCGCCCGCGGATCGGGTCGTGCGGATCGTCGACCCCGGCCCGAACCCCGACCCCATCGTGTTCGGGATCTTCAGCGTGTTCGAGGTGCTCCTGGCATCCGTCTACACTGGCGTCGCCCGCCGCGCGCTCGATCTCGCCGTCGACACCGCGAAGAGCCGCAGGTCGAAGAAGACCGGACTCGCGTACAGCGACGATCCCGACATCCGCTGGCGCATCGCGGAGATGGCGCTGGCCTACGACGGGATGCTGCCGCAGCTCGCCGCGCTCAGCGCCGACGTCGACGCGCAGGCCGATCACGGCGCGCTGTGGTTCGCCAAGCTCAGCGGACTGAAGCATCGCGCTGTCGTCATGGCGAAGCGGATCGTCGACGAGGCGATGCTCGTCGCCGGCGGCTCGTCGTATTTCACCCGCAGCGAGCTCAGCCGCCTGTACCGCGACGTGCTCGCCGGCATGTTCCACCCCTCCGACCCGGAGTCGGCCCATGCGACGGTCGCCGCCGCGTGGCTGGGGCCGGCGGCCACCTGAACGGATGCCGCGGTCAGCGGGTCTCGAGGTCGTAGGCCTTGAGGAGTTCGGCGACGGCCTGTTCCCGGTGCTCCCCGCCTTCGGCGAACATGTGGGCCACGTGGGTGCGCAGGTGGTTCTCGATGAGCAGCTTGTCCAGCGACGCGAGCGCCTTCTGGATCGCCCGGGACTGGGCGATGATGTCCATGCAGTAGTCCTCGTTCTCGATCATCCGTGCGAGCCCCCGAACCTGGCCCTCGAGAATGCTGGTGCGGTGCAGCGCGCGCTTGCGGATGTCTTCGATCACTCCGTCAGGATACGCCGCGTGCGAGACTACCCAGATGGCGCGCACCCCGACCGAACTGCTGAGCCCCGCCGATCGGGAGCGCCGACGGTCGCTGCAGGTCATGAAGGGCGTCGCGCTCGGCGCCCTCGTCGTCATGGCGATCGTGTTCGTCATCGCATTCGTCCTGCAGGAGCAGCATCCGTGGCTCGCCTACGTCCGGGCCGCCGCCGAGGGCGGCATGGTGGGCGCCCTCGCTGACTGGTTCGCGGTGACCGCCCTGTTCCGTCACCCGCTCGGCATCCCGATCCCGCACACCGCGATCATTCCGCGCCGCAAGGACGAGATCGGCCGGAGCCTCGGGGAGTTCGTCGAGACCAACTTCCTCGAGGGCCGCGTCGTGCGCGCCAAGCTGGAATCGACCCCCATCGCTGCGACGGCCGGAGCGTGGCTGCGCGACCCGGCGCACGCCGAGACGGTCAGCGGCGAGGCGTCGACGGTGGCCGCCGGCATCCTGCGCGCCCTCAGCGATGACGAGGTGCAGGACCTCATCAGCGACCTGGCCCGCGAGCACCTGCTCGACCCGGAGTGGGCCCCGACGCTTGGCGCGTGGCTGTCGCGGGTGGTCGCCGCCGACGCGCACCGCGGCGCGGTCGATCTCGGCGTCGACAGCATCGTCACGTGGCTGAACGCCAACCGCGATTCCTTCAGCGGCCTCGTCTCGCGGCGCCTCCCCTCGTGGGTGCCGTCGGTCGCGATGCGCCTCGTCGACGACACCGTCTACCACGAGGCCGTCAAGTTCGCCGCGGCCGTGCAGGCCGACCCCGACCACCCCGCGCGCCGCGCCATCGACCGCTACCTGGAGCGCCTCGCCGACAACCTCCAGCACGACCCCACGACGATCGGGCGCCTCGAGGACGCGAAGAGCTCGGTCTTCGACAGTCCCCGCGTGCGCGAGCTCGCCGCCGAGGCGTGGAACACCGCCAAGGCGGGCCTGCTCACCGCGCTCGGCGACCCGGCGAGCGGCCTGCGGCGGCGCATCGTCGCCGCGCTCGGCGAGATCGGCGAGCGCCTCGCGACGGATGCCGCGTTGCAGCAGCGCGTCGACACGCGCGTGGCGGATGCCGCGGTCTTCCTCGTCGACCGGTACCGGCACGACATCGCCTCGATCATCACCGACACCGTCGAGAAGTGGGACCCGGCCGAGACGACCGAGAAGATCGAGCTCATGGTCGGCCGCGACCTGCAGTACATCCGCCTCAACGGCACGATCGTCGGCGCCCTGGCGGGCCTCGCGATCTTCTCGATCGCCCACGCCGTGCTGGGGTAGCCGCCGCCCGGTCTCCTGGCCGCGGGATGGCGCCGGCGGTAGCCTGGCGAGGTGACCGACCTCCCTCGCGATCAGCTCCTGTTCACCTACGGCACGCTGCAGGATGCCGAGGTGCAGCTCGACACGTTCGGGCGGCTGGTCGCGGGCGAGCCCGACACCCTCCCCGGCTACACGATCGACTACGTCGAGATCGACGACACCCGCGTCGTCGATCTCTCCGGTCTCTCGGTGCACCCGGTGCTGCGGGCCACCGGCAGTCCGGTCGACAGGGTGGTCGGCAGGGTGCTGCTCCTCACCGCCGACGAGCTCGATGCCGCGGACGAGTACGAGGTCGCCCTGTATCGCCGCATCGCGGTGACGCTGGCCAGCGGTCGCCAGGCCTGGGTGTACGTGGGCTGATGGCACTCTCCCACGACGACCTGTGGCCCCGGGCCGGCGGCTGGCCGGACGCGGAGTCGGCGCCCGCGTGGGACGCGGTGATCCTCGGCATCCCCGCCTTCCGCACGTCGCTGTCCCCGGCGGGCGCCCACGCCACGCCGGCGGCGATCCGCGAGGCGCTGACGCGCTACAGCCCGACCGTCATCGGGCCCGGTGAGCCCCGCGACCTCAACGAGGTGCTGCGCATCGCGGATGCCGGCGACGTCGCCGACCCCGACGGTCCCGCCGGCGAGGCGGCGGTGCGCGCGCGGGTCGCGGATCTCGCCGGGCGCAGCGACCTCGTGGTCGCGCTGGGCGGCGACAACTCCCTCACCTGCCCCGTGACCGAGGGGGCGGATGCCGCGGGGTTGATCACCCTGGACGCGCACTTCGACCTGCGCGACGGCGTCTCCAACGGCTCGCCGGTGCGACGGCTCATCGCGGGCGGACTCGACCCGCATCGCGTCGTGCAGATCGGGATCGCGGACTTCGCGAACTCCGCCGCGTACACGCGCCGCGCCGCCGACCTCGGCATCCGCGTCATCACGCTCGACGAGCTGCGCCGTCGCGGTGCCGCTGACGTCGTCGCGGAGGCACTCGAGGTCGCGGGCGGCGGCTCGGGCGGTTCGGGAGCGACCGCTGGCCACGCCGGGGGCGCGGGCCGCGGCATCCACCTGGACGTCGACGTCGACGTCTGCGATCGTTCGGTCGCCCCGGCCTGCCCCGCCTCGGTTCCCGGGGGCCTGCAGGCGAGCGAACTGCGCACGCTGGTGCGCGCGCTGTCGAGCGACGCGCGGGTGCGCAGCGCTGACATCGTCGAGGTCGACGCGACCGCCGACACCCCCGATCAGCGCACCGTCCGCCTCGCGGCGCTGTGCGTGCTGGAGATGCTGGCGGGACTGGCCGCCCGAAGGGATCCGTCATGACCACGCTCGTCCTCGTCCGTCACGCCAAGAGCGACTGGGGAGACCCCGGGCTCGACGACCACGACCGGCCGCTGAACAGTCGCGGCCTGCGCGATGCTCCCGCCGCGGCGCGGCGTCTGGCGGCGACCGGACTGCGCCTGGATGCGCTGCTGTCGTCGACGGCGCTTCGCGCCCGCACCACCGCGGGGTTCTTCGGCGCCACACTGGGCCTCGAGCCCGAACTCGACCCGGACCTGTACGGCGCCCCGGCGGCGAAGCTACTCTCCGCGGCGGGCGCGCGCGGTCGGGCCGGGGCGGACGGCGTCGTGATCGTGGCGCACGATCCCGGCATGACGGTGCTCGCCGAGCACCTGTCGGGCGGCGCGATCGGGCACATGCCGACCTGCGCCGTCGCGACCTTCCAGTGGGAGACTCCCGACTGGGAAGTCGCGACGGCGACCGATCCCGACAGCTGGAGCTTCGACGCCCCGGGGCACGCGCGATGACCGCCGCGACCCTCGTCTGGGCGTCGTGCGTCGTCGCGCAGGATCCCTGCAACGACACCAGCTCGATCGACCTCACGGTTCCGGTCGGTGTCGGGCTCGCAGTGCTCGCGGTCGTCGCCCTCGCGGTCGTGCTGCTGCTGCGCCGCCGCCGGTCGCGCCCCTGACGCCGGCGGGCGACGTCGTCACCCGATCAGGACTCCGTCGAGATAGACCCCGTGCACGATCGGCACCCCGGGCCGGTAGGCGAGGTGCGTGCGCGTGGGGGCATCCAGCACCACGACATGCGCGCGCCCCCCGACGCCGAGGTGCCCGACGTCGGCCCTCCGCAGCGCCCGGGCACCCCCGGCCGTCGCGGACCACACCGCCTCCGCGACCGTCATCCTCATCTCCCGCACGGCGAGCGCGATCATGAGCGGCATCGATGTCGTGAAGCTCGTGCCCGGATTGGCGTCGCTCGCGAGCGCGACCGTGACGCCCGCGTCGATGAGCCGCCGCGCGTCGGGGTACGGGTGCCGCGTGGAGAATTCCACCCCCGGCAACAGCGTCGCGACAGTATCGGATGCCGCGAGCGCCGCGACGTCATCGTCGGTCAGGTACGTGCAGTGGTCGACGGATGCCGCTCCGCGCTCCACCGCGATCCGCGCGCCGCCGCCCGCGCCCAGCTGGTTGCCGTGCACGCGGACGCCGAGCCCGGCGGCCAGACCCGCCCGCAGGACCCGCTCGGACTCCTCCGCGGTGAACGCGCCCGTCTCGCAGAAGACATCGATCCACCGGGCGTGTGGCCGGACCGCCTCGAGCATGGGGCCGCACACGAGGTCGACGTAGGCGGCGCGGTCATCGGCGAACTCGTCGGGAACGACGTGGGCCCCGAGGAAGGTGACCTCGTCGGTGACCTCCCGCGCGAGACGCGCCAGCCGGGCCTCACCGGCCACCGTGAGGTCGTAGCCGGTCTTGACCTCGAACGTGGTCGTGCCCTGAGCGTGCAGCTCGGCGACGAGCCCCGCCAGACGAGCGCGCAACTCGGCATCCGTCGCCGTGCGCGTCGCCGCGACCGTGCGACGAATGCCTCCTGCGGCATACGCCTCACCGCGCATGCGCGCCTCGAACTCGTCGGCGCGGTCGCCGGCGAACACCAGGTGCGTGTGACTGTCGACGAACCCCGGGATGACGGCCCGCCCTCCGGCATCCACCACGTCGATATCGCCCTCGGAGCCGTCGCGGGTGCGTGCGTCGCTCCGGCCGACCCAGGCGACGCGGCCGTCCTCGACGAGAAGATCGGCGTCGCGGATCAGACCGGTCGGGTCGTCGGGGTCATCGCCCAGTCCCGGGGCGTTGGTGGTGAGCTCGCCGATGTTCGTGAACAGCATGCCGGCGCTCATGCGCCGGCATCCATCATCGGAACGGTCAGCCCGCGCTCGCGCGCGACCTCGCGCGCCCGCTCGTAGCCGGCGTCGACGTGCCGCATGACGCCGGTCCCGGGGTCGTTCGTCAGGACCCGTTCGAGCTTCTCCGCGGCGAGCGCCGTGCCGTCGGCGACCGTGACCTGGCCGGCGTGGATCGAGCGCCCGATGCCGACGCCGCCGCCGTGGTGGATCGACACCCACGACGCACCCGATGCCGTGTTCAGCAGCGCGTTCAACAGCGGCCAGTCGGCGATCGCGTCCGAGCCGTCGGACATCGCCTCCGTCTCCCGGTAGGGGCTCGCGACCGAGCCGGCGTCGAGGTGATCGCGGCCGATCACGATGGGACCGGCGAGCTCGCCAGACGCCACCATCTCGTTGAAACGCAGCCCCGCGAGGTGGCGCTCTTTGTAGCCCAACCAGCAGATGCGCGCCGGGAGGCCCTCGAAGTGCACCTTCTCGCCCGCCTTGTCGAGCCAGCGGCGGAGCGCGGCATCCTCGGGGAACAGCTCCGCGACGGCGCGGTCGGTCTTGGCGATGTCCTCCGGATCGCCCGACAGCGCGACCCAGCGGAACGGGCCGCGGCCCTCGGCGAACAGCGGGCGGATGTACGCCGGGACGAACCCCGGGAACGCGAACGCCCGCGCGCACCCGCCGAGCTCCGCCTCGCGCCGGATCGAGTTGCCGTAGTCGAAGACGGCGGCCCCGGCATCCTGGAACCCGACCATCGCCGCCACGTGCGCCGCCATCGACGCGCGCGCCCGCGCGGTGAACGCCTCGGGGTCGGATGCCGCGGCATCCTTCCACTCGTTCACGCTGACGCCGATCGGCAGGTAGGCGAGCGGGTCGTGGGCGCTCGTCTGGTCGGTCACGATGTCGATGTGCACCGCGCCCGCGGTGTGGCGGCGCAGGAGCTCGGGGAAGACCTGGGCCGCGTTGCCCACGACGCCGACCGACATCGCCTCGCCGGCCTCGCGCGCGGCCGACGCGCGGGCGACGGCCGCGTCGAGGTCGGGGGCGACCTCGTCGAGGTAGCCGTGCTCGACCCGGCGGCGCAGGCGCGACGCGTCGACGTCGACGAGGAGCACCGCTCCCCCGTTCATCGTGACCGCGAGCGGCTGCGCGCCACCCATGCCGCCGGCCCCGGCGGTGAGGGTGAGAGTGCCGGCGAGGTCGTCGCGGCCGCCGCGACGCTCGCGCAGCGACCGGGCGACCGCGGCGAACGTCTCGTACGTCCCCTGCAGAATGCCCTGCGTGCCGATGTAGATCCACGAGCCGGCCGTCATCTGGCCGTACATCGTCAGGCCGAGGTGCTCGAGCCGGCGGAACTCCGGCCACGTCGCCCAGTCGCCGACGAGGTTCGAGTTCGCGATCAGCACCCGCGGCGCCCACTCGTGGGTGCGGAACACCCCGACGGGCTTGCCGGACTGCACGAGCAGCGTCTCGTCGGGCTCGAGCTCGTCGAGGGTGCGCACGATCGCGTCGTACGCCTGCCAGCTGCGGGCGGCGCGCCCCGTGCCGCCGTAGACGACGAGATCCTCGGGGTGCTCGGCGACCTCGGGGTCGAGGTTGTTCATCAGCATCCGCTTCGCGGCCTCGGCGCCCCAGCTCTTCGCGGTGCGCGCGGCGCCGCGCGGCGCGCGAATGGGTGAGCGCCCGGACGGCGTGTGGCCAACTCCTTCGATTCGCGTGCTGTCAGTCGAGTTCATGGGGTTTTCCTCCCTTTCAGGCGCGGATCGAAGGAGTTGCCGACGCCGCCGCCACGGCACCGGACAACACCAGCTCGGTCGCAGCCTCCACATCGGGCGAGACGAACCGGTCCGGACCGGGCCCGGCGATCCCGGCGCCGCGCACGAGGTCGCGCACCGCCGCCGTGACGGGCCCGGGCTGCAACGGGGCACGGAGGTCGAGGGCGCGGCAGCCGGTCACGAGCTCGATCGCGAGCACGCGCGCGAGCCCGTCGATGCCGCGCCGCAGCTTGCGGGCGGCGGCCCACCCCATCGAGACGTGGTCCTCCTGCATCGCCGACGACGGGATCGAATCGACCGACGCCGGCACCGCGAGCCGCTTCAGCTCCGAGACGATGCCCGCCGCGGCATACTGCGCGATCATGAGGCCCGAGTCGACCCCGACCTCATCGGCCAGGAACGGCGGCAGGCCGTTGCTGCGGGTACGATCCAGCGCCCGGTCAGTGCGGCGCTCGGCGATCGAGGCGACGTCGGCGACGGCGATCGCGAGGAAGTCCAGGACGTACCCGACCGGCGCCCCGTGGAAGTTGCCGTTCGACTCGACGCGGCCGTCGAGCGTCACGACCGGGTTGTCGACGGATGCCGCGAGCTCGCGTTCCGCGATCGTGTGCGCGTGCGCGAGCGTGTCGCGGGCGGCGCCGTGCACCTGCGGCGAGCAGCGCAGCGAGTAGGCGTCCTGCACGCGCGTGCACACGGCCGGGTCGCGGTGGCTCGCGACGATCGCCGACCCGGCGAGGAAGGCGCGGAGGTTCGCGGCCGAGGCGGCCTGCCCCGACTGCGGCCGCAGCGCCATGAGGTCGGCGGCGAACACGGCGTCGGTGCCGAGCTGGCTCTCGATCGAGATCGCCGCGGTGACGTCGGCGACGGTGAGCAGCTCTTCGAGGTCGGCGAGCGCGAGGGCGAGCATCCCCAGCATGCCGTCGGTGCCGTTGATGAGGGCGAGCCCCTCCTTCTCCTCCAGCACGAGCGGGCGGATGCCGGCGGCGGCCAGCGCGTCCGCGGCCGCCGCCGTCTCGCCCGTCGCCGTGCGCACCTCGCCCTCGCCCATCGCCGCCAGCGCGACGTGCGACAGCGGTGCCAGGTCGCCCGAACAGCCGAGCGACCCGTACTCGCGCACGATCGGCGTGATGCCGGCGTTCAGCATCGCGGCGTAGGTCTCCACGACGATCGGGCGCACGCCGGTGCGCCCCGATGCGAGCGTCTGCAGTCGCAGCAGCATGAGCGCGCGCACGACCTCGCGCTCGACCTCGGCGCCCGTGCCGGCGGCGTGCGACCGGATGAGCGAGGCCTGCAGCTGCCGTCGGCGCTCCGGCGCGATGAACGTCGTCGCGAGCGCGCCGAAGCCCGTCGAGATGCCGTAGTGCGGCTGCGGATCGTCGGCGAGGCGCTCGATGAGGGCGCGGGATGCCGCGACGCGCTCGAACGCGGCGGGAGCGACCCGCACGGGCGCGCCGTGGCGGGCGACGTCCACGACGCCTGCGACCGTCAGCGGCTCCTCCCCGATGACGACGGGGGCGGGGACCTCGAAGGGGGCGATGCGGGGCATCCTGCGATTCCACTCCGCGCTTGCCGACGCCGCCACCGCGGTGTGCCATCCTGTGTCTGTGATCCCAGACACGTCCGCGGCGCCGCAGGTGCCCGCCGCCGACCAGACGCTGCGGATCCTGTCGTTCCTCGCCCGTCAGCGCGGGCCGGTCGCCGCACGGACGATCGCGGAGGCCCTCGGCATCCCGCGGTCGAGCGTCTACCACCTGCTGCGGACGCTGGCCGAGCACGGCTTCGTCGTGCATCTGGGCCCGGAGCATCGGTGGGGACTCGGCACGGCCGCGTTCGAGCTCGCCGGGGGCTTCGCCCGGCAGCAGCCACTCGCCCGCCTCGGCCGCCCGCTCGTCGCCGCTCTCGCCGACCGCACCGGCGAGAGCGCGCACCTGGCCGTCATGACCGGACGCGACGTGCTGTACCTCGTCGAGGAGCGCGCGCCGCGACGCCCCGCGCTCGTGACCGACGTCGGCGTGCGCCTGCCCGCCCACCTCACCGCGACCGGGCGCGCGATGCTGGCGCAGCTCCCCCGCGAGCAGGTGCGGGCGCTGTACCCGGATGCCGGGGTCTTCGCCGACCGCACCGGTCGCGGTCCGCGGACGCCGCGGGAACTGCGCGACCTGCTGCGGATGGTGCGCCAGACAGGGATCGCGACGGAGGACGGCGAGGTGACGCTCGGCTTCCGCTCCGTCGCGGTCGCCGTCCACGACCACGCCTGCTGGCCGGTCGCGGCCATCGCCGTCACCTGGCCGGTTGCCGCCGGCGGCGCTTTCCACCCCGGGCCCGGCGGCTCGGCCGACGCCGGCGGCCCGGCCGCCGCTTCCCGCCCCGGGCCCGGCGGCTCCGACGGCCCGGCCGCCGCGCCCCCGGCATCCGTCGTCGCGCAGGTGACCGCGGCCGCGGCGGAGCTGCAGCAGCGTCTCTACGGCTCCGGCTCGTCCCTGCGCACCCGGGCCGCCCCGGCAACCGGCGCGGCCGGCCCCGCCCCGGCGTAACGCGCCGGACGGCTATCGCACGACGAGCCGCGGCGTGACGAGCACGTGCGCACGGTGCGGCAGCGCGGCAGCCTGCGTGATGGAGCTGCCCTCCCCCATCAACAGGTCGAGGGTGCCGGCGGCGACCTCTTCCGGCAGCTGCTCCACGCTCGGAAGCCCCAGCGCTTCGACGGCCGGGGTGTTGTCGAATCCGATGATGGGAAGGCGCGGGCATCCCGCCGCGACGGCGGCCAGATGCGCGCCGACGGCCAGCGAGTCGCTCGCGCAGACGATCGCGTCGGGCAGCTGCTCCGCGAAGGCCGCCGCGGCGGCATCGCGCGCCTCGGCGACGCTCTCGCGGCTCACCAGGCGCGGGCCCGCGGCATCCGTCGGCAGGGTCTCGCGCCACCCGCGCTCGCGGTCATCTCCCGTCGCCGATCCCGCCGGCCAGCCGAGGAAGGCGACGCGCGCGCCGGCGGTGCGCAACGCGTGGGCGGTCGCCTGCGCCGTGCCCGACGCCCCGTCGACGTCGACCCAGTGGTGCGCGGGGGCGCCGAGGTCGTCCGCGCCCCAGGGGCGGCCGAACGACACGAACGGCACCCCGCGGTCGATGAGCCACTCCGCCCGCGGATCGCCCGGGAACGTGCCGGTCAGCACGACGGCGTCGATGTCACCGCCGTCGCGGAGGTCGGACATGCGGCGGATCTCCTCCTCGGGCGAGCGCGCGGCGTACAGCATGACCCGCAGGCCGCGCTCGCCGGCGTGCTCGGTCAGGGCATGCACGAACCGGTCGAGCACGACGCCCGAGATGCCGCCGGCGTAGGGATCCAGGTGCACGCCGATCGTCGAGCTGCGCCGCGTACGCAGCCGCCGCGCCGACGCGTGCGGCGCGTACCCGAGCCGCCGGATGGCGTCCTCCACCCGCGTGCGGGTGGTCTCGCGCACGATGTGCGGCGCGTTGATGACGTTGCTGACGGTCTGCCGGGACACCCCCGCGACGCGGGCGACGTCCTCGATCGTCGCCGGTCTGTTCATCGTCGCCTCTCTTGACGGATCCGCACCGTCCCGTCTATCTTGGCAAGCATCCCACATTTTGAACGATCTAATCCACCGCACGGCGACGGGTTTGAACGATCAAGACCGGGACGGAGACGGCACCACGCCGGCCACCGAGAGAGCGCCGCGACGCACCGCGGCGCGGCCACCGTGATCGAAGGAGATGCGATGAAGCGACACACAGCACGCACGCTGCTCGCTGCGGGAGGACTGGCGATCGCCACGACACTCGCACTGACAGCCTGCGGCCAGGGGTTCAACGACACGAGCCCGAGCGGCTCCGGCGACGCCGGCGAGCTCACCTCGTCGGACAAGGCCCTGACCGTCATGATCGGGTCGAGCGGGGATGCCGAGACGAAGGCCGTCCAGGACGCCGTCGCGGCCTGGTCGAAGGAGTCGGGCGTCGACGCGAGCGTCGTCGCGGCGACCGACCTCGCCCAGCAGCTCTCGCAGGGCTTCGCGGCGGGCTCGCCGCCGGACCTGTTCTACCTCGGCTCGGACCAGCTCGCCGGGTACGCCGAGAACGGGTCGCTGAAGGCCTACGGCGACCTGCTGTCGAACAAGGACGACTTCTACCCCTCGCTCGTGAAGAACTTCACCTACGACGGCTCGTTCTACTGCGCCCCGAAGGACTTCTCGACGCTGCAGCTCGTCATCAACGAGAACCTGTGGACGGCCGCCGGGCTGACGGATGCCGACGTCCCGACCACCTGGGACCAGCTCGCGGATGTCGCGGCCAAGCTCACCTCCGGCACCACGAAGGGCCTCGTCTTCGGCGGCGAGTACGCCCGCCTGGGCGCCTTCATGGCGCAGGCCGGCGGCCGCCTCGTCTCTGAGGACGGCACGAAGGCCGAGGCGAACAGCGACGCGAACGTCGAGGCGCTGACCTACGTGCAGCAGCACCTGCAGGACGGCACCTTCGCCTACGCGTCCGACGTGGGCGCCGGATGGGGCGGTGAGGCGTTCGGCAAGCAGCTGGGCGCCATGACGATCGAAGGCAACTGGATCACCGGCGCTCTCGGCGACTACCCCGACGTCACGGCCAAGGTCGTCGAGCTGCCCGCCGGCCCCGCCGGCAAGGGCACGCTGCAGTTCACGAACTGCTGGGGCATGGCCGCCGACAGCCCGAACCAGAAGGCCGCGCTCGACCTCGTGCAGTACCTCACGACGGCCGACCAGCAGCTGGCCTTCTCGAAGGCGTTCGGCCCGATGCCGTCGGTGCAGTCCGCTGCCGACCAGTGGAAGAGCGACAACCCCGAACTCGTGCCGTTCCTCACCGGCGCCGACTACGCGCAGGGCGTTCCCACCAACAAGGGCGCGGCCGATGTCATCACCGACTTCAACGCCCAGCTGGAGTCGCTGAAGACCGGGGATGTGAAGGCGATCCTCGATTCGGTCCAGACCAACCTCGAGGCCGTCGTCGGCTGATCACCATGTCCGCCACCGTCGCCTCGGCCGCGACGCCGTCCGCACCGTCCTCTCCCAGGCGCCCCCGCTCCGGCGGGGTGCGCCGGGGGGAGGCCGGCGCGGGCTGGCTGTTCGTCTCGCCCGTGATCCTCATCCTCGGCACGTTCCTGCTGGTCCCGGTGCTGATGGCCCTCTGGGTCAGCTTCTCGGACTGGGGCGGCCGGGGCAGCCCTCTCTCGCCCTCGGTCAACTTCGTGGGGCTCGACAACTACGCCACCATCACCACCGGCGGCGGCCTGCAGACCCGCGACTTCGGCACCGCGCTGCGCAACAACGCCTGGTACGTGCTGCTGGTCGTCCCGCTGCAGACGATCCTGTCGCTGTTCCTCGCCGTGCTCGTCAGCCGCCGCATCCTCCGCGGGCGCGGCTTCTTCCGCACCGCGTTCTACTTCCCCTCGGTGACGAGCTCCGTGGCCATCACGGTGCTGTGGCTGTTCCTGTTCTCCTTCGCCGGACCCGTCAACCAGATCCTGGCGTGGTTCGGGATGAACGGCCCCAACTGGTTCAACGACCCCCGCGGTCTCGTGCAGATCCTGCTCGGCAAGCTCGGCGTGACCTCCGCGCCGGCGGGCCTGCAGGGGACGTTCCTCGGCATCACATGGTGGGACTGGCTGGCCGGCCCGTCGGTCGCCATGTTCGCGCTCATCATCATGGCGGTGTTCACCACGAGCGGCACCTTCATGCTGCTGTTCGTCGCGGCCCTGCAGAACGTCGGGTACGAACTGACCGAGGCGGGCATGATGGACGGCGCGAACGGGTGGCAGCGGTTCTGGCACATCACCCTCCCCCAGCTGCGCCCGACGCTGTTCACCGTCATCACGCTGGGCCTCATCGGATGCTGGCAGGTGTTCGACCAGATCTACACCGGCACGCAGGGTGGCCCTGCCAAGACGACGATGACGCCCGCGTACTTGTCGTACACCGCCGCATTCCAGAACCAGAACTGGGGCATCGGCGCGGCGATCGCCTTCATCCTGTTCCTCATCATCATCGTCTTCACGCTCTTCCAGCGCTGGGTGCTGCGCGACCGGCCGGTCTCGCGTCGCCGGATCCGCGCGTACCAGCCGAAGGGAGTCCGGTCGTGAGCGCGACGACGGCACTGACCGAGGTCGAGGTGCAGGCGCAGCCGCCGGTGCAGATCCCGCACCGCCACAAGCGCCTGACCCCCGGCAGCATCGGCGGTCAGGTTCTGCTGTACGGGATGCTGGTGCTGCTCGCCCTCATCTACATCTACCCGTTCCTCGTGCAGGTGGCGACGTCGTTCAAGACCGAGCAGGAGGCGGCATCCGACCCCATCTCGCTCATCCCGCAGACCTTCACGACGGCAGCGTATGAGCGGCTCTTCCTGCACAGCGACTTCCCGCTGTGGTTCGCGAACTCGGCGATCGTGACGATCTGCGTGACCCTCGGCCGGGTGTTCTTCGTGTCGCTGGCCGGCTACGCCCTCGCGCGCCTGAACTTCCGCGGCCGCGGCGTCGTGTTCGGCCTCGTCGTCGGCGTCATGGCGGTGCCGACGGTCGTGCTGCTCATCCCGAAGTTCCTCGTCCTGAACCAGCTCGGCCTCTACGACTCGTACGCCGGCATGATCCTCCCGCTCCTCGTCGACGCGGCGGGCGTGTTCATCATGAAGAACTTCTTCGAGTCGATCCCCGGCTCCGTCGAGGAGCAGGCGCGCATCGACGGCGCCGGCACCTTCCGGGTGTTCTGGTCGATCGTGCTGCCCATGGCGCGACCGGCCCTGATCACGATCGTGATCCTGTCGTTCCAGGGCTCGTGGAACGAGCTCAGCCACTTCATCGTGGCGACCCAGTCCCCCGAACTGACGGTGCTCACCAAGGGCGTCGCCTCGCTCGCCTCGGGCCAGCTCAGTCAGGGCACCCAGTATCCGCTGAAGCTCGCCGCCGCCGCGATCATGACGATCCCGGTCGCGGTGCTGTTCTTCATCTTCCAGCGGCGGATCATGAACACCAGTGAAGGAGCAGTGAAGGGATGACGGCGGGACTGCAGCCGTTCCTGGCCGATCGCGTCGTGGCGCTGTCGGCCCCGACTCAGGCCTGGTCGGCCGACGACGGCGACATGGGCGCGGCGCCGATCGACGGCATCTACCACGGCGACACCCGGTTCGTCCGGACCCTGCGGGTGGACTACGCCGGCGCCTCGGGCGCCTTCGCGGCGCCCGAGCACGTCGCGACGGCGATCGTCGACGCGGGCACGGTGCGCTTCGACGCGCTGCTGCGCGGCGTCGACGACGCGTTCCCCGACCCGAAGGTGCGGCTCGTGCGCGAGCGACGGGTCGCCGACGGCGTCGCGACGGAGACGCTCACCGTGCACGCCCACCTGACCGAGCCGGTGCGCCTGCGGCTGCGCGCGCGGATCGGCTGGGATCTCTCGCCGCTGCAGGAGGTGAAGGCCGGGTCGGCCGGCGCCACGGCAGCGGATGCCGAGACCACGGCATCCGGCCTCGTCGTGCACGGCGGCGGCGCACACCTGACCGTCACCGCCCCGGGAGCCGACGTCAGCGTCGCGGCCGCCGAGGCGACGCTGACATGGGACCTCGAGGTCCCGGCGCACGGGACCGCGACGGCGGAATGGTCCGCGCGCCTGGCCGACGCCGGGCTCGTGGTCCGTGCGGCCGCGACGCCCGCGCCGTGGCCGGCGCCGACATCCGCCACGGGCGCCGACCCGCGCCTGCAGCGCTGGCTCGGCCGCGCGCTCGACGACTTGGCGGCCCTGCGGCTCGCCCTGCCCGATCACCCCGGCGACGAGTTCTTCGCCGCCGGTACGCCGTGGTTCTTCACGCTGTTCGGCCGGGACTCGCTGTGGGCCGCGCGGCTGCTGCTCCCCCTGGACAGCACGATGGCGGCATCCACCCTGCGTGTGCTCGCGCGTCTGCAGGGAACGCGGACCGACCCGGCGACGGCGGAGCAGCCCGGCAAGATCATGCACGAGCTGCGTGCGGGGACTCTCGCGATGCCCGGCGAGGGCATCGTGCTGCCACCGCTGTACTACGGCACGGTCGACGCGACCCCGCTCTGGGTGTCGCTGCTCGCCGATACCGCCGCGGCCGGGATGCCCGAGGCCGAGGTGCGCGCGCTGCTGCCGGTCCTGGAGGCCGCCCTGGAGTGGATCACTGCCAGCGCCGGCGACGACGGCTTCCTCGACTATGTCGACGAGACCGGGCACGGGCTGTCGAACCAGGGGTGGAAGGATTCCGGCGACTCGATCCAGTGGCGCGACGGCTCGCTCGCCGCGGGTCCGATCGCGCTGTGCGAGGTGCAGGGCTATGCCTACGAGGCGGCGATCGGCGGGGCGGACCTGCTCGATCGGTTCGGCCGGCCCGGCGCCGAGCGCCTGCGCGCATGGGCGGCGGGCCTGAAGCAGCGGTTCGCCGAGCGGTTCTGGGTCACGACGCCCGAGGGCCGCTACCCCGCCATCGCGCTCGACCGCGACGGCCGGGCGGTCGACACGCTGACGACGAACGCGGGGCACCTGCTGGGCACCGGCATCCTCTCGCCCGAGGAGGAAGCCGAGGTGGCGCGGCTTCTGACCGGGGCCTCGATGTCGTCCGGCTTCGGACTGCGGACACTGTCGACGGATGCCGGTGGCTACTGGCCGCTGAGCTACCACGGCGGCAGCGTGTGGACCCACGACACCGCGATCGTCGCGCGGGGCATGGCCCGCGCCGGACTCGCCTCGCCCGCGCGGGAGGTCGTCGCCGGCATGCTCGCCGCAGCGGAGGCGTTCGACTACCGCGTGCCCGAGCTGCACGCCGGCGACGCGGCGACCGATCTGCCGCGTCCCGCGCCCTACCCGGCGGCGTGCCGCCCGCAGGCGTGGTCGGCCGCAGCCGCCGTGACGGCGTGGGACATCCTGAGGGCGTGATCGAGACCGGTCAGTCGACCTTCAGCACCGTGCCGCCGGTGAGGCGCACGAGGTCGTCGAAGGTCAGCGGGAAGACCGTGTGGGGCGTGCCGCCGGCCGCCCAGATCTCCGGGTAGGCCGCCAGCGCCTCGTCAACGACGGTGGTGAGGGGCGCGGGGTGGCCGGTCGGCGCGACGCCGCCGATCGCCTGCCCCGTCGCCTCGCGCACCTGTTCGGGCGTCGCGCGCTGGATCTTCCCGCGGCCGAGGCGCTCGGCGAGCGCGGCCGTGTCGACGCGATGCGCGCCGCTGGTCATGACGAGCAGCGGCGCGCCGTCGGAGAAGAACACGAGGCTGTTGGCGATCGCCCCCACCTCCACCCCCAGGGCGGCCGCGGCCAGCGGGGCGGTGGAGGCGGCATCCGGCAGCACGACGATCTCGCCGCCGATGCCCGCCGCGCGCAGCGCGTCGTGGACCAGGCGGCTGCGGGGCGGCAGATTCTCGGTCATTGTGCCACCGTATCGCCCGAACCGCGTCTCAAAAGCAGGCTGGATCGTCCTTCCGGGGCCCGGGCGGCGGCCGGCGGGTCGATCCAGCCTGCTTTTCGCACGCGACGGCCGCCAGCCGGCCCTGCCGCGACGGCCCGACCCCGCCGCCGCGGCCGCCAGCCCGACCCCGCCACCGCGGCCGTCGAGTGGCAGAATGGGTGACGGATGCCGCAACGCCGCGGCACCCGCAGAGCACAGCCCACAAGGCCAGCCGAAAGAGGATGCGATGACGCACACCCTGCCCCTGCCCGATTTCACCCACGAGCGCGTGGAGGTGACCACGGGCCCGCGCAGCGGCCTGGTCATCACCGTCGCCCTCCACTCCTCGGTGCTCGGCTCCGCCCTGGGCGGCGCCCGCATGTGGACGTACCCGCATTGGAGCGACGCCGTCGGCGACGCCCTGCGCCTGTCCGCCGCGATGACCCTGAAGAACGCCGCCGCGGGTCTGGATGCTGGGGGCGGCAAGTCGGTCATCTGTCTCCCGCCGGGCACCACCCTCGACGCCGAACGGCGACGTGCGGCCTACCTCGACCTCGGCGACGCCGTCGAGCGGTTCGACGGCGCGTACCGCACGGCCGAAGACGTCGGCTCGACGACGGACGACATGCTCGTCGTCAGCGAGCGCACCGCGCACGTCGTGGGCCTGCCCGACGCCGTCGGCGGGTCCGGCGAACCGGCCGGTCCGACCAGTCTCGGCGTGTACGAGTCGCTGCGCGCGACCCTCGCCGAATCCACCGGCTCGCCGGACGTCGCCGGCCGGCGCATCACCGTGTCGGGGCTCGGTCAGGTCGGCAGCCGCCTCGCCGTGCGCCTGTCGGCGGAGGGCGCCGTGCTCACCGTCACCGACGTCAACCCGGCCAAGCGCGATCTCGCCGCCGAGCTCGGCGCCCGCTGGGTCGAGCCGGGCACCGAGCACCTCGTCGAGGCGGACGTGTTCGTGCCGGCCGGCATCGGCGGCGTGCTCGACGACGACGTCATCGACGCGCTGGCCGCCCGCGCCGTGTGCGGACCGGCGAACAACCCGCTCGCGGAGCGGTCCGGCGCCGACCGGCTCGCCGCCCGCGGCATCCTGTACGCGCCGGACTTCGTGGTGAACGCCGGCGGGGTCGTGTACCTCGACCTGGAGGCCAAGCATCTCGGCACGCGGGCCGAGATCATGGACCGTGTCGCCGGCATCGGCGACACCCTGCGGGACATCTTCGCGGCCGCCGCCGCGCGCGGCATCACCCCGCTCGCCGCCGCCGAGGAGCGCGCGGCCGAGCGTCTCAGCGCCGGGCAGCTGGCGGGCGCGTCGGCCTGAGACCCGGGGCGAGCCCGACACCCGGCGCGGCACGCGGTTCCGCGATGTGTGGAACCGCGTCCGCGCCGGATGGCATGATGTAGCCACCCGGCAGCGTCGCCGGGTCCGCGCACCGCCGTCGAAGGAGACCGCCCGTGTTCACCAGCCCCTTCCCCGATGTCGAGATCCCCGAACTCAGCATCTACGACGATCTGTTCGGCGATCTCAGCGCCGAGGACAGCGCCCGCGTCGCGCTGATCGATCCGGGGACGGGCGCCGAAACGACGTACGGCGCTCTCAAGGCGCAGATCGACGCGTTCGCCGGGGCGCTGGCGGCCCGGGGCGTGACCACCGACACGGTGCTGGGGGTGCTGTGCCCGAACGTCCCCGCCTTCGCGACGGTGTTCCACGGCATCCTCCGCGCCGGCGCGACCGTCACGACGATCAACTCGCTGTACACGCCGGGCGAGATCCAGAAGCAGCTGACGGATGCCGGGGCCACCTGGCTCGTCACGGTGAGTCCCCTGCTGCCGCAGGCGGAGGCCGCGGCGGATGCCGTCGGCATCCCCGCCGAGCGGCTCATCGTCCTCGACGGCGCCCCCTCTTCAGAAACAGGGGGCCACCCGAACCTGCGCGAGCTGCTGACCGAGGGGCGGCCGGCCCCCGAGGTGAGCTTCGACCCCGCGACCCACGTCGCGGTGCTCCCGTACTCGTCCGGCACCACCGGCATCCCGAAGGGGGTCATGCTGAGCCACCGCAATCTGGTCGCGAACGTGGCGCAGTGCCGCGTCGGCATCGATCTCCGCCCGACCGACCGCGTGCTCGCGGTGCTGCCGTTCTTCCACATCTACGGCATGACGGTGCTGCTGAACCTGGCACTGAAGCAGCGCGCGACGCTCGTCACCATGCCCCGGTTCGACCTGGTGGAGTTCCTCACGATCATCCAGAAGTTCGGGTGCACGTACCTGTACATCGCGCCGCCGATCGCCGTCGCCCTGGCCAAGCACCCCATCGTCGACCAGTTCGACATCTCGACGGTGCACACCGTCTTCTCCGGCGCGGCGCCGCTCGACGGAGAGACCGCCGAACTCGCCGGGCGTCGCATCGGCGCGCGCATGATGCAGGGCTACGGCATGAGCGAGCTCAGCCCGGTCTCCCACGCCATGCCGTACCAGCGCGACGACATCCCGGTCAGCTCCGTCGGGGTGACACTCCCCAACATCGTCTGCAAGCTCGTCGACACCGAGACGGGCGAAGAGATCACCGAGTTCGGCGAGGACGGCCAGACCCACCCGGGCGAGCTGTGGGTGAAGGGGCCGAACGTCATGCTCGGATACCTGAACAAGCCGGAGGCGACGGCTGAGACGCTCGATGCCGACGGGTTCCTCCACACCGGCGACGTCGCCGTCGCCCACGAGGGCGGCTACTTCTCGATCGTCGACCGCGTCAAGGAGCTCATCAAGTACCACGGCTACCAGATCGCCCCCGCCGAGCTCGAGGCGCTGCTGCTGGGGCACCCGAAGGTGATGGATGCCGCGGTCATCGGCGTCCTCGACGACGACAAGCAGGAGATCCCGAAGGCGTTCATCGTGCCGGCGCCAGACTCCGGGCTCACCGAGGAGGAGGTCATGGCGTTCGTCGCCGAGAACGTCGCCCCGCACAAGAAGGTGCGCCGGGTGGAGTTCATCGACGCGATCCCGAAGTCCTCCTCGGGCAAGATCCTGCGAAAGGACCTCCGCGCCCGCGAGAGCGCCGCCTCAGGCTCAAGGAAAGCGGTGTGACGTCCGCCCCCCAAACATGAAACCCCCCGCGCGAGCGGGGGGTTTCTTCGGTGGACCTGAGGGGATTCGAACCCCTGACCTCCTCGATGCGAACGAGGCGCGCTACCAACTGCGCCACAGGCCCGTGAACCTCAGTTAGGTTATCACGCGCGATGCGGTGCTCTGGACGGCCGGCAGTGCCGCAGGGCGCGAGACAAGGGTGGTGACCTTTGCGACCCCTCCCCTGCTCCGCAACGTCCGCCCCTGGGGCGACGCCCCCGTCGACCTGTCCTACGGCGGCGAGGGCGGCACCGAGGGGCACATCCGGCACGAGCGTGCCCGGCGCGACGAGATCGGGATGCCATCGGCGCAGATCACCCGCAACGTGCTCGAGCAGCTCGTCGCGCACGGCACGACCGCGGTGCGCACGCACGTCGACGTCGACCTCGGACTCGGGCTGCGCGGCATCGAGGCGGTTCGCGAGGCGGCCGCGGACTACGACGGCGCACTCACGATGCAGATCGTCGCGTTTCCGCAGGACGGCGTGCTGCGCCGCCCCGGCGTGCTCGAGTTGCTGGGCGACGCCGCCCGCGCCGGCGTTGAGCACATCGGCGGGCTCGATCCCGCGACGATCGATCGCGACCCGGTCGTCCAGATCGACGCGATCCTGAGCTGGTCATCGCGGGCGGGCGCGTCCTCGTCGGCTGACACCCCGGGCGATCGCAGGCCGAGCTCCCCGCGTGTCAGGCGGGTGTCACTGTCCGCTCGCGCGCCGCTCCAGCAGACGCCGCACGTGCTCCTCGATCGCCTCGTCGCCCGCGCCGGGGCCGCCGGCGAACTCGACATCGCGGCGCGCGGCGCGCGCGGCGACGATCGACGGCGGACGCTGCGCTTCGGCCCGCGCGCGCATGGCCTCCTCGAGGGCGGCGCGGCGCAGCGCCTCCCGCGCGTCCGCCTCGTCGAGCACGCTCGCGGCGCGCGATCCCGCGGATGCGGTGAGCGGGCGGGGAAGCTCTCGGGGCGTCCACGCGACGCGATCGGAGGCGAGGGAGACATCCTGCAGGTCGGCCGCGACGCGGACGGTCGCGGGCGCCGCGACGCGTACCTCGCTGTGGCGACGCACGACCGACATCCGCTGCAGCAGCACGACGCAGGTGGCAAGCGCAGCCAGGGCCGTCCACAGCAGCACCGGTGAGCCGCTGGTGGCCACCTCGACGCCGCCCCACCCGGCGAGCGCGAGGGCCGCGACGGCGACGATCGTGGTGACCAGCCGGGCACGGCGCCGCGCCCCGGCGCGGCGAAGGGCGGGGCTGGCCTTCGCGGCGCGGGCCTCGGCCGCCGCGCGCTCACGGGCGGCGGCCGCTTCGGCCTTCGCCTGCAGCTTCGCCACCGCCAGTTCGGCGCGGACGCGCTCGAGCTCGGCCTGTTCCCGCTCGGACTGCGCCTGACGGGCCAGCCGCTGTTGGGCGAGGGCGGTGCGGGCGTTGAGTTCGAGCCGCACCTCCTGCGGCGTCTCGCTCGTCTCGGCGAGCACGCGCAGGGCCTGGTTCAGCCGCACGGCGTTGCGCTCGGCGGCGTAGTACTGATGGCGACCGTGCCACGACGGCAGCAGATAGACCAGCCAGAGCACGACGGCGACGAGGACGACCACGCCGCCGCCGAGAACCTGTCCACCCATGGGCTCCACGGTAGGGCCGCCGCCCGCCTCAGCCCGGCATGCGCCCCGCGTGTCTGAGGTTCATGTTCACGTTGAAGGTTCTGGCGGCGCCGTGACGTGGATCGGATGCCGGTGTCAACCGATCCGGTCGGACTGCGGAATGTCCGCGGCATGCGCCGGCGCGCGGCCCGACACCCATCGCTGCAGCACGCCCTCGGGGACCTCTTCACGCACGAGCGCGAACGCGTAGTGGTCGCGCCAGTCCCCCGCGATATGGATGAATCGGCGCCGCAGCCCCTCGTAGCGGAACCCGAGCTTCGCGACGACGCGGAGGCTCGCGCTGTTCTCCGGCCGGATGCAGATCTCCATGCGGTGCAGCCCCATCTCGCGGAAGCACACGTCGGTCGCCAGCGCCACCGACGTCGGGGTGATGCCGCGCCCGGCGAAGCGTTCGCTGACCCAGTATCCGATCGTCGCCGACGACAGCGAGCCGCGGGCGATGCCCCACACGTTCAGCTGACCGGCGATCTCGCCGTCGTACTCCATGACGAATGGCACCCCGCCCCCGTCGCGGTACTGCTGCAGCAGCCGCCGGACGCCGACGCGCATGTCGAACGACACCGGCCCGTCAGGACTCGTCGCCTCCCACGGGCGGAGCCAGCCGCGGTTGCTCAGCAGCTCGGACTGCAGGATGCGCGCGTCGCGCTGCTTCACGAGCCGGATCGCCACCGACCCGTGCTGGCGCGGCGCGGTCAGGTCCACCGGCATCCCTTCCTGCGGTGCATGTCCGCGCCGTGCGACGTCACAGCTGCGCCGCGAAGTCCTTCAGCCACGGCCGCAGCGCGGGGCCGAGGTCGTCGCGGTCGCTCGCCAGCTGGACGATGGCCTTGATGTAGTCGACCTTGTCACCGGTGTCGTAGCGGCGGCCGCGGAACACGACGCCGAGCACCCCGTCGGTGACGGCGAGTTCCTGCAGCGCGTCGGTCAGCTGGATCTCGCCGCCCTTGCCCGGCTCGGTCCGCTCGAGGATGTCGAACACGCGCGGCGTGAGCACGTAGCGGCCGATGACGGCGTAGTTCGACGGCGCGTCCTCCTTCTTCGGCTTTTCGACCAGCCCCGTGACGCGGACGACGTCGGGGTCGTCGGTCTCCTCGACCGAGGCGACGCCGTACAGATGGATGTGGTCGGGATTGACCTCCATGAGCGCGACGACGGTGAGGCCGGAGGCCGCGTTCTCGGCGATCATCTTGGTCAGCAGCGGGTCGCGCTCGTCCATGAGGTCATCGCCCAGCAGGACGGCGAACGTCGAATCGCCGACGTGGTGCTTCGCGCGCAGCACGGCATGACCGAGACCCTTGGGCTCGCCCTGGCGGACGAAGTGGATGTCGGCGAGCTCAGAGGATGCCTGGACGTGACGCAGCTTCTCCAGGTCGCCCTTGTGCGCGAGGGTCGACTCGAGCTCGGGCACGGAGTCGAAGTGGTTCGAGATCGTGTTCTTGTTGCGCCCCAGGATGATGAGGATGTCCTCGATCCCGGCGGCGACCGCCTCTTCGACCACGTACTGGATCGCCGGCTTGTCGACGACCGGCAGCATCTCCTTCGGCATCGCCTTCGTCGCGGGCAGGAAGCGCGTGCCGAGACCGGCGGCCGGAATGACGGCCTTGATGGGGGTGGAAGCCATGTCGCCACACTACCGGCCGGGTCACCCCCTCGCCCACCGCCGCGACGCGGGGCGCGACACGCCGCCTACAATCGGACCATGACCGACGGGATCGCCGACGCCAAGCGCGCGCTGCGCGCCGAGCTTCGCGAACGCCGCCAGCAGCGCTCCGACGCGGCGCGCACCGCCGCCGCCGAGGGGGTCAAAGCCCAGCTCGACGCGCTCGTCGCGAGTGTCGGCGCCCGGTCGATCTCGTGCTTCCTGTCGGCTCCGACCGAGCCCGGGACGCACGAGTTCGTCGCCGACGCGGTGCGCCGCGGCATCCGGGTCCTGCTTCCGGTCACCCGGGCCGACGGTCTCCTCGACTGGGTCGTCGCCGACCCGGACGGCGACATCGCCGAGGGGCTGTTCGGCATGCCGGAGCCGGTCGGCGAGGTCCTGAGTCCGCTGGCCGTTAACGACGTCGATCTGCTGATCGTCCCCGCCGCCGCCGTCGATGCCACCGGCATGCGACTCGGGTGGGGACGCGGCTACTTCGACAAGACCCTCGGCTCCATGGAGCACTGCCCGCCGGTGTACGCCGTCGTCTTCGACTCGGAGCTCGTCGACGAGGTGCCCCGCGATCTCCAGGACCAGCCGGTCACCGGCGTCGTGACACCCACCCGAACCGTCGTGCTCGCCCCGCATCGACGCTGACCCGCAAGAAACACCCGAGGAGACATGCCCACCTACGCCTATGCCTGCACGCAGTGCGGCCACCGCTTCGACGCCGTCCAGTCCTTCTCCGACGCCGCCCTCACCGAATGCCCCGAGTGCGGCGGACCCGTTCGCAAGCAGTACGGGTCGGTGGGCGTGACGTTCAACGGCTCCGGCTTCTACCGCACCGACTCGCGTGCCGGCGGGACGGGCGGCAAGAAGGATGCCGCGGGTGGCGCCTCGACGCCGAGTCCGGCATCATCGAAATCTGAGGCGAAGACCTCACCCGCGCCGTCGGGCTCGTAGTCCGGCCACAGCCGGAGACAGGAGACGCACCGTGATCAAGGGCTTCAAAGACTTCATCATGCGCGGCAACGTCATCGATCTCGCCGTCGCCGTCGTCATCGGCGCCGCCTTCACCGCTGTGGTGAACGCGATCGTGTCGTCGATCATCACGCCGCTTATCGAGGTGTTCTGGAAGCCGGACGACAACGGCGTTCCCGGCATCCCGGTTCCCGCGGTCTGGGGCGGGACGGTCACTTTCCCGATCGGGGACTTGATCAGCGCGATCATCAGCTTCCTCGCTGTGGCGATCGTGGTGTATTTCGTGTTCGTCTATCCGATGAACCTGTGGAAGGAGCGCCAGGCCGCCAAGGCCGGTGTCTCCGAGGATGCCGAGGAGAAGCTCCCCACGGAGCAGGAACTGCTCATCCAGATCCGCGACCTCCTCGAGCGCAACGCCTCCCCCACCGATCGCTGAGCGCCCCGCATCGGTCGTTGAGCGAGCGAGGAACGAGCGAGACGAAACGCCCCACGCCGTTCCTCCCCACCGGTCGATGAGCGAGCGAGGAAAGAGCGAGACGAAACGCCCCACGCCGTTCCGGAACAAGCGCGCCCGTCAGTAGTGCGGCGGCACGTCCCGCCGCAGCTGCTCGTCGTTGGGGCCCGATGCCCCCGCCCGCGTGGTGGGGGCATCGTCGCGCCGCGCCGGCAGCTCCGGGTCCGGGTCGCTCCCTGGCGCGGGGGTCAGCTGCGCGCGGCGCGCGCCCCGCACCCGCACGACCCGCTGTCGCCGGTCGGCGGCATCACCGGCATCCGCCTCAGTCGAGGACATCGATCGGCTGGGTCACCGTGTCGGCCGTGGGCGTCTCCGGCGGGGCGCCGAGGATCGCGGCGATCCGCGCGGCGACCCCGGCCGGGTCGCTGTAGAGGTCGAACGCGTGCACGCGGACGTAGTGCCAGCCGAGCCGGCGCAGCACCTGCGGCCGCAAGCGCAGGCTCTCGCGCAGCGTCTCGCGCACCGTGTCGGAGTCGCTCTCGACCACGACGGCCTTGCCCTTGTACTGCGCGACCAGCGGCAGCCGGCCGCGATAGTCGACGTCGACGGAGATCCCGAGCGCGCGCAGGTGCCCGGCGAGGGTCAGCGTGAGCGGATCGGCGAGATCCTCCAGCCGCGACTGGCGGGCGCGGGCGGCGATGCCGCCGAGGATCGACATGAGCGTCGCCGCCCCCGACTCCAGCCGTCCCTCGTCGAACGCCGACGGACGGATCGAGGAGACGATGACCATCGAGCGACGCGCGCGGGTCATGCCGACGGTGAGCAGACGCTCCCCGTCCTCGCCCGACAGGTCGCCGAAGTCGCTGAGCACGCGGCCGTGCTTGGTGAGGCCGAACCCGAGGGAGAACACCACCCGGTCACGGCTCTCGGCGACCGACTCCTCCAGGCCCAGCACGGCGAAGGGCTCGGCCGTATCGCGGCCGACGAAGTCGGCGACGTCCGAGCGCCCGGCGAAGGCCGCGGCCACCGCCTGGCGCACCCGCTCGGCGTGGCGCACCGACGCGGTGACGACCATCAGCGACTCGGTCGGACGGTTGACGGCGTGCTCGACGACGAGGGTGACGACCCGGGCGACCTCGGCATCGGGGCTCTCCACGGCGCCGGTCACGGGGTCGGGAGTTCCGGTGCCGCCCTCGACGTAGTCGACGCTGAGGCTTCCGCGCCCGAGGTACGACCCGGCCCACGGGATCGAGACGAGCCGGCCGTCGTAGAACGCGTCGTTGACGAGCTCGGCGAGGTCCTCGCCGCCCGCCCGGTAGCTGCGGGTGAGCGTGTCGACGGGGATGAGCTCGGTGAGACGCTCGAAGACACTGACCTCGTCGAAGTCGACCTCGGGCTCGTCGTCTGCGGTCGCCGCTCCCGCCCCGACCCGGAAGGGTGTGGGCTTCTGCGTCACCGGGTCGCCGAACGCGACGATCTGGCCGCCGCGTCGCAGCGCGGGTGCGGTTTCGGCGAGACAGAGCGCCCCGGCATCCGCCACGATGACGACGTCGAACGGGGTGGCATCCGGAATCTGCGGCACCTCGTACGGCGAGGCGAGCCACACCGGCGCGAGCGTGCGCACGAGCGTCGGCGCGGCGGCGACGAGCTCGGCGGCGTTCGCCCCGCCGGCACGCAGCAGCTGCTTCAGCCGGGCGGCCTCCTCGGCCTCGTCGACGACGGCGATGCGCCACTTCGTCGCGAGCTCAGCGGCCAGCAGCGGACCCGCCGAGGCGGCGTGCGCCTCGTCGACGAGCCGGTAGTCGCGCTCGAGCCGGTCCACGACGGCGGTGTTCGCCCCCAGCAGCGCCCGGTCGGAGCGCAGCATCGCCTCCAGCGCCGACTGCCACCACGCGAACTCGAACTCGGCGGCGACGTGCTCTTCGGGCACGTGCCGCACCGACAGCTCGGTGAGCAGCTCCTCCAGACCCATCTCGGCGAGCTCACCCCGGAGCGTCGCCCGCTCGACGAGGTTGTCGAACACGTCGGATTCGGCGGCGAGGCCGGCCAGGGTGCGCAGCAGGTGCGGAATCGGCAGCGACGCGAGCGACTCGGTGCGTCCGAGCACCCGGTCGAGCTGGCCGAGGTCGGCGGCCACCCGCTGCCAGGCGGCGGCGACGTCGTCGAGCCCCAGCGGGATCTCGGGGATGACGCCGGGCTCGACGAGCTGCTGCCACTGCGTCCGCTGCTGCTGCACTCGCACGAGCGACTCGTGCATATCGGTGATGTGCATGCCGGGACGCACGTACTCCTTCGACAGCCCCTTCAGCCGCCGGCGCTGAGCGCCCGACAGCGACGGCGCGTCGCGGCGCGGCGCGTGCGCCTGGATGAGCTCGCCGAGGGGACGCTCGAACACCGTCAGGCTGAACCGGTCGAGCGACGCGCGGATGCCCTGCAGCAGCTGCACGTAGGCGCCGAGCTCGGCGACGGTCGAGAACGGACGCATCCGCGTCTGCGCGATGAGCGCGTAGCCGCGTTCGAGGATCGCCGGCACATCGGTGCGGTGCAGGCGCCCCGCGAGGGCGTGCGCGTCGCGCGCCTGCTGGGTGGTCGCGAAGGCCACGCCGTACCACGGCGAGTCGTCGGGCCCGAAGCGGAACTCCCCCAGTCGCGCGGCGGTCGCGAGCGCGTGCGCGGCCTCGGCGCGGCGGGTGCCGAGCGCCTGCAGCGTCGCGATGTCGAACCGCGTGGCGGCGGACGGCTGCGGTGTGCCGGCGGCGATCGTCGTGAGGGTGCGCAGCGCCTCCAGCGGCGAGACCTCGACCCGCGGATGCCGCTGCGTGAGCGCATCGCGATAGTCGCGCAGCACGGTGCGCAGGCGCACCAGGGCGTCGTCGACGTCGGCGACCTTGGGCTGGGTGGCCTTCTCGTTGCGGGCGATCGCGCGGATGAGGTCGCGGTGCAGGTGACGCGGCGACACGGCGAGACCGGGCAGGCCGATGCCGGCGAGGCGATGGCGGACGCCTTCGAGCGTGGAGCGGCGGGCGCTGACGACGAGCACGCGCTTGCCGGCGCGGACGAGTTCGCCGACGGCGTTGATGACGGTCTGGGTGCCACCGGTGCCTGGCAGCGTGTGCACGGCGAGCGACTGCCCCGCCACGATGCGCGCGAGCACGGCCTCCTGCTCCGCGTCGGCGTCCAGCAGCAGCCGGTCCGCGGCCGGCGGGCGCTCATCGGCGTCGACGGCGGGCGGCGGCATCCGCACGATGGAGAGGTCTTCGCGGTCGGCGTCGTGTCCGGCGAGGGCGTTGAGGACGGGGTGGTCGAGGTCGCCGGCGTCGCGGCCCATCGCCGAGGACACGTCCGCGAAGGTCGACACGACCAGGCGCGGCAGCACCGTGAAGGTGTCGACGTGTGCCGTGAGGGCGCGCAGGTGGTCGATGACCGGCTGCGGCTTGAAGACGCCGTCGTCGTAGGCGAGCTCGGCGAGCGCGCGGCCGTCGAGCACGATGCCGAAGTGCGTGCGCGCGGCGGCGACGAGCTCGGGGTTGATCGTGAACGAGCCGTGCAGCTTGAGGTCGAAGTCGGCGTGATGGCGGCGGATGGCGAGGGGACGCAGCAGAACGGGCGCGGCGTACGAGACGCCGCCGATGCGCCACCCGGCGATCGCGACGGCGAGGTGCACAGCGTCGAGGCCCCGCGTGGTGCGCAGCTCGACGTCCTTTGCGGCGATGCGCTCGGCCGCGAGGCGCGCGGTGCGCAGCGCCACCTCGTCGCGGAACAGGTTCGACAGCAGCGTCGAGCGTCCGGTGATGAACTGGGGCAGGCTCCCGGGGTGGGCCTTCGTGATGTCGATGCCCGCGTCACCGGCGTCGGTGTAGTGCAGCAGCGTCGAGCGGCCGCCCAGCTGCGCCGCCTCCTCGCGCAGGCGCGCCCGCTCGGACTCGGCCACGTGGGTCACCACGACGCCCGGCTCGGACAGGTCGAGGTCGGCCGGGGTCACCGAGTATCCGTGGTCGGCGTCACTCACGCCTCGCACGGCGCCACCGTCTGCTCGCCACACACTCGACACCTTAGGCTCCGCCGCGGGCCGACACCCGCAACGCGGCGGGTTGTCGCGGGATTGGGGCTGATGTGACGCCTGTGACCTGGTGAGGTGTCATCGCCCTCTCCCCCGCGGGCCTCTGCCTCGGGTTGTCCACAATCGGGGCCGCTCGTGGCGGGCGGATGCCGCGGCGCCGCCATCATGGACGCATGACCCCCTCCGCCGCATACTCGGTGCACCCGACGCCGATCGGCGAGGCTCTCGTCGTCACGACCGACGAGGGCCTCGCCGTCCTCCACCTGCTCGAGATCGCCGTCGGCGCCCGCGAGGCCGCACTCGCCGAGGTCAGCGCGCAACTGCGCGCCGTGCCGGTGCCCGACGAGGCGGCGACCGCCGCGGTCACGACGCAACTGGACGAGTACTTCGCCGGCATCCGTCGGGACTTCGATCTCGCCCTCGATCTGTCCGGCGTCGACGGCTTCGCGCGGCGGGCGCTGGAGGCCATCTGCACGATCCCCTACGGCGAGACGGCGTCGTACGGCGAGGTCGCGATCCTGGCGGGCTCCCCCGGCGCGCACCGCGCTGCGGGGTCGGCCTGTGCCCGCACACCCATCTCGATCGTCGTGCCCGCACACCGTGTCGTGCGCAGCGACGGGTCGATCGGCGAGTACGGCGGCCACCCCGAGCGCAAGCGCTTCCTGCTCGACCTCGAGGCCGCCGCCGGCGCGGACCGCGCCGGCGGGCCAGACTCCGCGGCCGTGTAGGCCGGTCGCGGACCCACACCGAGACCCCGCGCAGACGCCGAGACCCCGCGTCGCGACGCGGGGTCTCGGTGTGCAGAACAGACCGCTAGTGGTCGACCGCCTTCTCGGCGCCGTAGCCGGTGAGCGAGCGCACCTCCATCTCGGCCGCCTTGACGGGGTCTTCCGCGCGCCGCGAGGTCACCGATCCGAGCCAGCCGAGGAAGAACCCGAGCGGGATCGACACGATCCCCGGGTTGTTCAGCGGCCAGATCGCGACGCCGACGTTCTTGAAGACGCTCGTCTCGGTGCCCCAGAACACCGGCGAGAGCACGATGAGGATGATGGCCGCGGCCAGTCCGCCGTACATGCTCCACACCGCGCCGCGGGTGGTGAACTTCCGCCAGAACAGCGAGTACAGGATCGTGGGTAGGTTCGCCGACGCCGCGACGGCGAAGGCGAGCGCCACGAGGAACGCGACGTTCTGTCCCTGCACGCCGATGCCGCCGAGGATCGCGAGGATGCCGATGACGATCACCGTGCGACGCGCGACCTTGACCTCCCCGTCGGGGGCGACCTTGCCCTTCTTCACGACGTTCGCGTAGATGTCGTGGGCGAAGGATGCCGCGGCCGTGATCGTGAGGCCGGCCACGACCGCGAGGATCGTCGCGAACGCGACGGCCGAGATGAAGCCGAGCAGCAGCGGCCCGCCGAGGGCCTGCGCGAGCAGCGGGGCCGCGGAGTTCACGCCGCCCGGTGCCGCCTTGATGACCTCGGGGCCGACGAGCGCGCCGGCGCCGTAGCCGAGCACGAGGGTCAGCAGGTAGAACAGGCCGATCAGCCAGATCGCCCACACCACCGAGCGCCGGGCCTCCTTGGCCGTCGGCACCGTGTAGAAGCGCATCAGCACGTGCGGCAGACCCGCGGTGCCGAGAACGAGCGCGATCGCGAGGGAGATGAAGTCCCACGGGTTCTTGCCGTACTGCAGGCCGGGGCCGAGGATCGCGTCCTTCGGGTCGGTGGCCGAGGCGGCCACGGCCGACTCCAGCAGCGTGTTGACGTTGAACCCGTTGATGGCGAGCACCCAGACGGTCATGACGATGGCCCCGCCGATGAGCAGGAACGCCTTCACGATCTGCACCCAGGTGGTGCCCTTCATGCCGCCGATCAGCACGTAGACGATCATCAAGACGCCCACGACGCCGATGACGATCGACTGGCCGATCTGCTCGTGGATGCCGAGCAGCAGCGACACGAGCCCGCCGGCACCGGCCATCTGCGCGAGCAGGTAGAAGAAGCACACCGCGAGGGTCGTGAGGGCCGCGGCCATCCGCACCGGTCCCTGCTTCAGACGGAACGAGAGCACGTCGGCCATCGTGAACTTGCCGGTGTTGCGCATGAGCTCGGCCACCAGCAGCAGCGCGACCAGCCACGCCACGAGGAAGCCGATCGAGTAGAGGAACCCGTCGTAGCCGTTGATGGCGATGGCGCCGCAGATGCCGAGGAAGGATGCCGCGGACAGATAGTCCCCGGCGATCGCGAAGCCGTTCTGCGGGCCGGTGAACGAGCGGCCCGCGGCGTAGTAGTCCGCGGCGGTCTTGTTGTTGCGGCTCGCCCGAATGACGATGAACAGCGTCACCGCGACGAACGCGCCGAAGATCGAGATGTTGAGGACGGGGTTGTTGTCGGCGGTCGCGGTGGCCGCGGCGGCCTCCCACGGCCCCTGAAGCTGTCGGAGGATCATCGGCCGGCCTCCTGCGCCTCGAGGTCGGCGCGGATCTCCGCGGAGACCGGGTCGAGCCGGCGGTTCGCGTACGAGACGTACCACATAGTGATCGCGAACGTCGTGACGAACTGGCCGAGCCCCATCAGCAGGCCGACGTTGACGGCGCCGAACACCGGGGTCGACATGAACTCCGTCGCGAACGACGACAGCAGCACGTAGGCGAAGTACCAGACCAGGAACGCGATCGTCAGCGGCCAGACGAAGCTGCGATGCCTTTTCTTCAGGTCGACGAATCGAGGGGATTCCTCGACCGCGACGTAGTCGATGCCGCCCGGCGGGGCGGATTCGGGGGACGGATGGGACATGTGGCCTCCTTGCCTCATGCGGTGCGGGGGATGCACCTCCGAACGGAACACGTCCGGTCGTCCTCGACCGGCCGCGTGATATCGTCGACGCTACGAAAACGAGTGACGCAGCCGTCACCCCCGGAAGTAGGTAGATGCGATGGCAGTCGAAGCCCTCGCCTCAGATCAGGATCTGCTGACCCACGCTGTCGGCGACCTCGCCGCCCGCACGGGTATGCCAGTGGCCTTCGGTGGCTTCGAGCGCGGCAATGCGGTCGAGGTGACGTCGATCGTCGGCACCCGTACGCCCTCGATCTCGGGACTCGTGGTGCAGGCCACCCGCGGCCTCGGCGGTCGTGCGCTCGTCGATCGCCGTCCCCGGCTGGCGCTGGACTACCGCTCGTCCCGCAACATCACGCATGACTACGACCGTGCCATTCTCGGCGAGGGCATCGCGACGCTGTTCGCGGTGCCGGTAGTCGTCTCGGGCAGGGCGCGCGGGGTGCTGTACTGCGGATCGTGGGCGCAGTCGCCGCTGCAGGAGAACACGGCGCGCAACGCGCTGCAGGTGGCGTCGGACCTGGCGACCGAGCTGCGGGTGCGCGACGAGGTGAACCGCCGGCTGTCGCTGGTCCCCTCCCCCGACGCGACGCCGAGCCTGGATGTCGCGGCGCGCGAAGAGCTGCGGGAGACGTACGCGGAGCTCCGCCGCATCGGCGCCGACGTCGCCGACCTCGGCCTGCGGCAGCGGCTCGGCGAGATCGAGCGCCGGCTGGCCGCGCTCTCGCACGACGGCGCCGCGGCTGTCGAGCCGCTGGACGTGAAGCTGTCGCCGCGCGAGACCGATGTGCTGGCGTGCGCCGCGCTCGGCCAGACCAACGCCGAGATCGCTGTCACGCTGGCGCTGCGCGAGGGCACGGTGAAGTCGTACCTGCAGTCGGCGATGGCGAAGCTGGATGCCGGGACGCGCCACGCCGCCGTCGCCAAGGCCCGGCGCGCCGGGCTGCTGCCCTAGGCTCCCCTCATGGCCCGCAGAATCGTGCATCAGCTCGTGGATGACCTCGACGGCACCGTGCTGGAGGTGGGCGCCGGCGAGACCGTACTGTTCTCGCTCGATGGCACCGCCTACGAGATCGACCTCACGGACGAGAACGCCGCCGCGCTGCGCGCGGCGCTCGCCCCCTTCATCGCCGCCGCCCGGTCGGTCTCGGCACGCTCCACCGCGAGCGCGCCGCGTCGCGGAAGCAGCGGAGGCGGCGGCCGGGCTCCGCAGCGGCGGTCCGGTCAGCGCGACTACGGCCCCATCCGGGAGTGGGCGAGCGCCAACGGGTACACCGTGTCCGAGCGAGGGCGCGTCCCGGCATCCGTCCTCGAGGCCTACGACGCCGCGCACTGACGCGCATCCGCCCCGCGCGTTCCCGTCCGCCGCGCTCAGCCGTGCCGGACGATGCCGGCGGGCACGGCGCCGCCGAACAGCGCGTCGACGGTGACGAGCACGAGGCCCCGGTCGCGCAGACCTGCGACGACCCGACCGAACACCCGCGCGGTCCCGGTCTGGATGTCGTGCATGAGCATGATGGACCCGCGCTGCGGGGTGTCGATGGCGTACGCGGCGTGAGGGCCGCGATCGCCGTGGCGACGGCCACGGCGGCACCGGCGATCGTGGCGACGACGATCGGAAGGCGGTGGCGGGGACGACGGCTCACTCGCCGATCATGCCAAGAGCGCGCCCGCCCGCCGCGCTCCCACGCGGCGATCCGCCTCGCGGATTCAGGCGCCGGTACCGGGCGGCTCGTGGGCGACGAAGACGCGCAGTTCGTCCCCGACGACGCGCAGCCGCAGCACGGCGTCGGAGCCGAACGCGTCGGCGAGCTCGGAGCCGGCATAGGTGGCGAGGGCGAGGTCGAGCTGGGGGTCGAAGGGGACGATCGCGCAGCCGCCGGTGCCGCTGCTGAAGTCACCCTGCGGGACGGCGACGAAGACGCAGCGCTGCGTCGGATCGCCGGCGGACGTTCCGACTGTCACCTGCATGCCGTGAAAGTCCTCGAACTGCACGGTGTCGGTGAACGGACCGGAGATGATCTCGCTCGGGGTGGGGTCGGCGGCGGGACGCACGACGGCGTCGGGTCGTTCGGCGCCCGCCGACGCCGCCCAGAGGGTGATCCCGGCGGTGACGGCTGCCGTCGCGAGCGCCGTGGCGGCGCAGGCCAGCAGCAGGCGTCCACGCGAGCGCGGCGCGGTGCCGGATGCCGCGGGTGCGGCGGCGGGGCCTGCCGCGGGGTCTGCGGCCCCGTCCCGGTCCGGGTCGGGGGTCTGGCCGGCACTCGGACGGGCGTCGGTGTCGGCCGGGGGCGACACGAACGAGAACGCGGGCAGGGACGGTGGCGGGCCGACCGCCGGGGCGGCCGGTGCCGATGGCGCGACGGCCGCCTCCCCCATGATGCGGCGGCGCTCCTCGAGGTCCCGCAACCGCGCGAGCGCGACCGGATCGTCGTGGATGTCGGCATCCGCGCCGTACGCACGGGCTCGCAGCGCCGCGAGTTCGGCGTCGACGTCGGTCATGGACTCACTCTGCCAGGTCGCACGCCGCGGGCGTGGTCGGCGTCACGGTCGCGTTCGCCCTACTCGCACGCGAGGCCGTCGCCTTCGCCGTCGCCATTGTTTCCGGTGCCGTTGGCGAACCAGTCGTAGATGGCGGCCTCCGCAGGGTTGTCCCGCGAGAACGGCCCCGTGGGGTGCCCGTTGGGGTTCTTCTTGAGCTTCGTGCACGACGAGTACTGTCGCCACCACTCATCGACGGAGGGCGCAGCCGGGGGCTGCGCAGCCTGCTGCTCTGCGGCGATCCTCGCTTGCTCGGCGTCGGCGGCGGCCTGCGCCGCGGCCGCCTCTGCGGCGGCCTGCGCGGCGGCGGCCTCTGCGGCGGCGCAGGCGGGCGTGCTCACGACGCCGGCCGCGGTGAGGGTGGCGAGCTGGCCGGCACGATAAGCGGTCTCGCGCGGGTGCGCGGGGTATCCGTCGGCCGAGTCGTACCGCGCGACGGCGAGCCCCGCGGCCAGCACCGAGGCGGCGACGTCCACGCCGTCGACGGTGTCGACGTAGCGCAGCAGCCTGCCGTGCTGGTCCTGATCGTTCTCGCCATCGGGAAGCTGCAGGATGACCGCATCCCCTGGACGCAGGAGCGACGCGACGAGCGCGGCGGCCTCGTCGTACCCGCATTCGCCGCGTTCGGGCGCGTCGATCCCGATGATGCGAACCGTGCCGGCGGTCGTCTCGATCGTGTCGCCGTCGATGACGGAGTCGACCGTCACGGCGGGTTCCGCCGCCGTGCTGGCGGACGGTGTCGCCCGCGGCGACGGTTCGGCGGCGCATCCCGCCAGGACGAGGACGGCAGCAGCGACGGCGGCGAGGCCCCAGATTCCACGCATGAGCACGAGCCTAGGGGCGCATGGCGCGCCATCCCGGCATCCCCGCCCGGCGCCGTGTCGTGGCGAACGGCGGTCGCGCCGGCATCCCTCCGCGGCCGCCCGGTCGCGGTCAGACGAGCGTGAGGAGTGCCGCTGTCGTCGCCTCCGGGGCGTCGAGGGTGGCGACGTGTCCGGCATGCGGGATGACGTGCTCGGTCACGCCCTCGGCCGCGGCCCACCGCGGCATCGCCGTGGCGATGTTGCCGGTACGGTCGTCGGCGCCGCGGATGAGGCCGAGGGGTACCGGTGTGCGATAGGCCGGGTCGGGGTCGACGAGCGAGACCGTGGCGCGCCAGACATCCAGGAACGTGCGCTTCGGCATTCGTCGGAACATCGCCTCGGTGGCGGCGACGGCCGCCGGAGTGACGGCCGACGCCTTCGCCATGAGCCCGGGCAGGCGCCCGGCGGGGATGAGTCCGAGCATCGGAGCCGCAAGGCGCAGCGCGAGGCGCTCCGCCGGGGTGAGGGGGCCGGCGTTCCAGGTGGCGCCGATCACGACGAGGCCGGCGGCGCGATCGGGGTGGCGGCGCACGAGCGCTTGCGACAGGTTTCCGCCGAGCGAGTGCCCGACGAGCACCGGATGCTGCAGATCGAGGGCGTCGAGGAGTGCGGCGAGATCCTCCAGCGCGTCGGCGGCCGTGAACCGGATGCCGTCGTCGAGGGGCGATGCGCCGTGCCCGCGGAGGTCGTGCACGATCGCCCGTCGGCCTGTTGCGCGCACCGCCTGGAGCTGGGGCGCGAAGACGCTGTGGTCCATGCCGGCGCCGTGGGTGAAGACAACCGCCGGTCCGTCGCCGCCGGAGTCGGAGTATCGGATGATCGCTCCGGGGCGGCGGAGCGCGTCGGAGAGGTGAGTCATGTCCCCAATCTCTCACGCCGCAACGAACGGCGCGGCGCGTCCCGGCGTGGCACGCGCAGCCCACCGGTCGTTGAGCGAGCGAGGAACGAGCGAGACGAAACGTGCCGACCCTCTCGCCGGCCGTCAACGACGGGTGCATAGTAGGTCGCATTCGACCTAGGGGCGACACATGGGATTGCTCGAGCAACTCGCCCGTCACCGACGCGTCGCGGGCGTCTCCGCGCCCGAACTGGCGCTACGGGTGGGCACACACGCGAGCAACATCTACGCGATCGAGTCCGGACGTCGAGATGCGCGATTGAGCACTGTTGAGGCACTTGTCGCCGCGACGGATGCGCGTCTGCTCATCGTCGATACCGGTCGGCGCGCGAGCGCAGCCGATACCGCCGAGACACTTCGACGCGATCTCGACGACGCACATCGCGCACAGGCGCTCGTGCAGCTGTCCAGCAACCTCAAGAGCGTGGGCCCGCTCGCGAAGGCGGCTTTGACGACCGATCCGCCACTCCCCCTGGCTCCGACATGGGATGCCGCGATTGCCGGCATCGTTGAGCACGAGCTCACTCGATCCGGATTGCCCTCACCGGCATGGGTCAGCGACGTGCAGGGGCTCCCCGACGGGCGCTGGGATCCGTGGACAGCTGGTCGCCTCTTTCCCGACGCCGACAGGGTGCCCGAACCCCTACGCCGGAGAGGCGTGTGGATTGACGAGGCCGAGTTGGTGAGCGCATGCGCAGCGACCAGGCGCCGGTCAGGCTGGAACGAACGGATGTTGTTCGAGGCCTCCGCGAGCTGATCGCTGAACTCGCCCGCACGTGTACGCCCGCTCGAATCCGATTGGTGGGCGGGGCGGCCATCGCGCTCGCATGACACCAGGCACCCGTCACCGCAGTGCGCGGCGGTAGCGGCGGCGGGCGATCACCTGCGCCACCCGCAGCAGCGGATACGCCGGCCGCCACGGGCCACGCGCGGCCGGCGCTGTCAGTGAGCGGATGCTGAGCAGCACCGCATCCGCATGACGATGGACGACGAAGGCCTCCTCCCCGCGGACGGGGTGCCCCGGCAGCGCGCGGTACGAGAACCCGACGCGGTCGGGCTGTCGGATCACCGCGACGACCTCCACGGGCTCGCGCACGACGAACGGCCCGAGGCGCGCGGTGATGGTGAGCCGCTCCCCCGGCATGACGTCATGCGGTGATGCGACGGCGAAGCCGCTGCGCGTCTTCACGCCCCAGCGCAGCACCTCGGATGCCGCGCGCTGCCAGCACGCGTCGCCGCGGCCGATGACCGTCTCGCTCTGCGCAGCACGGAAGGGGTGAGTGACCCCGGGCTCCCAGGTCACCTCCTCGGGATCGGTCGACGGCGCGACGCCGAGCGCCGTGAGCAAGTGAGCGTTGCGCTGCCGAATGAGGCGCCGGAGATACGGCACCAGCACGACGCGCTCGGCGAGTCGGCCGAAGAAAGGCGATGCCAGCTCGATCGTGTCGGTCATACGGGTGCCGCTACCGACTTGCTCGAACCGGTGCTCGTGCCGGAACGACCGGAACGGCCCGCGCACTTGCTCGTCGACGAACCGGGTCGGCTCTTCGAGTTCGGTGATCCGCGAGGTCATCGTGAACCGGATGCCGAAATGCCGCGCCCGCCAAGTGACGGACTCCTCAAGACCGATCGATCCGCTCGTGACGCCGCCGACGGCGCGCTCGCCCGACTGCCGCATCGACGCGACGTGCGCATCGATGTCGAGCGAGAGCGCGTACAAGGCCTCGGGCGACACCGCGGCATCCGTCACCAGCGTGAACGAACTCGGCATGTCTCGATCCTGCCGGATGCCGGCGCGCACCCGTCAGCCGCGCAGCGCGAGGGCGAACGGCAGCACCGCTGTCGCGCCGGCGTGGCGTAGCTCGTGCGCGGCGGCGGTGATCGTCCAGCGACTGTCGACGAGGTCGTCGACGAGCAGCACCGGCCCCGTCGGCAGGTCGAGGTCCGCCGCGCTGAACCGGTTCCACACGCCCGCGAGCCGGAAGGCGCTGTTGCCGCCCGGGCCGCCGGTCGGACCGCCGTCCACGAGGGCGAGGGTGCCGGCGAGAGGGAGTCGTCCGACCTCGGCGATCCCCCGCGCCAGCGAGGCGACGAGCTGCGGTTTCGACCGCGACGGCATCGCCACGACGGCGACCGGCCGCTCCGCCCACCCCCAGTCCGCGAGCACCCGCACGCACGCGGCGAGCACGTTCGGCGGCACCGGGCCGTCGGCGGCACCGGCGGCGAAGATCTCGCGCAGCGTTCCACCCCAGCCGAGGTCGGTGAGGCGCGCGAGCGCCCTCCCCTCGTCGTACTGCGACTCCGCGGGGATGCGCCCGCGCAGCGGCAGGCCAAGCTTGTCGGCTCCGGTGGGCCACTGCCGGCGCGGCTCGATCGGCACGCCGACGCGGTCGAGTGCGGTGGACGCGGCATCCGTCGCCTCTTCGCCGATCGACGCCGCGAACCACGGGCCGGCGCAGTTGTCGCAGCGGCCGCACGGCGCGGCGGTGTCGTCGTCGAGGGCGCGCTGCAGGAACTCCATGCGGCACGTGGTGAGCTCTTCGTACTCGATCATGTGCTGCTGCTCGGCGATGCGCTCCGCCGCGATGCGGGTGTAGCGGTCGGCGTCGTAGGTCCACGGCTGACCGGTCGCGATCCAGCCGCCCTGCACGCGGGCGACGGCGCCGTCGACGTCGAGCACCTTCAGCAGCAGCTCGAGCCGCGTGCGGCGGATGTCGACCATCGCCTCCAGCGCCGGGGTCGACAGCGGTCCGCTGGCCGCCGAGAGGGCCGCGAGAACGCGGCCGGCGCGATCTTCGTCGGGCATCGACGCGGTCGCGAAGTAGTGCCAGATGTCGCGGTCTTCGGCGCCGGGCAGCAGCAGCACATCGGCGGATGCCGTGGCGCGGCCGGCGCGGCCGACCTGCTGGTAGTACGACACCGGCGACGAGGGCGCGCCGAGGTGCACGACGAAGCCGAGGTCGGGCTTGTCGAAGCCCATGCCGAGGGCGCTGGTGGCGACGAGCGCCTTGACGCGGTTGTCCTTCAGGAGCGCCTCCGACTCCTCGCGCTCGTCGGCGTCGGTCTGGCCGGTGTACGCGCGCACCTCGTAGCCGCGGTCGCGCAGCAGCCGCGCGGTGTCGTTCGCGGCGGACACGGTGAGCGTGTAGACGATGCCCGAACCGGGCAGGTCGTCGAGGTGGCTGAGTAGCCAGGCGAGCCGGCTCTGCGCGTTCGGCAGCCGCAGCACGCCGAGCCGCAGCGAGGCGCGCGCGAGCGGGCCGCGGATGACGAGGACATCGGATGCCGGGGTGTCGGCATCCGTCACACCGCCATCGCCTTCCAGAGCACCGAGCTGCTCCGCGACATCAGCCACGACGCGGCTATTGGCGGTCGCGGTCGTGGCGAGCACGGGGACGCCGGCGGGGATGCGGGCGATGAGGTCGCGCAGGCGCCGGTAGTCGGGGCGGAAGTCGTGGCCCCAGTCGCTGATGCAGTGGGCCTCGTCGACGACGAGGAGGCCGATCCGCGCGACGAGCTGCGGGAGCTGCTCGTCGCGGAACGAGGGGTTGTTGAGGCGCTCGGGCGACACCAGCAGCACGTCGACCTCGTCGCGGTCGAGTTGCGCGAGTACGTCGCGCCATTCATGCGCGTTGGTGGAGTTGATCGCGACCGCGCGGACGCCCGCGCGCTGGGCGGCGGCGACCTGGTCGCGCATGAGGGCGAGCAGCGGCGAGACGAGCACCGTGGGGCCGCCGCCGCGGCGCCGGAGCAGGAGCGTCGCGACGAAGTAGACCGCCGACTTGCCCCATCCGGTGCGCTAGACGACGAGCGCGCGGCGTCGCCCCTCGACGAGGGCTTCGATCGCCTCGAACTGCCCGTCGTGGAAGTCGGCGTCGTCGCGCCCGACGAGGGTGCGCAGGACGTCGAGCGCCTCGGCGCGGGCGGAGGTCGTCGTGGTCATGCTCCCACTATCGCCGGTGCCGCCGACATCGCGGTCTACGCGTAGAAGCCGTCGCGGAGGTTGATGCCGTGTTCGACCCAGACCTTCAGCGCGGCGAGCATGCCCGTCCAGCCTTCGCAGTTGCCGAAGGCGTGCTTGGCGCCTTCGGCCGTGACGAGCCAGGAGGACTCGCTGATCGTGACCAGGGTGCGGGTGTCGTCGTCGATGGGCTCGAACTCGAAGGTTGTTCGCGTGACGCCCTTCTCCCCCGTCGTGGCGGCGCCATCCCATTCGATGACGATGCGTCGAGGCGGTTCGGCTTCGACGACGGTGACCGGGAAGGCGCCAGGGAAGTCGTGGAAGTCCCAGGTGATGTCCGCTCCCACCTCGAGACGGCCGCGGGCGCCGCCGGTGGTGAAGTAGCGGGACAGCTGCGCGGGGTCGGCGACCGCCTCGTAGACCTCTGCGCAGGGCCGGGAGATGCGGCCGGAAACGGTGAAAGACAGCGCGTCGAGCGGAGTGGCTTCAGACATGTTGTATTTTTATCACATGTCATCCTTCGAGGACCAGAGCGCCGATGACGATCGGGTCTTCAAGGCGCTCGCGTCGCCGGTGCGGCGGCGGGTACTCGATGCGTTGAAGGAGTCGACGCAGACGACCGGGGCCCTATGCACGCTGTTTCCGGAGCTCGATCGGACGACGGTGCTGCAGCATCTGCGAGTACTGGAAGAAGCCGGGTTGGTCACCGGCCGCAGGTCCGGTCGCGAGCGGCACCTCTCGCTCGCCCCGCTGCCGATCAAGCGCATCCATGATCGCTGGATCAGCGAGTACGCCCGCGCTGCGGTGCAGTTGCTCGCAGAGCTGGACGAGGCGTAGCGCGAGGGCTCGCGGGCACTGCCGCCGGCACCTGGCGGCCCCAGCGGTTCGGGCGGACAATGGCGCCATGACGGCGCACGAGATCCGGGCGTTGACGCTCGAGACGTATCCGGCGTGGCTGGCGCTGGCCGAGAAGCACAACGGCGTGTGGGGCGGCTGCTACTGCAGCTACTTCCACGACGACACGGCCACGACCAAGAAGGCGGATGCCGGTGGCCCGCTGTTCAAGAAGCGGATGATCGAGGAGGGCATCGCCCACGCGGCGCTCGTCTTCGAGGGCGAGCAGGCGATCGCGTGGTGCGAGTACGGCAGCCCTGCCGAGCTGCCCCGCATCTACCACCGCAAGGAGTACGACGCCGGCGAGGCGCACCCCGCCCCGTGGCGCATCACGTGCTTCTTCGTCGATCGAGATCATCGCCGCCAGGGGGTCGCGCTCGAGGCGCTGCGGGGAGCGCTCGATCTGATCGCGCAGGCGGGCGGAGGTGAGGTGGTGTCGTTCCCGAACATCGTTGAGCCGGGCAAGCGGGTGTCGGCGTCGTTCCTGCACAACGTGACGCCGGGCATGTTCGAAGAGGCGGGCTTCACGTTCGAGCGCCGGATCGGCAAGAACAAGACCGTCATGCGCAAGGTCGTCCTGCCGGCGTGAGGTTCGGGTACGCAGAGGGTCAGGCGGGCCAATCCCAGCTCGGGTCTGCCGCTGCGCAGCGCTTGGCCATCGTGCGGGCACGAGAGGCTCCCCGTGCGGTGTTCGTGCCACCCCACGGCGTCCACTCCCACTCAGCAGGGATCACGTGGATCGCAAGGACGGTGGACTTGTTCTCCGGGTCAGAGGTCACCACGGGCACGGCTCCGTGGTTGCCGATGAACCACATGTACAGGCGGTTCTCGCTGACGATTCCGGCCATGGCCAGCGTCTTCCCGTAGCCTTCGTCGGGCGTCAGCAGATGCTCGGCGTGCACCGCGTCACCACCGAAGAAGTGGATGGCGTCGGAGTACAGCTCTCTGACCATCCCCCGGAACCGCTCGCGGCTCTCGTCGTCGGAGCCTGCGCGAGCGATCGGGAAGATCTGCAGGTCGCCCCTGTCGATGACGTGGCGATCGAGTGCTGACCACGTGACGCCGGTCGCGTGCTCGTTCCGCTGCCGAGCAAGATCAAGAGCCTCCAAGATGGCGAGTCCATCGGCAAGCTGCGTGAAGCCGGTCATGCTTCCACTATGCGCTGTCGAGCGTCGCCTTCCGGGACCGTCCCTCGAGGATGCTGGGCCAACGAGTCGACTCCTCGCCATCGTGACAGTCCCGCACTCTCGGGATCCCTAATCGGGCGCTGCCCGGTGATCGGGCGCTAACTGTACTTCCCCGTGACGTTGTGAACGCGGGCTGAGGGGGTCTGGCCGCCGATCCCGGTGTGGGGTCTGTGGTGATT